>NZ_JBSHAY010000003.1:0-582815 GCF_053611725.1 Streptomyces sp. NPDC054783 | reverse complement strand
TCCCGTAATCGGGATGAACACCACGAGAGCGGTGCGAGAGGAGGAATAGTCCCCTCGCACACAGCGTCCTCGCTGTGTTTTTCAAAGGAACCTCGTCCCGATCGTGATGACCGGAGACGGGGTATCAACATATCTGGCGTTGATTTTTGGCACGCTGTTGAGTTCTCAAGGAACGGTCGCTTCCTTCGTACTCACCCTCTCGGGCTTTCCTCCGGGCTTCCCTTCGGTGTTTCCGACTCTATCAGATCTTTTCTCGATCCGATTTCCTCGGTGCTTTCCAGGTTCCCGCTTCGCTTTCGCTCCGCGTTTCCCTTTCCGGCGGTTCCGACTCTATCAGATCCTTTCGGCGTCTGACTCCCAGTCAGGGGGGCTTGTCTTCCCGGCCCTTGGGCCGTTCCGACGTCTCAAACCTTAGCGGATCCGCTCGGCGATTCCCAATCGGGCCGCCGGGCTCCATTCGAATTGAATTCGGGCACGCCGAATACAACCCGTCCGGGAGATCGAGCTGATGATGTGAGGGGTGCCGCTCGAGGCGGCGATGCGCTACCGAGGATCCGTTACGGCTCCGTGGCAACCCGAAGAACTTTACGGATCGGCCAGGGGCGTGTCAACACCCCTTGTCAAGATTTTTTACGGCGGCCTCAGTCGAGGTCGCTGAGCCGGCCGCCGGCGTCCGGCTGGGCGTCCTCCACCCTGCGCAGGAGCCTGGTCAGGACCTCGCCGAGCACCGCGCGCTCCGCCGGCGTGAGGTCCTGGAGCAGGTCCTCCTCGAAGACGGTCGCGAGGCGCATGGCCTCCAGCCACTTCTCACGGCCCTCGGGGGTCAGCTCCACGATCACGCGGACGCGGTTGGACTCGTCACGCTCCCGGGTGACGAGTCCCTCGGCCACCATGCGGTCGATCCGGTGGGTCATCGCGGCCGGCGTGAGGCCGAGGCGCTTGGCGAGGTCGCTGGGGCCCAGGCGGTAGGGGGCACCGGAGAGGACCAGTGCCTTGAGCACCTCCCACTCGGCGTTGCTGATGCCGAGGCCGGCGGTCTGGCGGCCGTAGGCGACGTTCATGCGGCGGTTGAGCCGGGAGAGCGCCGAGACGATCTTCTCGACCTGCGGATCGAGGCCCTGGAACTCGCGCTGGTAAGCGGCGATCTGCTCTTCGAGCGTCGGTTCCGCGACGTCGGGGGCGGTGTCGGCCATGGCCGCAGTATCGCACGCGGTTGCTTTGCGTTGAAGTCCTTCTCTGTGTAGTCTTTAGCTTCGAACTTTAGCTTTGAAGTCTTCAGGTGTAACTAGTGAGAGAGGTGAACGTGACCAGGGCGATGGGCGCAGCGATGCGTCGGATCCACGTGGGCAACGCACTCAGCGCGTTCGGGCTCGGCTTCACCGTCCCCTACCTGTACGTCTACGTGGCGCAGGTGCGGGGGCTGGGAGCCATGACGGCGGGACTCGTGCTCGCCGTCTTCGCCGTGGCCGCGCTGATCGTGCTGCCGTTCGCCGGCAGGGCGATCGTGCGGCGCGGCCCGCTGCCGGTCCTGCTCGCCGCCCTGGTCACCGCGGCGCTCGGCGCGCTGAGCCTGGGACTCGCGGGCAACGCCGCCGCCGTACTGCTGTCGGCCGCGGCGCTCGGTGCCGGGCAGGCCGTGATGCAGCCGGCGCTCGCGACGATGATCGTGGACTGCTCCACCGCCGACACGCGGTCACGGGCGTTCGCGATGCAGTTCTTCCTGCAGAACCTGGGACTCGGTATAGGCGGCCTCATCGGCGGTCATCTCGTCGACACCACACGCGTGTCGTCCTTCACGCTGCTGTTCGCGATCGAGGCGGCGGTGTTCCTGCTGCTGGTCGGGGTGATGGCGACCGTGCGGATGCCGCACTCGCCGCGGATCGAGGACGCGCCGGCCCGGTCGGCGAAGGGCAGCCGGAAGCGGCTGCTCGGGAACCCGGCGATGGTGCAGCTGTGTGTGCTGGGCTTCGTGCTGTTCTTCGCCTGCTACGGCCAGTTCGAGTCCGGGCTGAGCGCGTACGGCGTCGAGGCCGCCGGGATATCCACCTCCGCGCTGGGGACGGCCCTGGCCGCGAACACGCTGATGATCGTGGTCGCCCAGTTCGCCGTGCTGAGGTTCGTGGAGCGCGGCCGGCGGTCCCGGGTCATCGCCGGTGTCGGACTGATCTGGGCCGTGGCGTGGCTGGCCGCCGGGTACGCGGGGCTGGGGCACGGCAGCCAGGAGATGGCGACGGCCGCGTTCGTCTCGACGTACGCGCTGTTCGGGCTGGGTGAGGCGATGCTGTCGCCGACGGTCGCTCCGCTGGTCGCCGACTTGGCTCCCGAGGGGATGGCCGGGCAGTACAACTCTGCGTTTGCACTGGTCAAGCAGCTGGCGCTGGCCGTCGGTCCGGCGGTGGGCGGGCCGCTGGGTGCCTCGCTGCACGCGCCGTACATCGTGACGTTCCTGCTGTTCTCGCTGGGGATCACGGTGCTTGCGCTGCGGCTCGGGCGGAGGCTCACCCCCGTCCAGGACCAGCCTTGGCTGGCTCGCGGGACCCGGGTGGTTGCCCGGGGTGGTGCGCCTGCGGAGCCGGTGGCCGCGGAGGCGTGAGGCCCCCGGTGCCGTTGCTGGGCACGTTTGGGGGCGCTGCTCGCCGAGAGGTGCCGCTGCGCCCACCCGTGCCGCCCCAAGCGCCACGACGGCCCGCAGCTACGTCGGCACGCCTGCGCGACCAGGCCCCCGCCCACCCGCACCCACACCCGGCTCGGCCAAGGCCCCCCACGGCGCCTAGCCCTTCGGGAGTACGAACTCGCACCACACCGCCTTGCCGCCGCCAGGCGTCCGGCGGCAGCCCCAGTTGGACGCGATCGTCGCCACGATGGCGATGCCCCGGCCCGACTCGTCGCCCGGTTCCGCGCGCCGGCGTCGAGGAAGGTGATCGTCCCCGTCCGTCACCTCGATGATCAGGCGGCGGTCGGTGCGGCGGAGCCGGAGCCGCATGGGCGGGGTGCCGTGCTGGAGGGAGTTGGCGACCAGCTCGCTCGCGGCGAGCACACCGAGATCGTGCAGCTCGACCGGGAAGCGCCAACTCGTCAGCACGCCGGAGGCGAACGCGCGGGCGCGGGGGGCCGCCTCGACGCCGCCGAGGAGTTCCAGGGCCGCGTTGCGGAAGAGATCGCCGTCGGGGCCCGTACGGGCGGGGTGCTGGAGGACCAGGACGGCGACGTCGTCGTCGTGGTCGGCGGTGACGCCGGCCGAGCGGACCAGGCGGTCGCAGACGACCTGCGGGGAGCCGGTGGCGCCGGCGAGGGCGCCTTCGAGGGCCGCGATGCCCTCGTCCAGGTCCTCGTCGCGGCGTTCGACCAGGCCGTCGGTGTAGAGGACGGCCGTGGAGCCCGGGCCGAGCGCGATGGAGCCCGACGCGTGCATCCAGCCGCCGGTGCCGAGCGGCGGGCCGGTGGGCTCGTCGGCGCGGGAGACGGTGCCGTTCTCGTCGCGGACCAGGATCGGCAGGTGCCCGGCGGAGGCGTACACGAGCCTTCCCTCGTTGGGGTCGTGGACGGCGTAGACGCAGGTGGCGATCTGGTTGGCGTCGATCTCGGTGGCGAGGCCGTCCAGCAGTTGGAGCACCTCGTGCGGGGGGAGGTCCAGGCGGGCGTAGGCCCGGACGGCCGTACGCAGTTGGCCCATGACCGCCGCTGCTCGCACACCCCGGCCCATGACGTCGCCGATCACCAGGGCCGTGCGGCCGCCGCCGAGGGTGATCACGTCGTACCAGTCACCGCCGACCGCGGCCTCGGTGCCGCCGGGGTGGTAGGTGGCGGCGATGCGCAGGTCGTCGGGCTGTTCCAGTTCCTGCGGCAACAGGGAGCGCTGGAGGGTCACCGCCGTCTCGCGCTGGCGGCGCTCGCTGGCGCGCAGCCGCTCGGCGGCCTCGGCGTGGTCGGTGACGTCGGTGGCGAAGACGAGCACGCCTCCGTCGCGGTCGCCGTCCTCGTCGACCGGGGTGCAGGTGAACGTGTAGGAGCGGCCGTCCACGGCCTTGCGGGACTTCAGGGTGCGGGGCTTGCCGCTGCGCAGCACCTGGTCGAGGAGCGGGAGCAGGCCGAGTTCGGCGAGTTCGGGCAGCGCCTCGCGGGCGGGTGTGCCCATGGGCCGTACGCCGAAGGCCGCCACGTAGGCGTCGTTGACGTACGCGATGCGGTGGTCGGGGCCGTGTACGAGGGCGACCAGGGCCGGGACGCGGTCGAGGACGTCGCGCGCGGGCAGTTCGTCGACGGCGGGCACCGGGGCCGTGCCGTCGACCGGCTTTCCGGCACGGGCCGCGGGCACGGAGCCTTCCCCCCGCCGGTCCGGGGAGACCGTGGTCTCGTTCCGCGCGGCGGCGCGGCGCTGCGTTCCGGGGAGCCGGGCGCTCCAGCGCGTGAAGTTCACTTGGGAAGAAGCCTCGTGGGTGCTGAGGGCGGGCGGGTGGCTCGTCAGAGGACATGGGGCAGTCTGGCAGGGGGCGCGCCGCGGCGACATCGGTCAGACGCCTGGGCGGGCCGGGGAGTTCCTTGCTCCGGTCAGGACGACCCCTTCGGGTCGTCCGAGGGGCTGTGATGAGGCTTTCCACCGGCAGCGAGTTCGAACTCCGCTCGCGGATGTTCGAGCGAACCGAGCGAGACGATCTCCCGTTTGAAGAGTCCGGCGAGGGTCCATTCCGCCAGCACACGGGCCTTTCGGTTGAAGGTGGGCACCCTGCTGAGGTGGTACACGCGGTGCATGAACCAGGCAGGGTAGCCCTTCAGCCTGCGCCCGTAGATCTGCGCGACGCCCTTGTGCAGGCCGAGGGAGGCGACCGAGCCGACGTACTTGTGGCCGTACGTCTCCAGGGGCTCGCCGCGCAGCGCGTGGGCGATGTTGTCGCCGAGGGTCCGGGCCTGACGGACGGCGTGCTGGGCGTTGGGGGCGGTCTCGGTGCCGGGTTCGGCGGCGGTGACGTCGGGTACGGCGGCAGCGTCCCCGGCCGCCCAGGCGTGCTCCGTGCCGTCGACGGTCAGCTGGGCGGTGCACTTCAGCCGACCGCGTGCGGTGAGCGGCAGGTCGGAGGCGGCGAGCAGCGGGCTGGGCTTGACGCCGGCGGTCCACACGACCGTGCGGGTCGGGAAGCGCTGGCCGTCGCTGAGGACGGCGACGCGGTCGGCGCAGGAGTCCAGGCGGGTTTCGAGCAGGACCTGGATGTTGCGGCGGCGCAGCTGGGTGACGGTGTAGCGGCCCATCTCCTCGCCGACCTCGGGAAGGATGCGGTCGGAGGCCTCCACGAGGATCCACTTCATGTCCTCGGGGCGGACGTTGTGGTAGGAGCGCGCGGCGTAGCGGGCCATGTCCTCCAGTTCGGCGAGCGCCTCCACGCCCGCGTAGCCGCCGCCGACGAAGACGAAGGTGAGGGCGGCGTCGCGGATCGCGGGGTCGCGGGTGGAGGAGGCGATGTCCATCTGCTCGATGACGTGGTTGCGCAGGCCGATGGCCTCTTCGACGGTCTTGAACCCGATGCCGTACTCGGCGAGGCCGGGGATGGGCAGGGTGCGGGAGATCGAGCCGGGGGCCAGCACGAGCTCGTCGTAACCGAGGAGTTCGGCCGGTTTTCCCTCCTCGGCGGTGGCGAGCGTGGTGACGACGGCGGTGCGCATCGCGTGGTCGATGGACGTCACCTCGCCGACGACGACATGGCACTGGTCCAGGACGCGACGCAGCGGTACGACGACATGGCGAGGGGAAATCGAACCGGCGGCCGCTTCGGGAAGGAACGGCTGGTACGTCATGTAGGGGTCGGGAGTGACGACGGTGATGTCGACCTCACCCCGCCTGAGCTCGGCCTTCAGCCTCCGCTGCAGCCGCAGTGCCGTGTACATCCCGACGTAGCCGCCGCCGACAACCAGAATGCGCGCACGTTCCTTCACCATCCCATGACGCACCCGGCGCTGTTGTTTGTCCACAGCCCCGGCAATTTGTGTGACCGGCGGCCGGGTGTGCGCATAGGCAGGCGCGGTGTCGGGGCGGGACGAAAGGGGGCAGGTCAGCGGGTGCGGGCGATGGGGAGCGAAGGTGTGGAAACGGGACGTACGAGACCCGTACTCCGATCGGGGGGCGCACTGTGCGGAACCTGCCCCTTCTGAATTGACTCTCTCTCAACTATGTTCGTGTGTCGACGGGGTGTAGGGAATGTGGTCGAACGGGTGCCGCGACGGGCGGACCCGGTCGAGAACGACGTCAGTTCCACGCACTTCGGAACACTGGCGGGGAGTCTCCGGGGGGAGACGTCATTACCGGGGGAAACACATGCATGTTCAGGACACGCATTGGTCATCCGCAGCCACCCTCGCACCGGGTGGCGGGGCGATGAGCGCGGCGGTGGGCAACGGACGCGCGGACGGGGCGCGTACGGCACCGCTGCGGGTGGACGCACAGCGCAATCTGGAGCACGTGCTGCGTGCGGCGCGTGAGGTCTTCGGCGAGTCGGGTTACGGCGCGCCGATGGAGGACGTGGCCCGGCGGGCCCGGGTGGGTGTCGGCACCGTGTACCGGCGCTTTCCCAGCAAGGACGTGCTGGTCCGGCGGATAGCCGAGGAGGAGACCGCGCGGCTGACCGAGCAGGCGCGGGCCGCGCTCGGGCAGGAGGACGAGCCGTGGTCGGCGCTGTCCCGGTTCCTGCGGACGTCCGTGGCGTCGGGGGCGGGCCGGTTGCTGCCGCCGCAGGTCCTGCGGGTCGGCTCCGCGCAGGGCTCCGCCGGTTCGACCGAGTCGGGTGGTTCTGGCGTGGCGTCCGCCGAGGAGGCTCGGGTGCCTCAGCAGCGGGTGCAGCCGGGGTCCGGTGAGCTTCGGCTGGTGCCCGGGGAGTCCGCCGGGGCCGCTGATGACAGCGGGGTCGGGGCGTTGCTCGATGTGGTCGGGCAGCTGGTGGACCGGGCTCGGGCGGCTGGTGAGCTGCGGGCGGACGTGTCCGTGGGGGATGTGCTGCTGGTGATCGCCACGGCGGCGCCGTCCCTGCCGGATCCCGCGCAGCAGGCGGCGGCCTCGGCACGGCTGCTGGACATTTTGCTGGAGGGGTTGCGGTCGCGTCCCGCATAGGGGTATTGCGGTCGCGTCTCGTGCAGGGGTCCCCGCCGCCGGCGGCTGCGGGTGGGTGCCCATGTGGACGGTTCGGGGTGGGCGGTGCGTGGAGTCGTCGGGCTGCGGGTGCGTGGGGACTGGTCGCGCAGTTCCCCGCGCCCCTCTGGGGGTTGCCGTGCTGCCTGCCCCACCGGCGCCCCTGACCAATGGCAGCCTTCGCCGCGATTCCTTCGTTCGAGTGGCGGCCGTAGGTCTGTGCTGACAAGGGCCCTCGGATGAGTGGATGCCGTGAACATGAGGTCCTTGAATAAAGGACAATGTGGCACTCTGAGCCGGTGACGGGTTGGGCTGGGCCGGTGTCGGGGGCTTTCCGCGATGGGCGTTGACGGGTGGGACGAGTCACGCGATGACGACGCGGGCGCGGAGGCCGCTGCGGGCCTGACCCCGCCCCAGGTGCCGAAACAGGGCGGGCGTCCGGCTTCCACCGGCGGGCGGAGCAAGAAGCCCTCCGGCGGGCGGAACGAGATGAGCGTGCCGGCCCAGCGCGAGGGCAGCGTGCTGCCGCCGACCCGGGAGACGCCGCCCGACGACGGCGAGCTGATCGAGCGGATGCGCGGCGGTGACGACTCCGCCTACGCGGAGCTCTACCGGCGGCACGCGGACTCCGTACGGCGGTATGCGCGCACCTGCTGCCGGGACGGGCACACCGCCGACGACCTCACGGCCGAGGTCTTCGCCCGGATGCTGCAGGCGGTGCGCGGGGGATCGGGGCCCGAGCACGCCGTACGGGCCTATCTGCTCACCTCCTTGCGGCGCGTCGCCGCGCACTGGACCAAGTCCGCCCGGCGCGAGCAGCTCGTGGACGACTTCGCCGTCTTCGCCCAGCAGTCCTCGCGCGCCTCCGAAGTGTCCGACGACGACACACTGGACCTCGGCGCCGATGTGCGCGCGATGCACGAGGCCGAGCAGTCCCTGGCGATGCAGGCCTTCCGTTCGCTGCCCGAGCGCTGGCAGGCCGTGCTGTGGCACACCGAGGTGGAGGACGAGTCCCCGAGCCAAGTGGCCGTGCTGTTCGGGCTGGACGCCAACGGCACCCGCGTGCTGGCGAGCCGCGCCCGCGAGGGGCTGAAGCAGGCCTACCTGCAGGCCCACGTGAGCGCCACCCTCGCCGGTGACGAGGAGTGCGCCCGCTACGCCGACCAGCTCGGCACCTACGCCCGCCGCAAACTGCGTATCCGCGCCGAGCGGGGTCTGCGCAAGCACCTGGAGCAATGTGCCAAGTGCCGGCTGGCGGCCGCGCAGATCGAAGAGGTCGCGAGCGGTATCCCCGGTGTCGTCCCGGTCGCGGTCATCGGCTGGTTCGGGGCCGCCGGGTACGCCAAGGCGCTCGGCATCATCGCGGGAAGCGCCGGGGCGGGGGCGGCGGGTGCCGTCGCGGCGGCCACCGGGTCGTCGTCCGGCGGGGCCGGCGGTACGGGCGGTGCCGCGGCCTCGGAGGGGCTCGGAGCGCCGGTGAAGGCGGGCATGGCGGCGGGTGTGGTCGCGGTGGCTGCTGCCGCGGTGGCACTGGCGCTGGTGAACGACGGCCATCGGCCGGCGAGGGAGGCAGCCGAGCCGTCGCCGTCCGCGCCGGCCGTACGGCCCCCGGCGCCGACGCCGGCCCCGCCGAGGAAGAAGCCCTCGCCGGAGCCCGTGGTGCTCGCGCCCGAGCCGACCCCCACCCCCACGCCGACGCCGACGCCGACGCCGACTTCCAAGCCGACTCCCAGGCCCACCCCGACGCCCACACGCACACCCACGCCGACGCCGACACCCACGCCGACCCCGACGCCCACTCCGCCGCCCGCGCCCACCGTGTACGAGCTGAGCGACCTCAGTTACGACGTCGACGGCGACGGCGCCAAGCCCGAGATCCGGCTCGCCGAGAGCAGCTGGGTGTGGCAGCGCCACGGCATGTCGATCGGCGGCAAGCAGTACGCGCGCGGGGTGACCGTGCACGGCGAGTCCTCGGTCACCGTCGCCCTCAACCGGCAGTGCACCGCCTACGACGCACTGGCCGGTGTGGACGACATGACGCTCGGCCTCGGCAAGGTGTCCTTCTCCGTCTGGGCCGACGGGGTGCGGCTGTGGCAGTCCGGGATGGTCAAGGGACACGACCGCGCCGTGCCCGTCCACGTGGACCTCACCGGGCGCAGGACCGTGCGGCTCGTCGTACGGCCGCACAGCAACGTCTTCGACCAGGCGGCACTCGCGGACTGGGCGGAGTCCCGGTTCACCTGCCGATAGGCCGGTAGGCGGAAGGACGGGAGACGGGAAGGCGCCGGGAGAACGGTGGTGATCCTCACCGGCCGCGTTCGGCGGGCGCCTCCGCCGCGCCGAGCTCCTGCAGTACGTCGGCCACACCGAGGGACGAGCCCCGGGCGCGCTCGGCCGCGTACCGCTCCGGTGGCAGAGTCGCGCGGGCGTCGGCCTGCACCCGGATGGCCTCGCTGCACTCCGGCTCGGGACGCGGATTGCCGTCGCGCCAGTGGTCCGCGGCGGCGAACAGCCGGACCGCACCGGCCAGATCGCCGCACCGGGCCCGCAGGCCGGCCGCGATGTCCACCAGCCCCGCCGTGATCGACTCGGCGCACCGCTGGGCCACGGCCACGCGCAGCGCCTCGGCGGCGATCGGCAGCCCGTGCGCGGGGCCCGACTCATCGGCGGCGAGGAGCGCCTCGACGCTGCGCAGGGCCGCCTCGAACTGCGGTGGCGGGGTGCCGCCGCGGGCCAGGGCGCGGGTCGCCTCATACAGCTCGCGGGCACGGGCGAGCTGCCCGTCGTGCAGGGCGATGTGGGCGCGCAGCAGCAGCACGAAGGCACGCGACTCCGGCACCGCGTACCGGTCGGCGGCCGCTCCCGCCTCCTCCAGGGCGGACAGCGCGGTCTTCCGGTCGCCGGAGCGGTAGGAGATCTCGGCGAGCCGGGCCATCAGGAACGGCGACTCGGCGTAGGCCCCCACCTCGTAGGCCAGGCGCAGTGCCTCGTCGTACTCACCGCGCGCCTCGGCGAACCTGCCGCGGGCCATGGCCGCCTCGCCGGCGGCGCTGCACACCTGGGCCCGCATCCAGCGGTCCCCGACGCGCCGGCTGAGCGTCCGCAGCTCGGCCAGGTCCTCGTCGACGCCCCGCAGGTTGCCCGGGGAGTCGACGGTCACATGGGTGCGGTACATCAGGGAGACGCCGATCTCCCAGTCACCGCCGTGCGCACGGCAGTTGGCCACGGCCGCGGCCATGTCCGGGCCGACGTCCGCCGGGCCGCCCAGGTAGTAGGAAGTCAGCGGCCACACGATGCCCGGGAGCCGGGCGGCGTGGGGACCGCCGCGCTCGTAGGCGGCACGGACGCGCGCGACGTACTCCGGGGCGCGTGGGTCGGCCGCGTGGTGCTCGGTGCTCGATTCGGAGGTCAGGAACAGGTCGAGCATCCGCAGGTCCATCCGCGGCTCCCGCCGCGGATGCCCGGCCTCGCCGTCGGGCACGGTGAGGAAGGCGCCCACCGGGTCGGCCGACTCCACCAGGGACATCAGGTCGGGGGCGGCACCGACGGGGTCCCCGGTCGCCGAAGCGCGCCGGGACGCCGAGAGAATCGGCGGCTCCGGCTTTGCCAGGGTGTCCAGGGCCACGCCCAGGCGGAGGACCAGGCGGACCCAGGCGATCGCTTCCTGACGGTGGTTGCGTAGCCACCAGAACCAGCCGATGGCCAGGACGATCGCGCCGGCCTCCGGCTCGTCGCCGGCGCGCACGGAGCGGTCCAGGGCCGCCCGGATGTTGTCCAGCTCGGTCTCCAGGCGGGAAATCCACGGCAGTTGGTCCGCCGACCGCAGGCGTGGCTCGGCCTCCTCGACCAGCGCCCGCACCCACGCGCGATGCCGGCGCTCGGCCGTGGCGCGCAGTCCGGGGACCTCGGCCGCGCGCTCGATGGCGTACTCGTGGATGGTCTCCAGCATGCGGTAGCGCATGCCGCCGGAGCCGTCGGGGCCGCTGGGCGCGGCCACGAGGAGGGACTTGTCGACGAGGGCGCCGATCAGGTCGGCCGCCGGACCGGTGCAGACGGCCTCGGCCGCCGCGAGGTCCCAGCCGCCGGCGAAGACGGACACCTCGCGCAGCACCGTACGCTCCCGCTCGTCCAGCAGGTCCCAGGACCAGTCGACGACTGCGCGCAGGGTCTGCTGGCGGGGCAGGACCGTGCGGCTTCCGGAGGTGAGCAGGCGGAAGCGGTCGTCGAGCCGGTCGGCGATCTGCCGTGGGGTCAGCAGCCTGAGCCGGGCGGCGGCCAGCTCGATGGCGAGCGGCAGCCCGTCCAGGCGGCGGCAGATCTCCGCCACGGCCCCGGTGTCGGCGAGCACGACGTCGGCGTCGGGACGGACAGCCTTCGCGCGCTCGGCGAACAGGCGGTGCGCCTGCTCCGGGACGAGGGGCTCGACCGGGCGCACCGACTCACCGGGGACGCCCAGGGGTTCACGGCTGGTCGCGAGGACCGTGAGCCCCGGGCAGTGGGTGAGGAGGGTCTCGGCGAGGGCGGCGGCCGCGCCGATGACATGTTCGCAGTTGTCAAGGATCAGGAGTTGGCTGCGCGGGGCGCAGTACTCGATCAGCAGGGCGGCGGGGTCGGCCTGTGGGGTCGCCAGCTCGTTGGTCAGCAGCACGGTCTCGCGCAGGCCGAGCGCGCTGACCACGGCGCCGGGCACCGCCTCCGGATGGTCGAGCGGGGCCAGCTCGACCAGCCATGCCTGGGGGAGCCCTGCGGCGGCCTCCTCGGCGAGGCGGGTCTTTCCCGAGCCGCCCGGTCCGGTGAGCGTGACCAGGCGGGCCCTGTGCAAGTCGGAACGAATGGCCTCGAGTTCTGGTTCCCGCCCGACGAAGGACGTCAGGCGGGGCCGGAGGTTGCCGGTCCGCTCAGGGGGTTGAGCGGGGGCCGGTGCGTTCGATCGGGTCGGTTGGGTCGACGGCTGCGGCTGCGGTTGCGGCTGCGGTTGCGGCTGCGGTTGCTGCTGCGGTTGCTGCTGCGGTTGCTGCTGCGGTTGCTGCTGCGGTTGCTGCTGCGGTTGCTGCTGCGGTTGCTGCTGCTTGAGCAACGACGCGTACAGCGTTCTGAGTTCCGGGCCCGGATCGGTGCCGAGGGTGTCGGCGAGGGTGCGGCGGGCGGACTCGTACGCGGCGAGTGCGTCGGCGGTGCGGCCGCTGTCGCGCAGGGCGCGGATGAGCAGGGCGCGCAGGGGCTCGTCCAACGGGTGCGCCGTGGTGAGTTCCGTCAGCTCCGGTACGACGTCCGGGGCGCGGCCGAGGTCGAGGGCGGCGGCGGCACGCCCGCGGGTGGCCTCCAGGCGCAGGGCCTCCGGGCGGGTGGCGGCGGTGCGGTCGGCGAGGTCGGCGAGGGCGGGGCCGTGCCAGAGGGCAAGGGCCTCGGTGAGAGTGCGGTGGGCGGTGGCGGGGTCGCCGGTGGTGAGGGTCCTGGTGCCCGTGTGGACGAGGCGCTCGAAGACGTACAGGTCGACGTCGTCCTCGGTCGCTTCTAGGCGGTAACCGCCCGGGGTGGAGGCGACGGTGTGGTGGCCGAGGGTGCGGCGGAGGCGGCCGACGAGGGCTTGCAGGGCGGCGGGGGCGTCGCTCGGGTGGTCGCCGGCCCAGATCTCGTCGATGAGGGTTTCGGGGGTGGCGGTGCGACCCGGGCGGAGGGCCAGGGCGGTGAGGAGTGTGCGCAGGCGTGGGCCGCCGATGGGTACGGGGGTGCCCTGGTCGTCCGCTGCTTGGGCCACGCCCAGGATTCTGTACCGCACCTGGTCATTGTCGCGGGGGGCGCGGGGTGGGGCACGGGGTTTCGTCGGCGGCGCTCGATCGCGTACCCGGTGCCGCGGCCGGGCAGGGGCCGGGCGCCGCTCGCTGAGAGGCGCCGCCGCGTCCCACCCGGGCCACCCCAGCGGCACGACTGCCCGCAGGCTACGGCGGGGGCGCCCCGCAAGGGGCGCGGGGAACTGCGCGACCAGCCACGACGGACCGCAGTCGGCATACGGCAGGAGCCACCTCGCGCGGGGGGCCTGAGGGTGGCAGCCCCCGGCAGGGCAGGGGCAGGCGCCCTCAGCCATCAGGGCCCTCGGCCATCAGGCCTCCTCAGCCGTCAAGCGCCGGAGGCCAAGGCTCCCCTTCTCGGCTGGATCCCGGACGGCACCGCACGCGCGCGTGCCGGTGTCCCCGTCCAGCACGTTCCCCGTCGGGAGAGCAGGCGGTGGAGCCAGAGTTCGAGGGAGACGAGGTCGGCGAGGCCGTCGAGGGGGAGGGGGTCGCCGGCGGCAGCCCCGCGCAGGGCCTCGCGGATGACGCGGGCTTCCACCAGGCCGGCGTCGGCCAGCAATGGGGTGGCGAAGAGATCCTGGAGGGGGGCCGCCGCCACGCGCAGGCCCGCGCGTGCGGCCGCCGCCGAGGAGGCGTGGGAGGGGGCGCCCCAGCCGGGCGGGAGGTCGGTGACGCCGGCGCCCTCCAGGACCGTACGGAGGATCGAGGAACGAGCCCCGGGTTGGACGCGCAGGGCCTCCGGGAGGACGCGGCAGGCGCGCACGACCTGGTTGTCGAGGAACGGCGCGTGCAGGCGCTGGGAGCGGATCTCGGCGGCCTGTTCCAGGACGCGCAGGTCGGCGGCCTGGCGGGCGAGGGCGGCACGCGCGCGGTACTCACCGGGACGCTGGACGCCGGTTGCCGAACGGTCCGCCTCCGCCTGCAGCAGAACCGATACTTCGGCCAGCGCCTCCCCCGTCAGCCAGCGGGCCGCCGGCCCGGGTCTGGCCCAGGTCAGCGCGGCGAGGGACGCACCGACCGCTCCCCCGGGCTCGTCGAAGTGGCGCCGCATCAGCCGTTCGGCCAGCACCTCCAGGCCGGTCCGGTAGGGCGTGCGGGCGAGCCGGCGGGCGGCGCCGTACACGCGCGCGGGGACCATCACCGAGCCGTCGGCCTTGGCGAGCGCGGCGACCGGGCGCACCAGATGGCGCCGTTTGCGGTCCATCAGGAGGTCGGCGAGGCGGGCGGGGTGGGCGTCCAGGACCTGGCGGGCGCCGTGGCCGGTGAAGTGGTCGGCGCTGCCGGCGGCGAGGCGGGCGCGGTGCCGGACGGCGGTCACCAGCGAGGGTCCGGGTTCGTCGGTGAGGGGGCCGTCGAGGTCGGCGTACGGCAGGGTCTCCTCGGCGCCGGTCACGACGACGTGGTGCAGGCGCGGGTTGGCGGCGAGGGCGCCGGCGCGCTCCAGTTCGGCCTCGTGGCCGCCCACGGCCAGGTCGTTGAAGGTGACGGCGAGGAGCCGTTCGCCCGCGCCCGTGCCGTGGCCGAGGAGCGTGCCGGGTCTGCCGGGAAGCCCGGCGGCCAGCAGCGCGAGGGTGCCGGATGCGGGGCCGCCGGAGAGGTCGGCGCCGATGCCGGGCACGGGCATCCCGCGCCGGGCCCGCCGCTCGGCGGGGCCCATGCCGGGCACCGGGCCGGGGTCGAGGTCGGGCACGTGCCGGGGCGCCGACAGCCGGGTGCGGACCGCCTCCACCAGGGCGTCCCGTACGGCGTCCACGGCGCGGTCGGGGTCGGCCGGGGACGCGGCCACGGCGAGGGAGGCGACCGGCTCGTACCCGGCGATCTCGCGCATCCCGGCGCGCAGCACGAGCGCGTGCCCCGGCGGAACGCGCCGTACGCCCTCGTACGGGGTGGTGTCGCGCAGCGCGGCCGGCACGTCCGGGGCGGCGAGCAGGGCGGCCAGGTGGCCGAAGTCGAGGTTGGCCTCGATGAGGTCGGCGAGGGGCAGCGCGGCGGTGGCGTAGGCGGTGCCGCCGGCCCAGGGGGTGTGGAACACCGGGCGGGCGCCCGCGAGATCGCCGCAGACGGTGATGCGGCGGCCGACCTTGACGACGGCCGTGTAACTGCCCGGCCAGGCGGTCAGATGGCGCAGTGCGCCCCCGCGCGCGGTGAACAGGCCGCGCCGCAGCTCCTCGTCGGAGGCGCCGCAGATGCCGAGGACGGCGATGCGGTTGTCCGCGTCGGCCTTCACCACGCGCAGTTCGTCGGGGCGCCAGTCGCCCACGGCCCACAGGGGGTCCGGATCCCCCCACAGGAGTTGGGAGCCGACCGGGTGCAGGGTCTCGCCGTCGTAACCGGTGGCGCCCGCGGAACCGATCCCGGCGACGCCCGCGGCGGTGCTGCTCCAACCCACCAACCACCGCATCGACGCCTCCACAGGCTGTGGACAACAGTGCACCGTATGAACCGGACCCCCATGCTGCCATGAGAGGCGCGTTGTGGAAGTGCGGCGGCACCGGCTTCGATCGAGGGAAATGCCCAGTGGGCATGAGACGGGGGCGACTCGAATGCGCCCCCTGTACGCTCCCCCAAATCGCCGTTCGCGCCCTCAAGTTGCATGGTCGGGGCACATGTCGACCCGCGACAGGCAGGGATGATTTTCAGCCAAATATGCTGAACGAACCGGGACTTGAGCACGCTCCGTACAGGCCTGCGGAGCGTGCGGCGGCGCGAACATGCGCACAGTCCGGGAGGCGGGCATCGCCTCCCGGACCGGTCCGCCACCCGCGGGGATGAAGGTGGCGGTGTCCCCCAGCCCACTGGATCCAGTACAGCGGGCCGACCCACGCAAGAGCCATGGAACCGCTCCCCGGATGGCCGGAGAAGAGCGCACGGACGGGCGCATGGCCACACGCGCGGGGGCACGAGGCGACAGGCTGTGCACGGTGCGTACAGGACCGCACTTCCGTACGGACAACAATCCCGCCATCCGGAACAATGCCCCTTAACGCTTGGGATGCGGCGAACTACGCTGGGTTTACGAATGCCGCATGGTTATGCCAGCGCGGCAGCCGTCTGTGTCGAGGGGTGGCGCATGTCCAGGGAGCAACGCGGGCCGAACGAAAAGCTCGGCACCGTTCTCGCCCTCGCGGGAATCAGCAACGCAGGACTCGCCAGGCGCGTCAACGACCTTGGGGCGCAACGCGGGTTGACTCTTCGCTACGACAAGACCTCGGTGGCGCGCTGGGTGTCGAAGGGGATGGTGCCGCAGGGCGCGGCTCCGCACCTCATCGCGGCCGCCATCGGCCAGAAGCTCGGCCGCCCGGTGCCGCTCCACGAGATCGGCCTGGCGGACGCGGATCCCGCGCCCGAAGTGGGCCTCGCCTTCCCCAGAGACGTCGGACAGGCGGTGAAGTCGGCGACGGAGCTGTACCGTCTCGACCTCGCCGGGCGCCGGGCCGGCTCCGGCGGCATCTGGCAGTCGCTCGCCGGATCGTTCGCAGTGAGCGCATACGCAACGCCCGCCTCGCGCTGGCTGATAACCCCCGCCGACAGCTCGGTCGCGCGGGAGGCGGGCTCCACCGAGGGCTCCGGCGCACCGATCAAAGTCGGCCACAGCGATGTGCGCAAGCTGCGGGAGGCCGCCGAGGACGCGCGGCGCTGGGACTCCAAGTACGGGGGTGGGGACTGGCGTTCGTCGATGGTACCGGAGTGCCTGCGGGTGGAGGCGGCACCACTGCTGCTCGGCGCCTACTCCGACGAAGTGGGCCGCGCCCTCTTCGGGGCGTCCGCCGAACTCACCCGGCTCGCCGGGTGGATGGCCTTCGACACCGGCCAGCAGGAGGCGGCACAGCGGTACTACATTCAGGCGCTGCGGCTCGCGCGCGCGGCGGCCGACGTCCCGCTGGGGGGCTATGTGCTGGCCTCCATGTCGTTGCAGGCGACATATCGCGGCTTCGGCGACGAGGGGGTCGATCTGGCGCAGGCCGCGCTGGAGCGGAACCGCGGGCTGGCGACCGCGCGCACGATGAGTTTCTTCCGGCTGGTGGAGGCGCGGGCACACGCGCGTGCGGGGGACGCGCAGGCGGCGGGTGCGGCGCTGAAGGCGGCCGAGGGATGGCTGGAGCGGTCCCGGGAGGGGGACAACGATCCTTCTTGGCTTGGTTTCTATGGATATGACCGTTTTGCTGCAGATGCCGCCGAATGCTACCGGGACCTGAAGGCCCCCCGGCAGGTGCGGAGGTTCACGGAACAGGCCTTGTCGAAGCCGACCGAGGAGTTCGTGCGGTCGCACGGCCTGCGGCTGGTCGTCTCAGCCGTCGCCGAGCTGGAGTCCGGGAACCTCGACGCCGCCTGCGAGCAGGGGGTGCGGGCAGTGGAGGTGGCCGGCCGGATCTCGTCGGCGCGCACGACCGAGTACGTGAAGGACCTTCTGCACCGGCTGGAGCCGTACGGGGACGAGCCGAGGGTGATGGAGCTGCGGGAGCGGGCGCGCCCGCTGTTGATGACTTCGGCCTGAGAACCGTCACACCCGCGTTTGAAGGTGTTGTCAGTGGCGCAGTGCACTATCGAGGTGGGAGGTGGTGCAGGTGCCGGTCGGGGCGTACGACTGTGACGTGCTCGTGGTCGGTGGGGGGATCGTCGGGCTGTCCACCGCGTATGCGATCACACGGGCCGCGCCGGGCACGGCGGTCACCGTGCTGGAGAAGGAGCCGGGGCCGGCCCGGCACCAGACGGGACGCAACAGCGGGGTCATCCACAGCGGGATCTACTACCGGCCGGGCTCCCTCAAGGCGCGGTACGCGGTGCGGGGCGCCGCCGAGATGGTGAAGTTCTGCGCCGAGTACGGCATCGCGCACGCCGTCACCGGCAAGCTGATCGTCGCCACCGAGCGGGAGGAGCTGCCCCGGCTGCACGCACTCGTGCAACGGGGGCGGGAGAACGGGATTCCGGTGCGGGAACTGGGCGCCGCACAGATCGGTGAGTACGAGCCCGAGGTGAGGGGGCTGGCCGCCATACACGTCGGGACCACCGGCGTGTGCGACTTCGTCGGCGTCGCCCGGCAGCTGGCGCGGGCCTCCGGGGCCGAGATCCGGTACGGCACCCGGGTCGTACGGATCGACCGGCGGCCGGAGCGGGGCGTGGCCGTGCTCACCTCGGGCGGAGACGTCGTACGCGCGCGTGTGCTGGTGAACTGTGCCGGGCTGTACTGCGACGAGATCGCGCGGCTGACCGGGGACGAGCCCCCGGTGCGGATCGTGCCGTTCCGCGGGGAGTACTACGAGCTGGCGCGGCCGGAGCTGGTGCGCGGCCTGGTGTATCCGGTGCCGGACCCGGCCTTTCCGTTCCTCGGCGTCCATCTGACCCGGGGCATCGACGGCGGTGTGCACATCGGCCCCAACGCGGTGCCGGCCCTGGCCCGGGAGGGGTACGGCTGGCGGGTCGTACGGCCCCGGGAGCTGGCCGGGACCGTGGCCTGGCCGGGGTCATGGGCGATCGCCCGGCGGCACTGGAGATACGGCGCGGGGGAACTGCACCGCTCGCTGTCGAAGGGGGCGTTCCTGGAGGCGGTGCGCAGATTGCTGCCCGGGGCGGAGGCGGACGACCTGGTGCGGGCCCCTGCCGGAGTGCGGGCGCAGGCGGTGTTGCGCGACGGGACGCTGGTGGACGACTTCCTGATCAAGGAGGGGGCTCGTGCCGTGCACGTGCTGAACGCGCCCTCGCCAGCGGCCACCGCTTCCTTGCCGATCGGGCGGGAAGTCGGGCGGCGGGTGCTGGACATGCTCGGTTCGCTGTAGCGCCGTACCCGGGGATCCGCCCCCTGGAACCCCCGCTTGCCCTTCCGACCACCCGTCCCGGTCGGCCGGGAGGGCGCCCTGGAAGAGCGCCGTAGACTCGGAAGCACTGTGTCTGACTTCCTCAACGCCCCCGAAGCCCCCTCGCCGGCCCCCCACACCCCCGGCGCGTCCGTCCGGCATACCCGGGCCAAGGGGGAGCCGCGGTTTCCGGACGGCCCCAAGGCCGATCCCGCCGGATCGCACTTCGAGCGGCGGATCCGGAGTTTCCAGCCGCGGCGCAGCCGGGTGACCGCCGGGCAGGCGGACGCGCTGCAGCGGCTGTGGCCCAAGTGGGGGCTGGACATCGACGGGCAGCGGGTCATCGACCTCCCCGAGCTGTTCGGGAACGACGGGCCCGTCGTCCTGGAGATCGGGTTCGGGATGGGCGAGGCCACCGCGCAGATGGCCGCCACCGACCCGGACACCAACATCCTCGCCGTCGACGTGCACACCCCGGGGCAGGGCAATCTGCTGGGTCTCGCCGACCGCAACGGGCTGTCCAACGTCCGCGTCGGCAACGGGGACGCGATCATCCTGCTCCGGGAGATGCTCACCCCCGACTCGCTCGACGGGCTGCGTGTGTACTTCCCGGACCCCTGGCCCAAGAAGCGGCACCACAAGCGGCGGCTCATCCAGCCCGAGTTCCTGACGCTCGCCGCGACCCGGCTGAAGCCCGGCGCGCTCGTGCACTGCGCGACCGACTGGGAGCCGTACGCCGAGCAGATGCTCGAGGTGCTCACCGCGCACCCCGACTTCGAGAACACGCAGGCGGACGGCGGCTTCGCAGCGCGCCCCGAGTACCGTCCGCTGACCCGTTTCGAGGGGCAGGGACTGGACAAGGGACACGTGGTGAACGATCTGCTCTTCCGTCGCGTACCGCACCAGGACCGATAATCCGCTCCAGCCCCTCGTCCCGTCACCGTTAGGGTCGATGCCGTGGCCACCAGTCCTCCGTTTCCGACGTATCCGCCGGGCCCCCACGGCCCCGTGCCGCTCCGCCACCCGCACTGGTGGCAGCACAGGTGGGTGCGGTACGGGGCACTGATCACACTGCTCGCGCTGTCCGGACTCGTCATCCTCGCGCTGGTGCGTCGACAGACCGGTACCGAGGGGTTTCTCGTCGGGCTCGGTCTCGCCGTGCTGCCCGTGCCGTGGCTCATAGCCGCCTTCCGGTGGCTGGACCGCGTAGAACCCGGCCCCTGGCGGAACCTGGTCTTCGCCTTCGCCTGGGGGGCCTGCGCGGCGGCGCTGATAGCCATCGTCGCCAACAGCTTCGCGACGAAGTGGATAGCCACCGCCACGGCCGATCCGGCCAGTGCCGACACCCTCGGCGCCACCGTGATCGCGCCCATCGTGGAGGAGTCCGCCAAGGCCGCGGCCGTCCTGCTGGTCTTCCTCTTCCGCAGACGTCACTTCACGGGGATCGTCGACGGGGTGGTGATAGCGGGCATCACCGCCACCGGGTTCGCGTTCACCGAGAACATCCTCTACCTGGGTACGGCCTTCGGAGCCGACCAGGTCAGCGGCGGCAGCGGTATCGCCTCCGTCACCGCCGCCACCTTCTTCGTGCGCATCGTGATGTCCCCGTTCGCGCACCCCCTGTTCACCACCATGACCGGCCTCGGCTTCGGCTTCGCCGCGCTCTCCGCCGAGCGGCAGCGCGCCCGGCGGATGCTGCTGCCGGTGTGCGGTCTGCTGCTCGCGATGAGCATGCACGCCTTCTGGAACGGCTCCTCCACCTTCGGCGAGTTCGGGTTCTTCGCCGTCTACGGCGGATTCATGATGCCCGTGTTCGGGTTGCTGACCTGGCTCGCGATCTGGACGAGGCAGCGGGAGCTGCGGACCGTGCGGGAGGAGCTGCCGGCGTATGTGCTGGCCGGGTGGCTGGGGCCGGCCGAGCCGTTCGCGCTCGGGTCGATGCGGGCCCGGCGGACGGCCCGTGACTACGCCCGGCACCACGGCGGCAAGCCGGTGGCACGGGAGGTGGCACGCTACGAGGCGTACGCCACCTCACTCGCGTTTCTGCGGCGCCGGGGGCGGCAGGGCAAGGCCGGGGCCGACTTCGTCGTACGGGAGCGGGAGTTGCTGGACGAGCTGTGGAAGCGGCGGAATGCGGCGCGGCCGGCGTTGGAGTACGCGATGCGGGTGGCTCCGCCGGTTCGGCAGATGTACGCGGCACCGGTGCCGATGCCTACGGCGTATCGGCCGGGGTACGGCTATCCGGCGGCGCCCTACTCTTCCTACAACCCGTATCAGTCGTAACCCATCGGGTTGCGGAGGATTCGGCACCGCCGGAATCCGCCGTCGTGGCTGAGCACCGTTGCGGCGGAAGCATCAGGCCGGCAGGAAGGTCAGGCAGACGCTGCCGTCAGACTCGCCAGCTCCTCCTCCGTCAGCTGCAGGTCCGCCACGTCCAGGAGGGCCGGGAGCTGGTCCGGCGTGCGGGCCGAGGCGATCGGGGCCGTGATCGTCGGCTGGGCCGCGAGCCAGGCGAGGGCGACCGTGGCGACGGGGGCGTCATGGGCGGCGGCGATCTCGTCCAGGGCCGCGAGGACCTTCTGGCCGCGCTCGGTCTCCGCGTGCTCCTGGGCCCGGCCCGCACGGGCGCTGTCGACCTTGGTGCCGGGGCGGTACTTGCCGGTCAGGAAGCCCGCGGCCAGGGAGAAGTACGGCACGGCGGACAGGCCCTCCTTGGCGGCCAGGTCCTGCAGCGGGCCCTCGTAGGTGTCGCGGGAGACGAGGTTGTAGTGGGGCTGGAGGGCCACATAGCGGGCCAGGCCCTCGCGGTCGGAGAAGTCGAGCGAGGCCTTCAGGCGCTCGGGGCTGATGTTGGAGGCGGCGACGTGGCGGACCTTGCCCGCCTTCACCAGCTCGTCCAGCGCGCCGATGATCTCCTCGACCGGGATCTCGGGCTTGTCGAAGTGGGTGTAGTAGAGGTCGATGTAGTCGGTGTCCAGGCGGCGCAGGGAGGCGTCGGCGGCGGCCTTGATGTTGACGGCGGACAGACCCTGGAACTCCGGGTGCTGGCTGACCTTGGTGGCGATGACGACGCGGTCGCGGTTGCCACGGGCCTTGACCCACTTGCCGATGATCGTCTCGGACTCGCCGCCCTTGTGGCCCTCGATCCACGCCGTGTAGGAGTCGGCGGTGTCGATGAAGTTGCCGCCGGCCGCCGTGTAGGCGTCGAGGACGGCGAAGGAGGTCTCCTCGTCGGCGGTCCAGCCGAAGACGTTGCCGCCGAGGCAGAGCGGGAAGACCTGGAGGTCGGATGAACCGAGTGTGCGCAGAGAGGTCATGCCCTATGTCAACGCCGACGGTGGATGATCGCATTCCACCGCCGGCGTCAAGAACGCCCGGAAGGACGCGTCAGGGGGTGAGGCCCTTCTCCCGCAGCCACGGCGCCGGGTCGATGGCGGTGGCCTGGCCGTTCGGGTGGACCTCCAGGTGCAGGTGCGGGCCGGTGACGTTGCCGGTGGCGCCGACACGGCCGATGACCTGGCCGGTGGAGACCTTCTGCCCGACGGAGACGTTGATCGAGGACTGGTGGCAGAACCACAGCTCGGTGCCGTCGTCCAGGGTGATGACGGTGCGGTAGCCGTAGGCGCCCGCCCAGCCGGCCTGGGTGACCGTGCCGCCGTGGACGGCCTTGATGAGGGTGCCGGTGGGGGCGGCGAAGTCGAGGCCGGTGTGGTAGCCGGAGGACCACATCGCGCCGGGCTGCCCGAAGGTACCGGTGATCGTGTACGAGACGACCGGCAGCGTGTACTCCTTGGCCAGCTCGGCCAGCCGCTTGGCCTCGGCGGCCTTCTTGGCGTCGGCCTCCGCCTTCTCCTTGGCGGCGGCGGCCTTGGCCGCGGCGGCCTGCTCCGCCGTGGCGGCCGCGGCGGCGGTCTGCTTGTCGGCCGCGGCGATCGCGGCGGCGGTGGCCTTGCTGTCGGCCTTGCTCTGCTGCTGCTCGGCCTGGGCCATGATCCGGTTGCGCAGGGCCTCGCCGGCATTGCCGCTGCCGGCGCTGTCGGTGGTCACGCCGACCTTGCTGAGGCCGGTCGCAGTGGCCTGGGGCGCATCGGAGGAGTCGCCGAAGATGTGCTCGACGGAGTCCAGGTCCGGCAGGGATATGGAGACCGGCGGCTTGCCGGTGTTGGCGCTGGCGATGCCGCCCGCGCCGACCGCGGCCATCACGCCGACGCCGAGGACGGTGGAGCTGCGCGCGAAGCCGCCGCGTTGCTTGGCGACGCGGTGCCGGCCACGGACCGGGGTGACGGAGTCCTCGGTGGGGTTCCACTCCTCCCAGGGCCCCTCCTCGGCGCGGTAGGCGCCGTAGCCGAAGGTCTCCGGCTGGGCTTGCGCGGGCACGTACGGGGCTTCTGGGGCGGGCCGGTTGGACGCCACTCGGGCGTACTCCTTTCCTTCCTCCGCCTACCGGGTTAGCTGACGGGTTCGGAGCAGGAAGGTCTCCTACGCGCGTATACCAGCCGGTATCCGCGTGATTCACCCCAAGATGGTGGTTCCCCGGCTCCCTTGCGGGATTAGGCGCGTGCGCACGGAGCCGCCTCTTGTGACGGCTGGGACGACCGCGCTGCGTTATCGAACGTTAATAGACCTGAGAGTCACTTTCCAAGCCGTTCGGCTTGATCATTAACCTTTTCCGAGCGGAACTTACCGGCCGGGAGTGCAGCAAATCCGGGCGAGTTGACCGCCACTCAGGAGCCTGGGCGTTTTTGATGGTGACTCAGGTGTTATTCGGAGGGCGGTCGTCCGGTCACCCTGGGTGAAAACGATCAGGTGGCGCCGGACGACCCACCGAGTGGTGTACAGTAGAGACACAACGACGCGGGGTGGAGCAGCTCGGTAGCTCGCTGGGCTCATAACCCAGAGGTCGCAGGTTCAAATCCTGTCCCCGCTACTCAAAACTCAGGGCCGGAATCCATTGGATTCCGGCCCTGAGTGCTTTCAGCCCCCGCACGGGGCGGGCCGGGGCCGGCTCACCCCAGCAGATGTCCGTTCGGCGCCTTGGCGCGTCCCTCCAGCTCGGGCAGGACGACCACCTCCGCGCCGGCCTTCGCCAGGACTCCGCTCCCGTCGGCCGCATCCACGAACGTGTCGGGCTCCCGCCAGGCCGTGACCACCCTCCGCACCCCCGCCCGAAGGATCAGCTCGGCACAGGGCGCGGGCCTCGAGGCCCGCCGGGCGCAGGGCTCCAGGCTGCTGTACACCGTGGCGCCGGCCAACCGCTCATCCGCCGGGTCGACCTTCGCGAGGGCGGCCTCCTCCGCATGGACCACGGGGTCGTCCCCCTCGCGCGAGTGACCTCGCGCGAGCTCCGTGCCGTCGGCCGCGACCACCACCGCCCCCACACTGAACGCGGTCCGCGAGGGCGGACACAGCGCGGCCAGTTCGCAGGCGGTGCGCAGCCAGTGACGGTCGGCGGCGGTGGCGACCGCACCCGCGCCGGGGGCCGTGGGCTCGTAGCGCATGAGGACCACGTCCTCGATCCGGCGGGTCTCGGTCAGGCGCAGCCGGCCGGCCTGGTAGCCGCCGGGGCCGAACAGGCGGGGCGCTGCCGGGTCACCGACGAACAGCGGCGCGAGGACCAGCTGGAGCTCGTCGGCGAGGCCCAGCTGCAGCAGCTGGGTGTGGACCGTGCCGCCGCCCTCGACCATCAGCCGCCGGACCCCGCGCACGTCGTGCAGGTGGGACAGCAGGGACCGCCAGTCGAGGCCGGGGCCCAGCGCGACGACGTCGGCGGTGTCACCGACGCGGCGCGCGGCCCGCTCGGCGCCCTCGTCGGTCGTGCAGACGAGCTTGTCGCCGCCGGTGTGCCAGAAGTTGGCGTCGGGATCGAGGTCGCCGGTGGCGGTGACGGTCACCTTCAGCGGGTACTCCGGTCGACCCTCGCGCACCCGTGCCGCGCGGCGCTCGGCGGAGTTGACCAGAAGCCGCGGGTTGTCGGCGCGGATCGTGCCGGCGCCGATCAGGATGGCGTCGACGGAGGCCCGTACCGCGTCGACCCGGTCGAAGTCGGCCGGGCTGGACAGCAGGAGCCGGTCGGGGCCGGTGTCGTCCAGGTAGCCGTCGAGGGAGACGGCGGCGGACAGCAGCACGTACGGGTACGACATCGGCGCGGTCTCCCTGCGAGGCGAGTCTTGGTTCAAGTTTGAAACAAACTTACACTGGCGGCATGACGACCCGCTGGCTCAGCCCCGAGGAGCAGCGCGCCTGGCGCGCGTACATGGCCGCGACGCACCTCCTGGAGGACGCGATCGACCGACAGCTCCAGCAGGACGCCGGCATGCCACACCTGTTCTACTCCGTGCTGGCCAACCTGTCCGAGGCGCCCGAGCGGCGGCTGCGGATGACGGACCTCGCCGAGTCGTTGAAGATCACGCGCAGCAGGCTGACGTACGCGGTGACCCGGCTCGAGCGGAACGGGCTGGTACGGCGGGAGGACTGCCGCTGGGACAAGCGCAGCAGCATCGCCGTACTGACGGACGAGGGGATGGCCGCACTGGAGCGTACGGCGCCCGGGCACGTGGAGACCGTGCGCGCCACCCTGTTCGACCGGCTCACACCGGAGCAGGTGCGGCAGCTGGAGGAGATCTGCACGGGGATCGCGCGCGGGTTGCAGGGCGGCGATGCCGAATCCGGGGCGGAGGACGTGCCCTGGCGGCGCCGTTCGTCCTGTTCGTGATTCCTGATTGCTTTAAGTTTTAAGCATGAGGTAGGGTCCCGTGCGTACCGCTGCTTCAAATCTGAAGCACTGCCCGCACCCGGAGGGACCCGCATGCCCGACACCCCCGCCGCCACGCCGCGCTCCCGCGTCCGGGTACCGCTGCGCTTCCACGACGGCTACAGCGTCGACGCCGAACTCGTCACCTTCCACGGCCTGGCCGACGGCCAGGAGCACGTAGCCGTCGTCCTCGGCGACCCCGCACCCGGCACCGCCCCGCTGGTGCGCCTGCACTCCGAGTGCCTGACCGGCGACGTCTTCGCTTCGGCCCGCTGCGACTGCGGACCCCAGCTGCGCGAGGCGGTCGAGCGCATCGCCGACCGCGGCGGAGTGCTGCTCTACCTGCGCCAGGAGGGCCGCGGCATCGGCCTCTACAACAAGCTCGACGCCTACGCCCTCCAGGACCAGGGCCTGGACACCTACGAGGCGAACGCCGCGCTCGGCCTGCCGGAGGACGCCCGCGACTACACGGCCGCCGCGCAGATGCTCGCCGCCCTCGGCATCGGGGAGCTGGACCTGCTGTCCAACAACCCCGACAAGGCCGAGCAGCTGCGGGCACTGGGCGTGGTCGTACGGGACCGGGTGCCCACCGGTGTCTTCACCACCGCCCACAATGTCCGCTACCTGCGCGCGAAGGTCCTCCAGACCCGGCACACGCTGCCGCTGGCCGAGCTGAGCGTGGGCTGAGCCCGGCGGTTCGGCCGGACCGCGGCACAGGGAACTGAAGCGCCGATCACCGCACCTGCCGACGCCCGTCACCGTGGCGGCGTGACCATGCGCGCCGGGGGCGGGCCGGTGAGCCGGAGGCGTCGTGGGCCTCAGTTCCAGCACTTGAACAGCGGCTCGCCCAGCGTCTGCGGTCGCCAGTAGCGGACCGCCTTCAGCTCGGCCTCCGTCAGCGCGCTCAGATCGACCGAGGTCGGCGGCCAGGCGGCCGATGCTGAGCCCTTCGAGCCTTCCAGCGAGGCGATGTCGACGGCGTGCCGGGCGACCCGCTGCCGTGCACCGCAGCCTGCCGTTCGCCTTCCATCCCGGCCATCGTGCCACAACACCGGACAATTACGTACGATCGACCGTACGTCTTGTTCCAGGGTCAGGAAGTCCGTGTGATTCCGAGGTCGGCGAGCAGGACCCGCACCCGTCCCTCGATGGCGTCCCGGATCGGGCGGACCGCCTCGACCCCCTGCCCGGCGGGGTCGTCCAGTTGCCAGTCCAGGTAGCGCTTGCCGGGGAAGACCGGGCAGGCGTCGCCGCAGCCCATCGTGATGACCACGTCCGAGGACCGCACCGCCTCGGTGGTGAGGACCTTCGGCGTCTCGGCGGAGATGTCGATGCCGACCTCCGCCATGGCCTCGACCACGGCGGGGTTGACCGCGTCGGCGGGCGCGGAACCGGCCGAGCGGACCTCGACCCGGTCGCCGCCGAGGCGGGTGAGGAAGGCGGCGCCCATCTGGGAACGGCCGGCGTTGTGGACGCAGACGAAGAGGACGGAGGGGCGCGGGGCGGCGGAGCTCATGGGTGTCCTTGCAGGTGTCTGGGCAGGTGTCTGGTGTCTTGGCAGTTGTCCTCGCGGCTGTCCCTGCGGGCGGAAGGGCGGTCAGGAGACGGCGGGTTCGGGCTCGGCGTGCGGTACGGCGCCGTCGTCGTCCGCCGGGCGCGCGTGACGCCCGTACCCGTATACGACCGCCACGGCGGCCGACCCGAGTACGGCGCCCAGCAGTTGCGCCCCGACGAACGGGGCGACCGAGGCGGGGGCGATTCCGGCGAAGGTGTCGGTGAAGGCACGGCCGACGGTGACGGCGGGGTTCGCGAAGGAGGTGGAGGAGGTGAACCAGTAGGCGGCGCCGATGTAGGAGGCCACGGCCGCCGGGGCCAGGGGGGCGCGGCCGGTGCGCTCCAGGCCGAGGACGAGCAGGATGAGCCCGCCCGTGGCGACGACCTCGCCCAGCCAGAGGTGGCCGGCGGACCGGTCGTGGGCGGAGAACCTCACCAGCGGCTCGGCGAACATCGCGTCGGCCAGCACCGCGCCGCCGATCGCCCCGGCGATCTGCGCGGGCACGTACGCGGCGACCTCCCGCAGGCTCGGCCCGGAGCCGGTGCGGCGGCCGGTGAACCAGGTGGCGAGGGTGACGGCGGGGTTGAAGTGCGCGCCCGAGACCGGCCCGAGCAGTGTGATCAGCACGCCCAGACCGAAGACGGTGGCCAGGGAGTTGGCCAGCAACTGCACGCCGACGTCGTGCGACAGCTCGGTCGCCTGGATGCCGGAGCCCACGACGACGGCCACCAGCAGCCCGGTCCCCAACGCCTCGGCGGCGACACGGCGGCCGAGGGACGCGGTCATGCGGTGACTCCGGCGGCGTGCGGCGCGTCCTTCGCCTCGGCTCGTGGCACGGCTTGCGCCTCGGCTCGCGGCGTCGCCAGGAACGCGGCCAGCTCGTCCAGGGCGCCGGGCAGCACCCAGTAGTACACCCAGGTCCCACGGCGCTCGCAGTCGATCAGACCGGCCTGGCGCAGGAGCTTGAGGTGGTGGGAGATCGTCGGCTGGGACAGTTCGAAGGCCGGCGTCAGCTCGCACACGCAGACCTCGCCGCCCTCGCGGGAGGCGATCATCGACAGCAGCCGCAGCCGGACCGGGTCCCCGAGGGCCTTGAACGCCTTCGCCAGCGCCGCCGCCCGCTCGTCCGCCAGCGGTGCGGACGCGAGTCCGGCGCAGCAGCCGCCGGCCGCGTCCCGACCCAGCGCCACAGCTACTTGTTTCGACATTCTTCTATATTGACATCCTTCGACACACGGGCACAAGATTGTATCAATGGATATCGATACAGGCAGGTAAAGCCATGAGTGAACAGTCCATCGATCTGCGTGAAGCCGTCCGCCTGCGGTACGCGGCGGCAGCCGTGAAGGTCACCGAGGGCGGCACCGCCTGCTGTGGCCCCCAGCCGGTCGAGGCCGACGAGGACTTCGGCGCCGCCCTCTACGCCGCCGACGAGCGCGCCGCCCTGCCCGCCGAGGCCGTCGCCGCCTCCCTCGGCTGCGGCAACCCCACCACGGTCGTCGAACTCCGTGAGGGCGAGAGCGTGTTGGACCTCGGCTCCGGCGGCGGAGCCGACGTCCTGCTCTCCGCCCGCCGCGTGGGGCCGACGGGGAAGGCGTACGGCCTGGACATGACCGAGGAGATGCTCTCCCTCGCCCTGGCCAACGCGGCGCGGGCGGGTGCGACGAACGTGGAGTTCCTCAAGGGCACCATCGAGGCGATCCCGCTGCCCCCGGACACGATCGACGTGGTCATCTCCAACTGCGTCATCAGCCTGTCCGTCGACAAGCCCGCCGTGTTCGCCGAGGCCTTCCGCGTCCTGCGGCCCGGCGGCCGTTTCGGCGTCACGGACGTCGTCGCCGACGACACCCTCAGCCGCGAACAGCGGGCCCGGCGCGGCGACTTCGTCGGCTGCATCGCGGGCGCGTCGTCCTTCACCGAATACCGGGAGGACCTGGAGGCCGCGGGCTTCACGGCCGTGGACATCACCCCGACACACCCGGTCGCGGACGGCATGCACTCGGCGATCGTCCGCGCCACCAAGCCGGAGGCGTGAGCCGGCTCACCGCGGTGTCACCGCCACGTCCCGGCGAGTTCTTCGAGGAAGCCCCCGGAGTACCTGGCACAGGACGTCGGGGGGCCGAGTGGACGTGGGTGTGTCGGGTCGGGGGCTGCGGCGGGATGGTCAGCGGTAGCCACGGCAGCGGGCGCATCGCGAAAGGCGCGCCTCATCCTGCTTGACCGACTCCCGTACGGGCTCCTGGAGTTCGGCGCGCGGCGGGCTCGCCGACCGGCCCCGCCGACAGCGCGGCGGCGAAGCGGGGCCAGGCCAGCAGGACGATCGGGTAGATGGCGTAGCCGATGCGGGTCGCCGGGGACAGCACGATCGCCAGGATCAGACCGAGTGCCAGCCGGTCGGCACCGGCCACGGCGCTCGACGGCGGGCGGATGACGAGCGAGAGGCCCACACCCGCGGCGCTCAGCGCGATGAGTGCCATCGTGACCGCGTCGCCGTGCGGGACCAGCACGGCGATCAAGTGCCCCAGCAAGGGGCTCTGCGCGGACGACGCCGTGGGACCGAGCCCCAACGGGTAGAGGACGACGTTGCGGTAGAAGGCACCGCTGTCCGCCAGGGCCACGGGCAGGACGGCGAGCAGGGCGATGCCCACGGCTCCCGCCGCGCACCTGCCCGCGGCACGCCGCCCGCCGCGCACCGCCAGCACGGCGACGAGCACCGGGATGGCCGGCCAGGCGGTCCACTTCAGCGCGGCCGCCGCGCCCAGGGCCAGCCCGGCCCGTCCGGCATCGCCCCGCTGCGCGAAGGCCAGGGCCAGGCACATCAACCCGATGACCGGCGGGTCCACGCCGCCGATGGTGAGCGGCAGCGCGACGACGGGACAGGCGGACAGCCACAACACGCCCGTCGTGCCGGTGACCCCGCGCGGGGTGCTGAACCGGCCGGCGTCCGCGTCCCGGCCGTTGGCCGGCACCCGTATCGCGCCCGCTACGGCCGCCAGGAAACCGGCGAGGAACCACAACCGGGCGCTGGTGAACGGGGCGTCGCCGAACAGCATGTGCGGTATGCCGAAGAGCGTCATGCCGGGGAGGTAGGGATTGAAGTCCCGCACCGCGTGCGGTGCGGGGTGGTACGGGTTTCCGGTGGTGAACAGCAGGTCGGCCGCCCGTTCCACGACGCCGACCTCCATCTGCTCCTTGCCGATCACCGTGAGGTACAGCAGGGGCACGGCGACCGCGCCGACGACCGCGACCACGGCGGGGGCCGGCGCCCACGCTGCGGACGACCTCGCCGCGACCAGTGCGGCACAGCCGTAACCCAGCGCGGCCGCCAGGCCCCATGCCTCCTGCGAGGTGTCGGCGGGCGACAGCAGGCCCACCACGAGTGCGGACACGGCGCAGACCACCAGCACGGGCCAGTCCCACCGTCGCTCGACGCGCGGCGACTCAGCGGTGGCGGTGCCCGACTCCTGTGCGCGTACGGCGGTCGGCATCAGGCACCGGACTTTCGCCGGATGCGGACGCCGAGGTCGGCCGCGCGGTGCCGCCGCTGACCCGTAACGGGTCCGGGGAGGCCGAGTGGAGGGGGGCTGGTGATCATGGCACTACCTTGGAGTTGTTGTGCTCACGTCAATCGCGAGGGCGCCCGTCCCCGGTGGGTGTAAGCCATCCTCACCTGATGGACGCCCGCGGCCTCTGACGCGGCGAGGCGGTCGGCCTGGAAGACAGCGAAACCCGTCCCCGGGTTCCGTCCGGCTCACCGCCCATGAACTTCACCTCAGGGAAGGCCGGGCACGGACCGTCGAGCAGGTGCCCCTGCCCCCGGTGCCGCAGGTGCAGGTCGAAGAAGGCGAGCGGGTACGCCTGCTGGATCCGCACCGCCCGGGCGGGATCGAGGGTGCCGATCCAGCCCTGGAGGTCCGCGTCGCTCATCCCGACGGCCTGTGCCAGCTGCGGGACCAGGAACTGGACGTCGCAGTACGACGAGTGCACGGCACCCTCCGCCTGGATGTTGAGCCGCCAGCCGCGCAGGTGCGACCAGAACTCGGCCACGCTCGGCTCCGTGGCCCGGGGGAACTCGGCGGTCATCAGCATGAACGGCCGGTCCAGGTCGGTGGTGACCGTCGGCTGCATCGGCCCGTCGAAGCTCAGCCCGGCCCGCACGCGACGGTCCTCGCTCATCACGAAGGCCGTCGCTGTCGCGCCTTTCGACCAGCCGAACATGCCGATGCGCCGCGGATCGAGGGCGCCGAGCAGACCGTCCGGCAGCGGCCGGTGCTCGGCGTCGGGGTTGCGCCCGGCCGCGAGGTCCTCGACACCGTCGAGCACGAACCGGATGTCGGCCGCGAAGTCCCGTGGTGTCAGGGCGGGTTGGTCGAGCGGAATGGTCAGCCGGCCGCCGGGGAACACGCTGAAGGCGTCGTACGTGTGGTCCACCGTGACCACCACATACCCATGGCCGGCGAGCTCCTGCACCACGATGGTGGTGTCCGCCCGGTGATCGTGCGCGCCGTGCGAGAAGACGACGACGGGCAGTCGTCGGCCCGTTCGCAGCACCGGTGCGCCCTCGTGGCCGGCCGTGAGCGGCGCCACCGCGACATCGGCCGGAAAGCCCGCCGACGCGAGGAGTGCCCGCGCCACTGCGGGGGACGTCCAGCGGGCCCGTGGATACCGCTCGACGCCCCGGGCGGGGTACCAGACGGCGGCCATCAGCTCGCGGTGATGCCCGGGGCCGGCCAAGGGGTCCGGCCGTGAAGTGTCGACGAGGTGCAGGGGCACCGTGCCCACCGGGTACGGTCCGGTGGGCACGGGCAGGGTGAGCTGCACCGGACCCGGGCCGGCCGAAGCCGCCCACGCCTGGCGTGCGGCGCCTATCGGTACGGTGGCCCCGGCCGCCAGCGCGGCTCCGAGCATGCGGCGGCGTGTCATGCCCTCTCGGTTCATGAACGGCGTGGTTGTCACGGACCCTCCCTGGGTTTTTGGGCAGCACCGGGCCACGCCCGGCCCCTGGGCCGTCGGCCCGGGCCGGGCGGTGTTCCGGTCCTGATCAGCTCAGTGGTTCGGTGGAACGCGGCCTTCACGTGGCGCGGACATGAGATGGGCGAGCACGGCCAGCACACGGCGGTTGTCGTCGTCGGAGGGGGCGAGCTCCAGCTTGGTGAAGATGCCGGTGCTGTGCTTGGACACGGCCTTCTCGCTGATGAAGAGCCGGTTCGCGATGGCGCTGTTGGAGCGTCCCTCGGCCATGAGCTCGAGCACCTGACGTTCTCGCTCGGTGAGCCTGGCCAGGGACCCGCGTTCGCCGCGGCTGCGGCGGCCGAGCAGCTTGGTGACCACTTCGGGGTCCATGACCGTGCCGCCCGCGGCGACCGTACGGATCGCGTCGACGAACTGGTCGTCGCTGAACACCCGGTCCTTGAGCAGGTAACCGACCCCTCCGGCCCGGTCGGCGAGCAGTTCCTGGGCGTAGATCTGCTCGACGTACTGCGAGAGCAGCAGGACCGGCAGCCCGGGTATCCGTTCCCGGGCGGACAGCGCCGCACGGAGTCCGTCATCGGTGTGGGTGGGCGGCAGCCTGATGTCCACGATCGCGAGGTCCGGCCGGAGCTCCAGCAGCGCGCCGAGCAGGCCCGGCGCGCTGTCGGTGGCCGCCACGATCTCGAACCCGCGTGCCTTGAGGAGCCTGACCAGCCCTTCCCGCAGCAGGAAGAGATCCTCCGCGACGACTACGCGCACGGCACCTCCATGACCACGATCGTCGGCCCTCCGGGCGGGCTGCTGACCGCCAGGATGCCGTCGAAGGCCGCCAGCCGTCGCTCCACCCCGGCCAGCCCGGTGCCCCGGGCGGGATCCGCGCCGCCCACCCCGTCGTCGACCACCTCGATGCGCAGCAGCCCGTCCGTCCGGGCCATGCGGATCCGGACGCCCTGCGCCGAGGCGTGCCGGACGGCGTTGGTGACCACCTCGGCGACGGCGAAGTAGCAGGCCGACTCCAGCGGCGCGTCGAGCCGCTCGGACAGATCGATCTCGGTCTCACAGGGCAGGGGCAGGTCCAGCGCGAGCGCCCGGACCGCCTCCCCCAGGCCCCGGTCGGCCAGCATCGGCGGGTGCATCCCCCTGATCAGGCCGCGCAGTTCCTCCAGTGCCGCCGCCGAGGCGACGCGGGCCTCCACGACCAGTGCTGCGGCCTCGTGCGGATCGCTGTGGATCATCTCCTCGGCCACCCTGAGGTTCATCCCGATGGTGACCAGCCGTCCCTGCGCGCCGTCGTGCAGGTCCCGCTCGATCCTGCGCAGCTCCGCGGCCGCGGAGCCGACCGCCTCGGCCCGCGTCTCGGTCAGCTCCCGCACCCGCCGGGCCAGCGCCGGATCGGGCCCCCTCCCGAGCAGCCGGCCGGCATCCGCCAGCACGGTTCTGGGCAGCAGCCAGAGCCCGAGGGCCAGCAGCACCGCCCCCTGGATGCCGCCCAGGACCGACGCATGGTGAGCGGTCTCGATGGGGAGGGACGGCGCCGGCCCGGGCGGGGAGCCGAACCTCCGCACCACCACCAGGTGTTGTCCGAACCCGCTCTGGGCGACGTCATACGCCCCGATCCCCACCAGCCCCAGGACAGCCACGTTCGCCGCCGCCCCGGGCCACCGCACCAGCCCGGCCACGACGGCCGTCAGCAGTGCCAGTCCCCCCAGGTAGCCCACCACCGCCGGCCCGATCCCTGTGCCCGGTGACGCGAACTGCCACAGATCGAGACCGAGCAGGTCACCGGTCATCACCACGACGGCGGGCAGCAGCAGGGCCCAGCGCGCGGACCTCGGCGCGCCGGCTCCGGCCAGACGCGCGGGCCTGCCGCTCGCCGGCCGGAGCAGAGCCGCACCGGCGAGGGCGGCGAGCACCGGGACGCTCACACAGCCCACCAGGACGTTCAGCAGCGTCTGCCCATAGCCGGCAGAGGAATGCGTGAGCCAGTACGTCCATTCCAGCAGTTCGCCGGTCACCGCCGCGACCACGGGCAGCACCCACCGCCTGGGCACGCTCGCCGAGGTGAGCAGCGTGGTACCCAGCAGGCCGGCCATCAGCAGCGCCGCCGGGAGAAGCCCGTCGGGTTGCAGATCCGGCACGGTGACGACGTAGCCGCCCGATCCGGCGGAGTTGTGCAGGGCGAACAGCAGGGTCGGCACGCTGCCGTACGCCGCCGTACCCGCCAGCCCCGCCACGACCGGCCACCCGATCCGCCCAGCCGGTCGCGCGATGCGCCCCGGCCGGTCCCGCGCCTGCTCCGCCCTGAAGGCCAGCACGACGCAGGCCGCGGTCAACGCCACGAGCACGCCCCCCGGCCAGGGCGCCGCCCCGTCCACTGGAAACGGCCACATATCCGCCCCCGTCTCGTCATCCAGGCCACGCGCTGCGGCCTTGAGATCATGCTGCTGCGAGGGAGCCGGCAAGTGCCATGGGCCGAAACCTACTTCTGGGGTAGGCAAACACCTACCCCCGAAACAGAGACAGCGCCCGAGTCGGCCGAAGCCGACGCGGACGCTGCCTAGCAGGTCAGAGGGGGTAACCCCTCGCCCGCAGCCGTAGGCCCTGTGGGACTCGAACCCACAACCAATGGATTAAAAGTCCACTGCTCTGCCAATTGAGCTAAGGGCCCAGGCGATGTTGCCTGTCCGAGCATAGCCGGACGAGGCCGTGTCTCCGATCGGGTATCGGTGACCCGGCCGCGTCGCGGAGGGACCAAGGCTTCGGATGGTCACTTTTCGACCGGGTTGGGGGCCGTGGCGGCCCGCTCCCCGCTGAGGAACCAGTGCCGGGCCGAGGCCAGCCACCAGGTCGCGGCGAAGCCGAGGACGACCAGGACGGCGACGGGGGCGTAGTTGAAGGTCTTCGAGGTGACCGGGGAGATCTGCGGGAGCATGAAGAGGATGGTGATCGCGACGACCCACAGCACCGAGACCACGCCGATCACGCCCGACCAGCGGCCCAGGTGCCAGGGCCCGCGTTCGAAGGCGGGGCCCCTGCGGATGCGCAGGAAGGTCGGGATGACATACGCGATGTAGAGGCCGATGACGGCGATCGAGGTCACCGCCGCGTACGCCGTCGAGTTGATCAGGTAGGGCAGGCCGAGGGCCAGGGCGGCCAGCGCGGCCAGCCAGACCGCCGCCACGGGGGTGCGGGTGCGCGGGCTGACCGTGTGCCAGAGGCGGGAGAAGGGCAGCGCGCCGTCGCGCGAAAAGGCGTAGATCATGCGGCTGTTGGCGGTCACCGAGGCCATGCCGCAGAAGAGCTGGGCGCCGATCACCACCAGCAGCAACAGCTTCCCCGTCGTCGCTCCCAGCGCGTCCAGGAGGATCTGGGCGGGGGGCGCGCCCGTCGGGGACGTCAGTTCCCTGTCGTACGACTGGATCGCGAACGTGAAGCCGAGCAGCAGCACGAAGCCGGCGATCCAGGACGTCCAGATCGAGCGGACGATGCCCTTCGGGCCCGCCGTGGCCGCGTCGTGGGTCTCCTCGGTCATGTGGGCGGAGGCGTCGTAGCCGGTGAAGGTGTACTGGGCCATCAGGAGGCCGAGCAGGACGACGTACGTGCCGCTGCCCCAGCCCGTCTCGTTGACGAACTTCGTGAACACGAACGTCGCCGACTGGTGGTGGTCGGGCACGAAGGCGAGCGCGCCGACGATCACCGCCACGCCCAGTACGTGCCACCACACGCTCACGTCGTTCAGGAACGCGACGATCCGTACGCCGAAGGTGTTCAGCAGGCCGTGGAGGATCAGGATCGCCGCGAAGAGGAGGACCGTGCGGCCCGGGGTCACCTCGAAGTCGAACTGCAGGTTCAGGTACGCGCCGAGGAAGGAGGCCGCGCCGAAGTCGATGCCCGCCGTCACCGCGACCTGGCCCAGCACGTTGAACCAGCCGGTGAACCAGGCCCAGGCCGCCGCCGAACGCGGTGGCGCCAGGCGGTGGGCCCAGAAGTACAGCCCGGCCGAGGTCGGGTACGCCGAGCAGATCTCGGCCATCGACAGGCCGACGAACAGGGTCATCAGGCCCACCACCACCCAGCCCCAGGTGATCACCGCGGGACCGCCGGTGGTCATGCCGAAGAGGTAGAGGGTCAGGCAGCCGGACAGGACCGAGATGATCGTGAAGGAGACGGCGTAGTTCGAGAAGGCCGACATCCGGCGGGCGAGGACCTGGGTGTAACCGAGCTGGGCCAGCCGTTCCTCGTCCGACAGGCCGTACGGGCCGGACGTTTCCTGCTGCCCGCTCACTCTCGCATCATCTGTCATGCCCCCAGCAATTCCCTCACCGGGGGCGTGACATGCGTCACTCGGTGACCAAAAAGGGCCCGTACGACGTGGTCGTACGGGCCCTTCTCAGGTCACTCGGCGTCAGCCGTCACCCTCAGGTGGCGGGGGCTCAGCCGTTGCGCTTCCAGCGCGGCTTGTCCTCGCGGCGGCCGATGGAGCCGTTGCCGCGGTGGTCGTCACGGCGGCCGTAGGGGCGCTCGTGGCCGCCGGAGCGGAAGCCCGGGCGGTCGTCGCGGCGGTCGCGGTTGAACGGGCGGTCGCTGCCCCGGTGCCCGCCGCGCTCGTCCCGGCGGAAGCCGCCACGCTCGCCACGGTCCCGGTCGAAGGAACGGCCACCGCGGTCGTCACGACGCTCGAAGCCCCGGTCACCACGGTCGCGGTCGAACGTGCGACGGTCGTCACGGCGGTCGTCACGGCGGTCGTCACGACGCTCGAAGCCGCGGCCGGCGCGGTCACCGCGGTCACCGCGGTCACGGTCGAAGGAACGGCCACCGCGGTCGTCACGGCGGTCACGGTCGAACGGCCGACGGTCGTCGCGGCGCTCGAAGCCACGCCCACCACGGTCGCCCCGCTCCTCACGGCGCTCGAAGCCACGCTCACCACGGTCACGGTCGAACGGACGGCGCTCGTCACGGCGGTCGTCACGACGCTCGAAGCCACGCCCACCGCGGTCACCACGGTCGTAACCACCGCGGTCGCGGTCGTGGCCGCGCCGCTCCCGGCGCTCGTACGGCGCCGAAGCCGCCGGACGCTCCTCACGCTCGGTCTCCCGCTCCGCCGGCTCCTCGGCCACGACGGCGAGCTCCTGCGCCGCCGTCGCCTGGGCCTCGGCCACCGCGGCCTCGGGGTCCTCGCCGCGCTCGCGGGCGACTCGGGCGACCAGCCGGTCGGACTCCTCGCGCAGCTCCGTCGCACGGCGCTGGGCGCGGTCCAGCTGCTTGGTGAGCTGGGCGACCTCGCGCTCGGCCTGCTGGGCGGCGTTGGCGGCGGACTCGGCCTGGACCTCGGTCATGGAGCGGGCGCCGGTGATCTCGGCGACCTCCGGGTCGAAGGCGCCGGCGCCCTGGATGATGTGGCGGGCCGCGTCGACGCCGGCGTCCTCCATGAGGCGGAAGATCTGGCGCCGCTGGTGCGGGAGGGAGAGCGACACGACCGTGCCGGTACGGCCCGCACGCGCCGTACGGCCGGCGCGGTGCAGGTAGTCCTTGTGGTCGCCGGCCGGGTCCACGTTCAGGACCAGGTCGATGCCGTCGACGTGGATGCCGCGGGCGGCGACGTCGGTGGCGACCAGGACGTTGACGTAGCCGTCCTTGAAGTCGGCCAGGGTGCGGGTGCGGGCGCCCTGGGTCATGCCGCCGTGCAGCGCGTCGGCCTTCACACCGGCCTCGCGCAGCTGCTCGGCGACGCGGTCGGCGCCCAGCTGGGTGCGGACGAAGATGATCGTGCGGCCCTTGCGGGAGGCGATCGCGGCGGTGACCGGCGCCTTGTCCTTGGGCTTCACGATGAGGATGTGGTGCGACATGGTCGTCACCGCGCCCTGGGCCGCGTCCACCTCGTGCGAGACGGGGCTGTTCAGGTAGCGGTCGACCAGGGTCTGGATCTCGTTCTCCATCGTGGCGGAGAAGAGCATGCGCTGGCCGCCGGCCGGGACCTGGTCGAGCAGCTCGGTGACCTCGGGCAGGAAGCCCAGGTCGGACATCTGGTCGGCCTCGTCCAGGACGGCGATCTGCACGTCCTGGAGGGAGCAGGCGCCGCGGTTGATGATGTCGCGCAGGCGGCCCGGGGTGGCGACGAGGATGTCGACGCCGCGCTCCAGGGCGTAGATCTGGTTGCCCATGGAGGTGCCGCCGCAGACGACCTTCATCTTCAGGCCGACGACGTCGCCGTACGGCTGGAGGGCGTCGGCGACCTGCATGGCCAGCTCGCGGGTCGGGGTGAGGATGACGGCGCGGGGCCGCTTCTTCTCGGTGCGGCCGCCGGCCAGCTGGGCCAGGGTCGGCAGACCGAAGGAGAGGGTCTTGCCGGAGCCGGTGCGGCCACGGCCGAGGATGTCCTTGCCGACCAGGGCGTCCGGGATGGTCGCGGCCTGGATCGGGAAGGGGGTCGTCACGCCGTTCTGCGCGAGCTTGCGCACGACGCCCTCGGGCAGGCCGAGGTCGGCAAAGGTGGTCTGGGGGGTGGTGTCAGCGGCCTCGGGGGCCTCGGTGACCTCGGACGTCGCGTCGGAGAGCTCCTGGTCGAGCTCGTTGAGCTCGTTGAACTCGTTCTCGGACACGACGAACTGATCAGTACTGGACACGGACATGCGAATGCGAAACCTTCCGGAGTCTCTTCGGCACGCGCCCGTCAACTCCGTGATTCGCTCACGACCGCCTCAATGCGGTCCGCCACGGCAAGGGAGAGTACGCGCCACACGGCGCGCTCTGTGGTGGCGCCGGGCAAATGGGATCAAACGATCTACCACCATACGCACCCACCCCCCCTGAAGGCAAACCGGCCTCGTTCCCGCAGGTGAGCCGCCTCTCGCGCCCCGGAGATCACGACCCGACACCCGCCCCGGGCTCCGGTGCCGGTTCGCGCTGGACGAGCTGGGTTCCCGTCGCCCCGTGGGCCGATGAGGACGGCTCGGCCGACGGGGGCTCGGAGGTCGCCGGCGGCGGGCTGGAGGCGGGCGGCTGGGGCGGGGCGGAGGTGGCCGGCGGTGTCGGCGGGGCATTGGTCGGCGCCGGGCCCCCGGGGTCGACGGTCCTGCCGGGCCCGCCGGGCTTGGCGGGGGCCGCGGGCGAGCTGCTCCCGCCGGACGGGGTGGTGGCCGACGGGGAGGCCGACTCCTCCCCCGGCTTCTTCTTGCCGCCGTGCTCGTGCTTGCCGTCGTCGGCCGCGCCGTCGTGCCCGCCGAAACCCCCGGCGCCGTGCACCGGGCCGCCGTCGGGCGCCTCGCCGCCGTGCCGCCCCGCCGAGTGCGAGGGCCGGGCCGGGCCCGCGTCGTCACCCACGTTCACACAACCGGCGGCAGCGGCGAGGGCCAGCACCGTGACGGTGAGCCGGACGGGTACGGGCAAGGGGCGCACGGCGGCCACCTCCGGAGGCGAGGAAAGGAGTCAACCTCCCCAACTCCCGCCGCCCGCAAGAGGACACGCGCCGCGCCCGCACCGGCGCTCACCCACGGCACCAGGGCGCTCACCCATAGCCGAGGGTGTGCAGCCGGGCGTCGTCGATGCCGAAGTGATGGGCGATCTCGTGCACCACGGTCACCTCGGTCTCCGCGACGACGTCCTCGCGGGAGTCGCACATCCGCAGCGTCGGCCCGCGGTAGACGGTGATCCGGTCGGGCAGCACGCCCGCGTACCACTCGCCCCGGTCGGTCAGCGGCGTGCCCTCGTACAGTCCGAGCAGCTCGGGGTCGCCGGCAGGCGGTTCGTCCTCCACGAACACCGCCACGTTGTCCATCAGCCGCATCAGTTCCGGCGGGATCCGGTCGAGCGCCTCCGCGACCAGTTCCTCGAACTCCTCGCGCGTCATCTCCAGCACATGGTCATTGTCCGGTACGACGGCCCGAACGGGAGCGGTGCGGCACGGCATATCCACCCCGGTACTACCGCATATCCACCCCGGTACTTGGGCATACGGCACCAATGGTCCGCGTCCCCGTCGCAGCCCTCCGCACGATGACCAACCGCCTGCACCCCGCGACGAACCGCAAGCACCCCGCCCGTCGCGGCGCCCGCCCGCTCCCCGCCCTGGAACTCGCCGCCCGCCCCCGCCCCTGGCTCCGCGCCCTCGGTCTGACGGCCGTCGTCCTCGCCGGCGCCTGGCTGGGCCTGCTGGTCGTCGGCAACGTACGGGCCCCGGTCGGCCCGGTGAACACGACGATGGCGCTGCGCCCGTCACTCACCGGCGGCACGAAGATCAACGTCTCACCGCTGGGCGCGCTCACCCTGGACAGCCATGTGGCACCGGTCCGCCTGGACGTCAACGTGGACCAGCTGGACCCGCTCCGCGCCCAGGCCCTGGTGGACCACCCCGAGCGGATCTCCGGCCTCCAGGACGAGGTCGCCAGGGACGTCGAGCACGGCACGCTGGACCTGGCCGTGCGCTCCTGTGTCGCCGTGGTCGCCGGTGCCACGGCCCTCGGCCTCGCCGTCTACCGCAGCCCCCGCCCCGCCCTGGCCGCCGGCGGCCTCGCCCTGACCCTGCTGGCCGCGTCCGGGGCGAGCGCCTACGCCACCTGGAACCCGAAGTCGATCCTCGAGCCGAAGTTCTCCGGGCTGCTCTCCTCGGCACCGGCGGTGGTCGGCAACGCGCGCAGCATCGTCACCGACTTCGACGTCTACCAGAAGGAACTGGCCCGTCTGGTGACGAACGTGACGAAGCTCTACGACGTCACCTCCACGCTCCCGGCCTATCAGCCGGACCCCTCCACCATCCGGGTCCTGCACGTGTCGGACATCCACCTCAACCCGGCGAGCTGGAAGATCATCGCCTCGCTGGTGGAGCAGTACAAGGTGAACGTGATCGTCGACTCCGGCGACACGATGGACCACGGCACGGCGCCGGAGAACGGCTTCCTGGACCCGGTCCGGGACCTGGGCGCGCCGTACGTCTGGGTGCGGGGCAACCACGACTCCCGGACCACCCAGCGCTATCTGGAGCGCATGAAGAACGTGCACGTCCTGGACGGCGGCCGGGCGCAGACGGTCGCGGGGCTGCGTTTCGCGGGCATCGGCGACCCGCAGTTCACCCCCGACCGCTCGGTGGTGCCCGGCGGGGACGCGGCCGAGCGGCTGGCGGGAGACAGGCTGGCCAGCGCCCTGCGCGACCAGCAGGCGGCCGGCACCCCGGTCGATGTCGCGATCGCCCACGAGCCGTCCGCGGCCCGCGAGACGGACGGCCAGGTGCCGCTGGTGCTGTGCGGCCATCTGCACCACGAGGGGGACGAGATGCTGCCCTACGGCACCCGGCTGCGCATGGAGGGTTCAACGGGCGGGAGCGGGCTGCGGGCGGTGGAGCGCAAGTACCCCGCGCCCATCGAGGCCTCGATCCTCTACTTCGACCGCGACAGCCACCGTCTCCAGGCCTGGGACTCGATCAAACTGGGCGGGCTGGGCGAGGCGACGGCCGAGGTCAGCCGCCATCTGGCGGACGAGAACCGGCCGAAGAGCACCCCTTCTCCGGGCACCCCGAGCCCCTCTTCCCCCACCTCCCCGTAAACCGTTTTGGCGATCCTCCCCGCCATCCCATATGCTTCTCACGTCCCCGACGCGCTGAGAAGCGCCCAGGCGGGCCGATAGCCCTCATCGTCTAGCGGCCTAGGACGCCGCCCTTTCAAGGCGGTAGCACGGGTTCGAATCCCGTTGGGGGCACGCAATACCGTGTGCGACACTGTTGCACGCACGCTTGGTCCTGTGGAGCAGTTTGGAGTGCTCGCCACCCTGTCAAGGTGGAGGCCGCGGGTTCAAATCCCGTCAGGACCGCTGGTGTTTCACGTGAAACGCCATGGCTGGGTAGCTCAGTTGGTACGAGCGTCCGCCTGAAAAGCGGAAGGTCGCCGGTTCGACCCCGGCCCCAGCCACCGCCGCCCTCATCAGGGCTTGAGCCCCTCTCCATCATCACTGGAGAGGGGCTCTTTCGTGTCGCCTACGCCAACCAGTACGCCAACAGCTCTCAGGGGAGGGTGTCGCCCAGCTTCCGGAGCGCCTTTCGCTGCTCGTCCAGGGACGTGTGCGCGTAAACCTTCATCGTCACCCCGATGTCGCTGTGTCCCACGATCTGCCGGACGATGTGAGGCGGAACACCCAGATCGAGCAGAAACGAGACGGCTGAGTGCCGGAGATCGTGAAACCGGATCTCCAGCCCGAGACGCTTCCGGAGCGGGTCCCAGCTCCGCCGGAGGTTGTCCGGCTCCAGCGGGGTGCCGATACGGGACGTGAAAGACCAGCCCCCTTCCTTCCATCCCATGCCGGCGGCGGCGCGCCTCCTGGGCCTGCCGCTCTCCGTGCTCGGTGAGCGCCCTCACCACGAGGGGCGGGAGCGGAACGGTGCGGACCGATGCCTTGGTCTTGGGCTTGACCAGCCGCAGCTCTCCCTCGACGCGCTGTAGCGCGCGTTCGATGGTCAGCGTCTCGCGCTCCAGGTCGATCGCGTCCCAGCGGAGCCCCAGCAGCTCACCGCGCCGCATCCCCAGGACCAGGGCGAGCACGTAGAGCGCGTGCAGCCGGTCCTCTGCGGACGCCCGGAGCAAGAGCCGGGCATCGGCGACGCTGAGCGCCCCTTCCCGGTGTCGTAGGTGGACGTGGGGGCCTGCACGAGCTGTGCGGCGTTCCGCACGATCAGCTCTTCTCGTACTGCGTTTTGGAGTGCGCTACGCAGGACGGCGTGGAACGACCGGCAGGATCTCCGCGTACTTTGCCCACAGCTCCGCCTCGGTCCGCCGTACCCGGGGGCGTACGAGACGGAGCGGGAGGAGGCGTTCGGCGAGGTCGGGGCGGATGACGCCGACGTCGATGCCGGTCAGGAGCATGGGGCGCCGGTAGCGGGAGCGGACGACGTCGCCGTCGGTGAAGAGCGCGCGCTTGATGCTTTCGGCGCCGGTGACGATGCAGCACATGAGGTCGGACAGGTCGGGGGGCAGGTGGGAGAGGTTGTCCAGGGCGGTGACCGATCCGGCGGCGACAGCCGTGATCATGTTCTCCTCGTCCTTCGGCGCCCGGCGCAGGTCGCCACTCATCCCTTCGATGATCCGCACCAGCATCCGGCCGCCGGTGGACTTGCCCGCCCCCTGCGGTCCGGTGAGGAACGGTGTGGGGACGGGGACGGACGGTTCCAGGCAGCCGATGAGCCGGGCGAATCTCGTTGGGTGCCTCCATGCTCGACCGGGCTTCCCAAAAAGCCGCGAAGTCGGGTAAGTCGTGGCTTCGAGTCGACGCCTGGAAGACGAATCCCGACCTTGGGCGGTACTACGTGACACAGGGCTTCACGCACGTCAGGACCGTGGACCTCGCCCACCGCCGCTCCGGCGCCCTGTACCAGCGGCCGGTTGCGCGGATGGCACCCCACCGGTCGGTGTGACGCGGCCCCCGGCGTGTCTCGAAGACACGCCGGGGGCCGCTCTGCGACGGTCCGCCTCAGCCGAACAGGTTGTACTGCTGCCAACCGGTGCCGATCGTCACAGGCGTGCCGAAGATGTCGGACGTGGCCTTACCCGTGCCCGGGTACAGATAGAGCGTGCCGGCCGGGGTGCGAGCGACGAGGTCGGCCCTGCCGTCCCCGGTGATGTCGCCGACAGCGTCGAACGCGTTGAACTGGCCCCACGTACGGACCTGGATCCGGGCGCCGAACGCCCCCGAACCGGACTTGCCGGTACCCGGGTAGAGGTAGACGGCGGAGTTGCTGCTGCTGCGGGCGAGCAGGTCGGCCTTACCGTCGCCGGTGAAGTCGCCGTGGCCGAGCAGCACGTTGTACTGGTTCCAGCCGCTGCCGACCGCGACCGGCGAGCCGAACGTGCCGTCGCCGAGGCCCGGGTAGACGTAGAGGATCCCGCTCGCCGTCACCGACAGCAGGTCGGGCAGGGCGTCGCCGGTGACATCGCCGGGTGCGACGATCTTCGTACGGGTGGACCAGTTGCCGAAGACCAGGGTGGTGGCCCAGCTGTTGCTCGCGGGGATGTAGTGCCGCCAGTAGACGGCGCCGGTGGAGGCACGCCGGATGATCTGGTCCTGGTAGCCGTCCCGGTTGAGGTCGGTCTGCAGGACGACGTTCTTGTCGCTGTAGGAGCCCCAGGAGATCCGGGTGGCGAAGGACGTGCCCTTGGAGTCGTACTCGTAGCCGGTGTTGTCGGACGCGCGGCGCACGAACAGGTCGGCATTGGCGTCGCCACTCAGGTTGGTGTCGTCGATGCGCGGGTACGTCGCGCCGACGTACGTGCTCACCTTCGTGAAGACGCTGTACGAGCCGGAGGCCACGCAGTCCTGGACGCCCCAGGAGACCACGCCGACGATCTTGCCGCCGACGATCAAGGGGCCGCCCGAGTCACCGTTGCAGGCCGCGACGGTGCCGCTGTCCGATCCGGTGGCCGGGGTACCTGCGCAGACCATGTGGCCCGCGACGAAGTCGGTGGTGTAGGTGCTGGAGCAGGTGGCGTCCGAGACCATGGGCAGCGTCGCGGTGCGCAGCGTCTGCGCTATGTCGCCGCTGGTGGAGCTCGTGCGTCCCCAGCCGTACAGGGTTGCGCTGGTGCCCGCCCCGTAGGACGAGGTGTCGTTCGACGTGGTGATGTTGATGGGCTTGACGCTGACCGGGTTCGGCAGCGTCAGGACCGCGATGTCGTTGTCGATCGTGGTCGCGTTGAACGACGGGTGGTTCCACTGCCGCCATACGCCGGAGACGGTGCCTCCGTGCAGGTCGACCGAGCCGTCGCTGTTGTCGGTCGGCAGCTGGTCCGTGCCGGTGACGATGGTGCCGTTGGCGTGCCAGTTGTAACCCTTGACGCAGTGCGCGGCGGTGAGGATCTTCGTCGGGGACACGACCGAGCCGCCGCAGAAGAAGCCGATGTCGTCCGAAGTGTCGCTGGTGCCCTTGTCGTCGTAGTACCAGAGCTGCGCCATCCACGGAGCCTTGGCGATCGTGGTCTCCGTACCACCGATGATCTTCGGGTCGACGGTGGACGTCGCGGAGGTCGAGGGCGTGGCGGTCGGCGTCGCGGTGCTCGGCGTCGCGGCGGTCGCGGACGGCTTGGACCGCGTCTGCGAGGCGTGGTCGGTCCGCAGTGCCCCCTTCACACGAGCCGTCAACTGCGCCTGCGAGGCGACCGTGGCCTTCGCCGGGGCGGGAGTGGGAACGGCAGCGGGGGAAGCGTGGGCGGACGCCAAAGAGAAGACGCCGGCAAGGGCGGCGGCAAGCGCTACGGCAGCGGGAACGACTCTCCGCGCCCGTCGCCTGCGTCTTACGCCCCCGCTGGCCCTGTGGGCAGAGGACACTCAGATCTCCCGTCGGTGAAAGATGGTTTCTCGCACGCGGACAGGGAGAAAGCCGCCGACCGACGGCGGCTCGTGGATAGCGCCAACCGGTTCGGGACCATCACGTCCCGAAATTCTGTTCCCCGCCCGCGGCCGCCCGATCGTAGGACCGATCAGGAAGTGGCCCTGGGACCGGCCAGGAAACGCATGCGGAACAACCACACAAGACTTTGCAAAGTCGCCGGGTCGGCATCGCCGAGGACCACCCTGCCGGTTGGCCTCCGCTGCCGCACGGGGACGACTCCATACCCGACCACGTCGCGCTAGTCGTCGTTGGTGCCGTCGTACGCCGACCGGTACGCCAACAGCAGCGCACAAGGGCGTCTCTCTCCCGACGCGTCCGCCCCCTATGATCAGGCGACGCCCCGCCAGGACGCGGCCTGAAAAGCGGAAGGTCGCCGGTTCGAACCCGGCCCCAGCCACCGCCAGAAGGCCCCGTTCAGTGAACGGGGCCTTCGTCGTAGGGGGGCATACGTGGCAGACGACTTCCAGGGTTTCCTGGATTTCCAGGGTTTCGACATCGCTCGGCGTGGTTACGACCGCGCCCAGGTGGACGCCTATCTGGCCGACCTGGCCGCGGGTACGGCACCGGAGGCGCCACCCGCTTTCGACATCGCCCGGCGCGGCTACGACCGTACGCAGGTGGATGCGCGGATCGCCGAGCTGCGAGGTGGGGGACGATGAGTCCGGGCACCGCGGTCAGCAGCATGACCACCGCCTACCTGGGCACCAAGGCCGTCTCCAGCACGGCGAGGTCGATCGCGCTCGGGCAGCACAGTGGTACGCCGGCCGCGACACCCCGGACCCCGGCAGCGTCGGCCGCCGCACCGCCGGCCCAGCGCACCCTCTGAACAGCGCGGGCAAATCGTTCGCGTGTTTTTCGGGCGGGGTGAGATCCTGGACCGCGTATGTCTACGCATCCCGCCCCCGTTCTCGGCACCCTCGCCCCCCGTCTGACCGAGTTGTCGCTGCGCGACGCGCATCGGCTCGGCCGGCGGCTCGAGGGCGCGCGCAAGATCCGTAAGCCGGAGGCCCGCGCCGCCGTCCTCGCCGAGATCGAGGCGGAGGTCGGCAAGGCCGAGGTCCGGATGGCCGAGCGGCGCTCCCGTGTGCCCTCCATCGGCTACCCGGAGCAGCTGCCGGTCAGCCAGAAGAAGGACGAGATCGCGGCGGCCATCCGCGATCACCAGGTCGTCATCGTGGCCGGTGAGACCGGTTCCGGAAAGACCACGCAGATCCCGAAGATCTGTCTGGAGCTGGGGCGCGGCGTGCGCGGCATGATCGGGCACACCCAGCCCCGGCGTATCGCCGCCCGTACCGTCGCCGAGCGCGTGGCGGAGGAGCTGAGGACGCCGCTCGGCGAGTCCGTCGGCTGGAAGGTGCGCTTCACCGACCAGGTGAACCCGGACGCCACCTTCATCAAGCTGATGACGGACGGCATCCTGCTCGCCGAGATCCAGACCGACCGCGAGCTGCGCGCCTACGACACGATCATCATCGACGAGGCCCACGAGCGGTCCCTCAACATCGACTTCCTGCTCGGTTACCTGGCCCAGCTGCTGCCCAAGCGGCCGGATCTGAAGGTCGTCATCACCTCGGCGACCATCGACCCCGAGCGTTTCTCCCGGCATTTCGGCGACGCCCCGATCGTCGAGGTCAGCGGGCGGACGTATCCCGTGGAGGTCCGCTACCGGCCGCTCCTGGAGGAGGAGTCGGACGACGCCGACCGGGACCAGATCACCGCCATCTGTGAGGCGGTCGAGGAGCTCCAGGCCGAAGGCCGGGGCGACATCCTCGTCTTCCTCTCCGGCGAGCGGGAGATCCGGGACACGGCGGACGCCCTGGAGAAGAAGAAGTACCGGTTCACCGAGATCCTGCCCCTGTACGCCCGGCTCTCGCACGCCGAGCAGCACCGGGTCTTCCAGCAGCACACCGGGCGCAGGATCGTTCTGGCCACCAACGTCGCCGAGACCTCCCTCACCGTCCCCGGCATCAAGTACGTCATCGACCCCGGCTTCGCCCGGATCAGCCGCTACAGCCACCGCACCAAGGTCCAGCGGCTGCCCATCGAGCCGATCTCCCAGGCCAGCGCCAACCAGCGCAAGGGCCGCTGCGGCCGTACGAGCGACGGCATCTGCATCCGTCTGTACTCCGAGGACGACTTCCTCGCCCGCTCGGAGTTCACGGACGCGGAGATCCTCCGTACGAACCTGGCCTCCGTCATCCTCCAGATGACCGCGGCCGGGCTCGGCGACATCGAGAAGTTCCCCTTCATCGACCCGCCGGACCACCGCAACATCCGCGACGGCGTGCAGCTGCTGCAGGAGCTGGGCGCGCTCGACGCCGAGCAGAAGGACCCGCGCAAACGGCTCACCGACACCGGCCGCAAGCTGGCCCAGCTGCCCGTCGACCCGCGCCTGGCCCGCATGGTCCTGGAGGCCGACAAGAACGGCTGTGTCCGCGAGGTCATGGTCATCGCGGCCGCGCTGTCCATCCAGGACCCGCGCGAGCGCCCGGCCGACAAGCAGACCCAGGCCGACCAGCAGCACGCCCGCTTCAAGGACGAGACCAGCGACTTCCTCGCCTACCTCAACCTGTGGCGGTACGTCCGCGAGCAGCAGAAGGAGCGCGGATCCAGTTCCTTCCGTCGGATGTGCAAGCAGGAGTACCTGAACTTCCTGCGCATTCGCGAATGGCAGGACATCTACACCCAGCTGCGGACGGTCGCCAAGCAAATGGGCATCCACCTCGCCGAGGAGGACGCCCCGGCCGACCGCATCCACGTCTCGCTCCTCGCCGGCCTCCTCTCCCACATCGGCATGAAGGATGTGAAGGACGGCAACAAGAACGAGTACCTGGGCGCCCGCAACGCCAAGTTCGCGATCTTCCCGGGTTCGGCGCTGTTCAAGAAGCAGCCGAAGTTCGTGATGTCGGCCGAACTGGTGGAGACGAGCCGGCTCTGGGCGCGGGTCAACGCGAAGATCGAGCCCGAGTGGGTCGAACCGCTCGCCGAGCACCTTCTGAAGCGGACGTACAGCGAGCCGCACTGGGAGAAGGACCAGGCGGCCGTGATGGCGTACGAGAAGGTCACGCTGTACGGCGTGCCGATCGTCGCCCAGCGCAAGGTGAACTACGGCCGCATCGACCCGGAGACGAGCCGGGAGCTGTTCATCCGCAACGCGCTGGTGGAGGGCGACTGGCGCACGCACCACAAGTTCTTCGCCGACAACCGCAAACTCCTCAGCGAGGTCGAGGAGCTGGAGCACCGGGCGCGGCGCCGGGACATCGTGGTCGACGACGAGACGCTCTTCGACTTCTACGACCAGCGGGTGCCCGAACACGTGGTGTCCGGCGCGCACTTCGACTCCTGGTGGAAGCGCAGGCGGCACGAGCAGCCGGACTTCCTGGACTTCGAGCGGGAGATGCTGATCCGGGAGTCGGCGGAGGCGGTCACCAAGGCCGACTACCCGGACTCCTGGCGGCAGGGGCCGCTGAAGTTCCGGGTGACGTACCAGTTCGAGCCGGGCGCGGACGCGGACGGCGTCACGGTCCACGTCCCGCTGCAGGTCCTCAACCAGGTCACGGACGAGGGCTTCGACTGGCAGATCCCGGGCCTGCGCGAGGAGGTGGTCACGGAACTCATCCGCTCCCTCCCCAAGCCGATCCGCCGTCACTACGTCCCCGCGCCGAACTACGCCAGGACCTTCCTGGACAAGGCGGTGCCCCTCCAGGAGCCCCTGACGGTGACGATGGCCCGCGAGCTCAAGCGCATGGTCGGCGTCCCCTTCGAGGCCGACGACTTCGACTGGTCCAAGATCCCCGACCACCTCAAGATCACCTTCCGGATCGTCGACGAGCGGCGCCGGAAGCTGGCCGAGGACAAGGACCTTGAGGCGCTGAAGCTCAGGCTGAAGCCGAAGGCGAGGAAGGCCCTGTCCCAGGCGGCCGCGGCGACCGCGTCCCGCGAGGGCGGCGAGTCCCTGGAGCGCAAGGGCCTGGCCGACTGGACGATCGGCACCCTCACCCGGGTCTTCGAGACCCGCCGGGCCGGCCAGCCGGTCAAGGCCTACCCGGCCCTCGTGGACGACGGCGACACCGTCTCCGTCCGCCTCTTCGACACGGAGGCCGAGCAGGCCGAGGCCATGTGGGAGGGCACCCGGCGCCTGATCCTGCGCAACATCCCGGTGAACCCGGCGAAGTTCGCGTCCGAGAAGCTGACCAACGCCCAGAAGCTGGCGCTCTCCGCGAACCCGCACGGCTCCGTCCAGGCGTTGTTCGACGACTGCGCGATGGCGGCGGCCGACAAGCTGATCGCGGACTTCGGGGGTCCGGCCTGGGACGAGGAGTCGTACCGGAAGCTGTACGACAAGGTGCGCGCGGAGATCGTCGACACGACGGTTCGTACGGTCGCCCAGGTGCAGCAGGTGCTGGCCGCCTGGCAGGCCTGTGAGCGCCGCCTGAAGGCCGTGCGCAGCCCCGCGCTGCTGGCAAACCTGACGGACGTACGCAAGCAGCTGGACGCCCTCGTGAAGCCGGGATTCGTCACGTGGGCGGGCATACGGCGCCTGCCCGACCTGATGCGCTACCTGGTGGCCGCGGACCGGCGCCTGCAGCAGATGCCGACGAACGTCCAGCGCGACACCACGCGCATGGAGAAGGTCCACGAGATGCAGGACGAGTACGCCTGGCTCCTGGAACAGCTGCCCCAGGGCCGCCCGGTCCCCTCCTCGGTCCTGGACATCCGCTGGATGATCGAGGAGCTGCGGGTCAGCTACTTCGCCCACGCCCTCGGCACCGCGTACCCCGTCTCCGACAAGCGGATCGTGAAGGCGATCGACGCGGCCGTGCCGTAATCGTTCGGACACAGAGGGTGAGTTCGACCAGGCGGGCTCACCTCCTGTACAGTCTCTTCTCGCAGCGCAGTGCACAAGCCGAGCGCCGCGACACCTGGTCCTGTGGAGCAGTTTGGAGTGCTCGCCACCCTGTCAAGGTGGAGGCCGCGGGTTCAAATCCCGTCAGGACCGCATCAACGAAGGGCCCGCATCCGGCAACGGACGCGGGCCCTTCCGCATGCCACACCACCAATGCGCACTCGCCAACCCACCGGGACCGCAATATGAGTGAGGCCCGCATCCCGTACGGATCGCGAGCCTCGCCCATCCCCCACCCACCACCAAGCTGCCCGCCACCCGCCAAGACGCAGGCCGCGCCCGCGGCGGAGCCGCAATCGGACACAGCGCATCCCGCCGGCCCCTCGGTACCGGTCCGTGTTTCCAGCCCGTCCGGCGATTGAGGACAAGGCCCTTTCAGGGCCGTGGCGGGGGTCTGGGGGCGCAGCCCCCAGGGGGCCCGGTCGGGGGCCCCTGGGGAGCGGCTGAACCGGCGGAGCCACCCCGCTCCCTTGACGGCGTCACATTCCGTCGGTACCCAGAAGACAGGGCCCGTTCCCCTGTGCGGTCCGCGGAGGTGGGGTATGGCGGCATCGGTCAGGCACGAGACACGGGCGCTGCTGAGGGCCCATCTGGCGGCCGCCTCGTCCTACCGGCACCTCACCCGCCACTGCCCCATCTGCCATCGCCTGCTGCGGCTGGCGATGGACGCGGGCACCCGGGTCCCCGAAGCGGGCGACGAGGAAGCCGGGAACGAAAGTCCCCGCAGCGCGTGACCGGTGCCGGCCCCAACACCCCTGCCCGCATGGGACGCTGGAGACCGGCTACTCCACTAGCGCACCCGTGCCGTCGGCAACAACCGCCCGGCCATGTGACGGGAGTCACCGCATGAGTTTTTGAAAGGGCGGTACTTACCACTGTCCTACAACAGGTCAATTTAATATGTGCAATTGCACCCCTCTCGGGGGTCACGCACAGTTGTTACGACAGGCCTGCCCAGACTCCCACAAGGCCGCTCACAGCGACCCCATCCGCACCCCGACCAGCGCACAAAAAAGATCGCGCTGGACCCGGCGGAGTCCAGCGCGATCTACGACGCACCCTGTGTCGCTGCCTACAACGTTCTCTTCGGCTTGGGCGAGGGCCCTGTTGGGGCAGGTCCCGCGTCGCTTGGAGCTAGGGTTTCGGGCGCCTCGGCCAGTTGGGGGACCTGCCGGATTGCCCGATTATTCGGTTGTTCAGGCCTCGCTGCGCTGCTGCGGGATGCCCGCGAGCAGTGCGCGGACCTCGGCCTCGCGGTAGCGGCGGTGCCCGCCGAGCGTGCGGATGGAAGTAAGCTTGCCGGCCTTCGCCCACCGCGTGACCGTCTTCGGGTCGACGCGGAACATCGTGGCGACCTCAGCCGGGGTCAGCAGCGGCTCGGCATCAGGGGTGCGAGCGGTCATGAGCGGCCTCCTCGGGAGAACCGAACCTTCTCGGTTCTTTCCTCTAAATTCTGCACCTTGACCCGCGTTGCCCGAAATGGCGGACGCGAGTCGAGTCGGTTATAGGACGAACGGCTTGTCCTCGGCACTACAACTACACCATCTGTCCAGCCGCGTCGGCCAAACCGATGGAATTGCCCTCCCAGGTGTTCATCAGCGACGGAAGCCGATGGACCATGCCATAGCGGACAGTCACGCCACTGTGACGATCAGTCACAGGACGATCAGGAGCCACAAGACCCCCCAAAGCAGGCAATGCCGAGATTCCGCCCACAATGGAGCACAGTTGGACGGACGGAGCCCTCCCCGGACTCCTTGTCCTATTTTGGCATGAGGGGTGGCAAGCGACGCAAGGGCCGCGTAAGTGCCGTCCATCACCCTTGGGGCAAAAGTCCAGATCGGGACCAACGTCCCGTCACATGGTCAAGTGGCCTAGACCGTACGCCGTTCGACGCCGTTCGAGCCGTGACGTACGTCACTCCTGCGGGATTCGGGAACCTCAGTTCGCCGAGCGCCGGTCCCGGACCGCCCGCCACCGCTCCACGAGCCGCACATAGGCCTCCCCGGCCGCCGTCCCGTCGCCCCGCCGCAGGGCCTGGATGCCCTCGGCCACGTCCGCAGCCGAGTGGTCGCCCTCCAGCTCCCCCGCCGGCAGCACATGCACCAGGCCGCCGTAGTCCAGCTCCACCAGCGAGCGCGGGTGAAACTCCTCCAGCCAGCGGCCGACGTCCACCAGGCCGTCGATCAGCGGGCTCTCCTCGACGGTGTCCCTCAGCGTGCGCAGCGCCCGCGCCACCCGCCGCCGGGCCTGCACCATCGGCGTGCGGTAGCGCAGCAGCGGGGGCACCTCGGCGGTGCCCTTCTCGTAGCGCCGCTCCTCGTCGGAGACGAGCACGAACCAGTTCAGCGGAACCTGCCAGGTCGCCGTACGGATCCACGGACGGGCGTCGGGGTTGCGGGCCAGCCAGCGCTCGTAGTCCTGGGCGGCCTGGCGCCGTACGACCGGGGGCAGCACCGCGTCCAGGACCGGCGCCGGAAGCTCCTCGGCCAGCTCGCCGAGCGCCTGCCAGCCGCGCAGCCGGGTCCGCCAGGGGCACACGCAGACCACCCCGTCGACCTCCGCCACGAAGGCGTCGCTGCTCTCGTGCACCGGCACCGCGACCGGCGGGATGGGCAGCAAGTCGGCCAGGGAGCGGCGCAGTTCGTCCTGGTAGGAGGGGCGGTCGGAGCGGCGGGCGTAGCGGGCCCAGTGGCCGCGCTCCGGCTCCGGGAAGGCGCTCAGCGGCTCGTACACGCGCAGGTACGCGGCATAGGGGACGACCACGGAGGACACCTTCGGCACGCCTGCTCCCTCCCCATCGGGCCCGGCTCGAAACACTGCAAATCGTCCCACGGACATACGTGCGCGAGCGGCGCGCGAGAGTGATCCTGAACACTGCGCGGACGGTGGTCGTGCCGAGGCTCTACGCTCATGCCAGCCGGCGCCCCGCCACCCGCACGGGGGCCGGATGCCCCACTCGCCGCTAGTACACAGGAGTCACCACAGTGACCGACGTAACCGGCGCGTCTGCTGATGTCCTGCATGCCCTGTTCCACTCGGACCAGGGCGGCCATGAGCAGGTCGTGCTCTGCCAGGACCGCGCGAGCGGCCTCAAGGCCGTGATCGCCATCCACTCCACCGCCCTGGGCCCGGCCCTCGGCGGCACGCGCTTCTACCCCTACGCGACCGAGGCCGAGGCCGTCGCCGACGCCCTCAACCTCGCGCGCGGGATGTCGTACAAGAACGCCATGGCCGGCCTCGACCACGGCGGCGGCAAGGCCGTGATCATCGGCGACCCGGAGCGTGACAAGACCGAGGAGCTGCTCCTCGCCTACGGCCGTATGGTCGCCTCGCTCGGCGGGCGCTACGTCACCGCCTGCGACGTCGGCACCTACGTCGCCGACATGGACGTCGTGGCCCGCGAGTGCCGCTGGACCACCGGCCGGTCCCCCGAGAACGGCGGCGCCGGAGACTCCTCCGTGCTCACCGCCTTCGGCGTCTACCAGGGCATGCGCGCCTCCGCCCAGCACCTGTGGGGCGACCCCTCGCTGCGCGGCCGCAAGGTCGGCATCGCCGGCGTCGGCAAGGTCGGCCACCACCTGGTGAAACACCTGCTGGACGAGGGCGCAGAGGTCGTGATCACGGACGTGCGCGCGGACGCCGTCCAGCGGATGCTCGACCAGCACCGGGAGGGCGTGACGGCCGTCGCCGACACCGAGGAGCTGATCCGGGTCGAGGGGCTGGAGATCTACGCCCCCTGCGCGCTCGGCGGCGCCCTGAACGACGCCAGCGTGCCGGTGCTCACCGCCAAGGTGGTGTGCGGCGCGGCCAACAACCAGCTCGCGCACCCGGGCGTGGAGAAGGACCTCGCGGACCGCGGGATCCTCTACGCGCCGGACTACGTGGTGAACGCCGGCGGGGTCATCCAGGTGGCCGACGAGCTGCACGGGTTCGACTTCGACCGGTGCAAGGCGAAGGCCGCGAAGATCTTCGACACCACGCTGGCCATATTCGCACGTGCGAAGGCAGACGGGATTCCGCCGGCCGCGGCGGCCGACCGGATCGCCGAGCAGCGGATGGCCGAGGCCCGCGCGGGACACGCTGCGCACTGACCCGGTCGCACAGGTGAGCGGTACCCGCCGGCGGGAACTTAGAGAGAACTCTCACTTCCACCGGCGGGTCGTTCCCCGATAAGTGGTTAAAATCGCCACTGACCAGCGAGGACGGGGCGCCTCGAAGGTCCTGTGCACACGCGCGTGCTGCGGGCGACGTACCGTATGGGCGCGGGCTCAGGTACCGTGGAAGCCCTACGGACCGGCCTCTCCATGGAGAGTCCGTTCCAGATCATGAACGCGTGTCAGACTCTGGGGCCGTCGAGCCCCGTCACCGAGGGGGTCGAGCCATGGGGCGCGGCCGGGCCAAGGCCAAGCAGACAAAGGTCGCCCGCCAGCTGAAGTACAACAGCGGTGGGACTGACCTGTCACGTCTGGCCAGTGAACTGGGCGCATCGACTTCGAGCCAGCCGCCGAACGGCGAGCCGTTCGAGGACGATGAGAACGACGAGGACGATCTCTACTCTCGCTACGCCGACCTCTACGAGGACGACGACGAGGAAGAAGACGACAACGATCCTCACCAACAGCACCGTCGCGGCGCTTGACCTTGCAGTGACCAGTCCGGTCGGTGGCACAGCCACCGACCGGTTTCTGTGCTGTCCGCACGGTCGCCGGCCGCGGAATCAGGCCGCGGCGCCTTTAGATTGAATACGTCCCGACCAGCTCGGCACCCGTCTCCTTGGCGCCGCGCTCGGTGATCTCGCCGGCCACCCAGGCCTCGACGCCGCGGTCGGCCAGGGTCGCGAGGGCCGCCTCGGTGGACTCGGCGGGGACGATCGCCATCATGCCGACGCCCATGTTGAGGGTCTTCTCCAGCTCCAGGCGCTCGACGTTCCCGGTCTTCCCGACCAGGTCGAAGATCGCACCCGGGGTCCAGGTGGAGCGGTCGACCACCGCGTGCAGCGCGTCGGGGATCACGCGGGCCAGGTTGGCCGCGAGGCCGCCGCCGGTGATGTGCGAGAACGCGTGCACATCCGTGGTGCGGGTCAGCGCCAGGCAGTCCAGCGAGTAGATCTTGGTGGGCTCCAGCAGCTCCTCGCCGAGGGTGCGGCCGAGCTCCGGGACCTCCGTCTCCAGGGCCAGGCCGGCGGTGTTCAGCAGGACGTGGCGTACCAGGGAGTACCCGTTCGAGTGAAGACCGGAGGCCGCCATGGCGATCACCGCGTCACCCTTACGGATGCGATCCGCGCCGAGCAGCCGGTCCGCCTCCACGACGCCCGTACCGGCCCCGGCGACGTCGAAGTCGTCCTCGCCCAGCAGGCCGGGGTGTTCTGCCGTCTCGCCGCCCACCAGGGCACATCCGGCGAGCACACAGCCCTCCGCGATGCCCTTCACGATGGCCGCGACGCGCTCGGGGTGGACCTTGCCGACGCAGATGTAGTCGGTCATGAACAGCGGCTCGGCACCGCACACCACGATGTCGTCCATGACCATGGCGACCAGGTCGTGGCCGATGGTGTCGTAGACGCCCATACGGCGGGCGATGTCCACCTTGGTGCCGACGCCGTCCGTGGCGGAGGCGAGCAGCGGGCGCTCGTAGCGCTTGAGGGCGGAGGCGTCGAAGAGGCCGGCGAAGCCGCCGAGGCCGCCGAGGACCTCGGGGCGCCGGGTCTTCTTCACCCACTCCTTCATGAGTTCTACGGCGCGGTCGCCCGCCTCGATGTCGACGCCCGCCTCTGCGTAGCTGGCACCAGTGGTCTCAGACATGACTGTGACTTTCGTGTCGTACTGCAGGGTGTTACGGGCGACGGATCGCGTCGCTGGCAGCGGTGGCTGCCGGGCCGGCGGCCAGCTCGGTCTCCAGGAGCTGCTTGCCGAGCAGCTCGGGGTCCGGCAGCTCCATCGGGTACTCGCCGTCGAAGCAGGCGCGGCACAGGTTCGGCTTGGCGATGGTGGTCGCCTCGATCATGCCGTCGATGGAGATGTAGGCGAGCGAGTCGGCGCCGAGCGAGGTGCCGATCTCCTCGATGGTCATGCCGTTGGCGATCAGCTCCGCGCGCGTGGCGAAGTCGATGCCGAAGAAGCAGGGCCACTTCACGGGCGGCGAGGAGATCCGGATGTGGACCTCGGCCGCGCCCGCCTCGCGGAGCATGCGGACCAGGGCCCGCTGGGTGTTGCCGCGCACGATGGAGTCGTCGACGACGACCAGGCGCTTGCCCTTGATGACTTCCTTCAGCGGGTTCAGCTTCAGGCGGATGCCCAGCTGGCGGATGGTCTGCGAGGGCTGGATGAAGGTCCGGCCGACGTAGGCGTTCTTCACGAGACCCGCACCGAAGGGGATGCCGGAGGCCTCCGCGTAGCCGATGGCGGCCGGGGTTCCGGACTCCGGGGTCGCTATGACCAGGTCGGCCTCGACGGGTGCTTCCTTGGCGAGCCGGCGACCCATCTCCACCCGGGAGAGGTACACGTTCCGGCCGGCGATGTCGGTGTCCGGGCGGGCCAGGTACACGTACTCGAAGACACAGCCCTTGGGCTTCGCTTCCGCGAATCGGGAGGAGCGCAGGCCGTTCTCGTCGATGGCGACGAACTCGCCCGGCTCGATCTCGCGGACGAAGCTCGCGCCGCAGATGTCCAGGGCGGCGCTCTCGGAGGCGACCACCCAGCCGCGCTCCAGGCGGCCGAGGACCAGCGGGCGGATGCCCTGCGGGTCACGGGCGGTGTAGAGGGTGTGCTCGTCCATGAAGACGAGGGAGAAGGCGCCCCGCACCTTCGGGAGGACCTGGTGGGCGGCCTCCTCGATGGTCAGCGGCTTGCCGTCCTCGTCGACCTGGGCGGCCAGCAGGGCCGTCAGCAGGTCGGTGTCGTTGGTGGCCGCGACCCGGCTGGAGCGGCTGTTGTTCTCGTTCGGCAGCTCGGCGACCATCTCGGCGAGCTGGGCCGTGTTGACCAGGTTGCCGTTGTGGCCGAGCGCGATCGAACCGTGCGCGGTGGCGCGGAACGTCGGCTGGGCGTTCTCCCACACGGAGGCGCCGGTGGTCGAGTAGCGGGCGTGTCCGACCGCGATGTGACCCTGGAGCGAACCGAGCGAGGTCTCGTCGAAGACCTGGGAGACCAGGCCCATGTCCTTGAAGACGAGGATCTGGGAGCCGTTGCTGACCGCGATTCCCGCGGATTCCTGACCCCGGTGCTGGAGGGCGTAGAGCCCGAAGTACGTGAGCTTTGCGACCTCTTCACCCGGAGCCCAGACACCGAAGACGCCGCAAGCGTCCTGGGGGCCCTTCTCGCCGGGAAGCAGATCGTGATTGAGTCGACCGTCACCACGTGGCACGGCACCGAGTGTAGGCGAGGTCGACCACTGGTCCGAATTGGGGATACGTGCCCTTAACGCGCAAGCGCTTCCCGATCACCTTGTCGGTTTCCGCGTTTGCGCAGGTCAGAGAGGTGTGCTGGCGACTTTGAGGGCCGACGGCGGCACTGCGGGCGGCGACTGCGGACCGGTTCGCCGGATGCGTGAGTGAGGTGTCGCACATCATCCGGGCGCGTTGCTGCTGAGGTGGATGCGGTCTCCGTCGCCGTCGGTGAGCGTCAGTTTCGCGTGGTGCGTCTCGGCGACGAGCGTGCCGGTGGTGAGCGCGCGGGCGAGCGCACGCTCGAAGTCCATCCGGTCCGGGGCGCAGGCCATCCGGGTCGTGCGCAGGTCACCGAAGGTGATCCGGTCGCCGTGGACGGTGGCCCGGGCGCTGAACTGGTTGCAGCCGAGGTTGCCGGCCGCCTTGCCGTCGGTGTCGATGCGCAGGCGTGCGGAGGCGGGTGCGTGCCGGGTCGTACCGCCGACGGTGAGGCTGTCGACCCGCCAGTCGACGCCGGTCACGGGCTGCTGGACGGTCACCGCACCACTGTCCGCCTTGCCGTCGCCGCACGCCATCGTGAGGACGGCCAGCGCGGCGGCCGCCGGTGCGAGGATCATGCGCTGCTTGTACCGGTTCATGGCGATTCGACGGTAGACCGGCCGGGTCGGTTCCGCTACGACATGAGCGGCAGCAGCCCCCCGATGTCCGCCCGCTCCCCGCTGGCGCTCACCTTGGCCTCCTCCAGCGCCTCCTTCCAGCTCAGACGGCCGGTGGCGAGCCGGATCCAGGTCAGCGGGTCGGTCTCCACGACGTTGGGCGGGGTGCCGCGGGTGTGCCGGGGCCCCTCGACGCACTGCACCACGGCGTACGGCGGCACCCGCATCTCGGTGGAGCCGCCGGGCGCCTTGACGGCGAGCGCGTCGGCGAGCAGCCGGGTGGCGGCGGCCAGGGCCTGGCGGTCGTACGGGATCTCCAGACCCGGTACGGCGGCCGCGAGGTCGTCGGTGTGGACGACGAGTTCGGCGGTGCGGGTGACCAGGTAGTCGTCCAGGGGCAGCGCACCGGCGCTCGTCTGCAGGATCCGGCTGCCGGGGTGCTCGGCGAGCAGGGCGCGCAGGGACCGGTCGATGTCCGTGAGGTAGGCGTCCAGGCCGGGGTGCTCGGCGGCGAGGTTCCTGGTGAACTCGTCGATGGCGGCGGCGTTGGCCGCGGTGGCGAAGGGCCAGTCGAGCAGGACGGCGTCCGCCTTCGGCGGCTCGGGCAGGGCGAGCGCCCGGTGGATCGCGGTGAGCGCCATGCCGATGTGCACGACCAGTTCGCGTACGGTCCACTCGCCGAGCCGGGTGGGCAGGGCGAGCTGCTCCTGAGTGAGACCGCGCACGGCCTCCCGGACGTTTCCGAACTGGGCGAGGACCGCGGCGCGGGTCCTGGCGGGGTCGTAGCTGCGGGCGCGCTTCTTGGCCGGTGGCATGGCGGTGAGCCTATGCCTTGCCGGCGTAGCCCTTCAGGCCGTTTTCGACCAGGCCCAACGCCCCGTTCGCCCGGTCGACGGCCTCGGCCGCGTCGGCGATCTGCCGGCCGCATGAGCCAGTGGCCGCATGAGTGGGGCCCCGTCCGGCCTCGGACGGGGCCCCACCTCAGCGGTGCCTACGCCAGCAACGCCGGAACGGTCTCCTCGTGAGCCTTCCGCAGTTCCTCCAGGGTGAGCGCGAACTCGCCCTGGACCTCGACCACTGCATTTGAATCAGACGCAGCACCGTCCACGACACCGATCCGGGTGGCCGGCAGGCCCCGCGCACCGCACATGTCGTTGAAGCGGACCTCCTCCGAGCGCGGCACCGCGACGATCGCGCGCCCGGCCGACTCGGAGAACAGGAAGGTGAACGCGTCCAGGCCGTCCGGTACGACCAGCCGCGCGCCCTTGCCGCCGAGCAGCGCGGACTCGACCACGGCCTGCACCAGGCCGCCGTCGGACAGGTCGTGCGCGGCGTCGATCATGCCGTCGCGGGAGGCGGAGATCAGGATCTCGCCCAGCAGCCGCTCGCGCTCCAGGTCGACCTTCGGGGGCAGGCCGCCGAGGTGGTCGTGGACCACCTGGGACCAGGCCGAGCCGCCGAACTCCTCACGCGTGTCGCCGAGGAGGTAGATCAGCTGGCCCTCCTCCTGGAAGGCGACCGGCGTGCGGCGGGCCACGTCGTCGATCACGCCCAGGACCGCGACCACCGGCGTCGGGTGGATCGCCACCTCGCCGGTCTGGTTGTAGAGCGAGACGTTGCCGCCGGTCACCGGGGTGCCCAGCTGCCGGCAGGCGTCCGCCAGACCGCGCACGGCCTCCGCGAACTGCCACATCACGGCCGGGTCCTCGGGCGAGCCGAAGTTCAGGCAGTCGGAGACCGCGAGGGGCTTGGCTCCGGTGGTGGCCACGTTCCGGTAGGCCTCGGCCAGGGCCAGCTGCGCGCCCGTGTACGGGTCGAGCTTGGCGTACCGGCCGTTGCCGTCCGTCGCGATGGCGACACCGAGGCCGGTCTCCTCGTCCACGCGGATCATGCCGGAGTCCTCCGGCTGCGCGAGGACGGTGTTGCCCTGCACGAGGTGGTCGTACTGCTGGGTGATCCACTTCTTGGAGGCCTGGTTGGGGGACCCGACCAGCTTCAGGACCTGCTCCTTCAGCTCCTGCGAGGTCTCGGGCCGCGGCAGCTTGTTCGCGTCGTCGGCCTGCAGGGCGTCCTGCCAGTGGGGACGGGCGTACGGGCGCTCGTACGTCGGGCCCTCGTGGGCGACCGTGCGCGGGTCGACGTCGACGATCTTCTCGCCGTGCCAGAAGATCTCCAGCCGGTCGCCGTCGGTCACCTCACCGATGACGGTGGCGATGACGTCCCACTTGGCGCAGATCTCCAGGAAACGGTCGACCTTCTCCGGCTCCACGACCGCGCACATGCGTTCCTGCGACTCGCTCATGAGGATTTCCTCGGGAGAGAGCGTCGAGTCGCGCAGGGGGACGTCGTCCAGGGTGACGCGCATACCGCCGGAGCCGTTGGAGGCGAGCTCGGAGGTGGCACAGGAGAGACCGGCGGCACCGAGGTCCTGGATGCCGACGACCAGCTTCTCCTTGAAGGCCTCCAGGGTGCACTCGATGAGGAGCTTCTCCTGGAAGGGGTCGCCGACCTGGACGGCCGGGCGCTTCGACGGCTTGGCGTCGTCGAAGGTCTCGGACGCGAGGATCGACGCGCCGCCGATGCCGTCACCACCCGTACGAGCCCCGTACAGGATGACCTTGTTGCCCGCGCCGGAGGCCTTGGCGAGGTGGATGTCCTCGTGCCGCATCACGCCGATGGCACCGGCGTTGACCAGCGGGTTGCCCTGGTAGCAGGCGTCGAAGACGACCTCGCCGCCGATGTTGGGCAGGCCCAGGCAGTTGCCGTAGCCGCCGATGCCCGCGACCACGCCCGGGAGCACCCGCTTGGTGTCGGGGTGGTCGGCGGCGCCGAACCGCAGCGGGTCGACGACCGCCACCGGCCGCGCACCCATGGCGATGATGTCGCGGACGATGCCGCCGACACCCGTGGCCGCGCCCTGGTAGGGCTCGACGTACGACGGGTGGTTGTGCGACTCGACCTTGAAGGTCACGGCGTAACCCTGGCCGACGTCCACCACGCCCGCGTTCTCGCCGATGCCGACGAGGAGGGCGTCGCTCTCGGGCGCCTTCTCGCCGAACTGGCGCAGGTGGACCTTGGAGGACTTGTACGAGCAGTGCTCGGACCACATGACCGAGTACATGGCGAGCTCGGCGCCGGTCGGGCGGCGGCCGAGGATCTCCACCACCCGCTCGTACTCGTCCTTCTTCAGGCCGAGTTCGGCCCAGGGCAGCTCGACGTCGGGGGTCGCGGCCGCGTGCTCGACCGTGTCCAGAGGCGTCCGGCTCATGCGTTGACCAGCTTCTTGAGGATCGAGGTGAAGAACGGGAGCCCGTCGGTACGGCCCGTACCGACCAGCGGCTCCACGGCGTGCTCGGGGTGCGGCATGAGGCCCACGACGTTCCCGGCCTCGTTGGTGATGCCGGCGATGTCGTTGAGCGAGCCGTTGGGGTTGAAGTCGAGGTACCGGAACGCGACCCGGCCCTCGGCCTCCAGCTTGTCCAGCGTGTACTGGTCGGCGACGTACCGGCCGTCCATGTTCTTCAGCGGGATGTGGATCTCCTGGCCGGCGCGGTAGTCGCTGGTCCAGGCGGTCTGCGCGTTCTCCACCCGCAGCTTCTGGTCGCGGCAGATGAAGTGGAGGTGGTCGTTGCCGAGCATCCCGCCCGGGAGGAGGTGGGCCTCGGTGAGGATCTGGAAGCCGTTGCAGATACCGAGGACCGGCAGCCCGGCCTTCGCCTGCTCGATCACGGACTCCATCACCGGCGAGAACCGGGAGATGGCGCCGGCGCGCAGATAGTCGCCGTAGGAGAAACCGCCGGGAAGGACCACGGCGTCGACCTGCTTGAGGTCCTTGTCCTTGTGCCAGAGGGCGACCGGTTCGGCGCCCGCGAGGCGGATCGCGCGCTGGGCGTCGTGATCGTCGAGACTGCCCGGGAAAGTGACGACGCCAATACGAGCGGTCACTTGGCCGCCTCCGCGACTTCCGCGGCCTCTTCCACCTTGACGGTGAAGTCCTCGATCACGGTGTTGGCGAGGAAGGATTCCGCGAGATCGTGGATGCGGGCGAGCGCGGCCGCGTCGACCGGCCCGTCAACTTCCAGTTCGAAACGCTTTCCCTGACGGACGTCCGAGATCCCTTCGAAACCCAGGCGCGGCAGCGCACGCTGGACCGCCTGGCCCTGGGGGTCGAGGATCTCCGGCTTGAGCATGACGTCGACTACGACGCGTGCCACTGGCACTCCCGGTGTGTGGTGCTGAGCAGGTTCCTTCAGACTACCCGCACAAAATTTCTACGCGAGTAGAGTTGTAGGAAACTACGTGAGGCGCATCACGATCGGGTGTCGAAGCCGTACGGCCGTGAAAAGTTCTGGGAAAGTTCCACAGTCCGCCCCGTTCACCTATTGTCTTCGGACACGCGGACGGATTTAGTCGGGCTTCACTTTGCATTGCCGAGCACTGTACAAATGAATTGGCAATAGCCGATACTCGGCACGTCATCGCCGGTGAGCTGTATCGACGTGCCGCACGAAGGGACCGATATTCGTGGCGCAAAAGGTCGTGGTCACGCTCTTTGACGACATCGACGGCTCGGAAGCGGCGGAAACGATCGCCTTCGGACTCGACGGCAAGTCGTATGAGATCGACCTGAACGAAACCAACGCCAAGAAACTGCGCAAGGCGCTCGCGCCCTACGTCGAGGCCGGCCGCAAGCGGTCGCGCTCCGGCAAGGCGTACAAGCAGACGGAGGTCGCCCCCGACCCGGCGGCCGTCCGCGCCTGGGCCCAGGCCAACAAGATGGACGTCCCCGCCCGCGGACGCATCCCCAAGAAGGTCTACGAGGCGTTCAGCGCCGCGCAGTGAGGCGCGCCGGGAGCCGTATGAGCGGCCCGGCCGTACGAGCCCGCGAAGGGGCAGTTCCCAGGGTCCGTCAGCGGACCCTGGGGGCCGCGCACTTGGGCATACCGGGCAGCAGGGGAGGCCGACTTGCGCAACCCCCCTGCTGATCAGCTAATGTCTGGGACACGCCGAGGGGCGAGACCGAAAGGCCGAAACCCCGAGGAGCGTGCGGGTGTAGTTCAGTAGCAGAACATCCCCCTTCCAGGGGGAAGGCGCAGTGTGCGATTCCTGTCACCCGCTCCGGCACCGCTTGTCACGACCACTCTTGTGGATCAGGTAGGCTGGTGCTCGCACCGATCGGTGGGAGCCGGTCGGGAGCAGTGCGGACGTAGCTCAGTTGGTAGAGCGCAACCTTGCCAAGGTTGAGGTCGCGAGTTCGAGCCTCGTCGTCCGCTCGGGAATCAGACCCCGGTCCTTCTGGGCCGGGGTCTTTTCGTTGTCCGCGATCCGCTCTGACATTTGTCATGCCGGGCGATGACATCGCGCACTGCCGCACCGCTCCGGCCGCCGGGACGCTGGCGACATGGACAACGACGAACACGAACACGTGATTGAGGTCGCCGACCTCAAGCGCGTCTACGGGGGCGGGTTCGAGGCCGTACGCGGAATCTCCTTCTCCGTGGCGCGCGGGGAGATCTACGCCCTGCTGGGGACCAACGGCGCGGGAAAGACCTCGACGGTCGAACTGCTGGAGGGACTGACCGCACCCGCCGCGGGCCGGGTCCGGGTCCTCGGCCACGATCCGTACCGCGAACGCACCGCCGTACGGCCGCGTACCGGTGTGATGCTCCAGGAAGGCGGTTTCCCGGCCGAGCTGACCGTCGCCGAGACCGCCCGGATGTGGGCGGGCTGCACGAGCGGGGCGCGGCCGGAGGCGGAGGCGGAGGCGCTGGAACTGGTGGGGCTGAGCCGCAGGGCCGACGTCCGGGTCAAACAGCTCTCCGGCGGCGAGCGGCGCCGGCTCGACCTGGCGCTCGCCCTGCTCGGCGACCCCGAGGTGCTCTTCCTCGACGAGCCGACGACCGGGCTCGACGCGGAAGGCCGCCGGGACACCTGGGAGTTGGTGCGTCGGCTGCGGGACGCGGGTACGACCGTGCTGCTCACCACGCACTACCTGGAGGAGGCAGAGGGCCTCGCCGACCGGCTCGCCATCCTGCACGAGGGCCGCATCGCCGTCTCCGGCACCCCGGCCGAGGTGACCGCCGGCCGGCCCTCCCGGATGTCCTTCGCCCTGCCCGACGGCTACTTCCTCGGCGACCTGCCACCGCTGGCCGAGCTCGGCGTGTGCGACCACGAGACCGAGGGGAGGGTCGTACGCCTGCGGACGACCCAACTGCAGCGCACCGCGACCGGCGTACTGGCCTGGGCCGAGCGGTCCGGCGTCGAACTGGGCGGACTGGACGTGCGCTCGGCCTCGCTGGAGGAGGCGTTCCTGGGGATCGCGCGGGAGCGGGAGGTGGCGGCGTGAACGGGCTCGGAACGGCAGCGGGAGGTGGCGGCGTGAACGGGCTCGGAGCGGCAGCGGGAGGTGGCGGCGTGAACGGGCTCGGAGCGGCAGCGGGAGGTGGCGGCGTGAACGGGGTCGGTGCGGGGGCGACGGGGCATGCGGTGCTGGCGGCCGGAGCGGAGACGGGGGAACACGGGGTGAGCGGGGCCGGAGTGGGGGCGAAGGGCCCTGGTGTGGGCGGGGACGGGGCGGGCTCCGGAGCCGGAGGTGTGCGCACGGCCGGAGCTGAAACGAGGGAACACCAGGCGAGCGTGGAGGTGGAGGCCTCTGCTGTGGGTGGGGTGCGGGTGGTCGGGCGAGGTGGGGGAAGGGGTGGCCGGGGTGCGGTCGGGCGGCGGTTGGGGGCGCTGGCGCGGGCGGAGCTCGCGCTGCTCGGCCGTAACCGCGGGGTCGTGTTCAGCGCACTGGCCGTACCGCTGCTGCTGCCGTTCAGCATGCGGCCGGCCATCGACCAGATGGATCTGCACAAGCAGGGGCTGACCATCGCCACCACCCTGCTGACTGCCGCGATCGGCTTCTCCTTCCTCTTCGCCGTGTACACCTCCCTGGTCAACGCCTACGTCGCCCGCCGCGAGGAACTCGTACTGAAACGGCTGCGCACCGGCGAACTCTCCGACGCCGAGATCCTCACCGGCACCGCCCTGCCCGCCCTCGGCATCGGACTCGCCCAGGCACTGGTGCTGTGCGCCGGGTGCGCGGCCCTGCTGCACACCGGCGCGCCCAGGGCGCCGTATCTGATCCTGCCCGGGCTGCTGGCCGGTTACCTGGTCAGTGCCGCACTCGCCGCGCTCACCGCCTCCTTCACCAGGACCGTGGAGAGCGGCCAGGTCACCGCGCTGCCGCTGATGTTCCTGTCGATGATCGGCTCCGGGATCACGTTCCCGACCGAGGTCATGCCCGAGAAGCTGGCCGCCGTCTGCGAACTGCTCCCGCTGTCCCCGGCGATCCGGCTCTTCCGCGGCGGCTGGACGGGCCAGTTGAGCACGGGAGAGGTGCTCGGCGCCCTCGCGACCGCGTTGGCCTGGCTCTTCCTCGCGGTGTTTGCTGTACGACGGCGGTTCCGGTGGGAGCCGCGGCGCTGAGGGGCGCTGAGGAACGGGGGACGCGCGGATGACGGCACGCATACGGCGCTGGCAGCAGCGGCACTGGGGGCGGCGCAGCAAGGCCGAGCGGGTCGAGCTGTTCAGCGTCCTCACCTGGTGCTGCACGGTCTGGTTCATCATGTGCTGCTGGCTGCTGCTGCCACTGCCCGGCGGCCTCGCCCACCGGCCCGCGGCATTCGTCCTCGGTGGCCTCCTCGGGCTCGTCGGGATCCTGCAGTGCGTTTTCTCGAACCGGCACACCCGGGCCTCTCTCGACCACTATCTGGGGCGCGCCGCGCTGCCGGCCGGCGCCCAACGCACCCCGGCCGTCCTGTTGGGGCTGGCGCTGGCGCTGATCGTGGCACTGGCCGGACTGGACGCGGCGACCCCGACGGCCGTCCGGTTCGCCATCGGTGGCTGCGTGCTGCCCTTCGCGCTGCTCTACAGCCTCACGGTCCCGGTGCGGGTGCTCCTGCGCCGGGCGGCGGTGCTCACGGTCCTGCTCACGGCAGCCGTCGGGTTCGCCGATCGCGACGCCGTCGGCCTGATGGCGACCGCCGCCGTGACCGCCTCCCAGGTGGTCTTCGCGCTGCTCGCCGGCCGGTGCGGCGCCTGGACGCTGGCCGTGCTGTGGGAGGCGGAACGCGCCCGCGAGGTGGAGGCCCGGCTCGCCGTCGCCGAGGAGCGGCTGCGGTTCGGCCGGGATCTGCACGACGTGCTGGGGCGGAACCTGTCCGTGATCGCGCTCAAGAGCGAGCTGGCCGTCCAACTGGCCCGGCGGGGACGGCCGGAGGCCGTGGAGCAGATGATCGAGGTGCAGCGCGTCGCGCAGGAGTCCCAGCGGGAGGTACGGGCCGTCGTACGCGGCTACCGGGAGGCCGACCTCGGGGCCGAACTCGGGGGCGCCCAGGGCGTGTTGGCGGCCGCCGGGATCGACTGCGAGGTCCGCGCGGAGACGGCGGGGCTGCCCGCCGACGTGCAGTCCGCGCTGGGCTGGGTGGTGCGCGAGGCGACGACGAACGTGCTCCGGCACGGGAACGCGGGACGCTGCTCGCTGTCACTGCGGGTGCTGGAGGGATGTGTGGTGCTGACGGTGGAGAACGACGGGCTGGCCGGAACCCCCGACGGGGGTGGGGGTTCCGGGCTCGCCGGGCTGCGGGAGCGGCTGTCCGTGCTCGACGGGACGCTGGAGGCGGGCGCGGTCGGGAAGGACCGGTTCCGGCTGGTGGCCGAGGTGCCCCTGAGCAAGGAAGTGAGTGAAGTCACGTCATGAGCACTCCGGTACGGCTGTTGCTCGCCGACGACGAGCATCTGATCCGGGGCGCCCTGGCCGCGCTGCTGTCGCTGGAGGACGATCTGCTGGTCGTCGCGGAGGCGGCCAGCGGCCCCGAGGCGCTGGCGATGGCGCGGGCCCATGAGCCCGATGTGGCCGTGCTCGATCTTCAGATGCCCGGCGCCGACGGTGTGAAGGTCGCCACATCCCTGCGCGCCGAACTGCCCTCCTGCCAGGTGCTCATCGTCACCGGACACGGCCGCCCCGGCCATCTGAAACGGGCGCTCGCGGCCGGTGTGCGCGGGTTCGTCCCGAAGACCGTCAGCGCCCAGCGGCTCGCCGAGATCATCCGCGCCGTGCACACGGGAAACCGCTACGTCGACCCGGAGTTGGCCGCCGACGCGATCTCCGCCGGGGACTCCCCGCTGACCGCGCGGGAGGCCGAGGTGCTGGAGCTGGCGGCCGACGGAGCGCCGGTCACGGAGATCGCCGAGCGAGCCGCGCTGTCGCCGGGAACCGTACGGAACTACCTCTCCTCGGCCGTCACGAAGCTCGGCGCCGAGAACCGCCATGCGGCAGTGCGTCTCGCACGGGAGCGAGGTTGGGTATAGTTGCTCTCGCGCCACGGCGCAACGCGGACGTAGCTCAGTTGGTAGAGCGCAACCTTGCCAAGGTTGAGGTCGCGAGTTCGAGCCTCGTCGTCCGCTCGGGAAGAAGACCCCGGTCCACTGGACCGGGGTCTTCTCGTGCTGCTAGCTCCAGCTCAGGCCGGTGAGGCGCTCGTAGGCCTCCACGTACTTCTGCCGGGTCTGCTGGACGACCGCGTCGGGCAGGGCCGGCGGGGGCTGCTCGCTCTTCCTGTCCCAGCCGGACTCCGCGGAGGTCAGCCAGTCCCGCACGAACTGCTTGTCGTACGACGGCTGGGCGCGGCCCGGCTGCCACTGGTCGGCCGGCCAGAAGCGGGAGGAGTCCGGGGTGAGGACCTCGTCCGCGAGGACCAGGCTGTCGCCGTCGAAGCCGAACTCGAACTTGGTGTCCGCCAGGATGATCCCCCGGTCGCGGGCGACGTCCCGGGCCCGTGAGTACACCGCGAGGGTCGCCTGGCGCAGCTGGGCGGCGGTGTCGGCGCCGACCTGGCGGGCGACCTCCTCGTAGGAGACGTTCTCGTCGTGCTCGCCGACCTCGGCCTTGGTGGCCGGGGTGAAGATCGGGGCGGGGAGTTCCGAGCCGTCGACGAGGCCTTCGGGCAGGGCGAGGCCGCAGACGGTCCGGGACTCGTTGTACTCGACGAGTCCGGAGCCGGTGAGGTAGCCGCGGGCCACGCACTCCACCGGGACCATCTTCAGGGACTTGCAGACCAGCGTGCGGCCCGCCCAGTCGGCGGGGGCGCTCTCGGGCACCTCGGTGCTGATCACGTGGTTGGGGGCCAGGTCGCGCAGCTGGTCGAACCACCACAGGGAGAGCTGGGTGAGGACACGGCCCTTGTCGGGGATCTCCGTGGGCAGCACCCAGTCGTAGGCGGACATGCGGTCGCTGGCGACCATCACGAGGTCGCCCGCCTCGTTCTGGTACAGCTCGCGCACCTTTCCGGTGTGCAGGTGCACCAGGCCCGGAACCTGGATCGGCTCGGGCTTTTCTACGAATCCGGACACGGTTCCTCCCCGTGGTTCTGTCCAAGTGCCTCGATTCTCCCTTATCGGGGGGATCGGTTTCGGCCAGGGGGTCGGGCTCGGCCCGTCGGCGCTCAGTCGCGTTTGCAGATGCGGTCCAGGAGGTTCGCCGTGGCGCGCTGGATGCGGGGGTCCACATGGCCGGGGCGGTCCAGGGCCGGCGACCAGGCGAAGGTGCCGGAGGCGAAGACCCAGGCGCCGGAGGGGGCGCGGTACAGGGAGGTCTCCTGGTGGCGCAGGACGCCGTCGCTGTCGGTGTACGGGGAGTGGGCGAGCAGGATGCGCTCCTCGTGCGCCGGCAGCGGGGTGCGCGGGAAGTACCGGTCGGCCTCGCCGGCGACCAGGCCCTCGATCTCGTCGCCGTCGTGCGCACCGGTCGCCTCCCACAGCCAGTGCCCGGCGTTGCGGACGACCAGGGGGTGCGGTTCGGGCACCCGGCCCGCGTACTGGATGCCGACCAGCTGCTGCTCGGGCCGGTCGATCTCCCGCCACAGCACCGGCTTCCCCGGCCCCTTGCGTTTGCGGCAGGTCAGCAGCCGGTCCGGCACACCGGACGGGGACGGGCCCAGCTCCACCTGCCAGTACATGGTGTTGGCGGAGAGGAAGACCAGCGAGGTGCCCCGGTCGCGGGCCTCCTCCACGGCCCGGCGCATCGGCACCGACCAGTACTCGTCGTGGCCGGGGAAGACCAGGCCCCGGTAGCGGCCGGGGTCGACGCGGCCGGCGTGCAGGTCACGGGCGTCGGCATAGGCGAGGTCGTAGCCGTACCGCTCGGCCCAGCGGATGAAGTCGTAGGCGTGGCCGACGTGCAGGGGCAGGCCGGCGCCCGCGTAGGGGCGGTCGAAGGAGACCATGGTCGCCGCGTCGGCCTCGCCGAGCAGCCGCCCCCTGTCGTCCCAGGCGTGGTAGAGGCTCGCGCCGGTGCGGCCGTCCTCCGGGTACAGGTTGTACGCCTGCCAGGTGATGTCCGGCAGCAGCAGGAGCAGGTCGGCGGGTTGGCCGTCGCGGACCGTGAAGGGCACGTGGGAGCGGTAGCCGTCGGCGGTGGTCAGGACGGCCACATAGGCGCCGATGGGCCAGTGGGCGGGCACCTGGAGGCGCCAGGACAGCCACCAGTGGTGGCAGGAGACCGTGCGGTCGGCGGCCAGCGGCGGGGGCTGGACGATGCCGGACAGGCGCGGGCTGGTGGTGATCTTCGCGGCGCCGTCGCCGCCGTAGTGGCCGATCCGGTAGATGTCGACGCCGAACTCCTGGGGCGGGTCGACCGTGATGTGGAAGTCGATCGCCTCGCCGGGCGAGACCGTGCCGGTCGCGGTGAAGCCCTTGATCTGGCGGCGCACGTCGTCGGCCGCGCGGGGCCCGGGCACGCGCGGGGCGGGACCGACCCCGGTGAGCGGCTGGGGGTTCGGGTCGACGTACCAGGGCACGACGTGACCGGTGTCGTCGAAGTAGGTCTCACTGCCGCGCAGCCAGGGCACCGGGCCCTGACCGAAGGGGTCCGTGACGGCGTGCGCGAGCGCTCCGGACTCCCAGCGGCGGATGTGGTCCGAGGCCATGACCGCTCCCCTCCCTCATGCCCCCCGTGTCGTCCTGTCTCGGTGGTGCTCGCGGTGCTCTCAGTGCTCGGTGGTACGCGCAGTCCTCGGGCGTGCTGTCGTATGTCGCACGCTCATGCCAGGTGCGTGGTCGCTCCCAGCACATCACATAACGCACGGGCTCGGTCACTAGTCGTTGCGAATTGACCTGAAGTGGAAGACAGAGCCACCGTTTGACGAACCGTGCGGCTCGGCTCCTAGACGAGCCGTACGGGCTTCTCCGGGCGTATCCCGGAGGCGGCCAGCCAGTCCCGCAGCGGGCCCGGGTCTCCCTCCTCGATGAGGCTGAGAACCTTCGGCGTCAGGTCGGCGGCGCGCTCACCGCCCAGCAACAGGGAGGGGCCGTCCAGCCAGTCCAGGGCGGGGACCGCGCCGGCGGTGTCGACGGCCGCGCAGCACACCATCGCCGTGACGTGATCGGTGAGCAGGTCGCGGCCGGTGCGCGGGGGCTGCAGCGGGAAGAGCGGCAGGCCGCCGTCGTCCCACAGGGCGCTCTCCGGGGTCCGGCCGGTGGCGGTCGCACCGGACCTCGGCGCGGCGGCTTCCTCACGGGCCAGCTCGGCGCTCAGACCGGCGGCGAGGGCGGCGCTGCGCTCCGTGCCGGGGTCTTCGGCCGGGGGGCCCACCTCGGCTTCGCGGGTTGCCTGCGGCGCCTCAGCGGCCTGGGGTACGTCCGCCTCGGCCTCGCCTTCGGCGTCTGTGCTCCCATCCACACCACCCGTGCGGCTTTCGTCGTCGGGTGCGGGTGGCCCCTGAGGGGCGTCCTCGCCGTCGGCGGCCGGCGGGGTGGGTGGGCCTGCGGGGTCGTGAACGGCCTCGGCGGCCTGGGGGGCCGGCGTCGGGGTGGGCGGGGACGGGAGGCCGCGCTCGTAGTCGGCCGGTGGACGGGTGTCCTGGGGGGATTTCCGTATCGCCGCCTCCGGGGCGGGTTCGGTGAGGTGGTCCAGGACGCGGGCCAGGGTGGGGCCGCCGGGGTCGGGGGCCGTGGGGCCGGGGGCGGGGCGGACACCGAGGGAGTCCAGGACGCGGTGCAGGCGGGCCGCGTCGGCGCGCCAGGTACGGTCCACGACCTCCTCCGGATACGCCTGCCAGTCCACCGGCGCCCAGTCCGGGCCGGACTCCGCCGGGCCGCCGTGGAAGAGGCGGGCGGCGAGGAGGGACGCCGCCTCGTCCACGGCGCCCGGCTCCTCCAGCAGGTCGCACGCTGGGCGCTCGCCGAGCCGGGAGGTGAAACCCTCGGCCAGACGGTCGCGCCGGGACAGCTCGGTGAGCGCCGCCACCACGCCCGCGTCCAGCCGCGAGGGCCAGCGGCCCATGCGCCAGGCGGGCAGCGCGACCCTGGTCAGCAGCCGGTCCCAGCCGGCGTAGGCCAGGCCCACCTGCTCCTGGGCGACGATCCGCAGGCCGTAGTCGACGGCCTGGGCCCGCTCGGCCGCCGCCGCGGCGACCCCGCGCTCCATCTGCGCCGCGTGCTCACGACAGCCGCGCAGCAGCAGCCGGGCCACCCAGCCGAGGGCCGCGCACACACCGCGCGCCACCGGGCAGCGGCCGGGTGTCGAGGCGACGGCGACCGCTGCGTCCAAGCCGCGCACGAAGCGCCGGGCGGCGGCTATGTCGGGGTGCGCCGAGGTGCCCGTACCGGCGATGACCGGGGCGAGGACCGCGCGCAGCTCGCCGACACGCATCCACCACAGGAACGGGGAGCCGATGACGAGCACCGGCGCGACGGGCGCGCGGCGGCGGCCCGGACCGGCCAGCTCGTCCTCGCCGGGCGCGAAGCGCTGGGGCGGGCCGTGGGCCGAGTGCGTGCGGTCCTCCAGCCAGCTGTCGCAGTCCGGGGTGAGCGCTATGGCCGAGGGCGCCGGCACGTCCAGCCGGTCGGCCAGGTCCCGCACCATCCGGTACAGGTCAGGGGCGGACTCCTCCGGGACCGGCACCGTCGGGCTGACGGCGGGGCGGGCCCGGGCCACGACCAGGGCGATGCCGGTGGCGGCCAGCAGCACCAGCACGGCGAGCACACCTACGACCCAGCGGGCCAGGTCCCAGCCCCGGCCGACGAAGTGGCCGGTGGAGCCGCCGGTCAGCAGGATCACCGCGGCGGCCGCGGGCAGCAGGGCCACGGCCAGCGCCCGGCCCCGGACCCGCAGCACCGCGAGGGCCCGGGAGCGCGCGGCCTGCGCGCCCGCCTCCGCACCGATTCCGGTCACGTCCTGCCCTCACCCCCTCGCTGCCGATGCCGTGCTGTCCTGGTTGTGGTCACTCCCCCACTGTGGCACCCGCCACTGACATCGCAATGCCGGTGGGCCAAGTGCCGGAACGCTTGCGCGGCACCATAGTTGGGGCCCCGGCCCCCGTCAGCCATATGGATGATTGCTCACTCGATGGAATGGCTTTGGTCAGAGGTGGGCGACAGACAGCAAGGATCAGGCCCCGGATCGGGGATCCGGGGCCTGCGTAAGGAGAGGGTGCGGATCAGGCGGTCGGCGCCTGATCCGCCGGGGCCGCCTGCTCGGCCCGGGCCGCCTTCGCGGCGATGTCGGTGCGGTGCTGGGAGCCGTCCAGACGGATCCGGCCCACCGCCCGGTACGCCCGCTCCCGCGCCTCGGCCAGGTCCTTGCCGGTGGCGGTGACGGACAGCACCCGCCCGCCCGCGCTGACGACGGCGTCGCCGTCCCGCTTGGTCCCGGCGTGCAGCACGTACGCGTGCGGGGCGTCCTCGGCGGCCACCTCGTCCAGACCGGTGATCGGGTCTCCGGTGCGGGGGGTGGCGGGGTAGTTGTGCGAGGCGACGACGACGGTGACGGCCGCGTCCTCGCTCCAGCGCAGGGGCGGCAGGTCGGCGAGGTTGCCGGTGGCGGCGGCCGTCAGGAGGCCGGCCAGCGGGGTCTTCAGCCTGCCCAGCACGACCTGGGTCTCGGGGTCGCCGAAGCGGGCGTTGAACTCGATCACCCGGACACCGCGGCTGGTGATCGCCAGGCCCGCGTAGAGCAGGCCGGAGAAGGGGGTGCCGCGGCGGTGCAGCTCGTCCACGGTCGGCTGCAGCACCGACTCCAGCACCTCGTCGACCAGCTTCGGCTCGGCCCACGGCAGCGGCGAGTACGCGCCCATGCCGCCGGTGTTCGGGCCCTCGTCGCCGTCCAGGGCGCGCTTGAAGTCCTGGGCGGGCTGGAGCGGTACGACCGTCTCCCCGTCGGTGATCGCGAAGAGGGACACCTCGGGGCCGTCGAGGAACTCCTCGATGACCACGCGCTCACAGGCGGCGGCGTGGGCCTTGGCGGCCTCCAGGTCGTCGGTGACGACCACGCCCTTGCCGGCGGCGAGCCCGTCGTCCTTGACGACGTAGGGGGCGCCGAAGGCGTCGAGTGCCTCGGCGACCTCCTCGGCCGTCGTGCACACGTAGGAGCGGGCGGTCGGCACCCCGGCCGCCGCCATGACGTCCTTGGCGAAGGCCTTGGAGCCCTCCAGCTGCGCGGCCTCCTTGGACGGGCCGAACACCGGGATGCCCGCCGCGCGGACGGCGTCGGCCACACCGGCGACCAGCGGGGCCTCCGGGCCGACGACGACCAGGTCGGCACCGAGGCCGACGGCCAGCTCGGCGACCGCCTTGCCGTCGAGCGCGTCGACCGCGTGCAGCTCGGCGACCTCGGCGATGCCGGCGTTGCCGGGGGCGCAGTGCAGCGCGGTGACGTCGGGGTCGAGGGACAGGGAGCGGCACAGGGCGTGTTCGCGGGCGCCGTTGCCGATGACGAGGACCTTCACGGGGGTCAGCCTAATGGCAAGGTTGCCGAAGACCGGGGGGCGGGTTTGTTGGGGTTTCCTCCAAAGGGGCTCCGAGACAGCTCGCTCAGGCACCTGAGAACGCCCTGCTCACCCTCTCGCCCCCGCGCGCCGGCTGCTCGCCCTACTCGTTGGAGAACTCCTCCACCACGGTCGCCCCCAGTTCGCGCACGATCAGTTCGTGGCCGGAGAGGGCCGACTCGTCCAGGTCAGGGTCGTCGTCCTCGGGGATGTCGTCCTCGGGAGCGACCGGGGGCGGCTCGGGCGCGGCGGCGGGCTGGGGGGCGGGAGCGGGCGCGGCAGATCCGGGTCCGGGGCCGGACGGCGGGGTCGCGGGCGCCTGCGGAGCGGGCTGGGGAGCAGCGGGGCGGGGTGCGGCCGGGGCGCCGTAGCCACCGCCACCGGCGGGAGCGCCGTAACCGCCGCCGGAGCCCGAGCCCCCCGCGGGCGGGATTGGGGAGCCGCCGCCGGACGGGTCGACGACCGCCTCGATCTTCCACTGCACGTTGAACTGCTCGGCCAGCGCCGCCCGCAGCACGTCCTCGCTGCCGCTGCCGGCGAAGTTGTCGCGGGCACCGGCGTTGACGAAGCCGAGCTGGAGCGTGGTGCCGTCGAAGCCGGCCACCTGCGCGTTCTGGCTGAGCAGGATCCAGGTGAAGCGGCGCCGGTTCTTGACTGCCTCCAGGATGTTCGGCCAGAGCATGCGGGGGTCGAGGCCACCGGCGGGGGAGGCCGCGGGCACTGCCGGAGCCGCGGGGGTCGCCGGGGGCTGCTGCTGGGCCGGGGCACGGCCGGGGCCTGGGGCCTGCCCCTGGGGCGCGCCGCCCGCCGGTGCCGCTGCCGTGGGCCAGCCACCGGGGCGTCGGCCGCTTCCGGCGGCTGCGGCGGTGGGCCAGGCGCCGGGCGCACCAGGGGCAGGAGCCGCGGTGGGAGGACCGGCCGGTGCGGAGGGGCCAGGGGCGCCGGAGGGCGGCACCTGAGCCTGGGCGGCGGAGGCGGGGGCCGCCTGAGCGGCCGGGGCGGCAGCTGCCGGAGTCGGTGCGGGGGCCGTCGGAGCGGCGGGCTCCGTGGGCGCGGGCTCCGTGGGCGCGGGGGCGGCCGGAGCCGGACCACCGGCACCGGGGCCACCGGCACCAGGGCCGCCGGAACCAGGACCACTGGAACCCGGACCGCCACCGGCACCAGGACGACCGAGGCCCCCACCACCGGAACCCTGGCCACCGACGCCCGGAACCCCGCCGGCGCCAGGACCACCGGCACCCGGCCCGTTGGGGGCTCGTACGGCCGCGCGGGCCGCTGCCGGGCCGCCGCCGGGCGGTACGGAGGCGGCGGCAGGCGGCATGGGGACGCCGCCGTGGGCCTCCGGCCCGGGGACGTAGCTCATGGCGGGCGCACCGGCGCCGCCCGCGAAGTGGACGCCGCGCTCGAGACGGTCGAGGCGGGCCATCACGGACCGCTCGTCTCCGTAGGCGGCCGGGAGCAGCACACGCGCGCAGATCAGTTCCAGCTGGAGGCGGGGCGAGGTGGCGCCGCGCATCTCCGTCAGGCCCGTGTTGACGAGGTCGGCGGCGCGGCTCAGCTCGGCCGCGCCGAAGGTGGAGGCCTGGGCCTGCATGCGTTCCAGGACGTCGGCCGGGGCGTCGAAGAGCCCCTTCTCCGCGGCGTCCGGCACGGCGGCGAGGATCACCAGGTCCCGGAGCCGCTCCAGCAGGTCGGCGACGAAGCGGCGCGGGTCGTTGCCGCCCTCGATGACGCGGTCGACGACCTCGAAGGCGGCGGCACCGTCACCGGTGGCGAAGGCCTCGACGACGGAGTCGAGAAGGGAGCCGTCGGTGTAGCCGAGGAGGGAGGTGGCCATGGCATACGTCACACCTTCCTCGCCGGCACCGGCGAGGAGCTGGTCCATGACGGACATGGAGTCACGCACGGAACCCGCGCCGGCGCGCACGACGAGGGGCAGCACGCCCTCCTCGACCGGGATCTTCTCCTTCTGGCACACCTCGCCGAGGTAGTCCCGCAGGGTGCCGGGCGGGACGAGCCGGAAGGGGTAGTGATGGGTGCGCGACCGGATCGTGCCGATGACCTTCTCGGGCTCGGTGGTCGCGAAGATGAACTTGAGGTGCTCCGGCGGCTCCTCGACGACCTTCAGCAGCGCGTTGAAGCCGGCCGACGTGACCATGTGGGCCTCGTCGATGATGTAGATCTTGTACCGGCTGCTCGCGGGGCCGAAGAACGCCTTCTCGCGCAGTTCACGGGCGTCGTCCACACCACCGTGAGAGGCCGCGTCGATCTCGATGACGTCGATCGAGCCGGGGCCGTTCCTGGCGAGGTCCTGGCACGACTGGCACTCGCCGCACGGTGTCGGAGTGGGACCTTGCTCACAGTTCAGACAGCGGGCGAGGATCCGCGCGCTGGTCGTCTTGCCACAGCCGCGCGGACCGCTGAACAGGTACGCGTGATTGACCCGGTTGTTCCGCAGCGCCTGCTGCAGCGGGTCGGTGACATGCTCCTGCCCGATGACCTCGGCAAAGGTCTCCGGGCGATAGCGGCGGTACAGCGCGAGAGACGACACGCATACGAGGTTATAGGCGCCCGCTGACAACCGGTCCCGGCCGCGGACCCCGGCCCCCCGGGAACGCAAGGGCCCCCCACGCACCCGCCAGAGCCGACCTACCCTTGCTGCCTTCCGGCCCTGGGGGAGTTCAGTCAGATAGCGCCGCGTGAGGGGCTGTGCCCAACAGTACCCGATCGCGGCCTGCGGGCTGCAACCGACGGGGGCCTGCGAGAACGGGTTCGCGAGCACTCCCCTCGGTCATGTAATGTTTCCGGCGGAGGATTCGCCTAGAGGCCTAGGGCGCACGCTTGGAAAGCGTGTTGGGGGCAACCCCTCACGAGTTCGAATCTCGTATCCTCCGCCAGCCCAGAGGGCCGGACCATGAAAGTGGTCCGGCCCTCTGGCGTAGGGGCCCGGGTGACGGCCGGGGTCAGGTGTCAGCACGGTCGGCGAAGGAGACCCGCGGTCCATTTTTGCCGCACCAGGTCTCGGAACCCCAGGTCAGCGACACGGAGCGGTTGTACCCGTCTGGATCTGTGCCGACGGCCACAGCAAACGGGATGCGCGTAGGCTCATACTGAGCCATGACAAAGCCTGCTGCGCCGAAGCGTCATCTGCCTACCAGCCCCTTCAAGGCCCCGGTCACACCGGCTCCCAAGCACTTCGCCGTGGGCGACCAGGTCACCCACGACATGTACGGTCTCGGCCGGGTGATCGGCATCGAGGCCGGAGTCGCGGCACTCGTGGACTTCGGCTCGACGCAAATGCGGATCTTGAGCCCGTACTCCAAGATGACCAAGCTGTAGGACCGCTGTGCCCGGTCACGGCACACCAGGCCCCTTCAGGGACCTGTACCGAAAGAGAGTCCCCTCATCGATCTGACGTCGCTGTTCTCCGCCCTGGAAGGGCAACCCCGCTGCTCCGCCGGGGCATCGCCGCCCCCGGCGACCAATCCCTTCCAGGCTCCTGACTTCGGGGAGGACGAGACCTTGCCGCTCGAGGACGCACAAGAGCCCGCCCAGGGCATACGTGGCCGTAGCCGGGCCACCCACGAACGCAGCTGAACGACAACGCCTCACGAGTTCGCATCTCGTATCCGCCGCCGCCCAGAGGGCCGGGTCACGAAAGTGGCCCGGCCCTCTGGCGTTGCACTCGGTCGTCGCACTCGGTCGTCGGCGAGCCGGCCGGCCCGGTGGGTCCCGCCCGCCTACCGCGTCACCCGCACCGGTGCCGACACCGTCACCTGGTCCAGTTCCGAGGTCCGGATCGTCGCCTTCATCGTCCAGGTGCCGGGCAGGGGGAGGTCGAAGGAGTCGGTGGACCAGTAGCCGCCGCGGTCGGTGATGCGGGTGTCCAGGGGGCCCAGGTGCTGGGCGGGGAGGGTGAGAGTGACGCGGAGTTCGGGAACCGTGGACAGGCCGCCGTCGGGGCCGTAGACCACCGCCTGGACGGAGCTGCGGCCGACGCGGCCCGGGTCCAGGGTGATCTGGACCCTGCCGTGGCCGCCGGGGGTGCCGACGTCGAAGGGGATCGTGGTGACGGAGGCCGTCGGGATGCCGCTCGCCGGGGTTCCGGTCGCCGCCGCCTCCTCGGCCGCGCGGCCGGGCACCGTGTTCGTCAGCAGGGTCGTCAGGGCCAGGACCACCGCGCCGACGGCCGCCTCCGCCAGTACCGAGCGGCGCAGGATGTGGAAGGGCGGGGGCGGGGGCGGCGTCGCGGGTTCCGGGGGCGGCGGAGGGCCCGTGGCCGGTTCGGGGACACGGGCGACGGCGACCCGGGGTTCTCGGGTCACACGGGTCGTCCACGCGCGGGAGCAGGCCGCCGCGAGCAGGAGCGCGGTGACCGCAGCCAGTTTCGCCAGCAGGGTGCGGCCGTACGTCGTGTCCGTCAGGGCCTGCCAGGAGCCGAGGCCCCGCCAGGACTGGTAGACGCCGGTCAGGACCAGGACCGTCACCGAGGCGAAGGCCAGGCGGGAGAAGCGGGCCAGGGTGGTGAGGGAGGTGCGGGGCAGCGTGCGCAGAAGGGCCGCCAGGCCGCCCAGCCAGGTCCCCATGGCCAGCAGGTGGAGCGTGGCGGCGGTGATCGCCGGCGGGACCTGGATGCCCGCCGAGGCGTGTTCGGCCGCCGTCCAGGTCAGGGCCAGGGGGAGGGAGAGGGCCCCGGCCACGGCGAGCGTCGTACGGCGCGGGAGCCTTCTGCGGCGGGCCCGCAGGAGTGCCATGCCGGCGCCGGCCAGGAGCAGCAGCGTCAGGCGGGTGAGCAGGAGGGCGCCGGGGCGGGTCGTGGCCGGGTGGGTGAGGGAGCTCACGGAGAGCGTGGGTGGGGTGCCCTCCTCGTAGGGGGTGCGCAGGAGGTACAGGGCGGCCGTCGTGGCGAGGAGGGTCCAGGCGGCGGCCAGTACCGGGGTGCGCAGCGGGGCCGCCGTCGGCGGGCGGCAGTACGCCACGAACGCCGCCGTGCCGAGGAGGACGGCCAGGGAGAGGTAGGCGAGGTAGCGGGCGATGTTGTACAGGGCCGCCGTGGCGGGGTTCTCGGTGTCCTCGGGGGCCGGGCTCGCGGTCGTCGCCGTGCGGGTGCCGACCGAGAAGGTGAGCGCGCCGGAGACCGGGTGGCTGTCCGCGGACACCACCCGCCAGGCGACCGTGTAGGTGCCGGTGGCGAGCCTGGCGGGGAGGGAGACGCGGGCCGTGTCCGGGCGGCCGGGGGCGTGCTCCGCGGGGCCCGTGCGCAGCCGGTGGTTGGCAGGGTCGTAGACGCGGAAGGAGTCGGTGAGCAGGCCGACCGATTCGGTGAAGGTCAGGGTGACGCGGCTGGGGGCCGTGCGCAGGAGGCCGCCGTCGGCGGGATCGGTCGTGCGCAGGGCCGCGTGGGCGGACGCCGGGGCCGCCGTGCCCAGCAGCAGCGCGAGGAGGCCCGCGCAGAGCAGCCCCAGCCGTCGTGGCCATCGGCGCCGGTCGCGCAGCAGCACTCGTCCCCTCCCTCGCCGCCTGTCTTCCGTATGGGTACGCACAGACCGGCCGGAGCGCTCACCGCGCGAGCGATCGGCCGCAGTGCTCACCAGGTCGGCCGGGCCGAGATGCCGCCGTCCACGGTCAGGTCGTGGCCGGTGATCCAGCTCGCGAGGGGTGAGGCCAGGAACACGCAGGCGTCGGCCACGTCCTCGGGGCGGCCCAGCCGGCCGGTGGGGACGGCGGCCAGCCAGCGGTGTACGCCGTCCGGCCAGGCCTCCGCCAGGCCCTCCCGGTCGATCAGGCCGGGCGAGACGGCGTTGACGCGGATGCCGTCGGGGCCGTACTCCAGGGCCGCCGCGCGGGCGTGCATGACCACCGCCGCCTTGGCCGCGCTGTAGTGGGCGTGGCCGGGAGCGGGCTGGGCGGCCTCGATGGAGGCGATGTGGGTGATGGTGCCGCCGCCGTGCGCGCGCATATGGGCGGCGGCGGCCTGGGTGCAGGCGAAGACGCTGGTGAGGTCGGTGTCGACGACCGTGCGCCACTCGGCCGCCGTCATGCCGGGCAGGGGCTGGACGGGCTGGACGGCCGCGTTGTTGACGAGGGCGGTGAGCCGGCCGCCGGACCAGTGCGTGACCTCCCGGACCAGGCGGTGGCAGGCGTCCTCGTCCGTCAGGTCCGCCCGGAGTACGACGGCCTCACCGCCCGACTCCCGGATCCTGGCCGCCACTTCCCCGGCCGCGTCCACCGCCGTACGGCAGTGGACGGCCACCGCCGCGCCCTCCTCGGCGAAGCGCAGCGCGATGGCGCGGCCGATGCCGCCGCCCGCGCCGGTCACCAGGGCGGTCTGTCCGTCGAGCAGGTTCAGCGGGGTCATGGGCGGCACAGTTCCGTGATGCGGGCGGCCTCGGTCGGATAACGCGCCGTCAGGTCGGCCGCGTTGCCGTGTTCGTAGTCCGCGTAGGTGAATCCGGGCGCCATCGTGCAGCCGAAGAACGTCCACGCGCCGCCCGGTGCCACCCGCGCGCCCATCCAGGTACCGGCCGGCACGGTCAGCTGGAGGTGCTGGCCGGTCAGCGGGGCGGGGCCGAGGACGGCGGTGCGGGCGCTGCCGTCGGGCGCGAGCAGGAGAAGGCCGAGCGGGTCGCCGAGGTAGAAGTGCCAGATCTCGTCGGCGGGCAGGCGGTGCAGGGCGCAGAAGTCGTCGGCGGTGAGCAGGGCGACGATGGCGGAGCCCTCGGGCCGGCCGTCCGGACGCACGGGCCCCGCCCAGGTACGCCGGAACAGTCCGCCCTCGCGGGGGATGGGTTCGAGGCTGTAGTGGGCGATCAGATCGTCCGGCGTCATCGTCACCCGGGGAAGGCTACTCGGCGCTCCAGGAAGGCGAGTTGGGCGTGCTTCTCCGGCAGGTACACGTCGGGGAGGTCCACCTCGGGCAGGACGACCGCCGGGCCGCGCACGAAGCCCTGGCGTTCGAAGCGGGCGATCGCCCCGGTGTTGCGTACGTCCGGGTCGACCACGAGCCGGTGCCTGTCCAGGGCCCGCAGCGAGTACGTCGTCATCACGGTCAGCAGCGCCGAAGTCCAGCCGGGGCGCGGGCCGTCGGGGCCGGCCGGGCCGAGGAGGACGTGGACGCCCAGGTCGCCGGCGCGGACGGCGTAGCACTCGCCGACCCGGTCGGCGGCCGGCTCGTACGTCTGGAGCAGGGCCGCCGGTAGGCCGTCCTTGGTGACGAGGTGGGCGTGGTGGGTGTCGAGGCCGGCCAGATGGGCGTAGATCTCGGCGACCTGGGCGCGGGTGAGTCCGTTCATGCCCCAGAAGACCGCGCGTTCCTCGCTCGCCCAGCCGTGGACGACATCCGCGTCGGACGCCGGGTCGAGGGGGCGGACGCGGACGGTGCCGAAGCCGTCGACGTGCTGTTCGTACGGGGCGGTGTGGTCGGTCATCGGGTTTCCTCGGTGGGGTCCGGCGGGGTCAGCAGGGTCCAGTCGGTGACGACCGGGACCAGTTCCCCCTTGAGCCACAGGGGGAGTTGGTCGTGGTGGTGGGGTGCGCCGGGGACGCCGTCGGCGCCGAAGGGGACCACCCAGCGGCTGGCCGCGCGGTCGGCCAGGTCCCAGACGTAACGGGCGGCCGGGCCGCGGGCCGCGCGGTCGGTGAGACCGGGGACGGCGGAGGTGCACAGCACGCAGTCGTGGTCACCCGCGAGTCCGGGCTCCGGGTCCCCCTGTGTTCCCGGGTACGGCAGTGCGCGCCAGGGGGCCAGGCGGTGGGTCGTGGACCAGGTGCCGGCGGGGGGTTCGGCGGACACCTCCTCCAGGGCGGCACGGACCGTGGCCGGGCGGTCGATGCCGTACAGCTCCCTGGCGCACAGCAGGTGTTCGAGGGCGTAGCCGATGCGCGGGAGCAGGGCCAGCCAGGGGAGCAGGACCTCCGGGTAGGCCGGGGGCTCGGTGAACGGGGCGAACACCGGGTGGGCGGCGAGCCGGCGTACGACCGCGCCGCGCACCGCCGCGTAGGCGGCCGCGTCGGTGCTGTCGGCGTCCATCCGGCGGTTCCAGGCGAGCAGGCGCTCGCGCAGTCGGGCCGCGGCGGGGGTGAGGCCGGGGAGCGCGGCGAGGTGGTCGAGGAGAGGGGCGGCGGAGGCGAGGTGGGTGTCGGTGTGGATCGCCGGCATGCCCTCGGCGGTCCAGGTGCGGCGCGCGTCGAGGAGGGCGCGGATGCGGTCGGCGCGGTGCGGCGGGGCGAACTCGACGCCGAGGGGGGTGGCGGGGCCGCGCTGGTTGGCCATCACCGCGATGCCGTCCTCGGCGGCGGCGTACGGCATCTCGTGCCAGCCGTGCCAGTCGTGGCCGGGCTGCCAGGCGGGGACCGGGTGGAGGCGGTTGGATTCCGCGCGGACCGGTACGCGGCCGGCGACGCGGTGGAGGGTGCCGCCCTGGGTGTCGGCGGCCTGTACGACGTTGACCGGCTCGGCCCAGGCGTCCAGGGCGCGGTCGACGTCCAGGACCGTGCGGGCCCTCAGGAGGGGGAGGAGCGCGCTGAATCCGAGGTCTGCCGTGACGCGGGGCGGGTAGCGCAGAGCCAGAGCGGTGCCGGTGTACTCGGCGTCGGCGGTCTGCGGGTCGCAGGGCGGTGCCGGGGTGAGCCGCGCCTCCAGGCCCTCCGGGCCCCCGGCGATCACCGGCCCCCTCTCCGTCTCGATCACCTCGATCTCCAGCGGTGGCTCCCCCGCGATCTCCACCGTCTCCGTGTGCCGGGCGGCCCGGTGCCAGTGGCCGTCCGGGCCCAGGGCCTGGACGCCCGCGCCGGTGCGGCGCAGGCGTTCGCGGTACAGGTCCTGGTAGTCGGCCATGGCGTTGGTGATGGCCCAGGCGACCGTGCCGGTGTGGCCGAAGTGGGCGATGCCGGGGACGCCGGGCACGGCCAGGCCGACGACGTCGAACTCGGGGCAGGAGAGGTGGATCTGCTGGTAGACGCCGGGGTCCTCGATGAAGCGGTGCGGGTCGCCGGCGATCAGGGCGTGCCCGGTGGCGGTGCGGGCGCCGGAGACCAGCCAGCCGTTGCTGCCGGCGGTGCCGGGGCCGTCCGTCGCGAACAGGCCGGCGGCGTCGGGACCGAGGTGCCGTATCGCCTGTTCGCGCCAGAGCTTGGCGGGAAAGCCCGCGAAGAGGAGGTGCGTGGCGAGCCAGACGCCGAGCGGGGTCCAGGGCTGCCAGGGGGCGGGGGTGAGACCGGCGCGGGCGAATTCGGGTGCCCGGCGGGCACCGGCCGGCAGGCCCTCGTTGACGCCGTCGACGTACGCCCGGACCCAGTCGGCCGTTTCCGGGTCCCGGCGTTCCAGCGCGGCGAAGCAGCGGCGGGCGGTGTCCTCGAGGCGGGCCCGGCGGGCCAGGACGTCCCAGGAGAGGGCGCCGGCGCCGAGGAAGGCGGCCGAGGTGCCCTGGGAGCGGTGGCGTTCGGCCTCCAGCTGCCAGGCGCGGTCCAGCGCGGTGACCCGGCCCTGGGCACGGGCCAGTTCGAGGGTGCTGGAGGCCCGTAGATGGGGGATGCCCCAGGCGTCGCGGCAGGTCTCGGTGGTCACCCGGGAATCCCCTTCACTCCAAGATGGATCATAGATAGGTTAGCCTTACCTAAGTCTCAGTGCAGGATCGTACGCGACCGACGAAGAAGCCCTGCGCCAGGGGCGTACAACCTTCCGAGAGGTCCGTGTGTCCACCGAGGCATGCGCACAGTCCTCACGGCGGGAGCCGTGCTCGCCGCCGTAACCGCCGCAGCCGCCGGACCGCTCACCCCGGCCGCTTCCGCCGCCGCGCCCTACAAGGGGGCCAACACCGCCGCGGTACAGGACGACTTCAACGGTGACGGATACCGGGACCTGGTCATCGGGGCGCCGGACGCGGCCAACGGCGGCGTCGAGGCGGCCGGTGCCGTGGTCGTGCTGTACGGCTCGTCCTCCACCGTGAGCGCCGCCCGCCGGACGGTGATCACCCAGGCGACGGCCGGCATCCCCGGGGACCCCGAGGAGTACGACCGCTTCGGCACCGCCGTGACCAGTGCCGACCTCGACCGGGACGGATACGCCGACCTGATCGTGGGCACGCCGTACGAGGGCGTGGGCGGCAAGGAGTCGCGCGGCTCGGTGACCGTCGTCTGGGGCGGGCCGAACGGGCTGAGCGGCGGCACGAACATCGCACCGCCGGCCGGCCTCGGCGACGGGATGACGTACTGCCGCTTCGGGATGTCCCTGGCCGCCGGCGACATGAACGGCGACGGCGCGCCCGAACTGGGCGTCGGCTCCGGCTGCGAAGCCTCCGCCTACACCGGCCCGTTCACCCGCACCGGCGGGTCCGCCTCCCGGTACCTCGAATGGCGGGCGTCCGGCCGGGGGGTGGTGATGGGCGATGTGAACGGTGACGGGAAGGCCGAGCGCTTCTGGCTGTCCGGGCCCGCCGACGACGACCTGCGCGGCACCGTGTACCTCGACAACGGCGCCCCCGCCGACGACACCGGATCCGCGAACGCCCCCACCGAACTTCCCTACGCCGACGGCCACGCCGGCCGGATCGGCGACGTCAACGGCGACGGTTACGGCGATCTGGTCACCGGCATCGCGGAGGACGACTCCCTCGCGAACGCCGCAGGCGCCGCCCACCGCGGCGGTGAGATCCAGGTCCTCTACGGCGGCCCCCACGGCATCACCGCCGGCCAGCACCCCCAGGTGTTCCACCAGGACACGGCGGGCGTCCCCGGCGTCGCCGAGAACGGCGACGAGTTCGGCCAGTCCCTGAGCGTGGGCGACGTGAACGGCGACGGCTACGCGGACGTCCTCGTCGGCTCGCCCGGCGAGGCGGTCGGCACCCACCGGCTGGCCGGCACCGCCGTACTGCTGCGCGGCTCCGCCGCCGGCCTGACGACCGCCAAGGCCGCCGGCTACACCCAGGACACCGCCGGTGTGCCCGGCGCGGTGGAGACCGGCGACCGGTTCGGGGCCGCGGTGCACCTCGCCGACCTGAACCGGGACGGCAAGGCCGAGACGGTCGTCGGCGCGCCCACCGAGAACAGCGACGGCTGCGTCTGGGTCGCCCGCGGCTCGGCCTCCGGTCCCGTCCCGAGCGGCTCGTTCGACGTCTGCGGCAAGAGCGCCGGGATCACCGTCAAGAACGTGAAGGGCTACTTCGGCGCGGCCACGACCAGCGCACACGTGGAGATGTGAGCACCCCGGCTGCGCCGTGCACGCGGCCGGGCGATCATCGAGGCATGGACGTCACGCTGCATCTCGCCCAGGATCCCGACGCCGACGCGCTGCTCGGGCGGTCCCCGCTCGCCGCACTCACCGGCATGCTGCTCGACCAGCAGGTCCCGATGGAGTGGGCGTTCAAGGGGCCCCGGACCATCGCCGACCGGCTCGGCGTCGCAACGGCCGGGGATCTCGACGCGCACGACATCGCCGCCATGGACCCGGAGGCCTTCGCCGCGCTGCTCGCCGAGAAGCCGGCCGTGCACCGCTACCCGGGCTCGATGGCCAAGCGCATCCAGCAGCTGTGCCAGTACCTCGTCGAGCACTACGACGGGGACCCGGAGGCGGTCTGGCGGGACGTGCCGACCGGCCCCGAACTGCTGAAGCGGCTGGAGGACCTGCCCGGGTTCGGCAAGCAGAAGGCCCAGATCTTCCTCGCGCTGCTCGGCAAGCAGCTCGGCGTCACACCGAGGGGCTGGCGGGAGGCGGCGGGGGCGTACGGAGAGCGCGAGTCCTTCCGGTCGGTCGCCGACATCACCGGGCCCGAGTCGCTGGCCAAGGTCCGGGCGCACAAGCAGGAGATGAAGGCGGCGGCGAAGGCGAAGGCGGCGAAGCCCTCCGGCAAGGCGAGCCGGTAGAACGCTTCACCCGACCGGCCTCTTCCTGGTGGCCGCCCCGGTCCCGCCGTTCACAGCATGAACCATGACCGAGGCACCGAACACCGGTCCGGAGTGGGGCCGTGAGTACGACGACCGGAACGTGCATGCCAACACGCCGCCGGGCGAACGGCGTGAGCCCGAGCCGCCGTTCGAGGGCCCCCTGCACGCCCTGTCCCGGGCCGCCTGGCAGGTGGTCCTGGTCACCGGGATCGCCTCACTGGTCCTCGGCGTCCTGGTGCTCGTCTGGCCCAGCGCCTCCCTGGTCGCCGCCGGCGTCCTGTTCGGGATCTACCTCCTGATCAGCGGCGTCTTCCAGCTGGTCGCCGCGTTCGGCACGCACCGGGCGACCTCGCTGCGCGTGCTGGCGTTCATCAGCGGCGCCCTGTCGATCCTGCTGGGCCTGTTCTGCTTCCGCGGGCCCATGCAGTCGATCCTGCTGCTGGCCCTGTGGATCGGCATCGGCTGGCTGATCCGGGGGATCACCCAGACCCTGGCCGCCCTGCACGACTCGCGGATGCCCGCCCGGGGCTGGCAGATCTTCCTCGGGGTGGTCACCTTCATCGCCGGAGTCGTGCTCATCGACTCGCCGTTCCGGTCGGTCGCCGTGCTGACCCTGGTCGCCGGCATCTGGCTGGTCGTGGTGGGGATCGGGGAGATCGTCACCGCGTTCGGCATCCGGAGCCGCGCCAAGGCGGTCCCCCGCACGGTGTGAGCGGCGTCAACCGCGGCGCTCGCCGGTACGCCGTGCGGGCGGATCTCGGGCCCGGCGTGCGTCATGACCCGCCCGCCCCGGGGACACACCCGACGTGAGCAGGACCGCGAGCCTTCCCCGCAGCCGTACCTGGCTGCGGGTGCTCGCGCTGCTCCTCGCCCTGTGGGTGCCCGGCGCCCATGTGCAGGCCCACGCGGCCCCCGCGCTGGGCGCGTCCGCCGAGACCTTCGAGCACGACGTACTCGACACGCTCCTGCGGCCGCCCGCCCCCGCCGTCCACCGCGCCGACCTGCCCGAGCGCCCCGCGCCCCTGCCCGACCCGGCGCCCGCCCGGCCGGCGGTACGGCCCCGCCCCGGCACGCCGCGGGAGCCGTACGCGCCGCCCCTGCTCCGCACGGTCGTCCTGCGCTGCTGACCAGACCCGCGTCCCCGCGAAAGGCCGGTCAGAGGCCGGCCACAGGTCAGTCGGAAGCAAGGAGCAGCACAGCCATGCCCATGGATCCCTACGCCGTCCTGCGCGCCCTGCTGCGCGCGGAGGCCCGGCGGGCGACGACGCCCGAGCCGGAACGGAAGGAAGAGCCGCAGCGGCCGCCCGAGGACCGGGACGACCACTGAACCGGGCCCGGCGGAGGCGGGCCTCCGCCTCCGCCGGGCCGCATGCCGGCCCTCCGCCGTTCGGAGGAAATCCGCCGTGTCGGACTCACACCCCCCGAAGAAGTCCGCCACGCCCTGCGCCTGGAATCCCGATAGCGGCACGTATGCCCCATTTGCGGCATCTTTTCAGGCGCCCCACTCGGCCGCCATGGCTGCGCCCGGAAGGTCTTGACCGGTAGGCTTTCCGTGTGATCTTCAAGCGCATCGGAAACGGCCGGCCGTACCCCGACCACGGCCGGGAAAGCACCCGGCAGTGGGCGGACGTCGCGCCGCGCCCGGTCCGCCTCGATCAGCTCGTGACGACCAAGGGGCAGCTCGACCTGGAGACCCTGCTGGCCGAGGACTCGACGTTCTACGGCGACCTCTTCGCGCACGTCGTGAAGTGGCAGGGCGATCTCTACCTGGAAGACGGGCTGCACCGCGCGGTCCGCGCCGCCCTCCAGCAGCGCCAGGTGCTGCACGCGCGCGTGCTCGAACTCGACTGACCCGGCGCGACACGGCCATTGGCCCTTGACCCTTTCGGGTTCCGCTGAGCGGCATCGACTGATCATCAGATAGGCAGCGCCGCTCGGGCGCACTACGCTGCGCTCATGAGCATGCTGACTCCCCCTGGCATGGGCGGCCAGTACCGGATCACGGGGGACAAATACCCTCGGATGCGCCCGCCGCGCCGACGCGCCAGGCTCGTGGCCGCCGTGGTGGCGTCCGTCGCCGCGCTCGGCCTGATCGGCTGGGGCACCCTGCAGCTCATCGACGTCTTCACCGGCGGCGCCAAGAAGAGCACGGCGGCCGGCCCGAAGACCGACTGCCACCCCAAGGCCGATACGGCCGCCCAGGTGAAGTCCCTGCCCAAGCCGGCCCAGATCACCGTGAACGTCTACAACGCCACCGAGCGCACCGGGCTCGCCAAGTCCACCGCCGACGAGCTGAAGAAGCGGGGCTTCCGGATCGGTGCCGTGGGCAACGCGCCGGGGGCGTACGACAAGAAGGTGAAGAACGCCGGGATGCTCCTCGGTCCCGCCGCCGCCCAGAACACCTCACTGCCGGTGCTCGCCGCCCAGCTCACCGGCACCGAACAACGCGCCGACACCCGCAAGGGCACCGACGTCGACCTGATCCTCGGCGACGCGTTCAAGGGCCTGGTGAACCCGACGGCGGCGGGCCAGGCGCTGACCAAACTGACCGCGCCCGCACCGACGTCGGCGCCCTCCGCCAAGAAGGGGTGCTGATCCGAGGGGCGGTCGATCGGCACCCCGGCAGGCGCGCGAACTACTCAGCAGCCCCGTAGAGACGATCCCCGGCGTCCCCCAGCCCCGGCACGATGTACCCGTGCTCGTTGAGGTGGTCGTCCACGGCCGCCGTCACCACCGTCACCGGCGTCCCCGCCAGCTCCCGCTCCATCAGCTCGACACCCTCGGGAGCGGCGAGAAGGACCACGGCGGTGACGTCGTCCGCACCGCGCTTGATCAGCTCCTGGATCGCCGCGACCAGTGTGCCCCCCGTGGCCAGCATCGGGTCCAGGACGTACACCTGGCGGCCCGAGAGGTCCTCCGGCATGCGCGAGGCGTAGGTGGAGGCCTGCAGCGTCTCCTCGTTGCGGATCATGCCCAGGAAGCCCACCTCGGCGGTCGGCAGCAGCCGCACCATGCCGTCCAGCATGCCGAGGCCGGCGCGCAGGATCGGTACGACCAGCGGGCGCGGGCGGGCGAGCTTGACGCCGGTGGTCTGCGCGACCGGCGTGCGGATGTCGACGGCCTCGGTGCGCACGTCCCGTGTGGCCTCGTAGGCGAGCAGGGTGACCAGTTCGTCGGCGAGGCGGCGGAAGGTCGCGGAGTCGGTGCGCTGGTCGCGCAGCGTGGTGAGCTTGTGGGCGACCAGGGGGTGGTCGACGACATGGAGACGCATGCCCCTAACGGTACCCGCGCCCGAACCTGCGCCCGTCCCGGCGTACCCGCGGCCGGGCCCCCCTTCCGGCCCTGGCGTCGAAGCGGCCGTACGAGGGAAAGTGGGAGGAACGGAACTGGGGTGGTGAGACGTGCCTGACCTGCCTGACCTTCCTGACAACACGTCCGGGGACGCCGAGGGCACCCGGGGCGCCGCAGAGCCCGCGATACGCGGTGCCGCCGTACCGGAGACGGACGCCGAGCGCCGGCGCCGCCGCGCCCGGTTCCTGCGCGACCTCGCCGAGGCCCGTGCGTTGCGCGCCCGGGTCCAGCCGCGGCGCGCCAAGGCCGCCCGGCTGCGGCACGAGATGCGCATGCGGACGTTCCGCTGGTAGACCGACCGAGGGGAGGACACCCCTGGGAATCGTCTTGGGAATCCTCATGGGCAAGACCCGGTATGGAAGTTCTTGGCAAGGAAGATCCGCGCACACACCGGCGTTTGCGAGGTGGGCGTGCGTGAGCGCCTGGAAAAGCCGCGTACGATCCGCAGGTGGCTGACAAGACACAGGGCGCCGAAGACGTCCCCTGAAGGCCTTGTTTCTGCCACGATTCCGAGTGGGTGGGGCTCGGAGCCCAGCTCTCTCCGCCCATGTACCTCCGCCGGGGGGACCCCCAACCGGCACGCCTATGACCAGTGGGAGAGTCACGGTGTACTTCGCCGCACTGCTCGCGCGCACCGAAGACGGGTGGGAAGCGAGCGACACAGAGCTCGACGATGTGGAGACCCTGTCGGATCTCGCCGACCTGGCCCGGGAAGCCTCTCCCGAGGAGGACACGGTGCTCGTGCTGATCGAGCAGGAGGACGCGTGGTTCGGCGTCGTCCGCGTGGACGGCGAGGACGACCCGCGGATCTACGTCTCGGACGCGGCCGCCGCCCAGCGCAGCGCCTACGGCGAGCTGCTGCTCACCGACGAACTGCTCGGCCGGGAGCCGGGTGCCGACGACGGCCCCGACCTGGACTCCCTCGACCTCGACGGCACGGAGGACGGCGAGTCCGAGTCCGACGAGGACGAGGAGGAGGGCACCGCCGCCGACGCCGTTCCGCACAGCCCGGTGGGCGACAGCCAGATCCTCGACGACCTGGGCATCAGCGAGAAGGAGCTGCGCTCGCTGGACGCCGAGGACGCGCTGGGCGCGATCGCCGAGGCCCTGGGCGCCTCGGAGGTGCTGGAGACCGTCCGCTGACCGCGGAGAACCCGGCGGCCGCACCGGATCCGGTACGCGACCGCTGGCGGGCCGCGATGCGGCTCGCCCTGGCCGAGGCCGAACGGGCTGTCCGGGGCGGGGACGTGCCCGTCGGCGCCGTCGTGCTGTCCCCGGACGGTGCGACGGTGCTCGCCGTCGGGCACAACGAGCGCGAGGCCACCGGCGATCCCACGGCCCACGCGGAGGTCCTCGCGATCCGGCGGGCCGCCGCCCTGCTCGGGGAGTGGCGGCTGGCCGGCTGCACGCTCGTGGTCACCCTGGAACCGTGCACCATGTGCGCGGGCGCGATCGTCCAGTCCCGCCTCGACCGGGTCGTCTACGGCGCCCGTGACGACAAGGCGGGCGCGGCGGGCTCGCTGTGGGACGTGATCCGCGACCGGCGGCTCAATCACCGTCCCGAGGTCGTCGAGGGCGTTCTCGCGCCGGAGTGCGCCCGTGTCCTCACCGAGTTCTTCCGGGACCGGTGAATACCGATTTCAGGGCACGCCCATCCGTGCTGTAAGGTCTCCCTCGGTAGCGTGTCCGAGCGGCCGAAGGAGCTCGCCTCGAAAGCGAGTGTGGCGCAAGTCACCGAGGGTTCAAATCCCTCCGCTACCGCGCGAGGAAGGGCCCCGTCGAAAGACGGGGCCCTTCGTGTCGTGTCGGTACGGACCCGGCAAAAGACCCCGCGCGACGGGCCGTTGGTCCCGGAAAAAGGCATGAAGGTTACACTCGCGGCCGGCAGCAGGGGCGCACGGACAGGGGAGGCCGCGGTGGCGGTGAATGCCAAGAAGATCGCCGTATACGTGCTCGTGGTCTTCGCGCTGTACGTGATCATCACGGACCCGCCCAAGGCGGCCCACTACGTCCAGATAGTCTTCGAGGGCATATCGGACGCGGCCAAAGCCGTGGGCGACTTCATGACGTGGGTCGCCAACGGAGGAAAGAGCTGAGGTACACCCCATGATCCGCCACCTGGTCCTGCTCAAGCTCAACGAGGGCGTCGAGCGCGACGATCCGCGGGTCGTGGCGGGCGTGGAGGCCTTCGAGGCCCTCGGCGGCCAGATCGAGGAGCTGCGCTTCTGGGAATGCGCCTGGAACATCAGCGACCGGCCGATCGCCTACGACTTCGCGATCAACTCGGCGGTCGAGGACACCGACGCCCTCAAGCGCTATCTGGAGCACCCGGCCCATCAGGCGGGCGTCGCGCTGTGGCGCGAGTTCGCCACGTGGGTGATCGCCGACTACGAATTCTGACCGCTTCCGCCCCCGAGCCCCCCGCCGCAACGGCGGGGGGCTTTCGTGCGTCTTAAACCCCAACTTGTCGATTTTTGCACACAACACGGCGTTATTGGGTGCTTGCACAGCGTGCACATGTCTTGTGATGCTATGACCGCTTTTGACCGATGATTGAGCGATGAAGAGGTGGCGTTGACCGTGTCGGCCAGTACTGCGCCGCCCCAGGAGGAGTCGGCCGCGCCCGCCCCCGCGCCCGCCCCCGCTCCCGCCCCCGCTCCCGTGCCCCCCGAGAAGCGGCGCGGCGCCGACACCCGCGCCCTCACCCAGGTGCTGTTCGCCGAACTGAAGGAGCTCAGCCCGGGCACGCCGGAGCACCACCGGGTGCGCGGGGCGCTGATCGAGGCGAACCTCCCGCTCGTGCGCTACGCGGCCGCCCGCTTCCGCTCCCGCAACGAGCCGATGGAGGACGTCGTCCAGGTCGGCACCATCGGCCTGATCAACGCCATCGACCGGTTCGACCCGGACCGGGGTGTGCAGTTCCCGACCTTCGCCATGCCGACCGTGGTCGGCGAGATCAAGCGGTACTTCCGGGACAACGTCCGCACGGTCCACGTACCGCGCCGGCTGCACGAGCTGTGGGTGCAGGTCAACAGCGCCACCGAGGACCTCACCACGCTCTACGGCCGCTCCCCCTCCACCGCCGAGATCGCCGAGCGGCTCAGGATCAGCGAGGAGGAGGTGCTGAGCTGCATCGAGGCGGGACGCTCGTACCACGCCACCTCGCTGGAGGCCGCGCAGGAGGGCGACGGGCTGCCCGGCCTGCTGGACCGGATCGGCTACGAGGACCCGGCCCTGGACGGCGTCGAACACCGCGACCTGGTCCGGCATCTGCTCGTCCAACTCCCCGAGCGCGAACAGAGAATCCTTCTGCTGCGCTACTACAGCAATCTCACCCAGTCGCAGATCAGCGCGGAACTCGGCGTCTCCCAGATGCACGTCTCCCGCCTGCTCGCCCGCAGCTTCCAGCGGCTGCGCTCGGCGAATCGCATCGACGCATAGAAGCGCTCGAGGCGGAGCACAGCGGGCGCACGGAAGCACACCCGGGATCACCGCCTGCATCGCAAACCCGATCGATGCATCACCACCGAGAGCGAATCGCTCACCAGCGCAGATGCCGACAGTTGGGTTCCGAAATAGCGTCAGACCCCGTCTTTCCAGGGCTGATTCACTTCTTACATGTCGACATGTCACTACAGCGTGTTGCCGACATGTGACATTCTGCGGGAGACGCGTTTGCCGGGCCCTCGGCGCCGGTATTCAGGTGAAGGCTGCGCTGCTCGCAAGAACGGCGCCGCCACGACCGTCCCGCGACCCAAAGGGGGTGGCATGTCCGCAGAACAGGGCAGCTCGAAGGTGCTGACGCCCGCGACGAGCGAGGCAGCGCCCAAGGAGCTCGACGCTCTCGACGTCCTTGCCGGCATCGAGGGCGTCACGGCCCTCGACGCCGTGCCGGCCCCGCCCGCCCCGGCGGCCGCCGGCCTCCCGGCCCCGCCGGCCTCGGGAGACATCGACACCCGCACCCTGTCCCGTTCCCTGTTCCTGCGGCTCGCCGCACTCGACGAGAACAGCCCCGAGCGCGCCTACGTCCGGGACACCCTGATCGAGCTGAACCTGCCGCTGGTCCGCTACGCGGCCGCGCGCTTCCGCTCCCGCAACGAGCCGATGGAGGACATCGTCCAGGTCGGCACCATCGGCCTGATCAAGGCGATCGACCGCTTCGACTGCGAACGGGGCGTGGAGTTCCCCACGTTCGCGATGCCGACGGTGGTCGGCGAGATCAAGCGGTTCTTCCGGGACACGTCCTGGTCGGTCCGCGTCCCGCGCCGCCTGCAGGAGCTGCGCCTGGCCCTCACCAAGGCCAGCGACGAGCTGTCCCAGAAGCTGGACCGCTCCCCGACGGTGACCGAGCTGGCCGCCGTGCTCGGCGTCTCCGAGGAGGACGTGGTCGACGGCCTCGCGGTCGGCAACGCCTACACCGCCTCCTCGCTGGACTCCCCGGCCCCCGAGGACGACGGCGGCGAGGGCTCGCTCGCCGACCGGCTCGGCTACGAGGACACGGCGCTGGAGGGCGTGGAGTACCGCGAGTCCCTCAAGCCCCTGCTGGCCAAACTCCCGCCCCGGGAGCGCCGGATCATCATGCTCCGCTTCTTCGCCAACATGACCCAGTCACAGATCGGCGAGGAGGTCGGCATCTCCCAGATGCACGTCTCGCGCCTGCTCACCCGGACGCTGGCACAGCTGCGGGACGGCCTGATCTCGGACTAGCGCTCCGCGGGCCGTGCGGACGGAGCCCCCGCCCGGGGGTTCCTATCTGACGGTACGTCAGCCACCATGGCCCGATGCTTCGTACGACGACATGGACACGTGGCCGCCGAGGCGCCGTTACGGCAGCGTCGGCGGCCGTCGTCGTCCTGGGCGGGGTGCTGGCCGCGTGCGGGGACCATGGCCCGGGCGGCGGGTATGTCGCGGTCGGCCCGGGACAGCGCGGGCCGGGCCCTGTCGGGCCGACGGGGTCCGTGACGCTGGTGCCGCTCGACGGAGGCGGCAGCACAGGCGGGAGCGGCCGCAACTCCCCTGGTGGGGCCGGGACTTCGGGCGGCGTCGGCAGCGGCGCGTCAGGCAGCCCGGACACCGTGCAGCAGACCTCCGCCACTCCCAGCGGTGACGGCTCCCCCACCACCCCCGGCACGGACGGCACGGACGGCACGGACAGTCGTACGACGCCGCCTGCCACCTCGCCCGGCCCGACCCCCAGCCCCACCCCCAGCCGGGGAAAGCCCCCCACCCCCGCCGACCTCTCCTGGGGCGCCCCCACGACAGAGCCGGTGGATCAGCGCTGGTGCCAGAAGGTGACCGTCGGTTTCAGGAACTCGGGGGGCACGGCGGTGCGTTCGGGGTCGGTGACCTTCGGGACGCACATCATCGGCGCGCTCGGTATCGACTGGGGCACGGTCGACTCCACGGTGGACCTCCCCGCGCCGATCGCGCCGGGCGCGCACGAGGACCGCACCTGGACGGTGTGCGTCGACGCCTGGCGCGTGCCGCTCGGCATGCACATCGAGACGCGGGACGTGTCCGTCCGGTGGAAGTGATCGCCGGGAGCCGGTCCCGCTTCGGCCGGTCCTACTTCAGCGCCAGCCAGGCGACACCGGCCACCACGGCCAGGGCCACGATGACACCGATGATCAGGCCGACGCGGGGGCCGGAGGAGGTTGCGGCCTGCTGCTGGCGGCCCTGGGGGGCCTCGTCGACGAACGCGCGGAACATCTGGGTGTTGCCGGCGGGGTCGTAGTTGCCCTGGGGGCCCTGGGTGTTAGCCATGGCCCGAGACCTTAGCGAAGACGGGCCGGGCCGCCCAAGTGGGGGGCCACCGGGACAGACGGGGGCACCTCACCCGCACCGACCTGCACGTTTACGGTCGCAATACTTGCATTTGCCAAGTTTTTACGCTGCCATGCCCCCGTTTATTTGCCTGCAGCAACCAAACAGGTGTTACGGTTGCCTCAAGCAACGAATTCGGGAGGTGTGATGGCCGAGCAGGCGCAGTTCGAAGAGCTGGCGCGTCAGCTCAGCGCCGTCGGAGCCGTGAAACGGGACCTGGGGCGGATGCTGCCGCCCGACTGCCCGGCCGGCTCGGCCGCCGTGCTGACCCTGCTCGGCCGCCACGGAGACATGCGCATGAGCAAGCTCGCGGAGCTGCTCGCCGTCGACATGTCGGTCACCAGCCGGCATGTCGCGCACGTCGCCGCGCGCGGCTGGATCGAACGGCACCCGGACCCCGCGGACAAGCGCTCGCGCATCCTGCGCCTGACGCCCGCGGGCCTGGAGCAGCTGCACGAGCTGTCCCGGCGGACCACGCATCTGCTGGCCGAGCGGCTCGCCGACTGGACCGACGACGAGGTGGCCCAGCTGATCCGGCTGATGACCCGCCTGCGCGAGTCCTTCGGCGACTGCCGGGCCACCCAGTTCCGGCACCCGGCCTCCGTGCCCGCTCCCGTAGTCGAAGAGACCACCCGTACACCCGCAAGCACGTAAGAGAAGGAAGCCCATGGCAACGACCACACCAGCCGGTGTGCGGGCTCACGCCAAGCACGGGGGAGGCTCCGCGGAGCACGCCCCCATGACACACCGGCAGATCATGGAGGCGCTGTCCGGCCTGCTTCTGGGCCTGTTCGCCGCCATCCTCTCCTCGACGATCGTCACCAACGCACTGCCGACGATCATCAAGGACCTCGGCGGCGGCCAGTCCGCCTACACCTGGGTCGTCACCGCGGCGCTGCTGTCCATGACGGCCTCCGTGCCGCTGTGGGGCAAGCTCGCCGACCTCGTCAGCAAGAAGGCCCTCGTCCAGATATCCCTGGTCATCTATGTCGCGGGCTCGGTCGTCGCCGGTCTCGCGCAGAACCCGGCGATGCTGATCAGCGCGCGTGTCATCCAGGGCCTCGGCGCCGGCGGTCTGTCCGCCCTGGTGCAGGTCATCATGGCCGCGATGATCTCCCCCCGGGAGCGCGGCCGGTACTCGGGCTACACCGGCGCCACCTTCGCCGTGGCCACCGTCGGCGGCCCGCTGCTCGGCGGTGTCATCACCGACACCTCCTGGCTGGGCTGGCGCTACTGCCTGTACGTCGGTATCCCCTTCGCGCTGATCGCGCTGGTCGTGCTGCAGAAGACGCTGCACCTGCCGGTCTCCAAGCGGAAGGTCAAGGTCGACTGGACCGGCGCCTTCTTCATCACCGCCGCCGCCTCGCTGCTGCTGATCTGGGTCACCTTCGCCAACGACAAGTACGACTGGCTGTCCTGGCAGACGTACACGATGGTGGGCGGCACGATCGTGCTGGCGCTGCTGTTCGTGTTCACCGAGACCCGGGCCTCCGAGCCGATCATCCCGCTGCGCCTGTTCCGCAACCGCACCATCTCGCTGGCCTCGCTGGCCTCGCTGTTCGTCGGTGTCGGCATGTACTCGGGCACCGTCTTCTTCTCGCAGTACTTCCAGCTGGCCCGCGACAAGTCGCCGACCATGTCCGGCGTCATGACCATCCCGATGATCAGCGGTCTGTTCGTCGCGTCCATGGTCTCCGGCCGGTTCATCACCAACACCGGCCGCTGGAAGGGCTGGCTGGTCGCCGGCGGCGTCTCCCTCACGGCGGGCCTGGCCCTGCTCGGCCTGATGCGCTACGACACCCCCTACTGGGAGCTGTCGATCTACATGGCGCTCCTGGGCATCGGCGTCGGCATGATGATGCAGAACCTGGTCCTGTCCACGCAGAACCAGGTCGCCCCGGCGGACCTGGGCGCCGCCTCCTCCGTGGTGAGCTTCTTCCGCTCCCTCGGCGGTGCGGTCGGCGTCGGCGTGCTCGGCTCGGTGATGTCCGAGCGGATCACGCACTACGCCAAGGACAGCATCACCGACCTCAGCCCGAAGGCGCGGATGGCCGCCGCCAAGGCCGTGGGCGGCGGCGACCTGCCCGACATGGGCAAGCTGCCCACGCCGGTGCGCAACTGGCTGGAGGGCGCCTACGGCCACGGCATCGCGGACGTCTTCCTCTACGCGGCCCCCTTCGCCCTGATCGCGCTCATCACGGTGCTGTTCATCAAGGAGGTCCCGCTGCGCACGACCGGCGCGCTGGCCCAGGCCGCGCAGGAGAAGGCCGGGGCGGTCGCGGAAGCCGCCGCTCCCGTCGAGAACCTCGTGGAGAACACCGTGCAGGAACCCGCCCCGCAGAAGGTGCCCGGCTGGGCCACGCCCGTCGTGTCCGGCACCTCCGCCGAGGCGCCGGCCGCGGCCACCGCCGCCCAGCCGGTGGCGACCGCCGTCGCGACCATCGCCGAGCCCGGCCCGGGCGCGGGCGGCGGCACCCCGGTGCACGGCTTCGTGCGCGGCGCCGAGAGCGCCCCGGTCCCGCAGGCCGCGATCACCCTGATCTCGCTGTCCGGCCGCCAGCTGGGCCGCGCGGTCGCCCAGGCCGACGGCTCCTACTCCGTCGACGCCCCGGGCACGGGTTCGTACGTCCTGATCGCCTCCGCCGACGGCTACCAGCCGCAGGCCTCCACCGTCGTGGTGGGCGAGGAGCCGGTGTCGTACGACATCCTGCTCAGCGGCACCAGCGGGCTGACCGGTGTGGTCCGGGCCGCCGGAAGCGCGCTGCCGGTCAAGGACGCCATGGTGATCGTCACCGACGTGCGCGGCGACCTGCTGGCCACCGCCGGCACCGGCGAGCAGGGCGACTTCGCCTTCACCGACCTGGTGCCCGGCACGGTGACCCTGGCGGTCAACGGGAGCGGGTTCCGGCCGCGCGCCGTGCCCGTCGAGATCGGCGCCACCGGCCTCACCCGGATCGAGATCGACCTGGACGCCGGTGCCCGCCTCCTGGGTGTCGTCAGGGCCCCGCACGGTCCGCTGGCCGACGCCCGCGTGACGCTCGTCGACCAGGCGGGCAACGTGGTCGGCACCGCCACCACCGGCTCGGACGGGGCGTACGCCTTCACCGACCTGGACAGTGGTGAGTACACGGTCATCGCGACGGGTTACCCGCCGGTGGCGACGGCCCTGACCGTGGCCGGCACCGGGGTCGACGGCCACGACCTCGAACTCGCCCACCCCGGCGAGTAGTTCACTCCCGGCCCGTGGCACACATACCGTCGTGTGTGCGCCACGGGCCGGTTTCATACGACCGATTTGTAAGGCTTTGCAGGGAGAAAACGGGATGGGACTGACCGCGAAGATCCGCACGCGGGACGGGTGGGCCGTGTCGCACGCGGTCGTCACGGTGACCGACATGACCGGTACGCAGGTGCTGCGCGCCGAGGCGGACACCGAGGGGGCCGTACGGGATGCCACCGAGCTGGCGCCGGGGGCGTACACCGTGATCGTGACGGCCGTCGGGTACGCGCCCGTGGCCTCCTCCGCGATCGTCACCGCGAGCGGCCGGTCCGAGGTCGGCACCGTCACGCTGGCCCGGCAGGGCGGCACCGAACTGCCGCCGCCCGGGCCCTGGACCATCGACCCGGTGCACTCCTCCGTCGCCGCGGTCGCCCAGCACCTCGGGATCTCCAGTGTGCACGGCCGGTTCACGGAGTTCGGCGGCACGATCGAGATCGCACCGGACGACGTCACCAAGTCCCGTGTGGAAGCGGTGATCGGGGCCGCGTCCATCGACACCGGCAACGGCATGCGCGACGGGCACCTGAAGTCGGCGGACTTCCTCGACGTGGAGCGGCACCCGGAGATCACCTACCGCTCGACGGACCTGACCCGGTCGGGCTCCGACCGCTGGACGGTCCACGGCGAGCTGTCCATGCACGGGGTGGTACGACCGGTGGACCTGGACCTCGCCTACCTCGGCACCGGCGCCGACCCGTGGGGCGGCACGCGGGCCGCGTTCCGCGCGACGGCCGAGCTGCGGCGGGAGGACTTCGCGATGAACTACAACCAGGTCCTCCAGGCGGGCATCGCGGCGATCGGTACGACCCTGAAGGTGGAACTGGACATCCAGGCGGTGCAGGGAGATTCCCTGCCCGCGGTCTAAGGTGCAGGCATGGCACCGAACATCGCTACCAACACCCGCGTATCGCTGGACGAGTTGCTGGATTTCGTCAGGCCCCGCCATCGCGCGCTGCTCATCACGCACCGCGCCGACGGCGGGCCGCAGGCCTCCCCGCTGACCTGCGGGGTCGACGACTCGGGCCGGATCGTCGTGTCCACCTACCCCGAGCGGGTCAAGACCCGTAACGCCAAGCGCGACCCGCGAGTGAGCGTGCTCGTGCTGAGCGACGAGTGGAACGGGCCCTGGGTCCAGATCGACGGCACGGCCGAGGTCATCGACACACCCGAGTCCGTGGAGCCGCTGGTCGAGTACTACCGCAACATCGCCGGCGAGCACCCGGACTGGGACGAGTACCGCGCGGCCATGGTGAAGCAGGGCAAGTCGATCATCCGGGTGACACCGGAGCGCTGGAGCCCGGTGGCCACCGGCGGGTTTCCGGCGCGGCTGGTGGAGGGACAGTAGTCAGCCCCGGGTCACCATCGCCTCGATGCCGGCGATCAGCAGGTCCAGGGCGTAGCCGAAGTCGCGGTCCAGCATCTCGTCGACCGTGTCCCCGCCGCGGGCCGCCATGAGGTCCTTCGACTCCTCGACGACCTCGGCGGTCCCCGGGGCCTCGGTCGCCTGGGCCATCGCCTGCTCGTAGTACTCGTCCGGGCTCAGCCCGGTGTCCGCGATCCGGGCGAAGAAATGGCCCTCGATCGTGCCGAAGCCGTACACGAACTGGAAGACGGCCGAGATCGCCCCCGTCACCCCGTGCGCGGGCAGCCCCGCCCGGCGGACGACCCGCTGGACCGCGCGGGAGAACGCCAGCGAGTTCGGGCCGATGTTGAGATAGCGGCCCGCCAGCGGCGACAGCCAGGGGTGACGCACCAGCAGCGCGCGGTACTCGGTGGCCAGCTCGCGCAGCTGCTCGCGCCAGTCCTCGTCCGCGGCGTCCGGATCCGGCAGCCGCAGCTCGCCGAAGGCCGCGTCCAGGGTGAGTTCGAGCAGGTCGTCCTTGGTGTCGACGTACCAGTACAGGGACATCGCGGTGACGTTCAGTTCCGCGGCCAGCCGCCGCATGGAGAACTTCGCCGGCCCCTCGGCATCCAGCAGTCGTACGGACACGGTCGTGATCCGCTCACGGTCGAGCCCGGAGGGCTGCCCGCCACCGCTACGACCGCTCCGGCGGGCTCTGGCCGCGAGCCACACACTGGCTCCCGGCGACCGACCTGTGTCCTTCACCACCGGCACACCCTCCTCGATTCCGCTCACATACCCATATCACCCGAGCTCTCGGGCGACCTTCCGCTCCGCCCGCCGAAGCAGCCCCGAGGCCGGCCGACAACGACTCCCCCGAGGCCGTGGAAGAGCTGAGCACGGCACCCAGCACCATGCCGAGCGCGACGTGGTGCGGGCCGGAGATGATCGCGAAGACGAGCGAGGCCATGCCGATGGTGGACGACAGCGCGCCGAGCAGGTCCGGACGGTCGCCGCGCGGGCTCTTCGACTCCGGCACCAGGGCCGCCACCGCGACCGGGATGTTGATCAGGAAGATCGCGCTCCAGATGCCGATCGCCCTCGGCTGTTCCTCGAGCGTGAAGATCTGCATGGCCACGGCGAGCGTGGTGGTGAGCAGCAGTCCGGACTGCACCAGGGAGTCGTACGCCGCACAGCAATCGCTATACGGCGTACGACACGTTTTCCGGGCGGCCGGATTCCGCCTGTCAGCCGCTCCTCTTCTGTGTCAGGTCGTAGAAGGTGGCCGAACCGACCGTCACCTTCTTGAAGTTGCTCTCGACCCACGAGGTGATCCGGGACGACGTACCGCTGCTGCTGCCGCCCATGCCACCATCCATGCCACCGCCCATACCTCCGCCGGCGATGAAGTAGTGGATCTTTCCTTCCGCCACGTACTTCTCGAACTGCGCCGTCGTCGGGGACGGGTCGGTGCCGTTGAAGCCGCCGATCGCCATCACCGGGTCACCGGTGGCCAGCTGGTAGCCGGCCGCGTTCTGCGAACCGACGGAAGCGGCCACCCAGGTGTACTTCGAGGCGTCCTCGGCCAGGAGTTCCTTGGCGGCGGAGGAGACGTCCGCGCCGTTCACCAGGCCGCCGGCGCCACCGCCGCCGCCCATGCCGCCCTCGCCCGTCCGGCCGGGCACACCGCCGCCGAAGCCGCCGCCCGGGAAGCCGTTGCCGTTCTGCCGACCTTGCTGCTGTCCCGGTCGGCCCTGGCCGTTCTGCTGCCCCGGCTGCCCCGGCAGGCCACCGCCGCCGAAGCCGGCTCGCATGCCGCCACCGGGCCCCCGGCCGCCGCCGAAGCCCATCATGCTCGCGCCCGCCGGGCCGGCCGTCGGGATCGAGCCGGTGTGCGCGGAGTCCACCGTGCCGAGGGTGTACGCCGTCGGTCCGGCGAGGGCGGCCACCAGGCCCACCGCCGCCGCGCCGAGGGCCAACCGCCGGGAGATCCGGCCGGCGAAGATCAGGCCCAGCGCGGCCGCCATACCGCCGATCAGGACCAGCCACTTCAGCCAGGGGAGATAGGTCGAGGTGCGGTTGAGCAGGACGTATCCCCAGGTGGCCGCGGCCACCACGGACGCGGCCAGGGTGATCGACGCCCAGGTCTCCTTGCGCCGTTCCCACAGCAGCCCGGCGCCCATGCCGACGACGGCCGCGAGGTAGGGCGCGAGCGCCACCGTGTAGTACTGGTGGAAGATGCCCGCCATGTAGCTGAAGACCACCACGGTGATCAGCAGCGAGCCGCCCCACACCAGGAACGAGGCCCGCGTGACGGACGTACGGCGCGCCTTACGGGTCGCCCACAGGCCCGCGGCCAGCAGGATCAGCGCGGCCGGGAGCAGCCAGGAGATCTGGCCGCCGATCTCGGAGTTGAACATCCGGTCCCAGCCGGTGGCGCCCCACATCCCGCCACCGCCGTTGTTGCCGTTGCCGCCGGGCACGACGCTTCCGGTCTCGTCGCCGTTGATGCGGCCGAGGCCGTTGTAGCCGAAGGTCAGCTCCAGGAAGCTGTTGTTCTGCGAACCGCCGATGTAGGGGCGGGAGGAGGCCGGCCACAGCTCGACGATCGCGACCCACCAGCCGCCGGAGACCACGAGCGCGACGGTGGCGAGGCCCAGCTGGACCAGGCGCCTGCGCAGCCGCACCGGACCGCAGACGGCGTATACGATCGCCAGCGGCGGCAGGATCAGGAAGGCCTGCAGCGTCTTGGCGAGGAAGGCGAAGCCGATCGCCGCCCCGGCCCACACCAGCCACCTGGTCCGGCCGTCCTCCACCGCCCGTACGACGAAGTAGCAGGCCACTGCCATCAGCAGGGCCAGCATCGCGTCCGGGTTGTCGAACCGGAACATCAGCGCGGCCACGGGGGTGAGGGCGAGCACCGCGCCCGCGACCAGACCCGCCGCAGGGCTGAACCGGCGCCGTACCGCCGCGTAGACGACGGCCACCGTGCCGACGCCCATGAGGACCTCGGGGGTGAGGATCGCCCAGGAGTTCAGGCCGAAGATCCTCACGGACAGTTCCATCGGCCACAGGAAGGCCGACGGCTTGTCGACGGTGATGGCGTTGCCCGCGTCCAGCGAGCCGAAGAAGAACGCCTTCCAGGACTTGCTGCCCGCCTCTACGGCCGCCGAGTAGAAGGAGTTGGCGTAGCCGGAGGCGCTGAGGTCGTACAGGTAGAGCAGGAGGGTGGCGGCCAGCAGGCCGAGGAAGGCCGGACGCACCCAGCGGGGATCCTCGGGCCGGCCGCGCCACAGTCTGCGGAGGATCGGCTGCCCGGGCTCGCCGGACTCGGGGGCCCGCGGGGGAGCGGTCGGGGGCGGGCCCCACACGGACGTACCGCTCTGCTGGGCGGCCTGCTGGTCGTAGTGCGTGGTCATCGGGGATCCCCCGGATCGGTGTCGTGAGGGCGTACCGGCTGCAGTCGCACGGTGGCGTCCCTCCAGCTGCCGTCCGCGGCTTCACCGGCGCGGACCTGGGCGGCCGTCGGATACGGCTGCTGGTACGGCACCGGGCGCTGGGGCAGCGGTGCGTACGGAGCGGTCGTGCCGTACGGAGCGGTCGTGCCGTACGGAGCGGTCGTGCCGTGCGGAGCGGTCGTGCTCGTGCTGTAGGTCGGCGAGGAGAGGGGGTGGGCGGCGGCGACCGCCGGGCCGGTGCCGGACTCGTCGCGGTCCGGGAACACCCAGGCGCGGAAGAGCAGGAACCGGAGCACGGTCGCGGCGAGGTTGGCGGCGATGAGCACCGCCAGCTCGGTGGAGTGCGCCGGATGGTCGCTGGCCGCGTTCAGGGCGGCCAGGGAGCCGCTGGTCAGCGCGAGACCGATACCGAAGACGACCAGGCCCTGCGCCTGGTGGCGTACGGCGCCGCCCCGGCCGCGCACCCCGAAGGTGAGCCGGCGGTTGGCGGCCGTGTTGGCGACCGCGGAGACCAGCAGGGCGAGCGCGTTGGCGATCTGGGAGCCGGAGAACTGCCGGAACACGCTGTAGAGGAGGAGGTAGAAGAGGGTGGACAGGCCGCCGACCACGCAGAAGCCGACGAGTTGGCGGGCGAGTCCCTTGGGAACGTTGGTGAGTTCACGGTCGCGCGGATCGTCGCCGAAGGGCCGGGTGAGCCGGTCCAGCGGGAGCGAACCGGTGGCCAGCGCCTTGCCGACCCGCCAGACGCCCTTGAGGTCGTCGGTGGCGGTCTTCACGATGTGCACGGTGGAGTCGGGGTCGTCGACCCAGTCGACCGGCACCTCGTGGATGCGGAGCCCCGCGCGCTCGGCGAGCACCAGCATCTCGGTGTCGAAGAACCAGCCGGTGTCCTCCACCAGCGGCAGCAGCACCTGGGCCACATCGCGCCGGATGGCCTTGAACCCGCACTGGGCGTCGGAGAAGCGGGCCTGCAGCGAGCCGCGCAGGATCAGGTTGTAGGCCCGGCTGATGAGCTCCCGCTTGGGGCCGCGCACGACCCGGGAGGTGCGGGCGAGCCGGGAGCCGATCGCGAGGTCCGAGTGGCCGGAGATCAGCGGCGCCACCAGCGGCAGCAGGGCGTTGAGGTCGGTGGACAGGTCGACGTCCATGTAGGCGAGGATCGGCGCCTCGGACGCGGACCAGACGGTCCTGAGGGCCCGCCCGCGGCCCTTCTGTTCCAGGCGGAAGTTGGTGACCTCGGGGAGCTCCGCCTCCAGCCGAGCCGCCACCATCGGGGTGGTGTCCGTGGACGCGTTGTCCGCGACCGTGATGCGGAAGGCGTACGGGAAGGTGCGGGTGAGGTGCTCGTGCAGTCTGCGGACGCACGGCTGGAGGTCCTTCTCCTCGTTGTAGACGGGGATCACTACGTCCAGGACAGGCGTACCGGCGTCTCCGGCCGGGAGGTGCTCCCGCGCCGGCAGGGTGCCGGGAGAAGAGTCGGTTCGCATGGAACCGACTCAACTCAGGCCCCCTGTTGCACCCATGTGGTGGCACTGTGCTGTGCCTGTGAGTGCGATTGCCAGTCGGTTTCGGGCGCGGGCCGCACGGCGGCAGGGACGAGCGCGGGCAGATGCACGGTGAACACGGTCCGCCCCGGAACGCTGTCGACGGTGACGGCACCCCCGTGCGCGGACGCGACCGCCTGGACGATGGCGAGCCCGAGGCCCGTCGACCCGGTGGCCCTGGACCGTGCGGAGTCGCCGCGCGCGAACCGCTCGAAGACGTGCGGCAACAGGTCCGGCGGGATGCCCTGCCCGTTGTCCTCGACGTCGACGCACATCCACGGCCCGCGTCGCTGCACGCGCGCGGTGACGGTCGTACCGGGCGGGGTGTGCTTGCGGGCGTTGCCGAGCAGGTTGACCAGCACCTGCTGGATCCGTGCCGCGTCCGCCGACACGAGGGCGGGCTCGTCGGGCAGGTCGAGCCGCCAGTTGTGGTCCATGCCGGCCGCGCGCGAGTCGCTGACCGTGTCCACGACGAGCGGGACGAGATCGGTCTGCTCGAACTGCAGCGGCCGTCCCGCGTCGAGGCGGGCGAGCAGGAGGAGATCCTCGACGAGGAGGGTCATCCGGCCCGCCTCGGACTCGATCCGGCCGAGGGCGTGCCGGGTGTCGGGCCCGACCTGCTCCCGCCCGCGTCTCGTGAGTTCCGCGTACCCGCGGATGGACGCGAGCGGGGTGCGCAGCTCATGACTGGCGTCGGCGACGAACTGCCGTACCCGCATCTCGCTCTGCTGCCGGGCGTGCAGGGCGCCGTGCACATGGTCGAGCATCCGGTTGAGCGCGGCACCGACCTGGCCGACCTCGGTGTGCGGGTCGCACTCGGACTCCGGAACCCGCTCGCTCAGGTTCACCTCACCCGTGTGCAGCGGGAGTTCGGAGACCCGGGTGGCGGTGGCGGCGACCTTGCGCAGGGGGCGGGTGGCGACGCCGACGATGACGGTCCCCGCGAGGGTGGCGGCGATGAGACCGGCGGCGGTGACGCTGATCTCGACGAGGATCAGGGTGTTGATGGTGCCGTCGGCCTCCGCGGTGGGCAGGGCGACGTAATAGGTGCCGTTGTTGCCGTCGACGTACAGCACCTGGTAGTCGCCGAGCCCGGGGATCTCCGCGCTGTGGATCTCCTGGTCCCTGGCGACGGAGCCGAGCGCCTTGAGCTGAGGGGCGGTCAGCGACTTGGCGCTCATCTGCGGGACGTTGTTGTCGTCCTTGGACTTGTTGCCGACCTTGGCGTCGGTGATGACACCGTCCTCGACCTTCGCCGCGACGGTGCCGCTGGGCTGCGGGCCCCGCGCGACGAAGTCGGCCGGCTTCGTCTCCTTGGGAAGGCGCTTGTCCTGCTCGTCGCCCTGCCGGTCCGGCGGCGTGACACCGTTCTTCAGCCCGCCCGGCACCGGCCCGAACCCGCCCGCCGCGCGCGCGGAGGCCTCCCGGAGCTGCCCGTTGAGCTGGTCGTACAGATGCGAGCGCAGCGCCACCGTGGTGACGGTGCCGATCACCGCGCACACCACGGCGATCAGCACCACCGACGCGACGACGAGCCGGGTCCGCAGGGTGCGCGGCTGTCCAGCCCGTCGCTTCTGCCGCTTCTGCCGTTGCTGCGGACCCGGCCGTCGTCGCCTGCTCATGACACGGCGGGCTTGATCAGATAACCGGCACCCCGCCGCGTGTGGATCATCGGCTCGCGCCCCGCGTCGATCTTCCGCCGCAGATAGGAGATGTACAGCTCGACGACGTTGGCCTGCCCGCCGAAGTCGTACGACCACACCCGGTCCAGGATCTGTGCCTTGCTGAGCACCCGCCGCGGGTTGCGCATGAGGAAGCGCAGCAGCTCGAACTCGGTGGCGGTGAGGTGGATGGACGCCCCGGCCCGCGACACCTCGTGGCTGTCCTCGTCGAGCGTCAGGTCTCCGACCACGAGCACGGAGTCGGACCGCCGGTCGGCGGCCCCGGAGCGGCGGATGAGCCCCCGCAGCCGGGCCACGACCTCCTCCAGGCTGAACGGCTTGGTGACGTAGTCGTCGCCGCCGGCGGTGAGCCCGGCGATACGGTCCTCCACCGCGTCCTTGGCGGTCAGGAAGAGAACGGGCACGTCCGGCAGCTCGCGCCGCAGCCGCCCGAGGACGGTCAGCCCGTCCATGTCGGGCAGCATCATGTCCAGCACGACGGCGTCGGGCCGGAACTCACGGGCGGTCTGGACGGCGCCCTGTCCGTCCCCCGCACTCCTGATCTGCCAGCCCTCGTAACGAAGAGCCATGCTCAGCAGTTCGGTGATCGACAACTCGTCGTCCACCACAAGCACTCGGACGGGGCTCCCGTCCGGCCTCAGCAGTTCGGTGCGCCCCTGGGGCGAGGTCGTGGTCATGGTGCACACCTTGTCGGGGCCCTCTGAGAAGATGCTTTCCCCAATCTGTGATTTGCCTGAGAAACACACAGGCGTCTCTCAGGCGGCGCCTGGGAAGCGCTCACTCCCGCGCGAAGACGCCCGCGTGCTCGACCCTGGCGATGTGGATCGCGTACCGCTCGTACCACCGCTCCCGGCCGCGTCGCTTGGCCGCGAGGTGCGCCGGGTGATCCCGCCACCGCTCGATCCCGGCGAGATCCCGGAAGTAGGCGACGGAGATGGCGAGTCCGCCGGGGGTGTGGGCGAAGTCCTCACCGAGGAAGCCGGGGACTTCGCGGACGAGCCGGGAGAGCTGCTCGGCGGTGCGCCGGTATCCGTCGGGGTCGTCGTCGGTACGGGCGGAGGTGAAGACCACGGCGTAGTAAGGGGGTTCGGGGAGGGAGGCAGGCTGTACAGGAGTCTTGGCTTCGTAGCTCATGTCAACCACGGTCGGCCGCAGGCCCGTTCGGTGTCCATGGCCCTTGCCGAAAGGGATCCGTACGGGATCCGAGTCTTTGCCTGCGCCGCCTTCGGCCCGCAGCCCTCAGAACAGCCCCTCCTGCGGTCGCGCGAACTCCCGCAGCGGAAAGGTGAGTCCGGCGGCCACCGCATCGCCCGGGGACACCAGCTCCCAGCCGGTCATCAACCGTGTGTCGAGCACGACCACCGCGCGCCCGCCCACCGCCAGATGCAGATCGGGCCCGGCCGCCGCGACCAGCTCACCGCTCACACGGCCCCCCGGGACGAGCTCCACCACCTCCCCGAGGGCCGCGGAAACACCGCCGAGCCCGAACACCCCCGCGTGATCGACCACTTCACAGGGCTCGGGCCGCAACGACTCGGGCCACCCGCTGAGCCCCACGGCCCGCGCATGCAGCTCCCGCACCTGCGCCGCACGCTCCTCCCCGGCCCCCGGCAACGCCGACCGCACCGCCCGCTTCTCGGCGTACGGAATCCGGTCCGGCACCTGGAGCGCGGCCCGCAGCAGCTCCTCGGTGCGCCGGGCGGCCATCAGCGGGCCGGTGCCCAGCCAGCTGAAACAGACGGCACCCTGCTCCAGCAGCCGGGCGGAGCCCCGCTCGACCGCGGTGATCCCGACCTTCACCATGGCGGGCCCGAACCACGCCAGATACACCCGGTACGGCCGCGGGTCGTCGGCGATCGTGTCGGCGGCCACCGAGTGCGCCCGGTCCAGCCGTGCGCACTCCTCGCACCGGGCGCCCGTGCTCCGCGCCGACACGGCAGCACGGGTGGGGCAGGCATGCCCGCGCGCTCCCACACACCGCCTGGCGCTCCCCTCCGGCACGGCGAAGCCGACCCGCTTCCCCCACGGCAGCGCGCTGCGCCGCCCGCCGTCCCACACCAGCGCGGGACCGGCCGGCGACCAGCGGAGTCCCGAGCACTTCCATACCTGTGCCATCACTGGTCAGGGTATGGCTTGGGTCTGACAACGGGTTCCGGGCGGCGGAATGCCGTGGGGTGTGCGAAGGGCGGCGACGTCCACCGCCGGAAACCAGTGCTCCCCCTCCGGCGTGGTCAGCCTCCGCACCCGTGTCCCCGTGGCAGCGAAGACAAAGTCGTTGCCGTCGATCGCGTCCTGCTTCGGCCCCGTCGGCTGCTCCGACGGAGTGTCGTTCTGCTCGTACATCGAGCATCACCTCCGCCCCGGAAACCAGAGACGTCGATCACCAACTCCCGTCCACCGAGGGAACATTCACTCGACAGGCGACAGAGGTGTCGATTCGGCGGACGTCGGCCGCCCCGCCCCCGCAGCCACCACCACGGCCCGGCGCCCCCGCCCCGCCAGTCGGCAGCTGACGCACCCTGAATGCCCCTCCCGAGCCTGCGCGTCCCGGACCCGCATCCCCCACGCCCCCCGAGGCCGCACCCCCGGTGGCTTCCCCCAGCCGGCGAGATGCAGAACCCACGTCACCGCAACACTCACGGCCACGACGGCGAGCCCGCTCATGACCAGCGGCAGCGAGGCCGCACACACCCCCAGCCCCACCACGCCGCTGCCCACCGTCGCGATGCCGAAGCCGGTCCAGCCGGCGACCGTGTGCCCCTCGTCGTACAGACTCATACAGCACCCCCGGGAACGAGACCCAGATTCCCTCACGAGCTAAGAAGTTTCCTCGACCGAATATCTCACGAGCTAAGGGATTCCGAAAGATGCACGGCACGCCGCGACCGCCCGCCACTCCGGCCCAGGCGCTGTCGGCGATGGACCACCTCATCGCCGCCCACCTGATCGGACAGCAGGAGCTGGCCCGGCGGCTGGGCCTGAACGTCACGGACCTGACCTGTTTCGCCTTCGTCCTGGAGGCCGGCGACGACCTGCTGACGGCCGGCGACCTCGCCGCCCGCGCCCACGTGACCACCGGCGCGGTGACCGGCATCCTCAACCGCCTCGAACGCGCCGGCTACGTCACCCGCCGCCCCGACCCCACGGACCGCCGCCGGGTCCGCGTGGCCGCCGTACCGGATGCCGTCACCCGCGTGAAGGCGGTGTACGCGGGCCACTACGAACGCCTGACGGCCCTGTTCTCGGACTACTCCGCCGAGGAACTGGCGGTCATCACCGACTGGTTCACCCGGGCCACGGCCCTGGCGCACGAGTATCTGGAGAAGCTGAACCGGAACGACCCGGAGGAGGAGTGCTGAGCCCGGCGACCCTGGAATACCCCCACCGGGAACGCCAGAGGCCCCGGATCTCTCCGGGGCCTCTGTCTCAGCGGATGCCGATCAGCTGACGTCGACGTAGTCGTACGCGTCCGCGACGGACGAGGTGCTGTTGCCCGCGTAGTGGAAGCGCCAGGTGCCGTCCGCGGAGGCGGTGACGGTGGTCTGCGCGTAACCGCTGGAGGAGGTCTTCACGGTCTTGACGGTGCTGTAGGTGCTGGTGCCCGCCTTCTTGAACTGCAGCTCGACGTACTGGCTGCCGTAGCCGTAGTACTTCATGTAGCTCCAGCTGGCGCGCTTCAGGGTGCCGGAGATCGTGATGGTCTTGCCCTTGGCGACGGGCTCCGGACCGGCGTTGAAGCCGCTGAAGCTGCTGGCGCGCTTGATCCAGTGGTTCTTGTAGAAGTCGTTCGTGTACGTGTCGCCGTCGTTGGCGGACGCGAAGACAGTGACGTTCCACTTGCCGTTCAGCGAGCTGTCCCACAGCCCGTCGTCCTCGCCCGGCTTGGCTGTGATGGTGAACTTGCAGGTGGCGGCGGTCGCGCTCCAGTAGTCGCAGCTCTCGGCGCCGTTCTCGTTCCAGAGGAAACCGTCGAGGTCGCCGGTCTCCGGGTCCGGGTCGGTGCCATGCCACAGGGCGACGTCCACGCCGTGCTGCTCGGGGTTGACGCCCGACGGGTCGGTCACGGTCACGTAGACGTTGAACGACTTCGGCGAAAGACCGACGACGACGTCCTTGTTGGCGTTGACGGTGACCTTGGTCACCTGGATGTCGCCATCCGCCGCGGCGGCGGACGAAGCGGCGAATGAGCGCTGCTTGCTCGGCGCCTGATGAGCGCTCTTGAACTGCTCGGCCTTGGCGGCAGCCGGGTTCTCCCCGGCGTGCGCGGCCGGGACGGCCAGGGCGGTCAGGGCCGCGGCACCGGAGAAGGCCGCGGCGGCCAGACTGGCACGAATGCGCATATATGTTCCCCAAGTGGACGAGAGCCCACCAGTAGTGGGGGCGCTGGTGGGCCCAAAGGTTCTGAGGAGCCTGTTGACTCGCACGCGAAGACTCGCGCCCGCCGGAAACGGTTGTACAGATGAGAACATTTTTTTGAACGGGGCATGACTGGAGACCGAACGGCTGCGACGGCGGCTCGCCCACTGCATACAACCTTCGCCGAGATACCCGGATACGCCTCTGGGAGCAGCGCGGCGCGGTCGTCGCGTTCCGCGCGGGTGCGCTGATCGACCGAGGGGCCGCCTGCGGACGGAGGGTCAGACCGCCTCGGGCGGCACCACCGCCATCCTCACAGTCAGCCGTTGATGTCAAAAGCCCTCCGGGATGATCCCGAAGGGCTTTTGACCTGTGTGCACTCGGCAGGATTCGAACCTGCAACCTTCTGATCCGTAGGATCGGGCAGGCTGTTGGGCGGGGGCTGCGCCTTCCTCCCGGCTGATCGCTGATGGTCGTGATCAACGGTCTCTGTGTGCCGTCGTTGCCGTCAGGGTTGCCGTCAGCTCTGCTGTGGCTTGCTTGCCGTACGGGATGGCGGGCTGGCCAAAGTGCTCGGGAGCACCCCCAGCGTGCGCGGAACTTCAGGCCCAGCCCGGCTGTGAGTTCTCTACGGGTTCAAGCGCCGAGCAAGCGCGGCGTGCGCGGCCCGTCCCCCGACCGGGCCTGCGCTCCTGTCTCCGCCCCGCTCCAGCCCAGCCGGCCCCTACCGCGCGCACAGCAATCAGCCGCCTGACGTCAGAGAAGAGGTACGTCGTGGCTGGGGCGGCCGGCTCCATGGCTTTAGCGCCACGTCACAGCCCGTCTCGGAGCAGGCTCTTTAGCGCCTCGTTCTCCGGGTATTTCTCCGACAGCTTTTTCAGGGCTCCCAGCTCTCCAGCGTCGACCGCTTTGCGAGCCAGCCGTTCTGATTCGGCAAGGTCCCCCCTCATCTCTTCCAGTTCGGCCAGGTATGCCAGTGCCCACGGTTCACCATTCTCGATCAGTCGGAGCGTCAATTTTCGTGCTGAATCAACGTCTCCATGTCCTGCTCGATATCTGGCAATCTGTAACAGGTTATGGGAGCCGAGTCGCTCATCGCTCGCAGCAATGTATTCCGCCTTCTCGCTGTAACCTCTGCGCTCAAGGTAGAGGGAGTAGTCAGATTCAAGTGGGGTTTCACCTACCTCAGCGAGTCGCTCAATGAGCCGTTCGGTGTCTTTTTCGTTACCGTCTCGCATGAGCTGAACCACGACAGTTCTAAGGGTAGCTGTGAAACCTCGCTCGGCGGCTTCATGAGCGATTCTTTCCGCGCCGGCTATACCACCCTTCGCGGCACGATCCCATGCAAGGAACGCCGCATGATCCTCTTCACCCCTGTCAATGAGCTTCCAAAAAATCTGGTCCGCCTCACTGCGCTTGCCCCCGATTTCATAAGAAAGCATCAACTCCAATAGAGTGCCCGAATCTGCTTGCAAGGACTCAGGTACAGCGTAGTTTTGCGCCTCTTCTTTCCGTCCACTCGACTCCAACAGGCGCTCCAAAGCCTGCATTGCCTGAAAATCTCCCAAGTTGGCAGCCTTCCTATACATCCCCTCCGCTTCTTCCAGTTCTCCAAAGCGCTCAAGGAGAGACGCCATACCAAAGTAAGATTCGGTGTCACCCCTAGAAAGTAGCAGGCGGTAAATCCAAAGCGCCGACTCCTCTCGGTCGTTGATTGATTCGACACCAGCCCACTCCCGCAGCCCCTTATGATGCCCCATGCCAGCTGCTTTGATGTACAACTCGTGGGCAGCTTGAATCTGCCCTACATCTTCCTTCATTGAAGCCAGGGTTACCCACGCTTCGGGGTCTCCGGATTCACCGAGCTGACGCAATATCCTATCGGCTTGATCGTAATCCCGCCGTTCCGTGCAGTGAAAAGAGAGTTCCCATAGCGCCCCCGATGCCCCCATTGAAGCCGCTCTTTCGGCTAGTTCGGTGGCGTTGCCGATCCTCATGCGTTGCATTGCAGCCAGCGCCAGATACTCCACGCTTTCCGCATCACCCTCCCAAAGAGCCGCAGCTTCCCAGAAGGTTTCCGGAGGGCACAAAAGCGCCCTGCTCTTACGGCCGTAGTGATGTAGATAGTCCGCCAGTTCGACTACTCCAGGAAGGCATCCGATCCCTTTACTCTTGGGCACCGGGGAGAATGCTGAGGTTACATGTTTAACTCTGCGCTGGGCGTACTCAACAGCCCGACCTGCCCAGTCTTCTGGTGCTTCCGCTCGCTGAGAATCAGTCAAATAGCCCGGTGCAGCCGCAGTCAAGAAATCGATTCGCAGAGGTTCGCTTACTCCAAAACGGCGCGCATCCATCGCGGCCGCGATTAGCGCTTTTCCGTAATATCCATATGGGGCAGAAGGGTGCTCGTAATGATCAACCAAATCTGGACCCGCTGCGAGAATTTGAGTCATTCTGCCGGTATTTGCCGCAGCTTTAAGGGCAGCAGCCAAGGGAGGGTCCCTGTATGCTTCGTGGCTCAGTATCGCGAGTTCAGGATCGGTCAGCTGATTCGGGACTACGTACTGAGAGGCTTGAGCAAGCAGCGATTTCACTTGTGTAACCTCACCTGCTGGAGCCTGACCTTCGTTGATCAGTAGTCGGTAGTACTCGGGCCACAGGGTCATAATTATGACTACTGGACCAGTTCGTTCCAGAGTTCGACGTAGCGCAGCGGCACACGCCTCCTTATCGTCGCTTGCCAGATAGTTTTGAGCTTCATTGAGCCATATAACTGTTCTAGGCTCGATAACTCCGGAAGTGCACACGGAGAGAAGACTTGCCGAATCCTTAGGAAAGGTCAGCTTCCAAGTAGGCAAGCATTCACGTATGGCCTCGTATGCGCTGCGCGTCTTCCCGGTACACGATTCACCGCGGATGAGAATTAACTCGACTCCGCCATTACTGGCGATCGCACGCAATTGCATGCGCAGTCTCTCGTCATAGCCTCTGGTGACGTATTTCGGTAGCACAAACAGCGAGGAGATACCCTCTACTCCAGCAATAGCTGGGTGAACGCCGAGTTGTGCAGGAGTCCAGTCTGCTATCGGCCGTGGAGGATCCACTAAATCAGCGAGGCGCTCTTGGCGAGTTTGCCGCAGAATCTCTGACTTAGCGTTGCTTTCTTGTACCCTTCCGGCCGTGATGGCGGCTCTTTCTTGCATTACACGCCTGTGCGAGGCGAGCCAGGTGTCGCTGTTGAGTATGCGCGCCAAATCGGAGTTCAGTGGAACTTGGCATTCAGCCGAAGACTTCAAAATGCGGACGACGGATATGAGCCGGTCCGGCTGCTGTGGAACCTGTGCACCCTCCAGCCACTTACTGATAGACGTTGGCGAGACTCCAACCGCTCGCGCGAGAGTACGCAATGAAGGCTTTCGCTTAAGTAAGTCCCTGTGCAGGGCTCCCAGCGCTTTAAGGTCGGCCAGGAATTCCTGTTCAGCAGAGCCAGTGGCTTCCTGCTCGGACAAGGGGCCCCCTCGACTCTGTCCAATGTCCAGATGAGTGCCTGGACACACCCGAGCGTACGACGTGGCTGACGTCGAGGACACAGGTCACAGACCAGTCAGCGTCCAGTTTGGAGTGAACGGGTGCGTTGCACGCCGCTGGACAGCAAGAGTCGAGGCAGTTCCGGACCGTCAACCGTGGTAACAGGAGTGACCATGCCCATCGCGCTCACGCTCAGTGCCCTGCTCTCCCTGTCGATTGCTCTGAACGTGGGGTTCGTTGCAGGCTTCATCGCCGTTCGTACTGGCGTCGGCATGGCACAGGCATTGCTCACGGGGGGCGGGGCTGCTGGGGGCTGTCTAGCCCTGGCTATCGCGGCTGTCGCCGCGTACCGCTGAGCCGTTGGCAGGTACCCCAGATACTGGCCACCTCCGGTCGATCCGATCAGGGCCCGTACGAGGGTCGAACCGATGGACCTACAGCGGCGGACCACCGCCGTAGGTAGGCCCCAAGGAGCCCCATGGGGAACCGCAGTGGCCCACAGGTAGGTGACCCCCAGTCCGCGGTGCAGGTGCTCGCCCCTCCTCCAGGCTGATGGTCGTGTTCAACGGCCTGTGTGTGCCGTCGTTGTCGGCAGGGTTGTCGTCACCGCGATCTACGAAGTTAGCCGAGATAGGGCCGATCACGGTGCTCCAGGAAGTGACGGATCCGGAGCTGCTGCGTGTGGTGCATCGGCAGTTGACCAATCTCCTCTGGCTGGATGAACCGCAGCTCCGTGGACTCGTCCGAGATCGCGAGTTGGCCGCCGACCACACGGGCGGTGAAGCAGATGTTGAACTGTCTGCGCACCTCACCGTCCGAGTAGGCAATGACGTGGCGAGGGTCGGTATACGTGCCCACGAGCCCGGTGATTTCTACATCCAGACCCGTTTCCTCCTTCGTCTCGCGGACAGCCGTTCCCGGGAGTGAGTCGGTCATCTCCATGCCGCCGCCAGGGAGCGCCCAGAGATCGTTGTCCCGTCGACGCTGAAGGAGAATGCGCCCTTCGTCGTCGGTAACCACGGCGGACGCGGCGACCACCAAGCTGTTCGGCTCAGGTGCCGCCGGGTCGTCGTAGTACTCGGTCCGTGCCATGCTCACCCTTCTCGAACTGGCGTCGCGGTCGCCCACACCGCAGCGAAGCTGTCAGCGTACGTGTCGAACATGCCGCCTTCCCCACTTCGGCGCAGGTGCCAGACAGGGGCACCGTAGGCGTTCACGCCCCAGACATGAGCGTTGACCAGTGCCTGATCATCGGCTCGGTAGATCGAGTTGTAGAGCGTGGTGGCATGGGTCCGCACCTCGATGCCAGGTACCCCGACAAGGGGGCGATAGTGCATCAGCGCGAGGCGGCAGCGGGACTGGATCCCGTGGCCGAACTTCTCTTCCTCGCCACGCTGCTGGACGTTTGAGCTGTCCGCGTCGCCGAGTGCAATGCGGACTGCGCAGCCCTCGGCCGCTCGCTCCTTCAAGAGCTCGTTGAGTCTCGGGTACGCCTCGTGCAAGAAGACGGCCGCATACACGAGCACGTCGATCTGCTCGCGAGCCTGGGTCAGCATGTCCACGAAGGTGGATACGGGGATGTCCGCGCGTTGGTCGTAGAGAGCCACAAGTTCCGGGCTGACGGCGCGGGCGGGGCGTGCCTGCCGGAGCGCTGGCCATAGAGCGTGCACGTCTTCTCCTAGCGTTTCCGCTGCCAGCATGGCCGTGGCACGGCGAGGCGTACGGTCCAGATTGACCCATCGTTCGACGGACTTGGGATCGACTTCGACCTTGTCCGCGAGGGCGGAGTACGTCCAGCCGCCGGCCGCCATGGCAGCACGTAATCTCTCGTTCGGCATCCCAATCTCTCCTAACACCCGGGGACGGCACTAGGGACGTTCTACCCGACGCGGGACGTCCCGAAGTGGGGTTTGTCGGAGGTTCCGACGTCCCGATGAGCGGCAGGATGCTCGTGCCCATGGCGAGCAACCAGCAGACCAGACCAGGCATCAGGGAACTGGCGAAGGACACAGCCAGTGGACGTATCGGCGTCGTCATGGGTGAGGTCGGCGCCCGGGTGCAGATAAGGCCCATCGGCGGGGGCCTCGAGTGGGACGCCAAGCCGGACAACGTGGTGGCGCCGACTGCGCGGGAGGAACTGACCGCCCGCCTGGCCATCAAGAACGGCAACAGCCGGGACGGCCTGTGATGCGCGCCATCGGCCAGTACGCGGGGGTCCTGTTCATCATCATGATCAGCGGTTCGTGTGGCCTGGTGATCGGCATGGCCCTCGGTATCAGCCAGTAGACCGGCCGCCCCGAACGGGGTGCCAGTTCCTTGGCTCCCCTTCCCCGTTCGGGGCCGGCCTTCCATCCCCCCGGTTGTCCTGAGCCATGCCTGGGCGACCGATGCGGGCGTAAGTGCCAGAGCACAGCGACACTCAAGGAGTATTCGCATGACGGCAACGGCCAACGATCAGAGGACCGGTCGCGCGGTGGCTGGTGAGGACCTGTTCGACAGCCTCACGCACTTCGTGGTCGTCCACAACGGGCAGACGCGCGAGCGGGCCGAGCAGATCGCGGACCAGGCGGTGGCCTTCGTGGTCACCGCAGCAACTGCCACCGTCCCTATGGTCCCGTCGGACGACGTGGACCTCGGTCTGCACGCGCTCATCCTGCACACGAAGGAGTACGCCGCTCTGTGCGAGCGGTACGCGGGCCGCTTCCTGCACCACAACCCGATGCCGGGTGGCGGGGCTCGTGACCCCGAGAAGGTCGCCGCCTCCGCGCACGCGATGAAGGCGGCCGGGTTCATGGTCTTCGATGGCCTCTGGACCGTGGACGGCACGAACCTCGCGCAGTGCGACTCGGACTGTGGCCGCCCGTACGGTCAGGCGTAGCCACACGACACCAGCGCGCGGCCGGCCTCGACGCGTGGTCGGCCGCGTTGCCCGGAAGGAGAACTGACGTTGTCCGGGACACCCCCTGAACTGCCGATCGTGGTGCTCGACGCGCTCATGCCCACAGCTCAGCGCCTGGTCGTCAATCGCCGGGGCTCGATGGTCTGGGAGGTCGAGAGCCATCGGGGGCAGTACGCCGTGAAGGTCGGCTATCCCATCGCGGCTACGGCCGACTGGCCCGCCCAGCCCTGGACGGCGCTCGCACCGGCACGGGAAGGCGCCGTGCTGCACCGCCTGGGCTTCCATGACTTCGCGTACGGCGAATGGGAACGGGGCACCTGGAACTTCCAGCCGTGGCGCGAAGGACCGGACCTCTACCAGCTGTGGGCGCCCTGCCGTGAGCCGGACTCGCGCATCGAACCGCACACCAGCGTGGCCCTGGGCTGCGTGGAAGCGCTGGCCGAACTGCACGCCAAGGGCTGGGCCCACGGCGACGTGCAGCCCGCGCACTTCATCATCGGGCCGGAACGGACGCACCTCATCGACCTGGCCTTGGCGCGCGGCGGGCATGTGCCTGGGGGGTACGACTTCCCCTTCCGCGGCTGCCTCGTCCACTACGAGGCGCCGGAGATCGCGCGCAGCGTGCTCGCGACCGGAGAGGCTGAGCCGACGCAGGAAGCCGACATCTACGCGCTCGGCGCCTCACTGCTCATCTCTGCCACGGGCTGGCGGGCCGTCGAGTACCCGGACGACGCACCGCGCCCCGAGCAGAGACGAGCCGTCGCGAGCGGCAAGCGGCGGGCCGTGTTGGTGAACGGCGAGCTCGGCGAACTGATCGACGCCATGCTCAGCCCTGCTCCCGAAGACAGGCCCACGATCTACGAGGTCGGTAAGGCCATGAGCTGAACCCGAAGCGCCGGTGCTCTCCGGCGACGCAACGCGCAGCGAAGACCGACCACGCAAAGACCGGACCACCCTCAGCCTGGACAGCATTCCGGGTGGTCCGGTCGTGGAAGCCCTGATCAGGACCCCGGTGCCGATGGTACCGGGGCTGTTGGCGTGCTCAGACTCGGGGCGCTGCCGCAACCCGGTCCCACTGATGTCGAGTTGAAAGAGGTTCGGACCTGAGCCACAGAAAGTCAGCCACGACGGCGGGGTGCCGAACGAGCACCCGCCACGGCCGACTCCCTCAACGGTCTCCCGGTCGCCACCAGCAAGATGACCATCGCCCAGTACCTGACCTACTGGCTCGCGAACGTCGCCAACGGCAAGGTCCGCAGGACGACCTACGTCAATTACGAATCCCTCGTCCGCAACTACGTCACGCCCGAGTTCGGCAAGAAGAAGCTGACCCGGCTCACCGCCCGCGACATCCGGGCCTTCCTGGCCAAGACCGCGGCCACCTGCCAGTGCTGCGCGCAGGGGAAGGACAAGAAGCGGCCCGAGCACAAGCGGCGCTGCTGCGCCCTCGGCAAGTGCTGCAAGAAGCTCCCCTCAGACAGGACCGTGCGCTTCCTGCTCGTGATCCTGCGGGCCGCCCTCCAGCACGCCGTGCGTGAGGACGAGCTGCCCCGCAACGTCGCCCGGAACGTGGAGCTGAGCATGGGGACGAGCCGCGAGATTGAGCCTCTCGCGGCCAAGGAGGGGCGTCAGCTCCTCGCGGCTGCTCGGGACAACCGACTGTGGGCCACGTACGAGCTGGCCGTCCGGATCGGCCTGCGGCGGGGTGAGGTGCTGGGGCTGCGCTGGTCGGACGTAGATCTTCACGAAGGGGTCCTCACCGTCCGGCAAGCTCTACAGCGGGTCGGCGGTGAACTGCTGATCGTCGCGCCCAAGACTCAGCGCTCAGCCCGCCGCGTGGCCCTGCCGGCCGAGTGCGTGACGGCGCTCCGTGCCCAGCGCGCTCAGCAGATCGCCGACCGGAAGGCCGCTGGCGCGAACTGGAAGGGGACGGGCCACGGCCTCGTCTTCACCACGAAGAACGGAACCCCCATCGAGCCGCGCAATCTGAACCGGTCCTTCGACGCGCTGTGCGCCCGCGCCGGAGTCCGAAAGGTCCGCTTCCATGACCTACGCCATACCTGCGCGTCCCTGCTCCACGAACAGGGCGCCGACGCCCGAATGATCATGGAAGTCCTGGGCCACAGCTCCATCCGCGTGACCATGGACATCTACACCTTCGTACGGCTCGACTCCCAGCGCTCGGCCTTCGACCGCGTCGGGGATGCGCTGAGGGGTGACGACCCGGGGCCGGACGATGACGACGGCGCGGCTGGCGTCCTTGCAGCCGTCTGATCCGCCCCGCATCCGCCCTCGCTGCGCTGTCGCTGGTTAGGCCGAACTGTCACCGCCTGCCGTTCCGAGACAGCGGCTCGCGGGGTAGGGCAGGCGAGGTCAGCTCGACAGAAAGGCGCCAGCATGCAAGCGAATGTGGGTGACAGGCTTCTTGTTCACGGCCGGATCGTGGGGCAACACGATCGCACCGCAGAGATCATCGAGGTGCTCGGGGAGAACGGGACGCCGCCCTATCGGGTCCGCTTCGAGGACGGGCACGAGACGCTGATGAGCCCAGGCCCGGACACCGTCATCCGTAGCTTCCAGGAGTAAGCAACTCTCCTGTATCAGCGGTTGCCGTCAAACACTGCCGTCAAGGCAAAAGCCAGAGGCCCTGTGGATCACTCCACAGGGCCTCTGAACTGTTGTGCACTCGGCAGGATTCGAACCTGCAACCTTCTGATCCGTAGTCAGATGCTCTATCCGTTAAGCTACGAGTGCTTGTTCTTTTGTTCTTGTCCCCGTTTCGGCCCTTTCGGCCCCGTCCCGGCGACAGGAAGAACATTACATGACTGCCGCCGACATGTGAAATCCGATTGGCACACCCCTTGTGACCTGCGGAAACGTTCACAGACGGGCTGAGGAGCGACGGAGGATGGGAACGCCGAAGCCCCGGTCCTGGGGACCGGGGCTTCGGGATCGGTGCGGAGGCGGAGGGATTTGAACCCTCGATGGGCTTTAAGGCCCAAACCGCATTAGCAGTGCGGCGCCATAGACCGGACTAGGCGACGCCTCCAGCACAACCGCTCACGCGAGCGCGCGAGTGGTGCGTGCAGATGATGACACAGCCGAGCGGCCTGTCACCAATCGCCCCCCACGGTACTAGGCAGTCGGGCCGCAGGGCAAAGGGCTTCGGTCCGGCGCGGCGCAGACGCAACGTCCGGGGGGCCGCGGCGTTGGGCAGGGCATGGTCATTCTTCTTCAGCGGGGTCAGGGGCGCAGAGCCCCACAGCGGGATCCGGGGGTCGCGGTCCCTCGGCAGGGGCGTGTACATGGCGGTGGCACGTCCGTCCTCGCCGGCGTATCCGCCCTGGTCGCCCTCTGCGCCGTTCCCGCGGTCGCCGCTCCCGTCGTGCCGCCGCCCGTGCGGCCCGAGGACCAGGCCGGTGATCACCTCACCGTCGTCGTGCGGCATGCGGGGTCCGAGTGGGACGGGACGTACGAGCTGTTCTGTCATCCGGCCGGCGGGAGCCACCCGGACGCCGCGGAGGCCTGCCGGGTGCTGGACGAGCACGCGCAGTGGGGGCGGGACCTCTTCGCCCCGGTAGCACCCGGCACCCTCTGCACCATGTTCTACGGCGGACCGGCCACCGCCCGGGTGACCGGCACCTGGGCCGGACGCAGCGTCGATGCCGCCTACGACCGCAGCAACGGATGCGAGGTCGGGCGGTGGGACCGGATGGTGCCGCTGCTGCCGAAGTCGGGCGCGGCGATGTGAGCCCGCGGGCCCACCGGCTGATCGGCCCCGTAGCCCGTCCGTCACCCCGCCGACGCACAGGCCCGTCCGTCAGCGGGTCCGTCAGCCCGCCGGCCCGTCCCCGTCACCCCGCTCGCCCGTCCGCGTCGGCCTGCTCGCCCATCAGGCCACCGGCCCCACCGGCCCCACCGGCCCGCAGACCCAGCGATCCGTCGGCCCAGCGATCCGTCGGCCAGGAACCAGCGGGCCACCGACCCGCACCCCGGCGACCCGGCGACCCGGCGACCCGGCGACCCGGCGACCCGGCGACCCGGCGACCCGGCGACCCGGCGACCTGAGGATCCGCCGACCCGGGATCCGCCAGTTCGCCCTCCCGCCGCCCCTCCGGCCCAGGGATCCACCAGCCGACCGACCCGACCGCCCCACCCATCCACGTCACGGCGATCCCCCGATCCAGCGATCCGCACCCGCCCACAGCTCCACAGCCCAGCGACCCACCGGCTCACTGCCCCACACCCAGCGCCCCGCCCCGCCCCGCCTTTCCCACCGACCGGCCCAACCCAGCCCACCCCTACCAGCTCACCGGCTGCTCCCGGGAAATCACCCGTCCCGTAAAGGTCCGGCGAAGGTCTCGCGGAGTCGGAGGGCGGGGTCGGCGGCCGGGGTGCGCCGGGGTGACGGGTGGTGGCCGGTTCGTTGTCACTTTGTCGTGGGACCTCCCTCTCATCCGGCGTCGCGAGCGCAACGTGTGCCCTTAGACTCCCTCGCGTGACACGTCGCGGGCCGGTTGGCAAGATGGCCCGAGCGGTCGGCAAGATGCGGTAACAGGGAGGAAGCGTCTCGTGAGCAGCAGGCCATCCCGAGGCGCTGCTCGCCTCGCAGCCATACTCGACGCGCTGCCGGACGCGTTGGTCCTGGTCAACGCCAACGGAACCGTCGTCAACGCCAACACCATCGCGCTCGAGGCATTCGAGGCGCCGGGTACGGCTCTCGTGGGGCGTGGGCTGCTCGATCTGCTGCCCGAGTTCGACTCGCGGCTGATCCCCGGGTCCATGCGGCGGCCCGATCACATGGACCCGCAGGGGCGGACCAAGCCCACGCGGATGGTCGCGCGGCGCACCGACGGGACCGAGTTCCCCGTCGAGGTCACGAGCGCGAACCTGGAGAACGGGCAGCAGGCGTACGACGGTTACGGATACACGGGTGACGAGCTGCTCATGCTCGTCGTCCGGGATCTCTCCGGGACCGTCGACACCGAGGCGGAGCTGGCACGCTCGCAGCGGCAGACCGAGATGATTCTGCGGGCCGCCTCCGAGGGTGTCGTGGGGACCGACACCGACGGGCGGATCGTGCTCGTCAATCCGGCCGCCGCCCAGATACTGGGTTACCGGGCCGGGGAACTCGGCGGCAAGGAGCTGCACACGCTGGTGCTGCACTCACGCGCCGACGGTTCGCCGTTCCCGTACGAGGACTCGCCGCTCGCCGACACCCTGCGCTCCGGGCGCAAGCACCGGGTGCGCGGGCAGGTGCTGTGGTCCAAGGGGGACGCAAGGGTCTCGGTCGACCTGACCACCGCGCCCGTACGGGACGGGGACCAGCTCGTCGGCGCCGTGATGACCTTCACCGACCGGCGGGCGTACGAGGCCATCGCCGAGGAGAAGGGCGCGCTGGAGAAGGCGCACGCGGAGGAGGTCGAGCGGCTCGCCGAGGAGCACGCCTCCGACCTGACCGCACTGCGCCAGCAGCACGTCACCGAGCTCGAGGAGCTGCGCGAGAAGCACGCGGAGGAGGTCGGGGCCGGCGAGGAGCGGTACGCCGCGCTCGCCGAGCGGGAGAAGGACCGGTACGAGGCCCTCGCCGGGCGGCACGAGCAGTTGCTGACCCTGCTCGGGCAGTCGCTGCGCGGCCCGCTGGAGGAGCTGCGGCGCGAGCTGGCGGCACTGGCCGCCGACGACGCGGGGCAGCTGTGGCCCGAGGCCAACCAGGTCCTGCATCACCTTTCGGCCGGATATTCGCGGATCACGACGCTCATCGACAACGTCCTCGGGTACCAGCGGCTGGACGCGGGCGCCGAGGACATCACCCGTACGAAGGTGCTGCTGGACGCCGTCGTCGCCGCCGGTGTGGACGGGGCCGTCGAGCTGATCGGTCCGGGGCGGGTGCAGTTCGCCGTGCACGCGCCGCCCATCGAGGCCGAGGTCGACCCGCAGCGGCTCGCCACCGCGCTGGCCCATCTGGTGGCGGACGTCGCCGGTGTCGACGCCACCGGCAACTCGCCCGTCTCCGCCGGCGGTTACCTGGACAACACCGTCGTGGTCGCCGCCGCGCAGCGCGGCGAGGTCGCGCGCATCGAGGTGCGCGGGCCGTACGTCGGGGGAGACCCGGTGCACGAGCCGATCGTGCGCGGGATCGTACGGGCCCACGGCGGCGTGCTGCAGACGCACGAGGTGCCGGGCATGAGCGGCAGCGCGTACGTGCTGGAGGTGCCGCTCGGCGGTGGCGCGGGGGCCGTCGACGGCGCGGGCGCGGGGCCGGTGCCCGCCGCGCTTCCGGCCGCCGCGCCGGACGCGGGCGTGCAGGGCTCCGGCGCCGGTGAGGTGGCCGTGGTCGAGGCCGGTGGCGCCGAGCAGGCTGCCGGTGGCGGTCGGCGGCGGGCCCGGCGGTCCTCCACCGACGCCTTCCTGGACAGTGACGTCTCCGGTGCCGGGCAGGCCGGTGAGGCCGACGCGGCCGCGCCGACCGGGCGTCGGCGCAGGCGGGCCGGCGCGCCCGCCGAGGAGACCGGCGCGGTCCCGGCCGAGGCCGCAGAGGCCGCGTCCGGGGGTACCGGACGACGCCGTGGCCGGTCCGCCGAGGGCGGCGCCGGTGACGGCGCGGGTGTGAGCGAGGGTGTGAGCGAGGGTGTGAGCGAGGGCGCGGTGGTGACCGCGGCCGAGCATGCCGCGGGGGCCGCCGCCTCCAACACGGGCCTCGGCCCCGCCGTTCCGCCACAGGGCGTGCCCGCGCCCACGGGCCGGCGCGCCCGCCCCGCCTCCGGCGCCCCGCAGGCCGCCCTGCCGCCCGCACTGCCGGCGGCGGGCGACGAGCCGGCGCCGGGTGCGCAGGCTCTTCCGGGTGGCGAGGGTGTTCCGGCCGAGGGCGGGCAGCCGACCGGGCGGCGTCGGCGCGCGCTGGCCGCCGCGGCGGAACGTGCCGCCGCCCAGGAGGCGGGCGGTGCGCGTACGGTCTTCGCCCTGCCGCCGGCCGAGGCCGACCGCACCCCGCAGTCCGCGGACTCGGCGAGCGGAGTGGGCACGGTTCCGGCGGCCGATGGCGTTCCGGGTACGGCTGTGCCCGTCGGGCCGGGTGCCGGTGTCGGGCCGGGTGCCGGTGTCGTGCCGGGCGCCGGTGTCGTGCCGGGCGCCGGTGCCGTGCCGGGCGCCGGGCAGGTTGCCGGTCCCCTTCCCGTTCCCCCTCAGGCCTCCGGTCCGGTGCCGGTGCCCACTCAGCTGCCGCTGTCCCCCGCGGGGGTACCGGGTGCCGACGGCCGGCACGACGCCGTACCGCTCGACCAGAGCGCGGACCACACCCCGCCGCAGCCGCATCCGACCAGCGCACCGACCGGCCGGCGCCGCCGCGCCGTGGCCCAGTCGGCGGATGCCGCCCAGCCGGCGCCTACGCCCACGGCCCCGGCTCCGACGCCCACGGCTCAGGCCGCTCCGGCGCAGGCCGTACCGGGCGTAGCGAGCGTGCCGGGACAGGTGACTCCCCCTCAGGGGATTCCGGTCGCTCCCGGGCAGGCCGTACCGCACCCGGCGGGGACGCCGACTCCCGGTCAGGGCACGCCGGTTCACGGCATTCCGGCGCAGGGTACGGCCGGGCAGGGCATGCCCGTCCAGGCCGGTCCCGCGGCGGCGCCCGCGCAGACGCCCGGTGCGGCACCCGGCGCCCCGGCCGGTGCCTCAGCCCCCGGCCAGCAGACGGCCGTACCCCAGGCGGCCGTACCGCACCCCGCCGCGCCGACGCACGACACCGTCGACCGGCCGGTTCCGGCGACCCCGACTCCGCCCGGTGGTAGCCCGAGCGCCCAGCCGCTGCCCCCACCGGCCGCTGCCGGACCGGTACCGGCCGCCGTTCAGGCGCCCGTGCCCCAGCAGTGGCCCGGCGCCGACGACACCTCCGGCGCGGGCACGCCCGTACCGCAGACCGGCACGCCCGCCCCCGGCACCCCGCTTCCCACGGACCACGCCGGGGTCCAGGCGCCGCGCGCCGCGCAGCGGTCGCCCGCCGAGGGCGCCGCGGTCGACCCGAACTCGACACAGGGACGGGCGATCAGCGTCCGCACGCTCGGTCAGGGTGTGCCGTTCTCGCGGCAGGCCGCTCAGGTGCAGCAGCCGACGGCTACCCCGCCGCCGCACGCGCCGGGCGGTTCGGGCCGCCGGCGCAAGCTGGGCACGCCTCCCGACCCGGCCAGGCAGCCGGAGCAGGCGGGCCGGCCCCATCAGCCGGCCGAACAGCCGACCACCGCGCATCCCTCCCAGGCCGGGCAGGCCCGGCTCGCCCCGGGTACCGAGGGCGCCGGACGGTCGTACGCCATAGGCGCGCCGGACGCCGACGCCGCCGAGGGCCCCGAGCCGCTGGACGGCCCCGGGGGTGCCATCGAGATCGCGGACAGCCCGCGACCGCAGCCGCTGGACGACGAGCTGCCGCCGGAGCCGCTGGACAACCCGCGCCGGCTGCTGGTGTGGCCCGCGCCGGACGCGACGACCCAGCAGGCGCTGAGCGACCGCGGCTACCGGCCGGTGATCGTGCACTCCCGTGAGGAGGTCGACGCGCAGATCGCGGCGTTCCCGGCCGCGCTGTTCGTGGACCCGCTGACGGGGCCCATCACGCGTACGGCCCTGCAGTCGCTGCGCCAGGCGGCCGTCGCGGCCGAGGTGCCGGTGCTGGTCACGGCCGGGCTCGGGCAGGCGACGCGCGAGGCGGCGTACGGCGCCGATCCCGCCGTACTGCTGAAGGCGCTGGCGCCACGGGACAGCGAGCAGCATCCGCCGCGAGTGCTGCTCATCGAGGAGCACGCGGAGATCGCGCTGGCGCTGACGGCGACGCTGGAGCGGCGCGGGATGCAGGTGGCGCGGGCCGCGAGCGACAACGACGCGGTGACGCTTGCGGGGCAGTTCCGGCCGAACCTCGTGGTGATGGACCTGATGCAGGTGCAGCGACGGCAGGCCGGGGTCACCGGGATCATCGACTGGCTCCGCGCGAACGCTCAGCTCAACCGCACCCCGTTGGTCGTCTACACCGCAGCGGTCGACCAGGCCGACCTGCCCCGGCTGGCCTCGGGCGAGACGGTCCTCTTCCTCGCGGAGCGGTCGACGAGCGGCGAGGTGCAGAGCCGGATCGTGGACCTGCTGGCGCGGATCGGCACCAACTAGCTCACGGACCTCTCGTACCTCGTACGACCCCTGGCGCACCCGGCGGAACGGCGCCCGTCGGACCCGCTGGACGGCGGGCCGTACGACCTGGCGCGCCCGGGACGGCCACTCCTTCGGACAGGTGCTCGGCGGCTGACGCCGGGCACACGCGCGCCGGGCAGCAAGCCCCGCTGCCCGGCGCGTTCGGGGGTGTCACAGGCGGGTGACGTCCAGCTCCCCCTCCGCGTACCGCCTGCGCAGCACCTTCTTGTCGAACTTGCCCACGCTCGTCTTCGGCACCGACTCGACGATCGTCCAGCGCTCGGGCAGCTGCCACCTGGCGATGCGGCCCTCCTCGGCGAGGAAGGTACGCAGGGTCTCGAAGTCGGCGGTTGCGCCCTCCTTCAGGACGACCGTGGCCAGCGGGCGCTCGCCCCACTTGTCGTCGGGTACGGCGACCACCGCGGCCTCGGTGACGTCCGGGTGGGACATCAGCGCGTTCTCCAGCTCCACCGAGGAGATCCACTCGCCGCCGGACTTGATGACGTCCTTGGCGCGGTCGGTGAGGGTGAGGTAGCCGTCGGGGGAGATGGTGCCGACGTCACCCGTCTTCAGCCAGCCGTCCGCGCTGAACTTGTCGGCGGGGCGCAGCGGTTCGGCGTCGGGGCCGTTGTAGTAGGCGCCCGCGATCCAGGGGCCGCGCACCTCCAGCTCGCCCGCCGACTCGCCGTCCCAGGGGAGGCGTTCGCCGCCGGGGCCGGTGAGGCGGGCCTCGACGCCGGCCGGGAAGCGGCCCTGGGTGAGGCGGTAGGCGAACTCCTCGTCGGGCCCGGCGGCGTGGGCCGGGGGACGAGCCACCGTGCCCAGCGGCGAGGTCTCCGTCATGCCCCAGGCGTGGCAGACGCGCATGCCGAGCTTGTCGAAGGCCTCCATGAGGGAGGGCGGACAGGCGGAGCCCCCGATGGTGACCTGGGTGAGGGAGGAGACGTCGCGGGGGCGGGCGGTGAGCTCGGCGAGCAGGCCCTGCCAGATGGTCGGGACGGCCGCGGCGTGGGTCGGCCTCTCGCGTTCGATCATCTCGGCGAGCGGCGCCGGCTGGAGGAAGCGGTCCGGCATCAGCAGGTTCACGCCGGTCATGAAGGTGGCGTGCGGCAGACCCCAGGCGTTGACGTGGAACTGGGGCACCACGACCAGCGAGGTGTCCTCATCGGTCAGGCCCATCGACTGGGTCATGTTGACCTGCATGGAGTGCAGGTAGATCGAACGGTGGCTGTACACCACGCCCTTGGGGTCGCCGGTCGTGCCGGAGGTGTAGCACATGGCGGCGGCCTGGCGTTCGTCCAGCTCCGGCCAGTCGAACGTGGTCGGCCGGTCCGCGATCAGCTCCTCGTACTCGTGGATCCGGGCGTGCGCGCCCTGGAGCGGGGAGCGGTCGCCGGGGCCGGAGACGACGATGTGCTCGACCGTCGGCAGCTTGGGCAGCAGCGGGGCGAGCAGCGGGATGAGCGAGCCGTTGACGATGACGACCTTGTCGGCCGCGTGGTTGACGATCCACACCAACTGCTCGGCGGGCAGCCGCAGATTGAGCGTGTGCAGCACCGCGCCCATGGACGGGATCGCGAAGTACGCCTCCACGTGCTCGGCGTTGTTCCACATCAGGGTGGCGACCCGGTCGTCGCCACGGACGCCGAGTTCGTCCCGCAGGGCGTTCGCCAGCTGTACCGCGCGCACTCCGGCCTCGGCGAAACTGCGCCGCTGGGGCTCGGCCTCTCCGGTCCAGGTGATGATCTGGGACCGCCCGTGCACCAGTGTCCCGTGCGTGAGGATTCGGGTGACGGTCAGCGGTACGTCCTGCATGGTGCTCAGCACGGAGTCCTCCCGGGGCGGCATTGCCTACGCGGTGGTAGAGGTTGCGCTGATTCTGCGCACATACCGCGCGGTATGTCACTAGGGGGTGTGTCACTCGGCGAGAAAACCGGGCAGGAAACTCGGGGAACGTCCCGGGCTAGCGCACCAGTCCCAGCTCGGGATCCTCGCGCAGTTTGGCCAGCGCACGCGACACCGCCGACTTCACCGTGCCCACCGACACCCCGAGCACCTCGGCGGTCTGGGCCTCGCTGAGGTCCTCGTAGTAGCGCAGGACGACCATCGCCCGCTGCCGCGCCGGCAGCTTCGTGATCGCCCGCCACATGGCGTCGTGCAGTGCCTGCCGCTCGGCCGGGTCGTCGTCGCCCGGCACGGGCTCCGGCTCGGGCAGCTCGTCGCAGGTGAACTCGTCCACCCTGCGCTTGCGCCACTGCGAGGTCCGGGTGTTCAGCAGCGCGCGGCGCACATAGCCGTCGAGCGCCCGCTGGTCCTCGATCCGCTCCCAGGCCACGTAGGTCTTCGCGAGCGCCGTCTGCAACAGGTCCTCGGCGTCGCAGAGGTTCGCGGTGAGCGAGCGCGCGGTGCGCAGCAGAACCGGCTGACGAGCCCGCACGTACGACGCGAACGTCGGATATGCGGGAGCCTCCCCGCTCGGCCGGTGCCGGGGGTGCGGGAGGCTCTGCCGCCTTGGTGCGGCGGCGGCCGAGGCGCTGGTGCAGACGGGTGTGGTCATGGCTCCACGCTAGGAGCGGACGCCCCGGCGGCGGATCGCCCCCAGGTCCCGAAGCGGCGTCCCCCTCAGGTTGTAGGGGCGGGGTCTACTCCACCTCCTGAAGGTGGACGGCGGGTGCACCCCGTCTGCGGGTACGACCCTGACTCGGCACCGGTCCCACCGGGCACCGCCCGCCCAGCCGCCCCTGACACCCGGGCCGGGGCGGGCGTCCGGTGACTGTCCGGGCGGGCACCAGACCGGCTCTCGCGTCGGCGACTCCGGTACGCCGGCGGCGACCCCGGTACGCCGGTCGGCGACCCCGGCGAAGGTTCCGGCCGTCCGCCGGTCAGCCTTCCGCGGTCAGCCGTCCGCCGTCAGGACCAACCCCGAGGTCGGTACCCCGGTGCCTGCCGTCACCAGGGTCCGGGCCGCGCCCGGTATCTGGTTCACCGCCGTGCCCCGCAGTTGGCGCACCGCCTCCGCCATGCCGTTCATCCCGTGCAGATAGGCCTCCCCGAGCTGGCCCCCGTGGGTGTTGAGCGGCAGCCGCTCCTCGGCCACGAAGTCCGCCGCCTCCCCCTTCCCGCAGAATCCGAACTCCTCCAGCTGCATCAGCACGAACGGTGTGAAGTGGTCGTAGACGATCCCCACGTCGATGTCGGCCGGGCCGAGTCCGGACGAACGCCACAGCCGGCGGGCCACCGCGCCCATCTCCGGCAGGCCGGTCAGATCGTCCCGGTAGAAGCTGGTCATCTGCTCCTGCGCCCGGCCGGCGCCCTGGGCGGCCGCCGCGATCACGGCCGGCGGATGCGGCAGGTCCCGGGCCCGCTCCACCGAGGTGACGACGAGCGCCTGCCCGCCGTCGGTCTCCTGGCAGCAGTCCAGCAGCCGCAGCGGCTCCACGATCCAGCGGGACGCCGCGTGTTCGGCGAGCGTGATCGGGCGGCCGTGGAAGTACGCCGCCGGGTTCGTCGCCGCGTACTTGCGGTCCAGCACGGCCACATGCCCGAACACCTCCGGCGTCAGCCCGTACGCGTGCAGATACCGCTGGGCCGCCATCGCCACCCAGGAGGCCGGCGTGAGCAGCCCGAACGGCAGCACCCAGCCGAGCGCCACGCCCTCCGCCGACGGCTCCCGGTGCTGCACACCGGCACCGAACCTCCGTCCCGAGCGTTCGTTGAAGGCGCGGTAGCAGACCACGACCTCCGCCACGCCCGTCGCCACCGCGAGCGCGGCCTGGAGCACGGTCGCGCAGGCCGCACCGCCGCCGTAGTGCACCCGCGAGAAGAAGGACAGCTCGCCCATCCCGCAGGCCTGGGCCACCGTGATCTCCGGGTTGGTGTCCATCGTGAACGTCACCATCCCGTCCACGTCCGCCGGCGCCAGCCCCGCGTCGTCCAGCGCGGCCCGCACCGCCTCCACGGCCAGCCGCAGCTCGCTGCGCCCGGAGTCCTTGGAGAACTCGGTGGCCCCGATCCCGGCGATCGCGGCGCGTCCGGCCAGGGTGTCGCGCGCCCGGGGACTCATGAGCGGCCCTCCGCGTCCGGGACCGTCACCGTCACCGTCACCGTGCCCGTCACATGTCTGCCGAGGGCGTTGGCGCCGACGACCCGTACGGTGGCGGTGTCGCCGTCGACCGCCTCGATCGTGCCCGCCAACACCATCGTGTCTCCCGGATAGTTGGGCGCCCCGAGCCTGATGGCGACCTTGCGGAGTATCGCCGTCGGGCCGAAGTGGTCCGTGATGTATCTGCCGACCAGGCCGTTCGTCGTCAGGATGTTCATGAAGACGTCCGGGGAGCCCTTCTGCCTGGCCGACTCGGCGTCGTGGTGCACGTCCTGGTAGTCCCGCGACGCGATCGCCCCGGCCACGATCAGCGTCCGCGTGACCGGGATCTCCAGCGGGGGCAGTTCGGCGCCCGCCGTCAGTGCCGTCGTCGGCGCCGTGTTCATGGTTCACTCCCCACTCGCGATCAACTCCCCCAGTTCCTGGAGCACTTCGGATCCGCAGCCCAGATAGGCGTCCAGCTGCCGGCCCCACAGGAAGTGCCGGTGCACCGGATGGTCGAGATCTGCTCCCGCTCCGCCGTGCAGGTGCTGCCCGGTGTGCACCACCCTCTGCCCCGCCTCGGACGCCCACCAGGCGGCGGTCAGCGCGTGGGTGGCGTACGGCAGCCCCTCGTCCCGCCGCCAGGCGGCCTCATAGGCGGTCACCCGTATCGCCTCGGTGTCCATGTGGGCGTCGGCGGCGCGGAGTTGAACGGCCTGCCGGGTGGCGAGCGGGCGCCCGAACTGCTCCCTGTCCGCGACGTGCGCCACGGCCCGGGCCAGGGAGCCCGCGCACACCCCGGCCTGGAGTCCGGCGAAGGCCGTGCGAGCGGTGGCGAGGACGTCGGCGTAGGCGTCCGGGCCGCCCAGCGGTTCGGCCGGTGCCCGGTCGAGGGTGAGCCGGGCCGCCGACCAGGGAGCCGTCAGTTCGACCGGGGTGATGTCCGCGCCCGGGCCGAGCGGGGCCAGCCACAGGCGGCGGTCGGTGTCGGCGACCAGGGCATGGGTGGCGTCCCGGAGCCAGGGCACGACGGGGACGGTGCCGGTCAGCTCTCCCGGCGCCGAGGCGGCGGGTACGGCGCCCTGCACGGCCGAAGCCGCCGAACCCCGTACGGAATCGCCCGGCGCCGAAGCCCGTACGGCGTCCTGCACCGGGAACGCCCCCGTCACCACCACCGACCCGTCCTCCAGGGCGGGGAGGAGACGGTCCCGTTGCTCCGGGCTGCCGTGGGCCGCGACCGCCAGGACGCCGTACGCACAGCTCGCCGCATAGGGCACCTGGGCCGTCGTACGCCCCTGTTCCTCCAGGAGCAGGACCAGGCCGAGCAGGCCCAGGTCCGCCACGGCACCGACCAGGCCGGCCGCGCAGAGCGACTTCCACAGCGCGGGGTCGCTGCCGGTGCCGGCGGCCTTGAGGCGCTCGTGGGTGGCGAGGTCGCCGAAGATCCGCGCGGCCAGGTCACGGGCCTCGGTCTGGGCCTCGGTGGGCGTGAAGTCCATGTCAGGCCCCACCCTCGCCGTGGCCGTCGACGACCCGGAAGACCGGGAGGACCTGCGCGCCCTCCGCGTCCTCGTAGGTGCGGAACTCCACCTGGACTGGCAACCCGATGCGCACCTTGTCGTACGGCACCCCGGTCACGTTGCCCACCATCCGTACGCCCTCGGCGAGTTCGATCAGGCCGACCGCGTAGGGAGGGTCGAATGCCGGGAAGGGCGGGTGGTGCATCACCACGTACGAGTAGACCGTCCCCTCGCCGTTCGACTCGACCGTGTCCCAGTCCAGGCAGCCGCACGCGTTGCAGCCCGGCAGCCAGGGGTGTCGCAGGGTGCCGCAGTCCGTGCAGCGCTGGATGAGGAGTCTGTGCTCGGTCACGCCCTGCCAGAACCCGGCGTTGTCCCGGCCCACCACGGGGCGGGGGCGCGGGGCCGGGGGTTTCCGGCGGGCCGGGGCGTACTTGAGGATGCGGAAGCGGTGCGTGCCCACGAGGTCGCCGTCGACCCGGACGTCCGTGCGGGTCGTGACGAAGTACCCGGTGCCCAGTTTCGTCGTCTTGCGGCCGGAGACCGACTCGATCACCGAGTCGAACGTGACCCGGTCACCCGGGCGCAGGGGCCGCAGATACTCCTGCTCGCAGTCGGTGGCCACCACGGCCGTACAGCCCGAGGCGTCGAGGAGGGACAGCAGCTCGTCGTAGGCACCCGTGCGACCCTGGTGTCCGGACAGGCCGCCCATCGTCCAGGCCTGGAGCATGGCGGGCGGGGCGATCGCGTCCGGGCCGGAGTAGGCCGGGCTGGTGTCGCCCATGGCCTCGCACCAGTGCCGGATCATCGGCGCGTTCACCGGGTCCTTGCCCGCCCCGGCGACGGCGGCCGGTCGTCCCTCGTACGCCTTGAGCCGCGCGCCGAGCGGGTCGGGAACCACCTCGGCCGTACTCATCGGCGCCCCCTCGTCATCCCGAGCCGCATCGTCGCGACGATCTCCCGCTGCACCTCGCTCACCCCGCCCCCGAACGTGTTGATCTGCGCCGCCCTGTTCAGCCGCTCCAGCTCGCCGTCCCCGAACGCACCCGGCGAACCGGAGCGGACCAGGCCCGCCGCCCCGGCGATCTCCTGACACATGCGATACGTCGCGACAGTCGATTCAGTTCCCGCGAACTTCACCCCGCTCGCGTCCCCGGGGGCCACTCGCCCCGCCCCCGCATCCGCCACCAAACGCCAGTTGAGCAGGCGCGATGCCGCCAGCCGGGCATGCGCTTCGGCCGCCCGAAAACGCACCCACGGCTCGTCAATCCGGCGCCTGCCAGTCACCGGATCGGGTGTACGGGCGGCGGTGAGCGCGGCGGCCAGGAAGTCCTCCGCCTGCATGCCGAGCGCGGCGAGCGCGACCCGCTCGTGGTTGAGCTGGCCGGTGATCAGCGACCAGCCCTCGTTCTCGGCGCCGACCAGGCTGTCGCCCGGGACGCGGACGCCGTCGTAGTACGTGGCCGTCGTCGTCTGCCCGCCCACCGTCTCGATCGGCGTCCAGGAGAACCCCGGCGCGTCGGTCGGGACGATGAGGACGGAGATGCCGCGGTGCCTGGGCGCCTCCGGGTCGGTGCGGCAGGCGAGCCAGATCCAGTCGGCGTGCTGGGCGCCCGAGGTGAAGACCTTCTGCCCGTCGATCCGCCAGCCCTCGCCCTCGCGCACGGCACGCGTGCGCAGGGAGGCCAGGTCGGTGCCGGCGGACGGCTCGGTGTAGCCGATCGCGAAGACGGCCTCCCCGCTGAGGATGCGGGGCAGGAAGTAGGCCTTCTGCCGCTCGCTGCCGTACTTCATGAGGGTGGGGCCCACGGTGTTGAGCGTGACCATGGAGACCGGGGCGCCGGCCCGGTACGCCTCGTCGAAGAAGACGAACTGCTCGTCCGCGCCGCGGCCCTGGCCGCCGTACTCGACCGGCCAGCCGAGGCCCAGCCGGCCGTCGGCGCCGATGCGGCGCAACAGGGCGCGGTCGTCGGCCGGTTCGCGGTGTGCGCGGGGGTCCGGGAGCACGGTGCGGAAATAGGCGCGGAGTTCGGCGCGCAGACGCTGCTGCCGCTCGGTGGGGGCGAGGTGCACGGCTGGCCCTCCCGGCCTCGCGTACCTGACGGGACGGTTCCTGACTGTCCGTCAGATACGGTCGGGTGTCAAGGTCGTCGCGGTCGTCGCACCCCCGGAACCGAACGGCACAGGGCGCCGGAAAACGCCTGCGCGGCGGCACCGGAGTACCGCCGCGCAGACGTGTTACGACCCCTGAGCACACCCCACGAGGGCCCTCACCGGGAGGGACCTCGCCCGAGGGTCACCACAGGTCGGTGAAGTGGATGGCCACGTCCTCGTTGCCCTGCTGGACGGCCGTCCAGGCAGAGCCGTTGACCTGGGCGGTGTTGCTCCGGGTCGAGGCACCGTTGCCGACCGCGCTCTGCTGCGTGGTCGACGAGTTGCCGTTGTTGTCGTGGCCGACTCCGCTGCCGATGATGCCCGCCACACCGGTGTTGGCGCTCGATCCGTTGTCCGCGAGCGCACCGTTGTCTGCGGCCGCGACGCCACCGAAGAGGGCGGCTGCGAGCGGGAGCGCGGCGACGGCGGCGAGAACGCGGGCGGTACGGATGCTTGCCATGTTGTTCCTCCAGAACCGAGAACTGGGCGGCCCTAGGGCCGGAAGTGCGTGAAGTTCGGCTTGCGTCAGGGCAGTTGGCCTACCGCTCTGACGGTGGTGGACGACGTCGCGAGATCAGAGTTGCCCACCGAATCCCCGGCGAACCACCCCAGAAGACCCGATTCGCACGCAAGCGTGATGACAAGTGGATAAACCCTCTGACTCCATCCTTCGTGACGTAACCCGCAAGGCAGGACCAGCCGGCGTTTTCACACACTAAGCGACACAAGGGATGAATCGTTCCGTCACACATCCGGCCAATCTCCCCGTCCCCGGCGCGCCACGACCGCCCCCCCTTCCCTTTTTCGAACGTACGTACGAACATGGAGGCATGGCCTACACCGACCGGCAGGCCACGACGCTGGCCCTCGCACACGCCCTGTCAGCCGCCGAACGCGGCCTGTCCGTCATCCCTCTGTCCCGGACGAAGCTCCCGGCCCTGCGCTCCCCCCACCGCGACGATCCAGACCCGGCCGGACCCCGCTGCCACGGCGAGTGCGGCCGCTTCGGCCACGGCGTGTACGACGCCTCGACCGACCCCGTCCGCATCCGCGAGCTGTTCGCCGCGGCGCCCTGGGCCACCGGCTACGGCATCGCCTGCGGGCTGCCGCCGTACCAGCTGATCGGCGTCGACCTGGACACCAAGTCCGGCACGAACTCCTCGACCGCGCTGCGCGAACTGGCCCTGCGCCATCTGTTCACCATTCCGGAGACGATCGTCGTGCGCACCCCGAGCGGCGGGCGCCACTTGTGGCTCACCGGCCCGCCGGACGTCGTCGTACCGAACTCCGCCGGGCGCCTCGCCCCCGGCATCGACATCCGAGGCGCCGGTGGCTACCTGGTGGGCCCCGGCTCCCGCACCGACCACGGCCTGTACACGACCGCTCCCGGCACCGCGCACCTGACCCCCGCCCCCTGCCCGCCGTCCCTGCTGCGCCTGCTGGTGCCGCCACCCCGCCCCCCGCATCCGCACCCGAACCCTCCGGACCCCGGCGACCACGGCCGCGGCCTGGTCCAGTTCGTCCTCTCCGCGCACGAGGGCCAGCGCAACACCCGCCTCTTCTGGGCAGCCTGCCGCGCCTACGAGAACGGCATCGGCCCCGCCCTGGCCGATCCTCTGACCGAGGCCGCCCTGGGCACCGGCCTGTCCGAACGCGAGGCCCGCGCGACGATCGCCTCGGCGGCACGGATGACGGGCCACCGGCCGTGACGACCGTGGCGGGCTCCATGACGACGGTGGCGGGCTGAATACGGAAGGGGTGCCTCTCTGCGAGAGGCACCCCTTCCGACTGCACCGGCTATGACCGTACCGGCTATGACCTGTGCGGAGGCGGTGGGATTTGAACCCACGGTGACATCGCTGCCACGACGGTTTTCAAGACCGTTCCCTTCGGCCGCTCGGGCACGCCTCCCCGCGCTGCCGGAGTCCGGCGGCGCGGGTACACATTACCGGCCCGGGCAAGACCGTGGTGGGCCGGTTGTGCCGCGCGACAGAAGCTGCCTCACAGAAGCTCCTCGGTGGGCCAGCCCACGCGCGCGTGCCCCTCAGGGTCAGTTGTCGCCGGCCCTGGAGCCCAGAGTCAGGTCGACCGTGTGCTCCTGGCCGCCGCGCTTGTAGGTGATCGTGACCTTGTCGCCGGGCTTGTGGGTCCAGATCTCGCCGATCAGGGTCGGGCCGCTGTCGATCACCATGTCGTCCAGCTTGATGATGACGTCACCCGACTTGAGACCCGCCTTGTCGGCCGGACCGCCCGACTCGACCGCGGCGGAGCCGGCCGCGCCCTGGTCGGTGATCTTCGCGCCGGCAGTGGATTCCTCCAACGAGACGGAGGCGCCGATCTTGGCGTACACCGGCTTGCCGGTCCTGATCAGCTGCTGGGCGACGTACTTTGCCTGGTTGACCGGGATGGCGAAGCCCAGGCCGATCGAGCCGGACTGGCCGGAGCCGAAGCCGCCGCTGCTGCTCGACTGGATCGCCGAGTTGATGCCGATGACCGCGCCGGAGGCGTCCAGCAGGGGGCCGCCGGAGTTGCCCGGGTTGATCGAGGCGTCGGTCTGCAGGGCGCTCATGTACGACGCCTTGCTGGTGGAGCTGCCGTCGCTGGATGCCACCGGGCGGTTCTTGGCACTGATGATGCCGGTCGTCACCGTGTTGGACAGGCCGAAGGGGGCGCCGATGGCGATCGTCTCGTCGCCGACGGCCACCCTGTCGGAGTCACCGAGGGGGAGGGGGTTGAGGTCGGACGGGGGGTTCTTGAGCTTGATGACCGCCACGTCGTAGCCCTGGGCGTGGCCGACGACCTCGGCGTCGTACTTCCTGCCGTTCGGGAACGTGGCGGTCAGCTTGCCGCCGTCCAGCGAGTCCGCCACCACGTGGTTGTTGGTGACGATGTGACCCTGCTTGTCGAAGACGAACCCGGTGCCCGTGCCGCCCTCGCCGTTGGTGCTCTCGGCCTCGATGGTGACCGTGCTGGGCAGCGCCCTGGCGGCCACGTTGGCGATCGTGCCGGGCGCACGCTTGACCTGCGCGGCGCTGCTGTCGGACGCGGAGACGGTGGTGGAACCGCTGTTGTCGTTGTTCTTGGCCAGGGTGTAGCCGAGGCCGCCGCCCAGGCCACCCGCGACCAGCGCGGCCACCAGGACCGCGGCGACGAGCCCGCCGCGTCCGTTGCGCGGCTTGGGGGCGGGCTGCTGGTAAGACGCTCCCCAGCCGCCGGGGCCGCCCGGACCAGCCGCACCACCGGCACCGAAGCCGCCGGCGGCACCGCCGTCGCCGTGGAACGCGCCGTCACCGAGGGGCGCGCCCTCGCCGTACGGCGGGTTGGCCGGGGGCGGAGGCGGCCAGGAGCCGTCGGGGGCCGGACCCGGGGCGGAGGGGCCGGACGCGTGCGGGGCGGCGGCGTACGGGGTGGCGGGCCGGCCCGGCTGGGTTCCGGGCGCGGCCGGGGCGTCCTGGGGGACGGGCGGGAGGGTGGCCGTCGGCTCGTTGCCCTCAGGGGAAGTGCCCTGCGGGGAAGCGGCTGGAGAGGCCACCGGCACGGGAGGTGCGGACGGGGCCTGGGGTACCTCGTTGCCCTCGTTCTCGGTGCTCACAGCTCTTCTCCTCGGTCCACGGCTGTTGTTCTCGGTCGCACTCGGTCACGCTCGGCAGCTGTGCATGTGCTGTGGTCAGTCTTCACTGTGCCGTTTGTATGCAGTCAGCTTTTCCCACGAGCCGTCAGAGCACCATAAGCGGTGGCTGTGGGTCCAGGACCAGTCCTTACATTGGGCCTTACTGGCAAAAGTTACATAAATGGGCACCGGGTGCGCCCCGGCCGCCCCGCACACCCCCGGACGGTGGCACCATGACGCGGTGACCCACGCACTACAGCGCTCCGTCCAGGTCGTCGCCCACCGAGGGGCCTCCGAAGACGCGCCCGAGCACACCCTGGCCGCCTACAAGAAGGCGATCGAGGACGGCGCCGACGCCCTCGAGTGCGACGTACGACTGACCGCCGACGGCCATCTGGTCTGCGTCCACGACCGGCGCGTGAACCGTACCTCCAACGGCCGCGGTGCCGTCTCCGCGCTGGAGCTGGCCGATCTCGCCGCGCTCGACTTCGGCTCCTGGAAGACGCGCGACAGCTGGCGCGGACGGGACGAGGAGCCCGACTGGGAGCACCGGCCGGAGGACCGCGAGGAGACCTCCGTGCTCACTCTGGAGCGGCTGCTGGAGCTGGTCTCGGACGCCGGGCGGCGGGTGGAGCTCGCCATCGAGACCAAGCACCCCACGCGCTGGGCCGGCCAGGTCGAGGAGCGGTTGCTGACGCTGCTGAAGCGGTTCGGCCTGGACGCGCCGGCCTCGGCGGCCGAGTCCCAGGTCCGGGTCATGAGCTTCTCGGCGCGTTCGCTGCACCGCGTGCGTGCCGCCGCGCCGACGCTGCCGACGGTCTACCTCGTGCAGTTCCTCACGCCTCGGCTGCGGGACGGACGGCTGCCCGCGGGCGTGCGGATCGCGGGGCCCTCCATCCGCATCGTGCGCAACAATCCCGCCTATGTGGAGCGGCTGCAAGGCGCCGGTCACCGGGTGCACGTGTGGACCGTGGACGAGCCCGAGGACGTCGATCTCTGCGTGGAGCTGGGCATCGACGCCATCATCACCAACCGGCCGCACGCGGTCCTGCGTCAGCTGGGGCGCGCGTGACTTCAAAAGGCCGGTAAGGAGCCCTGTCCGCCCCCTTGACCCCGCCTGCGACTGCCGGAATCCTCCACTCTCGGCCACACCACTGAAATCCAGCCGCTGAAGTCCAGCCATACGAATGACCCGAGGAAAGGTCTTCGTCACAGGGAGTGCTCCGGCGCGTTCGCTCCGTGCAGGGTCGTTGCGAATGCGTCACCGGAAGAGGATTGGCCGGTTTCCGGTACAGGCCAATGGGGCATCCACACCGTGGCGTGGGGCAAAGGAGGTCTCGGGGGTGGCGTTGGTGGTGGCACAGGAGGTGCCCACGTCGTCGAGCATGGCCGTACCCCATGGCCCTGCGGGCGTGGGGAAGGCGAGGCACCGGATGCGTTCGCAGTTGCGCAGCGGGGGCGTGTCCGAATCGGTCGTCGACGATGCCGTACTGATCCTTTCCGAACTGTTGAGCAATGCCTGCAAACACGGGCGGCCCCTGGGCGACGCGCTGGCGGGCGACGGCGACGTGCGCGCCGCGTGGCAGGTCGACGCGCGGGGCCGGCTCATCGTCGAGGTGACGGACGGCGGCGGTCCGACCCGCCCGGTGCCGGCCACCCCGTCGGTGACCGCGCACGGCGGCCGCGGGCTGAACATCATCACGGCGCTCGCCGACGACTGGGGCGTCCGCGACGACGTCCACGGCGAGGTGACGGTCTGGGTGGTGGTCCACGAGGACGTCCACGATCCCGATGCCGGGTGCGGCCCGGACGGTTTCGCTACGCGCGTCACGTCCCCCGCACTCCCGCCCCTCCCCGGCCTGGACTTCGCGGACGCGTTCGACGACCTGGACTGAGGGGCACGGTCGAGGAACCGGACCGGCCGACACGGTCGAGAGCCCGGACCGACGAACACCGTCGACGGCTTGGGCCGAGGGGCACGCTCGAGAGAACCGGACCGACGATGCGGGCCGTAGCCGAGGAACTGAGCCACGCGGCCAGAACCCCCCGGCTCGGCGGACGCGGTCGAGGACCTGGACCTGCGGCTGGAGCCCGAGGACCTGAACCGGCGGACGGGGCAGGAGGGGCAACACCGACGCACACGGTCGAGGAGCTGGGCCGACGCCGGACGCAGTCCAGGGCCTGAGCCACGCCGTGGAGAACTCCGGGTCGGTGGAAGCGGTCGAGGTCCTCGGCCTGCGGCTGGAGCCCGAGGACCCCATCGACTGGCGGAGACCGGGAGCCGGGCCCGGCGGGCGGAGCCCGAGGGCCCGCACCGACGGACGGAGACCGGGAGCCGCACCGCCAGACGAGGGCTCATCCACTCAGCCGACGGACAAAGACCAGGACCGGCGCGCGAGGGCTGCACCGGCCAGTCGTGCACTGCACCGAAGCCGGGGACATCTGGACCGCGGTCAGCAGCCGGCCCGGCGCGCGGAACCCGAGGACCGCACCGGCGGACGGCACCCGAAGACCCACACCCGCAGACCAAGACCCAGCCCCACACCCGACGAGCAAGGGCCGACGCCGGCGCGCGAGGGCTGCACCGGCCGGGCGTGCACTGCACCGAACGTCGTGGACTGAACCGCCGTCAAGAGCCGCCCCGGCGGTCGAGCACCGCCGTCGGCAGGAGCATGACCGAGCCGCAGGGCACCCCGAAGTTGTCCACAGGTTCACACCGTTGGCGTCGTGCGGGCGTGCGTTGTCCACAGGTCCCAGCCGGTCATGGCCTGAACGGCTAGGCTCGCGCCCGTACGAGAAGAGCCGTAACCGGGAGACACCCACGATGGCCAAGAAGCGACCCCAGACGAAGGCCGAGCGGCCGCAGCTCAGCGATGCGGAGGTCCCGGTTGTCGGCGCCCGCGAGCCCTGCCCCTGCGGCAGCGGCCGGCGCTACAAGGCGTGTCACGGCCGGGCCGCGGCACACGCCGTGACGGAGCTGGTGCACCGCCCGTTCGAGGGGCTGCCCGGCGAGTGCGACTGGGTGGCGCTGCGCGAACTGGTGCCGGCCGCGACGGTCGAGCTGACCCTCAAGGACGGCCTGCCCGAGGGCGTCCCGTCGGTCACGCTGGCCACGGTGCTGCCGATGGCCTGGCCCGCGCTGCGCCGCGAAGACGGCTCGGTCCTGCTCGGCCTGCAGAACGACACGGCGTCCGGTGACCTCAGCCGCGACCTCGCCGACACCCTCCAGCGCGCCCTCCAGGCCGAGCCCGGCACCCCGGTGCAGGGCCGCCGCGCCCCGGCCGGCGGTCCGCGGCTGCAGGACGTGCTCGACCTCCAGGCGCCGTTCGAGCCGGTCGTGCAGAGCGGCTTCGAGTTCTGGGTGCCGGACGCGGAGAACGCCACGCCCGAGGTGACCGCCTCCCTGGAGCGGGCCAACGCCGCCGCCATCCCGACGGCGAGGCTGAGCGGTGTGGACGCCGCGTACTGGTGCGAGACCCCGGAGAAGAACCATCTGCGCTGGGTGATGCCGCATCCGGAGGAGCAGCTTCTGGACGCTCTCGCGCGGCTGCACGTGGCGGGCCGTTCCCGTCTGGGCGAGGGCACCCGGCTCGTGGGCTCCTTCCGTGCTCACGGCCTCACCGTGCCGGTCTGGGACCTGCCGAGCGGGGTCACGGCGGACGACGTGGAGAAGCCGGCCACCGAGTTCGCCGAGCGCCTCGCCGCCGCCCTGGCCGTCACCGAGCCGCTGACCGTGGATGAGCGCCGGGCGCGTGGCGGACTGACCAACCGGCAGGTCACGCTCAGCTGACGCCGCCGCGCGCGTCTGACTACTGAACGGTCGGTAAGGCGCGCGCACGGCCGGCGAAACAGGTGACTCCTGTCACAACTCCCCCTGGTGACAGGGAAATCGGTGGCCGAATGCCCCAGCCGGAATTTGCGAACCGCCGATCTCTTGTTACCGTTCCAGTAGCCCGGTTGCTGGTGCATCCCCCGTCGCCAGCAACCGGGTCTTTCCATGCCCGCGTACGACGTGGACAGCACGTCGCGGAACGTCAACCACCGTTAACTCTTGTTATCAATACGTGAGTTGCCGTCGGTGTGCGGAGAGTCGCTGCCCGAGCGCAGCAGCAGCCTGCCGTGGGCCCCGCGCGTGGCGAACTCGGTGACGGCCGTGTAGGCGTCCATGCCGCCCCGGCTGCGTTCACGGGGCGTCTCGCAGGTGGCGGGCTCGTCGTCGCCGCCTGTGACACAGTGGATCTCCAGGCTGTGGCCGCCCGGACCCATGAGGCTGAGCACGGCGTCCAGCGACTTGCCGGTGGAGTTGCGGTAGTAGGTGCGGGCCCAGGTGTCGGTGTCCTGCGACAGGACACAGGTCTGCGCCTCGATGCCGTCGGGGGAGGTGAGCTGGGGGCCGCACCGCATGGCGGTGCCCAGGCCCAGTTCGAGCAGCCGGGGGGACCGGTCGAGCGAGGGCAGCTTGGCGTCCTCCGGCCCGGAGCCCCCGTCGCCCCGCCCGGAGCCCGGCTCGCTCCCGGCGGCCTGGTCGCTCTCGGAGGCGCGCCCCGAGGTGTTCTCGAAGGCGCGCCCCGAAGCGCCCTCACGCCCAGCGGCCCGTACGGCGTCCCGCGCCTTCCCGGTCCCCGCGTGCCCGCCCGCCCCGCCCACCTGCCCGGCGGACGCCACGGCGAGCGGCAGCGCGACCGCGGCCGTCACGGCACCCAGGAGCGCGAGCAGCCGCAGCTTCCGGGAGTCCGGCAGGTTCGCCGCGGTCGGTCCCACCCTCGGCGACCGCACCGCACCCCGCACCGATCGGCGGCCGTGCCGCCCGGATGGCCCCCCGGAGAACCGGCGGCCATGTCCCCCAGACATTCGCAGCATGTGCGGAAGATAACGAGCCGACGCGGCTCGCGGCCCCGCCCACGCCCGACACCACTACAACTCGGGCGCGCTCACACCCGTACGAGTGAGGGCGTCGACCACGGCGTCCACCACGGCCTCCACGTCGGGCACCCAGGGCGAGGACGAACCGGGCAGCGGAGCGCGCTCCCAGCGGACGGTGCCCTGGCCGGTCTCGGTCGGGGGCAGGGCGAGGTAGCCGCCCTCGCCGTGGAAGCGCAGGGAGCCTGGGACGAAGTCCTTGGCGTAGAGCAGTTCGCCCAGTTGCTCCATGGAGTACGGCTTCACCAGCAGGGCCCAGCGGGTCGGCGAGGCGATCACCGGGCCGAGGCGCATGCCCCGCCGGTCGAGCAGGGCGAGGGCGCGGGAGGCGGCGAGCGCCGGCAGGCTGACCGCGCAGGGCGCCTTGCCCCCGGTGGCCAGGATGACCGGCGCGCTCGGCCGGTTGGCCCACCACCAGCGCACCATGCGGGCGTCGGTCGTGGCGGCGAGCAGACCGGGGTCGAAGGGGTGCGCACCGGGCACCGTGCACTCCTGGTCGGGGCAGCCGCAGCGGGCCCGGCCGTGCGGGTCCGGGGCCACGCCCGGGAGTACGGGCCACTGCCATTCGGTCGCGAAGGTCAGGGCCGCGCTGATCAGCTCAGGCCTCCCGTCGTTCCGCCTGGACAGGAGCCTGCGTCGCCTTCCGAGGATCTCGCGCATGAGCGCTCGTTCCTTTCCGTTGCACCGCTGGCAACACCGTGGTCCACATCACACCATGTGTCGATCACTTCACTGTGCGTACCTGTTGGCGCATCACACCCCTGCGTACGGCAGGGGGAACCCCAAGGGGTCGAGCATGGGCCGCGTCCGCGTCCATAGTGCGTCTTTCAAAGGCACGGTCGCGGCGCGGGGGTGGCGAAGTATGGCGTTTTGCCGTCGCGCGTGTTTCTCTCCGCCTCCGCCAGGGAGGATGGGGCTCGGCCGTCGGTGGCTATGACGCCCGGGTCCGTCGCCAGGTTCCGGGTGGTCCCCAACCACCCCTGGCCTTCACCGAGTACGTACCCATCACGACCGCTGTGACGCTGCGTGGAGCAAGGCCAGTCGACCGCAATGGACCGATACCTGGTGCAGTTTTCAGCCAACTTGGCAGTAAGGCAAGGGGTTCGAGGGAAACCTCGTCCGACTCATGGACACCAGGAATCCCCGCAGGACAATGCTGGACATCCCCTCACGAGTGCGTGTACATGTGGAGACACTGCTAGCGGCGCAGAATGACATGGGGGTTTGCGATGCTTTTCAGCAATACGCACCGGTCTGAGGGCCGGACGCCATGAACGCCCCGCACCCTCCGAAAGTGGCTGGAATCGATCCAGCGGTTCCGGCGCCCGCACACACTGCGCCCACTCACCCCGTCGTCGGCGCCGGCCCCTCCCCGGACACCGCTCCCGTCCCCGCCCCGAACACCCCCGCGCCCGGCGCCCTCCTCCAGGACCGGCTGGCCGGGTGGGTCTCGGACCTCACGACCCTCCACGAACTCACCGAGCGCCTGTCCCGCACGAACGCACTGGAACCGGCCCTCCACGAACTCCTGCGCGCCGGAGCCGCCCTCGTCGGCGCCCGCCGCGGCCTGGTCGCCCTGGAACCCGGCGACGGACTCGGCCCCCGCACCACCCTCGGCCTCGGATTCGGCCGGGCCGACCTCGGCCACATCGAGACCGTCCCGCCCGGCGCGCTGCCGTACGACACCGGCACGGCCACCGAGATCGTCCACCCCGACCTGCTCGCCGAGGAGGGCCTCGACCCCCGGCACCGGGAGGTGGCCGCCCGCCTCGGCTACGCCGCCAGCTACGCCCTGCCCCTCGCCACCGACTCCGCCGGCCGCCTCGGCGCCGCCGTCTGGCTCTACGACGAGCCGGCCGAACCCCACGAGCGCCGGCGCCACCTCGCCGGCCTCTACGTCCGGTTCGCCACCGAGCACCTCGCCCGCCTGCTGGAGGTGGAACGCACCCGCGCGCGCGTGGCGACCATCACCGAGGAACTGCTGCCCACCCGGCTGCCCCGCGTGCCCGGCGTCCAGCTCGCCGCCCGGCACCGCACCGGCCCGCGCGGCGGCGGCGACTGGTACGACGCGCTGCCGCTGCCGGACGCCGCGCTCGGCCTGTCGGTCGGCTCGGTCACCGGCTCCGGTCCGAGCGCCGTGGCCGCGATGGGCCGACTGCGCGCCAGCTTGCGCGCGTACGCCGTGATGGAGGGCGAGGACCCGGTCGCCGTCCTGTCCGACCTGGAACTGCTGCTGCGGCTGACCGAACCCGCCCGCTCGGCCACCGCGCTGTTCGCCTACTGCGAGCCCGCCCTGCGCAAGATCACCCTGGCCGGCGCCGGACACAGCCCGCCGCTGCTGATCGGCGAGCGGCGCACCGAGTTCGCCGAGACCTCCGTCTCCGCGCCGCTCGGCATGCTCGCCTGCTGGGAGGCGCCGAGCGTCGAGTTCCAGGCCGAGGCCGGGGAGACGGTCCTGCTCTACACCGACGGGCTGCTGCACCGTACCGGCGACCCGACGGACCGCGCCTTCGCCCGCCTGCACACGGCCGCCGCGAGCATCCCGCGCGCGCTGCGCCACGACCCCGGCGCCGTCGCCGACCACGTCCTGCGCACCGTCCTGCCGGAGGGTCTGGACGAGGCCGACAGCGAGGAGGACGTGGTGCTGCTGGCGGCCCGCTTCGACTGAGCCGGCGCCCCGGGGGCTGGCATGAGCGGGCATAACAGGTCATCCGACCCCGGTCCGCCCACGGTACGACCGTACGATGATGGAGGCCCCCGCTCGGCCACAAGCAGGAGCGCGCGGGTCCCGGGGGAGATCACATGGCGTATCGAGGAGGATCACGTGTCCGACGAGCTCAACCCGGCTGTGCCCGACTCTGCTACCGCAGAGGGCCCGGAGACCGAATCCGAGGAGCCCATCAAGCAGCGGAAGAACGGCCTGTACCCGGGCGTCTCCGACGAACTGGCCGAGAACATGAAGTCCGGCTGGGCCGACACGGAGCTGCGTGATCTGCAGGCGGTCCCGCAGGCCGCCGAGACCGCCCGCCGCCGCGCCGCGCTGTCCGCACGTTTCCCGGGCGAGCGCCTGGTGATCCCGGCGGGCAACCTGAAGACCCGCTCGAACGACACCGAGTACTCCTTCCGCTCGTCCGTCGAGTACGCGTACCTCACCGGCAACCAGACCGAAGACGGCGTCCTGGTCCTGGAGCCGCAGGGCGACGGCCACGAGGCGACGATCTACCTCCTGCCCCGCTCCGACCGCGAGAACGGCGAGTTCTGGCTCTCCGGCCAGGGCGAGCTGTGGGTCGGCCGCCGCCATTCCCTCGCCGAGTCCGAGGCGCTGTACGGCATCCCGGCCGCCGACGTGCGCGAGCTGGCCGACAAGCTGCGCGAGGCCACCGGCCCGGTACGCGTCGTGCGCGGCTACGACGCGGGCATCGAGGCCGCGCTGACCGACAAGGTCACCGCCGAGCGCGACGAGGAGCTGCGCGTCTTCCTCTCCGAGGCCCGGCTGGTCAAGGACGAGTTCGAGATCGGCGAGCTGCAGAAGGCCGTCGACTCCACCGTCCGCGGCTTCGAGGACGTCGTGAAGGTCCTCGACAAGGCCGAGGCCACCTCCGAGCGCTACATCGAGGGCACGTTCTTCCTCCGCGCGCGCGTGGAGGGCAACGACGTCGGCTACGGCTCCATCTGCGCGTCCGGTCCGCACGCCTGCACCCTGCACTGGGTCCGCAACGACGGCCCGGTCCGCTCCGGCGACCTGCTCCTGCTGGACGCGGGCGTGGAGACCCACACCCTCTACACCGCCGACGTCACGCGCACGCTGCCGGTCAACGGCACGTACAGCGAGATCCAGAGGAAGATCTACGACGCCGTGTACGAGGCCCAGGAGGCCGGTGTCGCGGCAGTGAAGCCGGGCGCCAAGTACCGCGACTTCCACGACGCCGCCCAGCGCGTGCTCGCCGAGAGGCTCGTCGAGTGGGGCCTGGTCGAGGGCCCGGTGGAGCGCGTCCTGGAGCTGGGCCTGCAGCGCCGCTGGACCCTGCACGGCACCGGCCACATGCTCGGCATGGACGTCCACGACTGCGCCGCCGCGCGGACCGAGACGTACGTGGAGGGTGTCCTGGAGCCCGGCATGGTGCTGACGGTCGAGCCGGGGCTGTACTTCCAGGCCGACGACCTGACCGTGCCGGAGGAGTACCGGGGCATCGGCGTCCGGATCGAGGACGACATCCTCGTCACCGAGGACGGCAACAGGAACCTCTCGGCGGGCCTGCCGCGCCGTTCCGACGAGGTCGAGGCGTGGATGGCCGCGCTGAAGGGCTGATCTGGGTTTCAATGGCCGGGTACCGGGAAGGTGCCCGGCCATTTTCGCGTGCCTGGGGGGAAGGTTCTCGTGAACGACTTCTGGTCCGGTGTCGGTGTCGATCTGCATCTGGAGCCGGATTCGGCGGACGGGCGCCGCATCGGCCTGGAGCGGGCCCTGAGGGACGCCGTACGGGACGGGCGGCTCGTGCCCGGGACCCGGCTGCCGGCCACCCGGCGGCTCGCCACCGAGCTCGGCATCTCGCGCGGCACCGCCAAGGCCGCCTACGACCAGCTCGTCGCCGAGGGATACCTGACGGCGCGCCAGGGCTCGGGCACCCGGGTCGCCGAGCTGCCGCCCGTCGCCTCGGCGGAGCCCGGCACGGCGGCACGCACGCATGCCCCGCGTTTCGATCTGCGCCCCGGCAGCCCGGACGTCGGCGCGTTCCCGGCGGCGGCCTGGCTACGCGCGCTGCGCCGGGCCATAGCGACGGCACCCTCACTGGCGTACGACTACGGCGACCCGCGCGGCCGGATCGAGCTGCGCACGGCGCTCTCCGGCTATCTGGGCCGGGCGCGCGGAGTGCTCGCGCCGCCGGAGCGGATCGTCGTCACGTCCGGATACGTCCAGGGCCTCGCGCTGCTCACGCGCGTGCTGGACGGCGCCGCCGTCGCCATGGAGGACCCGGGACTGCCGTTCCACCGGGAGGTCGTGCGGCGCAATGGCGGAACGATCCTGCCGGCGCCCGTCGACGCGCGCGGGGTGCGCCCCGAGGAGCTCGGCGAGGCGGCCGCCGTGGTGGTCACGCCGGCGCACCAGTACCCGACCGGGGTGACCCTGCACCCGGAGCGTCGGCGGGCGCTCGCCGACTGGGCACGCGCGCGTGGCGGGCTGATCATCGAGGACGACTACGACGGCGAGTTCCGCTACGACCGCCAGCCCGTGGGCGCGTTGCAGGGCATGGCACCCGGCCAGGTGGTGTATCTCGGCACCGCCTCCAAGACGCTCGGCCCCGCACTCCGGCTCGGCTGGATGGTGCTGCCGCCGCACCTGGTCGACGCCGTCGCCGACGCCAAGCTGCACAGCGACCACCACACCGAGACCATCGGACAGCTGGCCCTCGCCGAGCTGATCGACAGCCACGCGTACGACCGGCACGTGCGCGCGTGCCGACTGCGCTACCGGCGCCGCCGGGACGAGTTGCTGCACCGGCTGGGCGCGGGCCGGGGCGTGCGCGGGATCGCGGCGGGGCTGCACGCGCTGATCGACGTGCCCGACGAGGCGGAGGTGCTGGGCCGCGCGGAGGCGGAGGGCCTCGCCCTGGGTGCCCTCGGCGACCACTGGCACGCCCCTGGCGAGCACCGCCCGCAGGGCCTGGTCGTCGGCTACGGCACGCCCCGCGAGCGGGCGTATCCGGAGGCGCTGGAGGTGCTGGCGAAGGTGCTGGACGCCTGAGCGGGGCTCACGAGGCGCCGTGCGCCGGTCCGTCGTGCGTCCGCGGCGCCGCCAAGCGCCCCCGGCTATGCCGTCAGCAGCGAGGGGTCCTTCGTCCACTTGAGGATCTTGTCGAAGCTGACCACCGTGCCGCCGCGGCCGGGCTTGGCGCCGATGTGGACGTGGTCGGCGAGTTCCCGGATGAGACAGAGCCCGCGGCCGTGCTCGGCGTCCGGGCGGGCGGGCCGCAGCTCCTGGGCGCGGAAGAACCCCGGCCCGGAATCGGCCACTTCGATACGGCACTTCTCGCCGTCGAGATACGCGGTCACCCGGTACGCCTCCGAGGTGCCGCCGTGCGGCGTGTTCCCGCCGTGCTCGACGGCGTTCGCGCAGGCCTCGGTCAGGGCGACGGACAGGTCGTAGGAGATCTCCGGGTCGACGCCCGCCGTCTCCATGGTGCCGATCAGCAGCCGCCGGGCGAGCGGCACGCTCGCGGCCTCGCGGCGCAGATGGAGTGACCACCAGATGCTCATGCTCCAGCCTCCTGGCCGCGGAACGACATACCGATACGTATTGCCGCCCGTAGGGGACCGTAAGCACACAGTTGACGTGACTCCGCCCATACAGCCGATGCGCTTAGGGAGGAATCAGTGTATGAGGGACGATCCCCCGGCCCTGCCACAGGACGCCGGCAAGCGCAGTGCGATGATGAGGCCGCCATGACTGCCCCCCACGCGCGCACGGCGCAACCCGGAGCCGGGCTCCGGATCCTGCGGGCCGCGGTGTTCGCCGCGGTCTGCGTCGCGCTGGCCGCGTGCGGGCACACCGTCGCCTCCTGCGCGGGCGTGCCCCTGTGGACGCTGGGCGCGGGCTTCCTCGGCTGTCTGCTGCTCGTGGTGCCGCTCGCCGGGCGGACCCGCTCGCTGCCGGGCATCGCCGCACTCCTCGCGCTCGGCCAGACCGCCCTGCACACGCTGTTCGGGCTCGGCCAGCACGGGACCGCCATGGCCACCGGTGGGATGGCGACGGGGTCGATGGAGTCGATGAACTCCACCGGCTCGGCGGGCTCCTCGCTCAGCGACCCCGCGCTGGTCGAGCAGGCCGCGCGACTGCTGTGCGGGGCGAGCCCGACCGCCCTGACCCCGGGGCGCGCCTTCCACCTGCTGCTCGCCGCCCACCTCGTCGACCGCTCGGGCCGGCCCGTTGCGGTCATGGGCGGCATGCACCACGCGTACGACGCCACCGGCTCCTCCCCCGCGCTGCTGCCCTCGCTGCCGATGCTGCTCGGCCACGTCCTCGCGGCCGTCGCCGCGGGCTGGCTGCTGCGGCGCGGCGACCTGGCGCTGCTGCGTCTGATCGAACTGTCGGCGCACGGAGTCACAGAGGGGGCGCTCGTACGGTCCCTGCGCGCTGCGCTCGCGCTGACGCGCGCCCTGTGCGCCGGGCTGCTACCCGCCCCGCGGCTCCTCCCGCGCGGCCGTCGTACCGCCCGGGACGAGGCACCCGGCCCGCACACCACCGCACTCCAGCACACGGTGATCCGCCGCGGCCCGCCCGCCGCCGGCTTCCGTCTCGCCGCCTGACGCGACGCGCGCACCACTCCACGGATCCGGAGAGAGCTGCCGCCGTCGCGCGGCACGCGCGCGTGCGCGTACCTCTCTTCCTCACCAGAACTCTCAGAGTGGAGTGCTCCTGCCATGCAGGCTTCTCGTATCGCTTCCCGTGCCCTGGCCGCCGCCGGCACCGCGGGCACGGCCGTACTGGCGCTGTCCGTACCCGCCTTCGCACACGTCTCCGTACAGCCGGAGGGCGCCGCGGCCAAGGGCGGCTACGCGGTCGTCGACTTCAAGGTCCCCAACGAGCGCGACAACGCCTCGACCACCAAGGTCGAGGTCGACTTCCCGGCCGACCACCCGCTCGCCTCGGTCATGCCCCAGCCCGTCGCCGGCTGGCACGTGCAGGTCACCAAGACCAAGCCGGCCAAGCCGCTGACCATGCACGGCGAGAAGATCGACGAGGCCGTCACCAGGGTCATCTGGAGCGCCGTCGACGGCAAGGGCATCCAGCCGGGTTACTTCCAGAAGTTCCCGCTCTCCCTCGGCGCCCTGCCCGAGAACACCGACCAGCTCGTCTTCAAGGCGCTCCAGACGTACTCCGACAAGGAGGTCGTGCGCTGGATCGAGGTGCCGCAGGCCGGGCAGGACGAGCCGGAGAACCCGGCGCCGGTGCTGCAGCTGTCCGCCGCGACCGACGACCGCCACGGCACGGCGGAGGACGCCTCCGACAAGGCCGCGACCACGACCGCCGCCGATTCCGGATCCGGCTCCCACGACACCGACACCACCGCGCGCGTGCTCGCCGTGGTCGGCATCGCCGTCGGCGTCGCGGGCGTCGCCTACGGCGTCCTCGCCGGCCGCCGCCGGACCGCCTAGGCCTTCCGGACCGCGCACCGGGGGGCGTGCGGCGCGTGCGACGCTGTCCTGGCTGTCGTACGACCCCCGGTGCGCGCCGGATTACTCACATCTGGGACATTTTTCTATGCGCAAGAAGACGTTCGCCGCGGCCGCGCTGCTCGCCGCCGCCACCCTGACCCTCTCCGCCTGCGGCAGCGGGAACGACGGCAAGTCGCCGGTCTCCGTGGTCTCGGAGGAGTCCGGCTCGGGCAAGGCCGGCACGGTCCTCGACCAGCCCTTCGAGAAGCCGGACCTGGTCCTCACCGACACGCACGGCAAGAAGTACGACCTCCGCCAGGAGACCAAGGGCCGTCCGACCCTGCTGTACTTCGGCTACACCCACTGCCCCGACATCTGCCCGACGACGATGAGCAACATCGCCGTCGCCAAGAAGGCGCTGCCCAGGGCCGAGCAGAACGACCTGCGGGTCGTGTTCGTCACCACCGACCCCGGCCGCGACACCCCGGCCGAGCTGGGCAAGTGGCTCAAGGGCATCGACCCGCAGTTCATCGGCCTGACCGGGGACTTCCCCACCATCCAGGCCGGTGCCCGCTCGGTCGGCATCTCCGTGGAACCGACGACGAAGGACAAGAACGGCAAGCTCGTCTCCGTCCACGGCACCCAGGTCATCGCCTTCTCCCCGAAGACGAACGGCGGTTACGTCCTCTACGGCGAGGACACCACCGTCGACGACTACACCAAGGACCTGCCCAAGCTCGTCAAGGGGGCGAATCCGTGAGGCGCCGTTCTGCCCTCGTCACCGCGGCCGCCGCGCTCGCCGGCGCCCTGACCCTCGCAGGCTGCTCGGGCTCCGGCTCGGGCTCCGATCCCGGGTCCGGGTCCTCGAAGGCCGAACTGTCGGTGAGCGGGCCGTACATACCGCAGCCGGTCTCCGCCGACATGGCCGCCGGCTTTCTGACGATCGCCAACAAGGGCGGGGCCGAGGACGAGCTGACCTCGGTGACCAGTGACGTCGCCGGCCAGATCACCATGCACAGCACCATGGGCGGCGCCATGCAGGAGAAGAGCTCCTTCGCCGTACCCGCCCACGGTCAACTCGTGTTCAAAAGCGGTGGCAACCATCTGATGTTCGAGAAGCTGAAGCGCAAGCCGGAGCAGGGCCAGACGGTCACCGTGAAGCTCATCTTCGCCAAGTCCGGGCCGCTCACCGTCGAGATGCCGGTGAAGTCCGCCACGTACAACCCGTCGACCGGCCACTGAGGGAGGAACCGACCACCGTGACGCGGACCATCACCCCCACGGGACACCGGGGCAGCCTGCGCACCCTGGTGCTGCTGCTCCTCGCCGTCATGGGCGCACTGCTCGCGGGTGCCGGACCGGCCTCCGCGCACGCGGCGCTGACCGGCAGCGACCCCGCACAGGGGGTGGTGGTCAAGCAGGCACCCGCCCAGGTGGCGCTCACCTTCTCCGAGAAGGTGGCGATGAACGACGACTCCCTGCGCGTCCTCGACCCCAGGGGCAAGCCGGTCCAGACCGGCACACCGGCCAACCTGAGCGGGACGACGTACGCCGTGAAGCTCAAGAGCGGCCTGGGTGACGGCACCTACACGGTGACCTACCAGGTCGTCTCGGCCGACAGCCACCCCGTCTCCGGCGCCTACACCTTCTCCATCGGGGCGCCCTCGCAGACCGTGGTGTCCGGCACGGGGCCGGTCGCGGGCGGCGGCGCCGTGGGCGGCCTCTACGCGTTCGGGCGGTACGCGTCGTACGCCGGGTTCATCGTCCTCGCCGGCGGCGCGGCCTTCGTGCTCGCCTGCTGGCAGCGCGGCGCGGGCGTACGCGCCCTGCAGCGGCTGGTGGTCGGCGGCTGGCTCACGCTCACCGCGGCCACCCTGTGGCTGCTGCTCCTGCGCGGCTCGTACACCACCTCCGGGAAGTTCGCCGACGTCTTCGACCTCGGACTGCTGGGCCAGGTGCTGCAGACCAAGACCGGCGCGGCGCTGGTCTCCCGGCTGCTGCTGCTCGCCGCCGCCGCACTGTTCATCGCCGTCCTCTTCGGCGCCTTCACCAAGCGCGAGGAGGGCCCGGAGAAGCGCGATCTGACCTTCGGGCTCGCCATCGGCGGCGTGGTCGTCGCGGCGGGCCTCGCGAGCAGCTGGGCCATGGCCGAGCATGCCTCGGTGGGGCTCCAGCCCGGCATCGCCATGCCCGTCGACGTCGTCCACCTGCTCGCCGTCGCCACCTGGCTGGGCGGGCTCACCGCCCTGCTGGTCGCCCTGTACCGGGCGCCCGCCGGGACACCGGTGGAGTCCGCCGCGGTCCGCCGCTTCTCCCGGCTGGCCTTCGGCTCCGTCGTCGTGCTCGTCGCCACCGGTGTCTACCAGTCCTGGCGGCAACTGGGCGCCTGGTCGGCGTTCACCGACACCCGCTACGGGCAGCTGCTGCTCGTCAAGATCGGGCTGGTGGCGCTGCTGGTCGGCATCGCCTCGATTTCGCGGCGGTGGACGGGGCGGCTCGCCGACCAGGCCGATGACACCGCCGTTGTCGACATCGACGGGGAAGCCGAGAAGGAGCACGTCACCGCGGCGAAGGCGGCCGGAAGGAACACCGGCTCCGGTGACTCCCAGCGCGCCGCCCAGCTCGCCCGGCAGCGGGCCGCGATGGACGCCGCCCGGCAGAAGCGGCTGCGGGACGGCGACGCGAACCGCTTCGGGCTGCGCCGTACGGTGCTCGCCGAGGCCGGTGTCGCGGTCGTACTGCTCGCCGTCACCACCTGGCTGACCCAGACCGAGCCGGGCCGCACCGAACTCGATGCCAAGGCCGCCTCCTCGTCGTCCTCCGGTGCGGCCACAGCGCCTTCGAACGGCGCGCTGACCCTGGACATGCCCTTCGACACCGGCGGCGCCGACGGCAAGGGTGTCGTCAGCATCGACCTCGACCCCGCGCGCGTGGGCGGCAACGAGATGCATGTGTACGTCCAGCGGCCCAACGGCCGGGCCTTCGACATCCCCGAGGTGAAGGTCGCCTTCACCCTCGAGGCGAAGAAGATCGGCCCGCTCCCCGTGACCCCCGACCACATCACCACCGGCCACTGGTCGGCGAGCGGAGTGCAGATCCCCATGGCGGGCGACTGGAAGATCGCCGTCACCGTGCGGACCTCCGACATCGACCAGGTGACCGTCTCCAAGAACGCGCAGATCGGCTGAACGACACCATGCCCGACCAGTCCGTCCCTCAGGCCCGTACGCCCGAGTCCTCCGCGCGCGAAGCCACGTCCGGCGACGGCGCGGGCCTCTCCCGGCGCGCCCTGCTCGGCACCGCGGGCGCCACCGGGCTCGTGCTCGGCGCGACCGGCGGGGCCGTCGGCTATGCCGCCGCGCCCGCCCCGGCCACCCCGCTGACATCGGTGGGCTCCGACCGGGCGATGTTTCACGGGAAACATCAGCCCGGCATCACCGAGAGCCTCCAGGCGCGCGGCCACCTCGCCGCCTTCGACCTGGCGGCGGGCGCCGGACACAAGGAGGCCGCGGCCCTGCTGCGCCGCTGGTCCACGACGGCCGAGCGGCTGCTGGCGGGCGAGGCCGCGCCGCACGGCGACACCGATGTGGCCCGCGACGCCGGGCCCTCCACGCTGACGATCACCTTCGGCTTCGGGCACTCCTTCTTCGGCAGGACCGGCCTGGACAAGCAGCGGCCGGCCGCGCTGGACCCGCTGCCGGACTTCTCCTCCGACCACCTCGACAAGGCACGCAGCGACGGCGACCTGTGGGTGCAGATCGGTGCGAACGACGCCCTGGTCGCCTTCCACGCCCTGCGCGCGATCCAGAAGGACGCGGGCGGCGCGGCCCGGCTGCGCTGGCAGATGAACGGCTTCAACCGCACCCCGGGCGCCACCGCGCACCCCATGACCGCCCGCAACCTCATGGGCCAGCTGGACGGCACCCGCAATCCGAAGCCGGCCGACTCCGACTTCGACCGGCGGATCTTCGTGCCCGCCTCGGGCGAACCGGCCTGGATGGCGAACGGCTCGTACGCCGTCGTACGCCGCATCCGTATGCTCCTCGACGACTGGGAGAAGCTGTCGGTGTCGGCCCAGGAGGCGGTCATCGGGCGCCGGAAGTCCAACGGGGCGCCGCTGTCCGGGGGCGACGAGACGACCCCGATGGACCTGGAGAAGACCGACGCCAAGGGCGAGTACGTCGTCCCACTCAACGCCCACGCCCGGATCACCCGGCCCGACAAGAACGGCGGCGCGGCCTTGCTGCGGCGCCCCTTCTCCTACCACGACGGCTTCGATACGGACGGCACGCCGGACGCCGGTCTGCTCTTCGTCTGCTGGCAGGCCGACCCGCTGCGCGGCTTCGTCCCGGTGCAGCGCAAGCTCGACCGGGGCGACGCGCTGTCGCAGTACATCCGGCACGAGGCGAGCGGACTGTTCGCGGTCCCGGGCGGGGCAGCGCAGGGCGAGTACGTGGGGCAGCGGCTGCTGGAGGGCTAGCCCGGAGCCCGACGGGTTACAGGGTTACGGAGCTACGGGTTACGGAGCTACGGGTAACGGGGTTTACCGGTTTTACTGGGCTTTCCAGCGTCAAACCACCCGGTCGAGTGGCTGTCGTGAGACAGAGGGGACGGCGCGCCGTGGCGCCATTAGGGTGAGGACATGCCAGCGAGCTATGCGTATCTCGGCCCCGAGGGCACCTTCACCGAAGTCGCCCTGCGGACGCTCCCGGAAGCTGCCACCCGGGAGCTCGTCCCCTATGTGTCGGTGCAGTCCGCGCTGGACGCGGTGCGGGCCGGCGAGGCCGAGGCCGCGTTCGTGCCGATCGAGAACTCCGTCGAGGGCGGCATCACCACCACCCTGGACGAGCTGGTCGCTGGCGAACCGCTGATGATCTACCGCGAGGTGCTGCTGTCGATCACCTTCGCGCTGCTGGTCCGGCCCGGCACGAAACTCACGGACATCAAGACGGTCTCCGCCCATCCGGCGGCCCAGCCGCAGGTGCGCAACTGGATGCGCAAGCACCTCCCGGACGCGCACTGGGAGTCGGCCGCCTCCAACGCGGACGCCGCCCGGCTGGTCCAGGAGGGCCGCTACGACGCCGCCTTCGCGGGCGAGTTCGCCGCCGCCCGGTACGGCCTCGAGGCGCTGGAGACCGGCATCCACGACGCGGAGAACGCGCAGACCCGGTTCGTGCTGGTCGGCCGCCCGGCCCGGCCCGCCGCGCCGACCGGCGCCGACAAGACCTCGGTGGTGCTGTGGCAGCGTGACGACCACCCCGGTGCGCTGCGGGACCTGCTCGGCGAGTTCGCCTCGCGCGGCATCAACCTCATGCTGCTGCAGTCCCGGCCGACCGGCGCCGGCATCGGCAACTACTGCTTCTGCATCGACGCCGAAGGCCATATCTCCGACCGGCGGATGGCGGAGGCGCTGATGGGGCTGAAGCGGATCTGTCTGCAGGTGCGTTTCCTCGGCTCCTATCCGCGTGCGGACATCGGGCCCGGCGAGGCCCCGGGGACCCGGCCGGGGACGTCGGACGAGGAGTTCATGGCGGCGGCGGACTGGGTGGCGCACTGCCAGGACGGCCGGTTCTGAGGCGGCCCGTAGACTGCTTCCGGCCAGTACTACCTGCATATCTTCGTTATCCACAGAAGTTATCCACAGGTCAGCTTCTCGACCTGGGGACAAGTCGACAAGGGTGCGTGAGTCGGTCGACAAATCTCCCCTCACGCCCCCGATGCGGCCACCAGCCCGCACCTCACCCTTCGTCCACTCGTTTCCGTTGATTCATCTTTTGGAGCGACCCCTTTCCACTCAAAAGTGGGTGTGACATGCGTTTACCCTGGGAATTCCTGAGCCCGTCGCGATGATCCGGAGTGATCAATTCCGAAATCCACAGACCTTCCACACAGCCTGTGGATAACTCTTCGGAGGGTGTGGATTCCTGTGGACAGCGGCCTCACGAAGTCCCGCCCTCCACAAGGGAATCCGGTCAACACGGCGCCGGAACCTGCCCCGTCCCAGGGAGTGAGACACTCCTCCTTGACGGCTTGTTCTGGCGCGTCACGACGCATTCCGACGCCTTCTGACGTGTTTCGATATGTTCCGACACGTTCTGCAATTAGGGCATAACGGAACGTAAGCGACAAAGAACGGCGAATCCGAACTCCGTGGAATAGGGATTCGTGAGCGGCAAGCCCGCACCGGTAGCCTTGGCCTCGTGATTGACCTTCGCCTGCTCCGTGAGGACCCCGACCGTGCGCGCGCGTCCCAGCGTGCCCGTGGAGAGGACGTCGCGCTCGTCGACTCCCTCCTGTCTGCCGACGAGCGGCGCAGGTCCTCCGGCGTCCGCTTCGACGAGCTGCGCGCCGAGCAGAAGCAGCTCGGCAAGCTCATCCCCAAGGCCACCGGCGACGAGAAGGCCGAGCTGCTGAAGCGTGCGAGCCAGCTCGCCGCGGACGTCAAGGCCGCCGACGCCGAGCGCGACGCGGCCGACACCGAGACCCAGGAGCTGCTGCTCCGGCTCGGCAACCTCGTCCACCCCGACGTGCCCGTCGGCGGCGAGGAGGACTTCGTCACGCTGGAGACGCACGGCACGATCCGTGACTTCGGCGCCGAGGGCTTCGATCCCAAGGACCACCTGGAGCTCGGCCAGCTGCTCGGCGCCATCGACGTCGAGCGCGGCGCCAAGGTCTCCGGCTCCCGCTTCTACTTCCTCACCGGTGTCGGCGCCCTGCTCGAGCTGGCCCTGGTGAACGCGGCGATGGCGCAGGCCACCGCGGCCGGCTTCACGCCGATGCTCACCCCGGCGCTGGTGCGCCCGCAGTCCATGGCGGGCACCGGCTTCCTCGGCCAGGCGGCCCAGGACGTCTACCACCTCGACAATGACGACCTGTACCTGGTCGGCACCTCCGAGGTTCCGCTGGCCGCGTACCACATGGACGAGATCATCGACGCCGACAAGCTGCCGCTGCGGTACGCGGGCTTCTCGCCCTGCTTCCGCCGCGAGGCCGGCTCGCACGGCAAGGACACGCGGGGCATCTTCCGTGTGCACCAGTTCGACAAGGTCGAGATGTTCTCGTACGTCGCCCCCGAGGACTCCCAGGCCGAGCACCAGCGGCTGCTGGAGTGGGAGAAGCAGTGGCTGACCTCGCTCGAGCTGCCCTTCCGCGTCATCGACGTCGCCTCCGGTGACCTCGGTGCATCGGCCGCCCGCAAGTTCGACTGCGAGGCCTGGATCCCGACCCAGGGCAAGTACCGCGAGCTGACCTCGACCTCGGACTGCACCGAGTTCCAGTCCCGCCGCCTGTCGATCCGCGTCCGCGACGGCAAGCAGGTCAAGCCGCTCGCCACCCTCAACGGCACGCTGTGCGCCGTACCGCGCACGATCGTGGCGATCCTGGAGAACCATCAGCAGGCCGACGGCTCCGTCCGGGTCCCCGAGGTGCTGCGCCCGTACCTGGGCGGCCGGGAGGTCCTGGAGCCGGTCGCCAGGTGACCGGCTTCCCCTACCTGCTGATCGCGACCGACCTCGACGGAACGCTCCTGCGCTCCGACGAGTCGGTCTCGCAGCGCACCCGAGACGCGCTCGCCGCGGCCACCGCGGCGGGCGCGGCCCACATCGTCGTCACCGGCCGCGCGGTCCCGTGGACCCGGCACATCCTGGACGACCTCGGCTACGAGGGCCTCGCCGTCTGCGGCCAGGGCGCGCAGGTCTACGACGCCGGGGCGCACCGCCTGCTGACCTCGGTCACCCTGGACCGGCAGCTGGCGGGTGTGGCGCTGGCCAAGATCGAGGCCGAGGTGGGTCCGCTGTACCTGGCGGCCAGCCGGGACGGCCTCGACGGCGAGGTGCTGGTCGGTCCGGGCTACGCGGTCACCGGCAGGCTCCCGGCGACCCCCTTCACTGACGCGTCCGACCTCTGGACGGCTCCGCTCAACAAGATCTACATACAGCATCCGACGATGGGCGACGACGAACTGGCGGACGCCGCCCGGCAGGCCGCCGGAGGCTTCGTCACCGTGGCCATGGCGGGCGAGGGCATCGTGGAGCTGTTGCCGCTGGGCCTGTCCAAGGCCACGGGCCTCTCCCTGGCAGCCCGCCGTCTTGGCCTGAAGGCGACGGACACGATCGCCTTCGGCGACATGCCCAACGACATCCCCATGTTCGCCTGGGCGTCCCGGGGCGTGGCCATGGCCAACGCCCACGAGGAACTCCGCGCGGTGGCCGACGAGGTGACCTCCTCCAACGAGGAGGACGGCATCGCGGTGGTGCTGGAGCGACTGCTGGCTTAGCGGCTGCATCCCGCCGGGAACCGCGGTGCCGTCGGCTTCCGCGGCACCGCCACCACTGCGGGCAGTCGTCCCGCTGGGGCAGCACGGGTGGGCGCAGCGGCACCCCGCCGACGCGGGCCGACTGCATCCGGCCACAGCATTGGGCAGCGCCTCCACCTAACCTCAGCTGACAACCCGGCCAAGTCCCAGTGACAACGTCTCGCGGAGGATGCACGGATCGAACGTGCGCGGGCTTTCCAGGCCCGACCACGGTTTAGCAAACCGGTGCCTTACCACTCGGCCAATCCTCCGGGTGGGCGGCCCACGCGAGAGCGACATCGCGTGCTCGAAGCGGCCGCCCCGGGCAGTCCCTCGGGCTCTACGGCGGGGTAACTACACCGGAGCCGGCCTCGGACTGCCCTGTCGGGAGCTGGACGTACTGCCGTGCATGGACATCGTCCACCTCCACTCCCGGTTCACGACGCCGGGACGATCCCGGCGGATGGGGCACAACCACTGTGCCTCACCGCCGAGTTGGGTGCCACCGAATAAAGGACGCGCGGCTACCCCCGACGCCACCTGCGTCTGCGCGCCTTGCTGAAGAACCAGCCGGCCGGCGCCTCGTCCGAGCGCCAGGGCTGCGGCTCGGGGGCCTCGGCGCGCCAGCGGGCGGCGAGCATGCGGGCCCGGGCGGACGGCTCGGAGGTCTCGGCACCCCGTATGAAGTCCTCGTCCAGGACCAGGCCGTCCCAGACGTCTGCCCCGGCGCCCTCGGTCCGCCCCCGCCCGTCGTCGCTCGGCGTCTCCTCTGCCATCATCGGCCTCCTAGCCGTACATCCGGTTTTGTCCAGTCTGCCCGGACCGAGGTGAAGTCGCAGTCAAGGCCGCCGGAGCCGGGCCGGGCCCCGCTGTGCCTACTCCTCGCCCGCCAGCTTCAGCGTCCGCAGCTTCTGCCCGGCGTACCAGGTGGCCAGCACGGTCACCGCCACCAGCAGCACGGTGGCCGTCGGCAGGCTCACGTCCGAGGTCACCAGGTCACCGCCGACGACCTTGTGCGCGACGGCCAGCGACCACTGCTGGACGCTGAGGGTGCGCGCGCCGGGCACCAGCGAGCCGAACAGCGCCTCCCAGACCAGCGCGTAGACGAGCCCGAAGACCACGGCGTGCCGGGAGACCGTGCCGAGCAGCAGGAACAGCGCCGAGTAGGCGATGGAGGACACCAGCGCGGCGATCATGTAGGCGACGGCGACCTGCTGGCCGTTGCCGTTGAGGATCAGGCCCGCGATCAGGGTGGGCACCGCCGAGAAGACCATGGTCACGGCGATGGCGACGATCAGCTTGGTGCAGATGATCGTCGGCCGCTTCAGCGGCTTGGACAGCAGATAGACGACGGAGCCGTCGTCGATCTCCGGTCCGATCGCGCCCGTGCCCGCGATGACTCCGATGATCGGCACCATCGTGGCGATCGCGAAGCCGCCGAGCACGTCGGAGGCGGTCTGGTCGTCGGCTCCGGTCAGGCCGCGCACGGCCACGGAGATGATGATCAGCAGCAGCGGCAGTGCGCCGAGGATGAGGGCCCGGCGGCGGCCGAGCAGGGCTCGGTAGGTGAGCCGGGCGACGGTGGGGTCGTACATCTTCGGCCTCCTACGCCGCGACCAGATACGAGAAGACGGACTCCAGGGACTCGTCGGACGGCGAGACCGTGAGGAGCCGGATGCCGTGGTCCCGGGCGACCCTCGGCAGCAGGGCGGTGAAGCGGCCGAAGTCGACGGCCTGGATACGCAGCGCGCCCTCGGTCAGGTCGACCTCGATGCCGGCCGTCGACGGGTCGGCGATCAGCGCGGCCGCGAGGGCGCGGTCGTCGCTGGAGCGCACCAGATAGCGGTGCGGGCGGTCGGTCATCAGCCGGCGGATCTTGCGGAAGTCGCCGCTGGCGGCGTGCCTGCCCGCGACGACGACCTCGATGTGCCGGGCGAGTTGCTCGACCTCTTCGAGGATGTGCGAGGAGAACAGCACCGTGCGGCCCTCGTCGCCCATCTTCCGCAACAGGTCCATCAGTTGCATGCGCTGGCGCGGGTCCATGCCGTTGAACGGCTCGTCCAGCAGCAGCAGCGACGGGTCGTGGACCAGGGCACTGGCCATCTTCACGCGCTGCCGCATGCCCTTGGAGTACGTGGAGATCTTCCGGTCCTGTGCGTACTCCATCTCCACCGTGGCGAGCGCCCGTTGGGCCGCCTTCTCGCCGAGGCCGTGCAGCTCGGCGTTGGCGACGACGAACTCGCGGCCGGTGAGGAAGTCGTACATCGCCTCCCTCTCGGGGACGATGCCGATGTGCCGGTAGATCTGCTCGTTGCGCCACACCGGCTGTCCGTCGAGGGTGACCGTGCCGGTGGAAGGGGCGAGGAAGCCGCCCATCATGTTGATCAGGGTGGACTTTCCAGCGCCGTTGGGGCCGAGCAGACCGGTGACGCCGGGGCCGATGGTCATGGTGATGTCGTTGACGGCGACCACGTTGCCGAACCAACGCGAGACGTGGTCGATGCTGAGCGTGGTCACAGTCCCACCTTCTTGTAGCGGCGCATCAGCAGGCCGTAGCTGCCGGCGATCAGGGCGAGCACGACCAGGACGTAGACCACGCCCTGCCCGGCCGACGGGTCGACCGCGCCCGGGTTGCGGGCGGTCGCGCCCAGGAAGGCCGACTGGACTCCGTCGATGAGCGTGATGGGCGAGAACAGGCCGATCCAGGGGATGGCGGAGGTGTGGTTCTGCACATTGGCGATGGCCTGGAGCGTGCTGACCGCTCCGTAGGAGATGACCATCACCGCGATCACGGCGGCGATGCCGAAGCCGCGGCGCGGGGTGACGGCGGCGATGACCAGGCCGATGCCGGCGAAGAGCAGGGAGAGCAGGGCCACGGAGACCAGTCCCTCGGCGAATTCCTTCGTCTGGTGGGCGAAGCCCAGTTTGGACAGCAGCGCGCCCACGTACATCACGAGCAGGGGAGCGGCGGTCAGGATGAAGATCGCCGAGGCGAGCGAGGCGAACTTGGCGCGTACGTAGTCGGCGGTCTCGATGGGCCGCGAGAAGTACAGCGGTACGGTCTTGAAGCGCAGGTCGCGGGAGACGGCCTGGGGTGCCTGCGCGGCGACGTACAGGCTGATCACGGCCTGCAGCATGATCGCGTAGCGGGTGTAGGCCACCGGCAGTTCGTGCGCCTTGGTGGCGACCGCGACAGCCACCATGATGGCCGCGGGCACGCACATCACGGCGAACAGCAGCATCGGCAGCACCTTGGACTTGGCCGAGCGGCCGAGGCCGTAGGCGCCGCGCAGGGACTGCGAGTACAGCGAGCGGCGGGCGTAGGCGCGGCCGAGGCGGGGGCCGTCGTAGCCGCGATAGCCGATGTCGTGGATGCGGGTCTGGTCGCCCGCGGAGGTCAGGGGCTGCAAAGGGCGCTCAACCGCCATGGCGGACGGCCTCCTTCCGCTGCTCGTCGCCGCTGTGCTCGGCGCTGCTGGTGAACACCTCGGAGATGTGGTGACGGCGCTGCTCCATGCGCACCAGGCCGAGGCCGAGGTCGGCGACGACGTCCCGGACCAGGTCGTAGGTCTCCTCGCCCTGGGCGGTCAGCAGCAGGATGTGTCCGGCGCCCGGCAGTCCGGCGCCCTCGTTCTCGGTCTCCACACCGCGCGCGTGGAGCGCGTCGCGGACCGCGCGGGTGCCGTCGGGGTGGGCGTCGCTGTCGGTGACCTCGATCGCGAGGGTGGTCGTGGTCTGGGTGAAGTCGGTGGTGGAGCTGGAGCGCAGCAGCTTGCCACCGTCGATGACGACGACGTGGTCGCAGGTGCGCTCCAGTTCACCGAGGAGGTGGGAGGTGACCAGGACCGAGATGCCGAACTCGGTGTGGATGCGGCGGATCAGGCCGAGCATCTCGTCCCGGCCGACCGGGTCGAGGCCGTTGGTCGGCTCGTCCAGGAACACCAACTTCGGGTCGTGCACCAGCGCCTGGGCGAGCTTGACGCGCTGTTTCATGCCCGTCGAGTAGCCGCCGATGGGGCGGTAGCGCTCCTCGTACAGACCCACGTGGCGCAGGGTGTCCGCGGTGCGCTCGCGCGCGGCGGTGGGCGGCAGGCCGGACATGCGCGCCATGTGGACGACAAACTCGGTGGCCGAGACGTCCGGTGGCAGGCAGTCGTGCTCCGGCATGTAGCCGACGCGCTCGCGGATGGCGCCGCCCTTGGTGGCGACGTCGAGGCCGAGCACCTCGGCGCGGCCCTCCGTGGCGGGGGACAGACCCAGCAGGATCTTGATCATGGTGGACTTGCCGGCGCCGTTGGCTCCGACGAGTCCGGTCACACCGGGCCCGATGTCCACGGACAGCCGGTCGAGCGCGGTCACCCGCGGGAACCGCTTGCTCAGGCTTTCGGTCGCGATCACAGTCACGCCTACGACGGTAGTGATGCGGGCCACGCCGGTCGTCAGACCTCAGAGCCGTCTTCGCGTCAGACCCAAGTATTACGGGGCCCTAGGGGACGCCACGCCTAAGGGCTACCCCGGGTTCTCCACAGCCTGCCACCCCTCCTATTGACGCCGCCTCTAACAACTGCCACATTCACCAGTGTCAAGTTACGGACGAGTACGGCGGTCCACAGACGAGTCGGCGCATCGACGGGACGAGTCGACGCCGCGACGGGACGGGGCGGCATGACGACGGCAGTGAGCAGCGAACTCTCCGTGGAACTACGGGGGTTCAGGCGGGTGCAGCGCCTCGCCTACGAGTGCGCGGAGGCGGTCGCGGCGCGGCTGGAGCCGGGCGTGACCGAGCGCGAGGCGGCGCGGATGCAGCGGGAGTGGCTGCGCGAGCGCGGGGTGCGGGACTGGTTCCACCTGCCCTTCGCCTGGTTCGGCGACCGCACGGCGTTCGTGAACTTCCGCATACCTCTGCAGTTCTTCCCCACCGACCGCGCCCTGGAGCCGGGCATGCCGTTCATCCTGGACATGGCACCGGTGTACGAGGGATACACGGCGGACATCGGCTACTCGGGCTCGCTCGGCGTCAACCCGGTACAGGACCGGCTGATGGCCGACCTGGAAGCCCATCGCGAGCTGATCCTGCGCGAGGTGCGCGAACGGCGCCCGCTGCGCGGGATCTACGAGGACGTGGACCGGCTCATGGTCCGCCAGGGCTATGCCAACCGGCATCGCGCGTACCCCTTCGGTGTGATCGCCCACAAGGTGGACCGCGTGAAGCAGCGCCGCTTCTCTCCCCACCTCTTCGGGTTCGGTACGCAGTCCCTGAAGGGCCTGGCCGCCGACGCGCTGCACGGCCACCGCGAGGGCTGGTCCCCGCTGTGGTCGCCGTACCGCTTCTCCGACCATCCTCCGCAGCCGGGCCTGTGGGCGGTCGAACCCCACCTCGGCTTCCGGGGAACGGGCGCGAAGTTCGAGGAGATCCTCGTGGTCACCGACTCGAAGGACCCCGAGCAGAGCGCGTTCTGGCTGGACGACGATCTGCCGCACGTGCGGCGCTGGGCGGAGGAGAAGTGAGGGCGGACGTGTCGGGAGGAGCGACGGCGAACGTGGCGCTGAAGGGTGCGCGGGAGCGCCGGGTGGCGACCGGCGGGGTCGAGCTGTGCGTGGCCGAGCTGGGCGATCCGGAGCAGCCCACGGTGCTGCTGGTGCACGGCTACCCGGACAGCAAGGAGGTCTGGTCCGAGGCGGCCGCCCGCCTGGCCGACCGCTTCCACGTGGTCCTGTACGACGTCCGGGGCCACGGCCGTTCGACGGCGCCCCAGCCGCTGCGCGGCGGCTTCACGCTGCCCAAGCTCACCGACGACTTCCTGGCCGTCGTGGACGCGGTGAGCCCGGACCGCCCGGTCCACCTGGTGGGGCACGACTGGGGTTCGGTGCAGTCCTGGGAGTTCGTCACGGTCGGCCGCACCGAGGGCCGTATCGCCTCCTTCACCTCGATCTCCGGCCCGTCCCTGGACCACTTCGGGCACTGGATCAACGCGCGCGTGCGGCGTCCCACGCCCCGCAGGGTGGGCCAGCTCCTCGGCCAGGGCGCCAAGTCCTGGTACGTGTACCTGCTGCACACTCCGGCCCTGCCGGAACTGGCCTGGCGCGGCCCGCTCGGCAAGCGCTGGCCCAGGATCCTCCAGCGGGTGGAGAAGGTACCGGGGGGCGACTACCCGACCTCGTCCCTGCCCTCCGACGCGGCGCACGGCGCCTGGCTGTACCGGGACAACGTCCGCCCCCGGCTGCTCAGGCCGCGCCCGGACGCGTACGCGCACGCGCCCGTGCAGCTCATCACGCCCCAGGGGGACGCGTTCCTCTCGGAGCGCTTGTACGACGACCTGGAGCGGTGGGTGCCACAACTGACCCGCCGCACACTCCCGGCCAAGCACTGGGTGCCGCGCACCCGTCCTGATCAACTCGCCTCTTGGATCGAGGACTTCATCATGTCCGTGGACGGCGGCCGCCCCGAACCGAAGGCCGACGGCCGCCACGCCGACCGGTTCGGCGGCCAGTTGGTCCTGGTCACCGGGGCCGGCAGTGGCATCGGCCGGGCCACGGCGTTCGCGTTCGCGGAGGCCGGCGCGCGCGTGGTGGCCGTCGACCGCGACGCAGAGGCCGCCGCCCGCACCGCCGAGCTGTCCCGGCTCACCGGCGCACCCGAGGCCTGGGCGGAGACGGCCGACGTCTCCGACGAGCAGGCGATGGAGAAGCTCGCGGAGAAGGTGCACCGCGAGTACGGCGTGCTGGACGTGCTGGTCAACAACGCGGGCATCGGGCTGTCGGGCTCCTTCTTCGCCACCACCACCGAAGACTGGCGCAGGGTTCTGGACGTCAACCTCTGGGGCGTGATCCACGGCTGTCGGCTCTTCGGCGCGCGGATGACCGAGCGCGGCCAGGGCGGCCACATCGTCAACATCGCCTCGGCGGCGGCGTTCCAGCCCTCCCGGGCCCTGCCCGCCTACGGCACCTCCAAGGCCGCGGTGCTGATGCTCTCCGAGTGCCTGCGCGCCGAACTCGCCGGTCAGGGCATCGGGGTGAGCGCGATCTGCCCCGGCATCGTCAACACGAACATCACCTCCACGGCCCGCTTCGCCGGTGTGGACGAGGCGGAGGAGCGCCGCCGTCAGAAGAACTCGGCCCGCCTGTACGGCCTGCGCAACTACCCACCGGAGAAGGTCGCCGAGGCGATCCTGGAGGCCGTGACCCGCAACAGGGCGGTGGTGCCGGTGACACCGGAGGCGCGTGGCGCGCATCTGCTGTCGCGTTTTCTGCCGGGGGCGTTGCGGGGACTGGCTCGGGTGGAGCCGAAGGTGTGAGGTGTTCCCCTTCCCTTGCCCTCAAGCGCTGTCCGCGGCCTTTGAGTTGCACGTCACGGGTGCCCGCTGTCCGTGCTCACGCACCAACTGGGAGAGTTGAGAGGCCGGGTAAAGCACGATATGTCGTGTTTACGGGAGTTCACCACCGAGTGTGTCTTCGCCCGCCATCTGGACGCCTCGGGTCACCGTGCTGACGCTCACGCGTCGGAAGCTGCCTCACCGGTGCACCGGCTGCGCCCTTCGGCCGGGCAGACGATGGGCGCCGAACCGGCGCCCTCCATGGCGGCGTTGGCCACCAGACATCTGCGCACACACCTGGATGCGGAGAAGCCCGTAGGAGAGTTCTCGGGCACCCGCCACACCGGGACGATCCGCGTCACAGAAGGGCCCGTTGGCCGGAAACGCGTTCTTGAGTGCACCACGCTTTCAGCCGAACACGAGGTGAAATCACGCACCTTGGACCGCATTGTCACAGGCACCGTTCACTACAAGGAACTTCACGGATCTCCCTAATTCACAGACCACTTGTCCACAGACTCGTCAATTCCCCTGTGGATAACACCACTTGCTTGTGGACCAAACCTACGGACGAAAAGAACCTGCGTGATCCATGTCTCTCCCGCACCCTGGACACATGGACGATAGACGCACCGTGAAGGTGTCGAAGTACCTCTCGAAACACCTGCGGCACCAGCCGGAGCGCATCGGGCTCACCCTGGATCAGGGCGGCTGGGTCGAGATCGACACGCTGATCGCCGCGGCCGCCGCCCACGGCTTCCCGTTCACACGCGAGGAACTGGACCACGTGGTGGCCGCCAACGACAAACGTCGCTTCGCGATCGAAGGCAGCCGCATCCGCGCCAGCCAGGGCCACAGCATCGAGGTCGAGCTCGGCCTGCCCCCGGCGACCCCGCCGCCGTACCTCTACCACGGCACCGTGGCCCGCAACCTCGATGCGATCCGGGCGGACGGCCTCAGGCCCATGAGCCGGCACGACGTCCACCTCTCCGCCGACCGCGAGACCGCCACCCGGGTCGGCGCTCGGCGCGGCCGCCCCGTGGTACTCACGGTCGACGCCGGAGCCATGCACCGCGACGGCCACGTCTTCCACGTCAGCGCCAACGGCGTCTGGCTGACCAAGGCCGTCCCTCCGCGCTACTTGCGGTTTCCGGGCCCTCGCTGAAAGTGCTGGCGTACACCGGGATCGTCCTGCTCAGCCCGTGGCCGAGCAACCGCGTCAGGTGACCGTTTGGTCCCCTGTCAGTCGGTCCGCTTACCCTCGGACGCATGAGTCTGCGTCTGAGCACTGTGATCCTGCCGTACCGCCGCTGGAGCGAGGGCGGCCGTTCGGCCTGGGTGCGGGCCGAGCAGCTCGGCTTCCACACCGCGTACACCTACGACCATCTGTCCTGGCGCAGCTTCCGTGACGGCCCGTGGTTCGGCGCCGTCCCCACGCTGACCGCCGCCGCTGCCGCCACCGAGCGGCTGCGCCTCGGCACGCTGGTGACCTCGCCGAACTTCCGGCACCCGGTGACCCTCGCCAAGGAACTGATCTCCCTCGACGACATCTCCGGCGGCCGGATCACCCTCGGCATCGGCGCCGGCGGCACCGGCTTCGACGCCACCGCCCTCGGCCAGGAGCCGTGGAGCCCGCGCGAGCGCGCCGACCGGTTCGCCGAGTTCGTACCGCTGCTGGACCGGCTCCTCACCGAGGACGCGGTGACGCACGAGGGCCGCTTCTACGCGGCGCACGAGGCCCGGAACATCCCGGGCTGCGTCCAGCGGCCCCGGCTGCCGTTCGCGGTGGCGGCCACCGGACCGCGCGGCCTCAGGCTCGCCGCGCGGCACGGCCAGGCGTGGGTGACCACCGGCGACCCGAAGCTGTACGAGAACGGCACCCCGGAGCAGTCCGTCGAGGCCCTGCGCGGACAGCTCGCCAAGCTGTCCGAAGCCTGCGCGGACGCCGGGCGGGACATGGCCGGCCTGGAGAAGATCCTGCTCACGGGCTTCACCCCGGACCGCGCCCGGCCGCTTCAGTCCCTGGACGCCTTCGTGGACTTCGCCGGTCGGCACCGGGAGCTGGGCTTCACCGAGATCGTGATCCACTGGCCCATCCCGGACTCCGACTTCGCCGCGGACGAGAAGGTCTTCGAGCAGATCGCCATGGAAGCCGCCGCCCAGCTGGACTGACCGGCGCCGCAGCGGGGCCGGACGTCATCTGTGTCTCATCTGTGCGGAGTTCCGCACGGTCGTGCGGGCATATGCGCGAGAATGACCGGGTGACCTCAGCGACCAGACAGCCCAGGACCCCGTCCGCCGCCGTACGGCCACGGTTGATCGCCACCGACCTCGACGGCACCCTGCTGCGCGACGACAAGTCGGTCTCCCCGCGGACCGTGGCCGCGCTGGCCGCCGCCGAGGACGCGGGTATCGAGGTCTTCTTCGTCACCGGACGTCCGGCCCGCTGGATGGACGTCGTCAGCGACCACGTCCACGGCCACGGCCTGGCAATCTGCGGCAACGGTGCCGCCGTGGTCGACCTGCACGGCGGCCCCGGCGCCCACCGCTTCGTGAAGGTGCGCGAGTTGGCGCGCGAGAACGCCCTGGACGCCGTACGGCTGCTGCGCAAGGCGGCGCCCGGCACGGTGTTCGCGGTGGAGCAGACCTACGGCTTCCACCAGGAGCCGGACTATCCCAAGCTGCACATGGAGATACCGGACAACCTCCTGCCCGCCGAGCACCTCCTCGCCCCCGACGGCCCGGACGCCGACCAGCCCGTGCTCAAGATCCTGGCCTACCACCCGGACCTCGACCCGGACGCCTTCCTCACCCTCGCCCGGCTCGCGATCGACGACCGCGCCAACGTCACCCGCTCCAGCCCCAGCGCCCTGCTGGAACTGAGCGGCCCCGACGTCTCCAAGGCCAGCACACTCGCCCTGTGCTGCGCCGAGCGCGGTATCTCGCACGAGGAGGTCGTCGCGTTCGGCGACATGCCCAACGACGTCGAGATGCTGACCTGGGCCGGCCAGTCGTACGCGATGGGCAACGCCCACCCGGACGTCATCGCCGCCGCGTCGGGCCGTACGGTCGCCAACAACGAGGACGGCGTCGCGATCGTGATCGAGCAACTGCTCGCCGACCGCTTCTGAAACACCCCCTGTGCCGGCAGAGCCGGTGACCGAAGTGACGGTCACCGCGCTCCGACCAGCGACTCCGCCTCAGCCTCCCGCCGCGCGAGTGCCCGCAGCGGCCCGTCCACCGCGAGAAGGTCCGCGTAGCTTCCCCGCTGCACCACCCGGCCCGCGTCGAGCACGACCACCTCGTCCACCGCCTCCAGTCCCGCCAGCCGGTGCGTGATCAGCAGCGTCGTACGGTCCTGAGTGGCGGCCAGCAGATCGGCGGTCAGCGCGTCGGCCGTCGGCAGGTCCAGATGCTCGGCGGGCTCGTCGAGCACCAGGACGGGGAAGTCGGCCAGCAGGGCGCGGGCCAGCGCCAGCCGCTGCCGCTGACCACCGGACAGCCGGGCCCCGTGCTCGCCGACCAGCGTGTCCAGGCCGTCGGGCAACCCGTCCACCCAGCCCAGCAGCCGGGCCCGGTCCAGCGCCTTGCGCAGATCGGCCTCGGTGGCGTCCTTCCTGGCCAGCAACAGGTTCTCGCGCACCGAGCTGTCGAAGAGGTGCGCGTCCTGCGCGCACAGTCCGACGAGCCGCCGTACGTCGTCACCGGCCAGCGCGTACGCGTCCACGCCGGCGAGTGTGTACGAGCCCTCCTGCGGGTCGAGGAAGCGCAGCAGTACCTGGGCGAGGGTCGACTTGCCGGCGCCGGACGCCCCGACCACCGCGATCCGCCGTCCCTCCTCCAGGGTGAGATCGAAGCCGGCCAGCGCCTCCCGCCGCTGCCCCTCGTACCGCGCGGCCAGCCCCTTGACCACCACGGGGAACGGCGAGGCGGGCGCCTGCCGGGGCCGTTCTGGCTCTCGGACGGGCTCCGGAGCGTCCAGCACCTCGTAGACGCGCTCGGCGCTCCGCCGCACTCGCTGCCGGTGGCGTACGGCGAGCGGCAGCCCCAGTACGGCCTCGAAGGCCGCCAGGGGAGTGAGGACCACCACGGCCATCGCCACGCCGCCGAGCCGGCCCGCGGCCACCGCCTGGGCGCCGCACAGTGCGGCCGCCGTGACGGTCAGGCCGGAGACCAGCGCAGTGAGACCGTCGCCGAGCGCGGTCACTGCGGCGGCGCGCGAGGCGATCCGGGTGAGGGCGCCGTCGGCTCGCCGGGCCGCGTCCGTACGGGCGGGCAGCGCACCGGCGACGCTCAGCTCTGCGGTGCCGGTGAGCAGGTCGGTTACACGGGTGGCGAGGGCGCCCCGGGCCGGGGCCAGCCGTCGCTCGGTCCGCCGGGCCGCGGTCGCGGTGACGAACGGGACGCCGACGCCGGCCGCCACGAGACCCGCGGCGAGGACGGCACCCGCTTCGGGGAGCAGCCATGCCGTGAAGCCGACGGTCGCGACGGAGACGGCGACGGCGACCGACGCGGGCAGCAGCCAGCGCAGCCAGTAGTCCTGGAGTTCGTCCACGTCCGCCACCAGCCGGGTCAACAGATCGCCGCGCCGGGCGGTCCGCAGCCCTGCCGGCGCCAGTCGCTCCAGACGCCGGTAGACCGCGACCCGGGTGTCGGCCAGCATCCGCAGTACCGCGTCGTGCGACACCAGCCGCTCGGCGTACCGGAACACGGCCCGCCCGATACCGAAGGCCCGCGTGGCCGTCACGGCCACCATCAGATACAGCACCGGAGGCTGCTGCGATGCCCGCGAGATGAGCCATCCCGAGGTCGCCATCAGCCCAACGGCACTGCCGAGCGCGAGGCTCCCGAGCACCAACGCCAACACCAGCCGCCCCCGCCGCGGCCCGGCAAGCGCACGAACCCGCGCAAGCACACGCCGTGACCGCGCCGAAGCCCGCACGACCGAGCGACTTTCCGACTGTCCGCGCAGAGACGCCGGCGAGCCGCTCCCCACCGGCCCCAGCCCAGGCCACTCCGGCCCACCTTCCAGCCCACCGATCCCCGAGGCCTGCGAACCACCGTCCAGCCGACCGGGCCCGGAGCCGTGCGGGTCACCTTCCAGCCCCCTAAGGCGACCGGCCCGCGGACCATCATCCAGCCCGACGAGTCCGGGCACCGAGGGTCCACTTCCCACACCACCGAGCCCAGACACCGACGGACCACTCTCCGGCCCACCGAGTCGGGTGGCGAGTGGGCGAGGACGGGGGTCCAGGAGGCGGAGCCCCGTGGCAGGCCGGGCGCAGGTCCGGGCGCTCGACAGGTCGGCGCTCGACAACCCACCGCTCTCCAGCCGCACCACCCGATCCGCCACCTCCAGCAAGGCCGGCCGGTGCACCACCAACAGCACCGTACGGCCCACCGAAAGCTTGCGTACCGCCGCCACGACCTCCGCCTCCGTCCCCCCGTCCAGCGAGGCCGTCGGCTCGTCCAACAACAGCACGGGCCGGTCGGCGAGAAAGGCCCTGGCAAGAGCCAACCGCTGCCGCTGCCCCGCCGACAGCCCGGCCCCGTCCTCCCCGAGCACGGTCTCCGCCCCCTTGGGCAACGCGTCCACGAACTCCAGCGCACCCGCGTCCCGCAGCGCCCGACGTACGGCACCGTCGTCCGCCCCGGGCCGCGCCAGCCGCACGTTCTCCGCGACGGTCCCGGCGTACAGATGCGGCCGCTGCGGCAGCCAGGCGATCCTCGACCGCCACTCCTCCAGGTCGAGTACCGCAAGATCGGCTCCCCCGACCCGGACCCGCCCCTCGCTGGGCGAGACGAACCCGAGCAGCACGTTGAGCAGCGTCGACTTGCCCACCCCGCTCGGCCCCACCAGCGCGACCGTCTCACCGGGCTCGACGCTGAACGACACGTTCGTCACCGCATCCGACGACCGACCGGGATAGCGAACAGTGACCCCTTCGAAGACCATGGCACCCGGCGGCACCGCACCGGTACCGGACGCCGGAACCGGCGTCTGCAGCACGCTGAAGATCTCCTCCGCGGCAGCCAGCCCCTCCGCCGCCGCGTGGTACTGCGCGCCGACCTGCCGCAACGGAAGGTACGCCTCGGGCGCCAGCACGAGGATCACCAGGCCGACGTACAGATCCATGTCACCGTGCACGAGCCGCATGCCGATCGTCACCGCGACGAGGGCGACCGACAGCGTGGCGAGCAACTCCAGCGCGAAGGAGGAGAGGAAGGCGATCCGCAGGGTGCGCAGGGTGGCCTGCCGGTATTCGCCGGTGATTCGGCGGATGGACTCGGCCTGCGCCTTGGCCCGGCCGAACACCTTCAGCGTGGGCAGTCCGGCGACCACGTCCAGGAAGTGCCCCGACAACCGGGACAACAGCCGCCACTGACGGTCCATCCGTGCCTGCGTGGCCCAGCCGATCAACATCATGAACAGCGGAATGAGGGGCAGGGTACCGACGATGATGGCCGCCGACACCCAGTCCTCGGTGACGATCCGCGCCAGCACAGCCACCGGCACGACCACCGCGAGCCCGAGCTGCGGCAGATAGCGCGAGAAGTAGTCGTCGAGGGCGTCGACCCCCCGCGTGGCCAGAGTCACCAGCGAACCGGTGCGCTGCCCGGCCAGCCAGCCCGGACCGAGCGCAGCCGCCCGGGCCAGAAGCCGTCCACGCAGTTCGGACTTCACCGCCGCACTCGCCCGATGGGCGGCGAGTTCGGTGAACCACGCGACAACCGACCGGCCCACGGCCACGGCGGCCAACAGCAGCAGGGGAGTGCGCAGTTCAGCAACGGACTGCCCGTGCTGGAACGCGCCGACGACGACCTCGGCGATGAGCATCGCCTGGGCGATGACCAGCCCCGCTCCGACGGCTCCCAGAGCAACGACCGCCACGAGGAAGAGACGCGTGGCTCGAGCGTAGCGCAGCAGACGTGGATCGATTGGTTTCACGTGAAACATGCCCTTCGGCCCAGAGGGTGTGTTTCACGTGAAACACACCCTCGACGGACTCAGTGCGCGGCGCCGGCCGCAGCATCGGGAGCGATGTGCTGCGTGCCGATCCGCTTGCGGAAGACCCAGTAGGTCCAGCCCTGGTAGAGCACCACGAGAGGCGTGGCGATGGCCGCCAGCCACGTCATGATCTTCAGGGTGTAGGGGCTCGACGAGGCATTACTGACCGTCAGGCTCCAGTCCCCGTTGAGCGTGGACGGCATGACGTTCGGGAAGAGCGACAGGAAGAGCATCGCCACGGCGGCCACGATGGTGACGCCGGAGAGCGCGAACGCCCATCCCTCACGCCCCAACTGGTTGGCCACCAGCGCGGCCATCAGGGCGGCGACCGCCACGACGAGCGCCACCAGGCTCTTGCCGTCACCGCTGTCGGCCTGCGTCCACAACAGGAAGCCGACGGCCACGACGGCCGCGACGAGACCGACCCACAGAGCCAGCTTCCGCGCCCGCACCCGGATGTCCCCCACGGTCTTCAGCGCGGTGAAGACCGCTCCGTGGAAGGTGAACAGGGTGAGTGTGACCAGACCGCCGAGCAGGGCATAAGGGTTGAGCAGATCCCCGAAGCTGCCGACGTACTCGAAGTGCTGGTCGATCTTCACACCTCGAACGATGTTCCCGAAGGCCACGCCCCACAGGAACGCCGGGATCAGCGAGGTCCAGAAGATCGCCGTCTCCCAGTTGCGCTGCCAGTTCTCCTCGGGCCGCTTGGCCCGGTACTCGAAAGCAACGCCCCGGACGATCAGGCAGACCAGGATGATCAGCAGCGGCAGGTAGAAGCCGGAGAAGAGGGTCGCGTACCACTCGGGGAACGCGGCGAAGGTCGCGCCGCCGGCCGTGAGCAGCCACACCTCGTTGCCGTCCCAGACGGGCCCGATGGTGTTGATCAGCACCCGTCGCTCCGGCCGATTGCGGGCCAGCAGCTTGGTGAGGATGCCGACCCCGAAGTCGAAGCCCTCCAGGAAGAAGTAGCCGGTCCACAGGACGGCGATCAGGACGAACCAGACGTCGTGAAGTTGCATGACTGTTCCCCCGGCCTAGTACGAGAAGGCCATCGGCTTGTCGGCGTCACGGGTTTCGCCGCCGATCTTCGTGGGCGGGTTGAGGTCGGCCTCGGTCAGCTCGGGCGGGCCGGCCTTGACGTACTTCGCGAGCAGCTTGACCTCGACGACGGCGAGGATCGCGTACAGCGAGGTGAAGACGATCATCGAGGTGAGGACCTCGCCCTGGGAGACGCCGGGGGAGACCGCGTGCCGGGTCTGCAGGACGCCGTACACGACCCATGGCTGGCGGCCCATCTCAGTGAAGATCCAGCCCCAGGAGTTGGCGATCAGCGGGAAGGCCAGGGTCCAGGTCGCGATGCGCCAGTACCAGTGCGTGAGCTTCGGGCTGAGCGCCTTGTTCTTGAACAGCACCAGATGCGGCACCTCGTCCTCGCCGACCCGCAGATGCTGCGGCAGCATGAACTTCTTGCGGGTCAGCCACAGCCCGGCCAGGCCGATGGCGAAGGAGGTCATACCGAAGCCGATCATCCAGCGGAAGCCCCAGAAGGCGACCGGGATGTTGGGCCGGTAGTCGCCGGGTCCGTACTTCTGCTGCTCGGCCTTGTTGACATCGTTGATGCCGGGGACGTACGAGCTGAAGGAGTCGTCGGCGAGGAAGGACAGCAGCCCTGGGATCTCGATGGCCACCGTGTTGTGGCCCTTCTCCACATCGCCGTAGGCGAAGATCGAGAACGGTGCCGGCTTCCGGCCGTCCCACAGCGCCTCGGCCGCGGCCATCTTCATCGGCTGCTGCTTGAACATGACCTTGCCGAGCGTGTCGCCGCTGATCGCGGTGAGCAGACCGGCGATGACCACGGTCACCAGGCCCAGTCGCAGCGAGGTCTTCATCTCGCGGATGTGCTTCTTGCGGGCCAGGTGATAGGCGGCGATGCCCACCATGAAGGCGCCACCGGTCAGGAAGGCCGCGGACAGCGTGTGGAAGGCCTGACTGAGCGCGGTGTTCTGGGTCAGCACCGCCCAGAAGTCGGTCAGCTCGGCGCGCCCCTTCGCCTTGTTGATCCTGTAGCCGACCGGGTGCTGCATCCAGGAGTTGGCCGAGAGGATGAAATACGCCGACAGGATCGTGCCGATCGAGACCATCCAGATGCAGGCCAGGTGGATCTTCTTGGGGAGCTTGTCCCAGCCGAAGATCCACAGGCCGATGAAGGTGGACTCGAAGAAGAACGCGATCAGCGCCTCGAAGGCGAGCGGGGCGCCGAAGATGTCACCGACGAAGCGGGAGTAGTCCGACCAGTTCATGCCGAACTGGAACTCCTGCACGATGCCCGTGACCACGCCCATCGCGATGTTGATCAGGAAGAGCTTGCCCCAGAACTTCGTCGCCCTGAGGTACTTCTCCTTCTCCGTGCGCACCCAGGCCGTCTGCAGCCCGGCCGTGAGAGCGGCCAGGGAGATGGTCAGCGGGACGAACAGGAAGTGGTAGACGGTGGTGATGCCGAACTGCCAGCGCGCCAGTGTCTCCGGCGCCAGAGCCAGGTCCACGTCGTCACTCTCCTTACTACGCCGTGGTACAGCGGCGATTCGCCCCGTCTGTCGCATACATACAGGGCAAACGGGATGCGCTTGTGAACGCGTTCACATTCACAAGCCATTATGACGTACCGATTTTCGGCCCGGTAGGGCGGGGTGGCCCTCCTGCCGCGGAGTCAAGGCCTTGGCAGCGACTTCAACATCTTGTTGAATTGCGCGCCATGCAGATACGTATTTCCTGGCCCGCGGGCAACATCACCGCGACCCTCGACACCGACACCCCCACCGCACAGGCCCTCGCCAAGGCACTGCCGCTCACCTCCAGCGCCTGCACATGGGGCGAGGAGGTCTATTTCGACACAGGTGTCTCCGTTTCACGTGAAACGGACGCCCGGCAGGTCGTGGAGCCGGGCACGGTGGCCTTCTGGACGGACGGTGACGCGCTCGCCCTCCCCTACGGCCCCACCCCGATCTCGCGAGGCGACGAGTGCCGCCTCGCGAGCCCGTGCAACATCCTGGGAAGCCTGGACGGGGACGCCGGTGTGCTGGCGAGCGTACGAGGCGGCGATCCCATCCGTGTGGAACTGATCGACGAGTAAAGCCTTCGCGGCGCTACAGCTCCTTGCGGAACGCCTCCGTCACCTTCAGGAAGATGTCGTTCGCCTCGGTCTCTCCGACCGTCACCCGCACACCCTCGCCCGGGAACGGCCGGACCACCACACCGTGCTGCTCGCAGGCCTGAGCGAACGCGACCGTACGCTCCCCCAGCCGCAGCCACACGAAGTTCGCCTGCGTCTCCGGCACCGTCCAGCCCTGGGCGCGCAGCGCGTCGACCACGCGCGTGCGCTCGCACACCAGCGAGCCGACCCGCCCGAGCAGTTCGTCCTCCGCCCGAAGTGAGGCGATCGCCGCTTCCTGCGCGAGCTGGGTGACACCGAAGGGCACCGCTGTCTTGCGCAGCGCCGCCGCAACGGGCTCGTGGGCGATCGCGAAACCGACGCGCAGCCCGGCGAGCCCGTAGGCCTTGGAGAAGGTACGCAGGACGCAGACGTTGGGCCGGTTCCGGTACAGCTCGACGCCGTCGGGCACCTCGGGGTCGCGGATGAACTCGCGGTAGGCCTCGTCCAGCACCACCAGGACATCGCCGGGCACCCGGTCGAGGAACCGCTCCAGCTCGGCCCGCCGCACCACCGTGCCGGTCGGGTTGTTGGGGTTGCAGACGAAGATCAGACGCGTCCGGTCGGTGATCGCGTCCGCCATCGCGTCCAGGTCGTGCACGTCGCCGGGCGTGAGCGGCACCTGCACCGACCGGGCGCCGCTGATCTGCGTGATGATCGGGTACGCCTCGAAGGACCTCCAGGCGTAGATCACCTCGTCGCCGGGACCGCTGGTGGCCTGGATGAGCTGCTGGGCGACGCCCACCGAGCCGGTGCCGGTGGCCAGGTGGGACATCGGCACGCCGAAGCGCTCCGACAGCTCGGCCATCAGCCCGGTGCATGCCATGTCCGGGTAGCGGTTGAAGTTGCAGGCGGCCGCCGTCACGCTCTCCATCACGCCGGGCAGCGGCGGGTACGGGTTCTCGTTGGAGGACAGCTTGTAGGCGACCGGCCCGCCGGCCGCGGCGGGCTTGCCCGGCTTGTAGGTGGGGATACCCTCCAGCTCGGCACGCAGCTTGGGGCTCGTCTCACTCACCGCAGTCCTCCTCGCGACCACCGGCGGACCGTCGACGCCGCCGGCTTCCAATACTCCTCACCTTATGAGGATTCGGCCCCGGTGCGTACAGGTGGCGGCCCTGCAAAACGTGAACCGCATCCGCTCCGGCGTCATCCCGGTGCATCACCGTACGAAGGCGTACGTTTCAGGGGGCGCGCCGTACATATATCTATGCGCCGGTGGCTTGCGCCGTGGCGCGCATCACCCGTGCAGGTGAGTTGAGACCTCTTCGAGACATCGGGTACTTGGCAGGTCCATACGCGTCACTGCGTCACGTCTTACAGAAGAATCGTTCAACTGGCTGTTTTTCTAAGGCAGTTGACCCTGTGCGACCATGCAGAAACGTGCCTGTCAACGTGTGCATATGCGTCCGCACTACCCCACCACATGAGCCCTACTATCGGCTCGCCATGACAGCAGCAGGGAAGCACCAGGTGAGCCGCGCGGAAACCTCACGTCGAGGCAGCCGGCCGGGCCGGGCGGGCATCAGAGACGTGGCCGCCGCCGCCGGAGTATCCATCACGACCGTCTCCGACGCCCTCAACGGCAAGGGCCGGCTCCCGGATGCCACCCGGCGCCACGTCCGCGAGGTCGCCGACCGGCTCGGATACCGCCCCTCCGCCGCCGCCCGCACCCTCCGTACCGGCAAGTCGGGTCTGATCGGCCTGACCGTGACGACGTACGGGGATGAACCTTTCACCTTCACGGAGTTCGCGTACTTCGCCGAGATGGCACGGGCTGCCACCTCGGCCGCGCTCGCCCGCGGCTACGCCCTCGTGATCCTGCCCGCGACCTCCCGCCACGACGTGTGGTCCAACGTCGCCCTGGACGGCACGGTCGTCATCGATCCCTCCGACCAGGACCCGGTGGTCAGCGAGCTCGTCCGGCAGGGACTGCCGGTCGTCTCCGACGGCCGCCCGGCCGGCTCGCTGCCGGTCACCGCCTGGGTCGACAACGACCACGAGGCCGCCGTCCTCGGCATCCTCGACCACCTCGCCGACGCCGGCGCCCGCCGCATCGGCCTGCTCACGGGCACGACGACGGACACGTACACCCACCTGTCCACGACCGCCTATCTGCGCTGGTGCAAGCGGGTCGGCCAGGACCCGGTCTACGAGGCCTACCCGGCGCACGACCCGTGCGCGGGCGCCGTCGCCGCCGACCGGCTGCTCGCCCGCCCCGACCGGCCCGACGCGGTCTACGGCCTGTTCGACCCCAACGGCACCGACCTGCTGGCCGCCGCCCGGCGCTACGGGCTCCGCGTCCCCGACGACCTGCTGCTCGTGTGCTGCAGCGAGTCCATGGTGTACGCCAGCACCGAGCCGCCCATCACCACGCTCTCCCTCAAGCCCCGCCGCATCGGCACGGCGGTGGTCCAGCTCCTCATCGACGCCATCGAGAGCGTGGAGTCGGACCAGCCGGTCGAGCAGGTGATACCGACCGAGCTGATCGTGCGCACCTCCTCGCAGCGGCGCTCGCCGCGCACGACGGTCAGCCCGCCGCGGACGCCGGACGAGAAATAGCGCCGGAAAGCGGGGCGCTCGCCCCGTGCGCGCGCCGGCCGAGAGAGGGGGCTCGGCGGGCCGGCGACCGGCGGGCCAGGTGTTCGGTCGGCGCACAGTCGGCCGAACACCTGCCCAAACGGGGCGAAAGCCGCGGTGAACTGGAGTCTTGTTCCGATTCACCACCCCTGGGTCATCACACGGCGCGACGCGCATTCCTATGATGGGCCCACGACACCGCGGACCGCTGCGACCAGGCAGTCCGAAGGGGTGCAGATGCGGCGCGATGGTGGAGGGGTCTGATGACTCAGGGGGCCGGTCAGGGACCCGAAGTGGAGCGGACGGCGACGCTGCGCGACTTCCGGGTACCCGCGTACGTCCACGAGACCGGTCCGTACGTCCGCACCGCCCACCCGGGCGACACCGCGCCGCCCGCCGACGAGGCGTACCCGGAGAGCTACACCCCCACCCAGCGCGACCTGCCCGTCATCAACCGGACGGAGACGCTCCAGGTCCCCGTCGAGACGGCACCCGCGGCCCCGGCCCCGCAGCCCGCGACCGGGCCCGGACCGCTGTTCGTCGTCGGAGACGTCCACGGGTACCTCGACGAACTGGTGGCCGCACTGCACGAGCAGGGGCTGATCGACGCCTCCGGCCAGTGGTGCGCAGGCACTGCCCGGCTGTGGTTCCTCGGCGACTTCACCGACCGCGGCCCCGACGGCATCGGCGTCATCGACCTCGTGATGCGGCTGTCCGCCGAGGCCGCGGCGGCCGGCGGCTACTGCAAGGCCCTCATGGGCAACCACGAACTGCTGCTGCTCGGCGCCAAGCGGTTCGGCGACACCCCCGTCAACTCCGGCGCGGGCACCGCCACCTTCCAGGCGGCCTGGCTGCTCAACGGCGGTCAGAAGACCGACATGGACCGTCTCCAGGACCACCATCTGCAGTGGATGGCCCGCCTCGACGCCGTCGAGGAGGTCGACGGCTATCTGCTCGTGCACTCGGACACCACCGCCTACCTCGACTACGGCGACTCCATCGAGGCGGTCAACGACACCGTCCGCGAGACCCTCACCCGCAACGACGCGGACGAGTGCTGGGATCTGTTCCGCAAGTTCACCAAGCGCTTCTCCTTCCGCGACGAGGGCGGCGCCGACGCCGTGCGCTCCCTCCTCGATACGTACGGCGGCACCCGCGTCGTTCACGGTCACAGCCCGATTCCCTACCTCCTCGGCGAAGTCGGCTCCGAGGACGGCGAGGAGGGCACCGGCCCGGTCGTGGAGGGACCGCACGTCTACGCCGACGGGCTCGCCATCGCGATGGACGGCGGCGTGACCATGGCCGGAAAGCTCCTGGTCCGGCAACTTCCCCTGACCACCTGAACGTTTTGCGGGCGGGCTTCCCCCGGCAAAGTGCCCGCGGGCCGGAGGGCAATTTCCGGCAACCCCCTGTCACCGGGTGCCGTAACGGCTCTACCATCGGCTTATCCGTAGCAGGCTCCCCTCCGTTTCTGCCCGACGGCTCGCCGGCGTGCGAGCCCCAAGCCCTACGGAGCATCGGGGGATGCACATGAACAGCGTTCCGCAGCACCTGCAGAGCGAGGACCGCCAGGAATTCGAGCGGCTCCTCGATGAGGCGCTGCGCTCCGCACCACAGCGGCCGGAACTGGCCGCTGTCGGACAGCGGCTCAATCCCGAACAACTGCGCACCATGGCGCTCAACGCCACCGCACTGATAACGGCCGCCGCCGCGGCCGAATACCAGCACTATGTGAAGGTCCGCCAGGAACTGCGCCAGCCGGTCATGACCCCCTCGGCCTCCGGTGACTCCGCTCCCGCGGACCCCGGTTCGGCCACGACCGGGCTCGTCCCCGCCTTCGGTGAGGCGGCCGAGAGCACCGGCGCAGGCGCCGTCGCGGTCATCGCCGTACTCGCTCCCGTCCTTTCCGGAACCGCCGCGGCGATCTTCCTGCTCGTCGGCTACATCCTGAAGACGCTGAGCCCCGGACAGACCTTCGCCCAGACCATGCTCACGGCCGGGTGGGTGTTCGGCGCGGTGACCGCGGCCACGATCCTCGTCGCCGCCGTCGGACTGCTCCTCACTGCCCTGCGCAACAGCACCTCGCCGCAGGCCCAGGCACTGGACGCGGCACACCGGGAACTGGACAGCGCCAGAGAGGCCTGGCGGGACGCCCTGCTGGAGCGCGGCATCCTGCCGTTCCTCAGGGAGGCGCTCGCCGAGCCCGGACCGGCCCCCGTGCACCGTACGACCTCGCCGGCCCCGCGCGGCCGCATGCCCCGTCTGGGATACGACCGCCCCGGTTTCAGCAGCCCTGACGACGGCACCCAGTCCGGTCGGCCGAGCTTCACCAGCCCTGACTACACGAGCCCGGACTTCGGCGGCCCGGAGCACCAGCCCGAGTAGCCCCGCGGCAGCCCGGACACGGCTCTCGCCCCGGCCGACGCGGGCCCGCCCGGGCCGACCGGTGCGCCGCCGCCCCGGTCGGCCGAGGCGGGCCGTGCCCGGCGGCACCGGGACACCTGTGGGCGCGGCCCTGGGCGGTGCTCATGGTGCACCCTGGGCGAGCACCGCCAGGGGGGAGCCGTCAGTCGGCGATCGGCAGGTACACCCTGTTCCCGCTCGCCGCGAACTCCTGCGACTTCTGGGCCATGCCCTCCTCGATCTCGGCCCGGCTGCCACCGTGTTCGCGGCGGATGTCCTGCGAGATCTTCATGGAGCAGAACTTCGGCCCGCACATGGAGCAGAAGTGAGCGGTCTTGGCCGGCTCGGCCGGCAGGGTCTCGTCGTGGAACTCCCGTGCCGTGTCCGGGTCCAGGGCGAGGTTGAACTGGTCCTCCCACCGGAACTCGAAGCGGGCGTCGGACAGTGCGTCGTCCCATTCCTGGGCGCCCGGGTGCCCCTTGGCGAGGTCGGCCGCATGCGCGGCGATCTTGTAGGTGATGACGCCGGTCTTGACGTCGTCACGGTTGGGCAGGCCCAGGTGCTCCTTGGGTGTGACGTAGCAGAGCATCGCCGTGCCCCACCAGGCAATCATCGCGGCGCCGATGCCGGAGGTGATGTGGTCGTACGCCGGCGCGATGTCCGTGGTCAGCGGGCCGAGCGTATAGAACGGAGCTTCATCACAGATCTCCTGCTGAAGGTCGATGTTCTCCTTGATCTTGTGCATCGGGACGTGTCCCGGGCCCTCGATCATCGTCTGTACGTTGAAACGCCTGGCGATCCGGTTGAGTTCCCCGAGCGTCCTCAACTCCGCGAATTGCGCCTCGTCGTTGGCGTCCGCGATCGAACCCGGCCGGAGCCCGTCGCCCAGCGAGTACGTGACGTCGTAGGCGGCGAGGATCTCGCACAGCTCCTCGAAGTTCTCGTACAGGAACGACTCCTTGTGGTGCGCCAGGCACCACGCAGCCATGATCGAGCCACCGCGCGAGACGATGCCGGTCTTGCGGTTGGCGGTGAGCGGCACGTACGGCAGCCGGACGCCCGCGTGGACGGTCATGTAGTCCACGCCCTGCTCGGCCTGCTCGATGACCGTGTCCTTGTAGATCTCCCAGGTCAGTTCCTCGGCCTTGCCGTCGACCTTCTCCAGGGCCTGGTAGAGCGGCACCGTGCCGATGGGGACGGGGGAGTTGCGCAGCACCCACTCGCGGGTGGTGTGGATGTTGCGGCCGGTGGACAGGTCCATGACCGTGTCGGCTCCCCAACGGGTCGCCCAGGTCATCTTCTCCACCTCTTCTTCGATGGAGGAGGTCACCGCGGAGTTGCCGATGTTGGCGTTGACCTTCACCAGGAACCGCTTGCCGATGATCATCGGCTCGATCTCCGGGTGGTTGACGTTGGCGGGCAGCACCGCCCGGCCTGCCGCGATCTCCTCGCGGACCACCTCCGGAGAAACGTTCTCCCGGATGGCCACGTACTCCATCTCCGGGGTGATCTCGCCCCGGCGGGCGTACGCGAGCTGCGTCACCGCCTCGCCGCTCCGGCCCCGCCGCGGCTGGCGCGGCCGTCCGGGGAAGACCGCGTCCAGGTTGCGCAGTCCACCGCGAGGTGAGGTGTGCTTGATCCCGTCGTCCTCGGGACGGACGGGACGGCCCGCGTACTCCTCGGTGTCACCGCGGGCGATGATCCAGTTCTCCCGCAACGGCGGCAGGCCCCTACGGACATCGGTGTCGACGAGTGGATCGGTGTACGGGCCCGACGTGTCGTACAGCGTGACCGACTGCCCGTTGGTGAGGTGCACCTGACGGACCGGCACGCGCAGGTCGGGGCGCGAACCCTCGACGTACGCCTTGTGCCAGCCGCTGGACTTCCCGGCCTCCTGGGACTTCTCGTCCTGAGCGGAGGCAGGCGTGCGTGCGTCCTTGTTGGTCATGAGACCTACTCCCTACGCCGGCATTACCCGGTAACAGGTTCGGCGGTCGACGCAGCGGTTTCCGTTTGGCGGCATTCCGCGCGGAACGTCGCTTGTTCCACGTGAAACATCGCACGTACGGAGGTCAGCGCCCTCTCAGCCCGGTGCTCCGAGCTCCCGCGTGTGCAAAGGTGCCTCCACGCTAGCGTCATTTGTGGCGCGGTGAACAGTGGGCCTCCTGCCGCTGTTGCAATGATCAGGCGGTGACCCGGATGCAGCAGTACCCGTATCGGCCTCCCGAGCCTCACCAACGACCGAGCTCGGGGCCGGGCGACGACCACGCCTCCGAGCGGGAAGGCGGCCGGTACGACAGCCGCGGTGATGGCCACGGTCAGGCACATGGTCACGGCCATAGACACGGACGTGGGAACGACCACGGACACGGACACAGCCATGGGCCCGCCGCCCCGGTCTCCAAGCACCTGCGCAAGGTCATCGCCGCAATCCTGGTCCCGTTCACCGTGGCAGTTGTCGTCGGCCTGGTGGTGCTCTGGCCCGGGGGAGCCCCGTCCCACAAGCGCAGCGGCGTCGGCTTCGACCGGCAGACGCAGCAGGCCACGGTCACCAGGGTCGTCGAGGTGAGCTGTACGTCGGTGAACGCCTCCGGTGGCGCCCCGACCGGTGACACCTCCACCGCCCAGGGCACGTCTGCAGGGCAGGAGGTGAAGGGAAGCTGCAAGAAGGCGACCGTCCGGGTCGGCACCGGTAAGGACACAGGCCGTACGTTCACCGAGATCGTGCAGCCCGACCAGACCCGGCAACTGCGTCAGGGCGAGCAGGTGGTGGTCGCCTACGAACCTTCGGCGCCGAAGGACCTGCAGTACTCGGTGACCGACGTGAATCGGAAGCTCCCCGTCGGACTGCTGGCAGGGATCTTCGCGCTCGCCGTCGTGGTGGTCGGCAGGCTGCGCGGCGTGATGGCGCTGGTCGCCCTGGCCGTCAGCTTCCTGGTGCTGACCCTGTTCATCCTGCCGGCGATCCTGCAGGGTTCGAACCCGCTGCTCGTGGCCGTGGTCGGATCGAGCGCCATCATGCTGATCGCCCTGTACATGTGCCACGGCCTGTCGGCCCGCACCTCGGTGGCGGTGCTCGGCACCCTTGCCTCGCTGCTGCTGATCGGCATACTCGGCTCGAAGTTCATCGGCTGGGCCGCCCTCACCGGCAACACCGACGACAGCACCGGCCTGATCCACGGCCTGTATCCGAAGATCGACATGAGCGGACTCCTGCTCGCCGGCGTCATCATCGGCTCCCTCGGCGTCCTCGACGACGTCACCGTGACCCAGACATCCGCCGTCTGGGAACTGCACGACGCCAACCCCTCGATGGGCTGGCGTGGACTGTACCGAGCAGGCATCCGCATCGGCCGGGACCACATCGCCTCCGTGGTCAACACCCTCGTCCTGGCCTACGCCGGCGCCGCGCTGCCCCTGCTGCTGCTCTTCTCCATCGCCCAGAGCAGCGTGGGCACGGTCGCCAACAGCGAGTTGGTCGCCGAGGAGATCGTGCGCACCCTGGTCGGCTCGATCGGCCTGGTCGCCTCCGTCCCGGTCACCACCGCGCTCGCCGCCCTGGTGGTCTCGGCCGACCGAACAGGCCCGGGCACCCCGGCACCGGCCGGGGCACAACCCCTCCCGGCACGCGGCGGCCGGGGGCGACGCCGGAAGCGGTAGGACGAGCGAGCGGCAGCGAGCGGCAGCGAGCGAGGTCAGCCTGCCGCATCTCGGCTCCCCGTGCAGAAGCGTTCCTGCACGATTCCACGCGGCACGGCGGAGCATTCGGCGCCCCATGCCGTAACGCTTCAGCCGGCGCTCTGCTCCTCGGCCAGGATGCGGTCCAGGGCCTCTTCCAGATGGGCGTCGAAGTCGGCCAGCGCGCCCTCCTGACCGAGCGGCACGAGTTTGTCCGTCCGGTCCAGGAAAGCCACCAGCGGCGGCGCGGAGGAACGGAACAGGGCCTGGTCGCTGCCGACCTGAAGCCTGATCAGCACCTCGCCCAGCACCTCGCAGTCGGCGGGTGCGATGTGCACATCCCCTTCGCCGCACGGCCGGCCGACGCCGTCGATCAGCAGTTCGCGCCCGAACGCCCAGGTCACCGGTGCGTCACCGGGCAGATGGAAGGTGAGCCGGACGGCATAGGGATCACTGGTCTCGTAGCGCAACTCCACCGGAATGCGGAAGGAGAGCTCCTCCGACACGAGAAAGCTCATCATGACTTCTGCCTGTACGGACTCGCGCATCGTCTACCCCGTCGTATGGACGTCGACTGGCCGGGACTGATCCCTCTAAACCGTGGTCAAATCTTGCTGAACGTACACAGCAGATCACAAGGAGTAAGTTTTCAGATACTGATAGAGAGGGTGAGTGCGCCCAGATGCCGTCCGATCTCCGTCTGCAGCCGACGCGCCGCGGGCAACAGCCGGTCGGCCTGGTGGGCGGGCAGCGACATGGCCATCGTGGCCACCGTGGCGCCGACCGTGATCGGGACCGCCGCGCAGACCGTCCCGAGCGCGTACTCCTGACGCTCCACCACCGGCTCCATGCGCGGCACCCGGGCGAGCCGGCGCAACAGGGCGTCGCTGTCACGCACCGTGTACGGAGTGATGGACTGCACGGGATAGCGCGCGAGATGGTCGCGGCGGGCATCCTCGTCCAGCTGGGAGAGCAGACACTGCCCGATGGCATGCGCGTGACCGGTCTCGCGGAAGTCGGCCCACTCCTCGACCGCCGGCGCCTCGGGGGAGTCGGAGACGCAGATGACCTCGATCTCGCCGTCCCGGTACATCGCGTAGTACACCGGCACTCCGATGGAATCGCGCCAGTGCGCGAGCGTGTCCGCCACCGCGCTGCGACGTTTCTGCTGTGCTCCGCTGCTGCCCAGCCGTTCGGCCGCTTCGCCGAGGAAGAACAGCCCCTTCTCGCGCCGCAGATAGCCCTCGTGCACCAGGGTGCGCAGCAGGTGGTAGGTCGTCGGGAGGGCCAGTCCGGTCTCGCGGGCGAGTTGTTTGGCGGGGGCGCCGTACACATGTGTGGCGACGGCCTCCAGCAGGCGCATGGCGCGCTGGACGGATCCGATGAGCGTCGCGGCGGCCGGCGAGCCGGGGGCGTCGGCGGGGTGCGTCGCGGCATGGTCCGTCGGATGTGGCGGCCCGGAGGCGTCCGTGCGGTGGGGTACTCCGGGGACGTCGATCGGGTGCGGTGAAGAGGCGGTGGGCTGCGGTTGTCCGGGGACCACGACGGAGGGCGGCCGCTGGGAGGGGGGCGCGCAGGAGCGCGGTGGGGTGGAGGGTGCGTGCGGTTCTGCCGGTGCGGTGTCAACCGTGGCCAAGGGTCACTCCCGGAGCGCGAGGGGCAGCCCGTGCAGGGGAAGAGCACGGAGGGGATCTGCGCCGCCCGCGGGGCCGCACCCCGCGGGAGTCCGGACTCTAATCGTCCGCCGCCGCACGCAGACGGCCCCACGGGGAAACTTCCCTCGCCCGAGGGAAACCGGTGATCGCCTTGCCGGGAACCGGTGATGCCGTCACGGGTCACCAGTCCCCCGGGTCCGTCACCAGTCGCTGTGTGACGAGGAGTTCGACAAGAACTTGCGCACGATGTAGATGAGCCCGCCGACCAGGGCGACGAAGACCAGCGCCTTGAAGAGCAGGCCGATCACGATGCTGAGCACCGTCACTATCAGGCCGCCGAACACGGCCAGGGCGATGACCGGCACCGCGACCCACTTCACCCACCACGGCAGTCCCGCGAAGATCTCTCGCATCGCCCTCGTCCTTTGCATTCTCGTACGTCTGAGTGCTCGTACGCCTTTTCACGTACGGCCTGGATGTTCTGCACTCGATGCTAGGGCCGGCGAGGGGTCCCGCGGGGGCCTCGCACCCCTTGTCCTCCCCTGACCGGTCCCCTAGGGAATCCTGGGGCCCCGACTCACGCCTCGGGCGGAGAGAAGACGACCAGAACCCTCAGGTCCTCGCTGATGTGGTGGAACTTGTGGGCGACCCCGGCCGGCACGTACACCACGCTGCCCCGCGCCACCTCGGTGGTCTCCAGTCCCACCGTGATCGACGCCCGGCCGCTGACGACGAAGTACACCTCGTCCTGGTTGTGCGGCTTCTGGGGGTCGTGCTCGCCCGCGTTGAGGGCGTACAGGCCGACGGACATGTTCCGCTCCCGCAGGAACTGAAGGTACGCCCCCTCGTTGGCGGCGCGCTCCGCCTCCAGTTCGTCCAGCCGGAATACCTTCATCGCCGCACTCGCCCTCGCCTCTGCTCTGTTCCGATCCGGTCTGCCACGATCAGACACATGAAGAATTTCGTAGTCAAGACGATCGCCAACGCGGGCGCCCTGGCGGTCGCGGTGTGGCTGTTGGACAAGATCACTCTGACGGGTGACAGCACGGCCAAGAAGGCCGGCACGCTGATCGTCGTCGCGTTGATCTTCGGCCTGGTGAACTGGCTGGTCAAGCCGATCGTGAAGGTCCTCACCTTCCCCCTGTTCATCCTGACCCTGGGCCTGATCACCCTGGTCGTGAACGCGCTGATGCTGCTGCTGACCTCCTGGGTGTGCGGCAAGCTCGACCTGAGCTTCCATGTGCAGGGCTTCTGGACGGCCGTCATCGGCGGTCTGATCATCTCCATCGTCTCCTGGGCGCTGCACGTCGTCCTGCCCGACGAGGACTGAGCGCACCATGACCTACCGCGTCTGCTTCGTGTGCACCGGCAACATCTGCCGCTCCCCGATGGCCGCATCCGTCTTCCACGCGCGCGTGGCGGAGGCCGGCCTGGATGACCGTGTGGAGGTCGACAGCGCCGGCACCGGCGGCTGGCACGAGGGCGAGCCCGCCGACCCGCGGACCGTCGCGGTCCTGGAGGAGCACGCCTACGACAGCGATCACGTCGCGCGCCAGTTCCAGTCGTCGTGGTTCTCCCGCCTCGACCTGGTGATCGCCCTCGACGCCGGTCATGTCAAGGCCCTGCGCCGCCTCGCACCCTCCGAGGACGACGCGCGCAAGGTCCGCCTGCTGCGCTCGTACGATCCCGCCGCCGGTGACGACCTCGACGTGCCGGACCCGTACTACAGACACCGGGACGGCTTCGAGGAGTGCCTCGAGATGGTCGAGGCGGCGAGCGTCGGTCTGCTCGCCGCCGTACGCGAGCAGCTGGAAGGGCGGGCCGCATGAGCGACATCCCCAAGGACCAGGGCCGTACCGGAGACGGCACGCGCGCGGTACGCGCCGGACTGCCCGAACCGGTCAAGCACGAGCCGACCCTGCCCGGACCGGTGTTCGCGGCGCACTTCCATCTGCCCGGCGAGGTGACGGGCCCGTACTCGTACGGCCGTGACGACAACCCGACCTGGACGCTGCTGGAGCGGGCCATCGGCGAGCTCGAGGCACCCGGGCGGGACGACGTCGAGACGCTGGTCTTCGCCTCCGGCATGGCGGCGATCTCCTCGGTGCTGTTCTCCCAGCTGCGCGCCGGGGACACCGTCGTGCTGCCCTCCGACGGCTATCAGGTGCTGCCGCTGGTCCGCGCCCAGCTGGAGGCGTACGGCGTCGAGGTGCGTACCGCCCCCACCGGCGGCGACGCCCAGCTGGAGGTTCTCGACGGCGCCCGGCTGCTGTGGATCGAGTCCCCGTCGAACCCGGGACTCGACGTGTGCGACATCCGGCGGCTGGTGCAGGCGGCCCACGCGCGGGGCGCCCTGGTGGCCGTCGACAACACCCTCGCCACCCCGCTCGGGCAGCGTCCGCTGGAGCTGGGCGCCGACTTCTCCGTGGCCAGCGGCACCAAGCAGCTCACCGGCCACGGTGACGTGCTGCTGGGCTATGTCGCCGGCCGTAACACCGAGGCGATGGCCGCCGTACGGCGCTGGCGCAAGATCGTCGGGGCGATCTCCGGGCCCATGGAGGCCTGGCTCGCGCACCGGTCCATCGCCACGCTCCAGCTGCGCGTCGACCGGCAGAACGCCACCGCCCTCGCGGTCGCCGAGGCGCTGAGACAGCGGCCGGAGGTGTCCGGCCTGCGATACCCCGGACTGCCCGACGACCCCTCGCACAAGACCGCCGCGCAGCAGATGCGCCGCTACGGCTGCGTGGTCTCCTTCACGCTGCCCACACGCGCGCGTGCCGAACGCTTCCTCGAAGCCCTGCGCCTGGTGGAGGACGCCACGAGCTTCGGCGGGGTGCGTTCCACGGCCGAGCGGCGGCGCCGCTGGGGCGGGGACGCGGTCGCGGAAGGCTTCATCCGTATGTCCGTCGGCGCCGAGGACCCCGAGGATCTGATCGCCGACGTGCTGCGGGCCCTGGACGAGTCCGCCAAGTCCACCGAGTGAGCCGTGGCCGTCCGGCCGACGGCGCACGACGGTCCGAGCCTCCCCCCTCGTGGCTCGGACCGTCTTCGGTTCCTGCGCGCGAAGAACCGCGCGAACAAGGCTAGTTGACTCTCTGTCAGTGTCCAATCACGCTAGCGACAGAGACCTATCGACTTATTTATAGTTGGGGTCTGCCTGGGGGCCGGAGGAGGGCAGAGACAGGGGAGGACACGCCATGGACCTGGCCTTGCTGCGCACTTTCGTCACGGTGCACCGGGCTGGTTCCTTCACCCGCGCCGCCGCCCTGCTCGGCCTCTCCCAGCCCGCCGTCACCTCGCAGATCCGCACACTGGAACGACAGCTCGGCAGGCCTCTCTTCCTCCGTCAGGCGCGCGGGGTGACCCCGACGACCATCGGCGACGAGCTCGCGCACAAGGCCGCTCCCCATCTCGACGCCCTGGTCGAGATAGCCGAGAGCGGCCTGGACGACGAGTCCTCGCTCAGAACCCTCCACCTCGCCGGCCCGCCCGAGTTCACCGCCGAACGCGCCCTGCCCGCCCTGACGGAGCTCACCGGTGACGACGGCCAGGGATTCGCGCTCCGCGCCTCCTTCGGCACAGCGGAGGAAACGCTGGAGGGACTGGCCGCCGGACATCATGATCTGGCCATCAGCACGGCACGTCCGCGCGGGGCTCTGCTCACCGCGACTCCGCTCTGCGACGAAGAACACGTGCTGGTCGCCGCCCCTCGCTGGCTGGAGCAGATCGGTGCGGAGGCGCTGCGACTGAAAGGGGCGCCCGCACTGGAGAATCTTCCCGTCGTCGAGGTCCACGAGTCGCTGCCCTTCGTCTCGCGCTACTGGGGCTCAGTCTTCGACTCACGCCCAGCCGCCTCGGGCACGGTCATCGTTCCGGATCTACGCGCGGTGCTCGCCTGCGCGATCGCGGGTGCCGGACTCGCGGTGCTGCCCCGCTATCTGTGTACCTCGGCCCTCGACGACGGCACGATCTCGATGCTGCACGATCCGGCCATACCGCCCCTGCGCACCTACTTCCTGGTGGTGCGCACCGGCACCCTCGCCATGCCTCACATCGCGCGCGCCCATGAGTGGCTTCAGCGGGCGGCCACGGCTTGGTACTGAGACCTCCAGCGCAGCTTCCACGGAAGGCGATCACGAGGTGACTCCTTGCGATGTTTCACGTGGAACCAGCCGGGCCACATTTCTCCCATGACCGTCCGACCCGTGGTCAAGCGCACCGCCCGTGCCATTCTCCTCGACGGTGACGACCTGATCCTGATCAAGCGCACCAAGCCCGGTGTCGATCCCTACTGGGTCACTCCCGGTGGTGGGGTCGAGGCCGAGGACCCGACCGTTGTGGATGCCCTGCACCGGGAGGTGTCCGAGGAACTCGGCGCCAAGATCACAGATGTGGTGCCGTGCTTCGTCGACACCGTCGAGCACATCGGCGAGGACGGCGGCGCAACCGGCGTTAAGGTGCAGCATTTCTTCGTCTGCCGACTGGAATCCATGGACCCGACCCGGCGGCACGGCCCCGAAGTGGACGAGCCGGCCGGTGAGTACGAGATCGTCCGCGTCCCCTTCACCCGGGTCGGCATCGCCTCCGTCCACCTGGTCCCGCTGTCGCTGCGCCACTATCTGGACGGCAACATCGAAGGTGTGCGCGCCATGCACGCTCCCGACCTCGGTTAGCGCGCTCAGTTCCCGACGACGAGAAGTTCCTCCACCGAGTCATGCCGTATGCGGCCCGACGGGACCCCGATGTCCCGGAGCGTGTCGATACCGCTGCGGATCATTCCGGGCGGGCCCGAGAGATAGGCGTCGTACTCGTTCCAGGGGCCGTACTCGCGCAGGGCATCAGGGAGCTGGATGTGGGCCAGCTGGTCGATGACCGCCCGGACGGACAGCCAGGGGTGACTCTGCTGGAGCCGGAGCATGGTGTCGATGTCGTAGAGGTCGTGGTCGGTGCGGGCGCCGTAGAACACCTCGACAGGCCGACGCGCCCCACGCTCGGCGACGTCCTCGACCAGGGCCTTGATGGGCGCTATGCCGGTGCCGCCGCCCAGACAGAGCAGTCCGCTGTCGGTCGTATGGTCGACGGTCATGGAACCGGTCGGCGGCCCGAGGCGTAGGACGTCCCCGGGCCGCGCACGGTGCACCAGCGCATTGGAGACCCAGCCGGCCGGTACGGCCTTCACATGGAACGTCAGCAGACCGTCCGAGCGGGGCGCAGACGCGAACGAGTAGTGCCGCCACACCCGTGGCCACCAGGGCGTCTCCACGCTCGCGTACTGGCCTGCGAGGAAGTGATAGGGCTGGTCGGGGCGGACGGTGAGGACCGCGACATCGGGGGTTCTGAGGTCGTGGGTGACGATCTCGGCCTGCCACCAGGCCGGAGTCCGCAGTTCGTCCGCCGCCGCGGCGTCAATCATGACCTGGGAGATCGTCGTGTACGCCCGCACCCAGGCCGCCTCGGCCTCAGGGCTCCAGACCGTGGCGGCGTACCTGCTCAACGCGCCGATCAGGCATTCCCCGACGGCCGGATAGTGCTCGGCGCGCGTCCCGTACTTGCGGTGTCCACGGCCCAGGCCCTGCAGGTAGTCGACGAGGACCGAGGTGTTGTCCAGGTGCTCGGCCGCGGTGAGCAGCGCCTTCAGCAGGCGCTCCCGCTGGCTGTCCATCGCGGCCGGGAACAGTGCCCGCAGCTCGGGATGGCGGACGAAGAGCAGCGCGTAGAAGTAGGAGGTGACCTTGTCGGCGATCGGGCCTATCTCGGCCATCGTGCGGCGTATGAGGATGGCGTCCGCAGACCCCTCCTCGACGGCCGGCGCCGGCCGCTGAGCAGGCACGAGCTCTGGGCTGTCCGGCGGCGGAGCCGACGGTGCCGAGCGCGGAGTGAACCAGCCGGACCCGCCCGACATGCCGTTCTCCCCCGACGTGGTGGTCGGAGTGTCCATGGTGTGCCTCGCCTCGAACGTTTTGCGGTCGGTCTGCGCACCCCCTCCTCGAAGGAGGTGCATGCTTTCCCCCGGCGGGCGGCCTGCCGTAGCACCCCGCAGCGTTGCATCCCGATCGGATGCCGCGGTCGCATACCCGGAAACGCGGGTCTCGCGCTTTCCGTCCCGTTAGGCTGCTTGCCCTGCTCTCGGCCCGCACGGGACCGTGGACCCCATCCCGGACGTGAACCGGGGTCGACCCTACCGGCGATCGCCGCGCACACAAGTCCCCCCTTCCTTCCTCACGAATCCAGCAAGGGTGCGAACCATGCAGTCCGACAACTACAGGGCAGGACGAACCAATTCATAGGCGTCCCACAGATCCCGCCCCGTGTAGGAGTGCGTAGCGAGTCCTGCCAGGTGGGCGTCCCCATTGACCGCCACGGAAACCGGTACGACAGCAAACAGGTCCTTGTCCGACATCGAGTCGCCGTACGCCACACAGTCCGCCCGTGCCACGCCGAACTCCTCGCAGAGCCGGTCGGCAACGGTCACCTTGGCCGCGGCACTGAGCACCCCGGACGGATCCACGGGCTCGGTGAACGGAACGGCCGGGAAGCGGGATCCATGCGCCGCGTGAGCGCCCCAGTCAAGAAGGCGTTCCACGAAGAAGGACGGCGAGAGCGACACCACCGCGCAGTATCCGCCCGTGTCTGTGATCTCCGCCCAGACCTCACGGATGCGGGCCAGCCAGGGAGCCGCCTCGAACGCGGCGCTCACATGCTCCTGGGTCAGACCGGACCACAGGTCGTACACCTGCGCCGCATACTCCGGCGGACCGATCCGCCCCTCCGCGATCGCCCGGTCCAGCGCCACGGCCTCCTCTTCCAGGCCCAACTGGCGAGAAATCTCCACCGGAGCCGTAGTGCCGTGCAGCAATGTGCCGTCAAGATCGAAGAGATGAAGTCTCGCCATGGCCCCCGAGGCCAACCGGCCGCCGATGTTTCACGTGAAACACGCCCAGCTGTCCGCCGGCCGTGCACAGGACCACGACATGACCAAAAGCACGTGTGTCTGCAGGGAAACGGGTGGACGTCGAGGGTGCCCGTCGGACAGCCTGACCTGCGTGTCGACTCCTTCCCTCGCCGCTCTGCCCATCCGCCGTCTGACGCTTCGTGATCTCACCGACTGCGCCGACTTGTCCGAGGACCGGGGGTGGCCACGTGAGGAACACAAGTGGGGGTTCCTCCTCACCGCCGGAAAGGGCTTCGGTATCGACGACCCTCAGGGTGGTCTCGTCGCCGCATGCGTCGTCACGGAGTACGGCCCGTGGGGGCGTCCGGATCTCGGTGCCATCGGCATGGTCCTGGTGGCCGCACGCCAAGCCCGCCAGGGCGTGGGGCGCCGCCTGATGCGCCATGTCGTGTCGACCATGGGGACCACACCGCTCACCCTGCACGCCACGCCCAACGGCCGCCCCCTGTACGAGGAGCTGGGCTTCAAGGTGACGGGCCGGGCGGAGATGCTGAGGGGCCGCTTCACTCCCGGCGGACCGGAATCCCGCGTGTTCACCCGCGCCGCCACCGCGGAGGATCTGCCCGCGATCCTGCGTCTCGACGAGGAGGTGTTCGGCGCCGACCGCACTCCCCTGATCACCCGCCTGCCGGCCTTCGCCGACCAGCTGCGGGTGGCCGAGGAGGACGGCCGGATCATCGGCTACACGGCCGCGTGGCCCAACATGGACACCCATGTCGTCGGTCCCCTGGTAGCCCGGGACACGGAGACCGCCAAGGCCCTGATCACCTCGCTGGCGGCCCACACAGACCGTCCTCTGCGCACCGACATCGATGTGCGCCATGAGGAACTGCTGACATGGGCGAAGGCGCGGGGGCTGGCCTCCGTGGCCTTCAACGCCGTCATGACGTATGGCATCACGGATCTCCCGGGGGCCTGGGCCCGCCGGTTCGCACCGCTGACCGTGGCCGCGGGCTGAGCCCTCGTACGACGAATGCCGGTCCCGCCGCGTCATGCGGCGGGACCGGCGTTGTCCCTGTGGGGTCGCGGCTCAGGCGAGCGCCCGTACGGCCGCGGTGGCGAAGCCGTGGTCCTGCTCCGGTGCACCGCCGCCGACGCCGATCGCGCCGATCAGTCGTCCGTCCCGGTGGATCGGCACTCCGCCCGCGATGAACAGCAGGGGCCGGTCGAGGGCCGTGGGCAGCGTGTGGAAGAGGCCGCCCGGCTGCACGGCCTCGACCAGGTCGGCGGTGGGGGTGTTCAGCTGGAGTGCCGTGTAGGCCTTGCGGGTGCTGGTCTCGCCGGAGATCAGCACGGCCCGGTCGTCCCGGCGGAAGGCGAGCAGGTGGCCGCCCGCGTCCAGGACAGTGACACTGACGGTGACCCCGGCGTCCTCGGCCGCGCTGCGGGCGGTGGCGACGAGAAGTTCGGCGTCCTCGATGGACAGCGGGGCGACGGCGATGGTGCTCACGGAGGTTCTCTCCTCAGGGGGTGCTTGCAGTGCCGGGGAGGAGGGCCCCGGCACGGAGGTCTTTGGGATGCGGGGTGTGGGCTCTGTGATGCGAGGGACTCAGTGGTGGACCGGCGTCTGCCGATCGGCGGGCGTCGCGGAGGCGACCACGGTGCCGCGAGCGCCGTCGCGGCGCTCCAGCGCCGCCGACAGGGCGGCCAGGGCCAGGGCGGCCGCGGCGAGGGCGGCGCCGACCCAGTTGGGGGCCGTGTAGCCGAAGCCGGCCGCGATCACGATGCCGCCGAGCCAGGCGGACAACGCGTTGCCCAGGTTGAAGGCGCCGATGTTCACGGCTGACGCCAGCGTCGGGGCCCCGTGCGCCTGGTCGAGCACGCGCTTCTGCAGCGGCGGTACGGTCGCGAAGCCCAGAGCACCGATCAGGGCGATGGTCACGGCCGCCGCGATCTTGTTGTGCGCGGTGAGCGTGAAGACCGCCAGGACGAGGGCGAGGGCGCCCAGCGACACGTACAGCATCGGCATGAGGGCGCGGTCGGCGAACTTGCCGCCGATGAGGTTGCCGCCGACCATGCCGAGGCCGAACAGGACCAGCAGCCAGGTCACCGAGCCGTCGGCGAAGCCCGCGACGTGGGTCATCATCGGCGCGATGTACGTGATGGCCGCGAAGACGCCGCCGAAGCCGAGGACGGTCATCGCCATGGCGAGCAGGACCTGGGCGTTCTTGAAGGCGGCCAGCTCGTGCCGCAGGTGCACACCCTCGGGCCTCGGCATCTCAGGTACCAGCTTGGCGATGCCGGCAAGGCCGACGACCCCCAGCACGGCGACGATGGCGAAGGTGACGCGCCAGCCGACATGCTGGCCGACAAGTGTGCCCAACGGGACGCCGATGACGTTGGCGACAGTCAGGCCGGTGAACATCATGGCGATGGCGCTGGCCTTCTTGTGGGGCGCCACCAGCTCGGCCGCCACGACGGAGCCGATGCCGAAGAAGGCGCCGTGCGCGAGCGAGGCGACCACGCGTCCTATCAGCATGATCGCGAAGGTGGGGGCGACCGCGGCGAGCAGGTTTCCGGCGATGAAGAGGCCCATCAGCAGCATCAGCATGCGCTTGCGCGAGACCTTGGTGCCGAGCACGGTCATCAGTGGGGCGCCGATGACCACACCGAGCGCGTAGCCCGTCACGAGCAGGCCCGCCGTGGGGATGGAGACCCCGAAGTCGCCCGCGACTTCGGGCAGCAAGCCCATGATCACGAATTCGGTCGTTCCGATTCCGAAGGCCCCGATGGCAAGGGCCAGGAGCGCGAGAGGCATGGGGGTACCTTCCCAAACGATTGCAGGTGCGCTTTGCGTGCGCCAACAATAGTTGTAGACGCGGGCTACATGCAACCGCGCACTATTGCGGACTTGCTCTACTCTGGATGCAGCCGCTCCGGGACGGAGGAGAACGCCAATGACAGCGACGGACCCCGCGCTCACCGCCCTCGCACAGGGCTGGTGCGCCCTCTCCGCCCTGCACGGAAGGATCGAGGCGCACATCGAACGCGCCCTGCAGGCGAAGCACGACCTGAGCGTGCGTGAGTACTCACTGCTCGATGTACTGAGCCGCCAGCACGACGGCGAGGGCGGCCATCTGCAGATGAAGCAGGTCGCCGACGCGGTCGTGCTCAGCCAGAGCGCCACCACACGCCTGGTGACCCGACTGGAGAACCGCGGCCTGCTGGAGCGCTACCTGTGCCCCACCGACCGGCGCGGCATCTACACCAACGTCACCGAGGCGGGCCTGCGACTGCTGGAGGAGGCGCGCCCCACCAACGACACCGCCCTTCGCGAGGCCCTGGACGAAGCCTCCAGGAACCCCGAACTGGCCCCGCTGGTACGGGCCGTGGAGTCCTTGAACGTGCCTGCATAGGGTGCGTGCATGGGAGATCTTGAAATACGACGTGCGACCGCCGACGACCTTCCGGCGATCGTCGCGATGCTCGCCGACGATCCACTCGGTGCCCAGCGCGAGTCCCCCGACGACATGACCCCGTACCGGGTCGCGCTGGCACGCCTGGAGGCGGACCCGAACCAGCACCTCGTCGTCGCCGTCCGCGGAGACCGCGTGATCGGGACGCTCCAGCTCACGCTCATTCCAGGGCTCTCCCACAAGGGCACGACCCGCGCACTCATCGAGGCCGTCCGCATCCACGCGGATGAACGAGGCAGCGGCCTCGGCAGCCTGCTGATCGAGTGGGCGATCGACACCGCTCGCCGACTCGGGTGCCGGATGGTGCAGCTGACGTCCGACAAGGCACGCACCGACGCCCACCGTTTCTACGAACGGCTCGGTTTCAGCGCCACGCACGAGGGCTTCAAACTGCCGCTCTGACAGCGCCGCCGGACCAGGAACGCCACAGGGGAGTGTGTTTCACGTGAAACACCCCCCCCTGTGCCGAGGATGGCTAGCCGATGCCCCGCCACCCCTCCGGATCCACGCCGCCGGGGACCGGCGCCTCAGGGTCGTACGGCTGCCGGGTGAACACGAACGAGCCGAGGTCGAGATGGCTCAGTGACCCGTCCGTGCGCCGTACGGGGTGCAGCAGTTCTCCGGCGAAATAGCCCTCCAGTCCCGTCCAGGTGCCGTCACCGTTGGAGCAGAAGCGGGAGCGCCGGCCGCTGCCGGTCAGCGGACCGAGCGCGAGCAGGCCGTCAGCGGTCACCCTGAGACCGAAGGCGTTGGTCCCCCAGTACCACTGCCCCGCAAGCTCCAGGACGACCGGGTCCACCTCGCGCAGCGGCCGCCACGGCTCCGGGATCCGCGGTTCCGCCTCGGCGACGATGCGCACCAGGTCGGCGCCCGCCGCTCCGAGCAGCGGTCCGCTGGTGCAGTTGGCGAGCACCACCGCGGCCACGTCGTCCTCCACGCTGAGGGTGAGGTTCGCCAGGAAGCCCGGCAGTGAACCGGAGTGGCCGACCAGGAGCCGGCCGTCACGGCGTTGGATCTGCAGACCGAGTCCGTACGTGGCCCCGTCCAGCACGTCCGCCGCCTCGGCGGGCGCCGCAGGTGTGCGCATCTCCCGCACCGACGCCGCGCTCAGCACCCGCTCGTCACCCGCGGCCAGAAACGCGGCGAACCGCGCCAGGTCCCCCGTGGTCGACCACAGTTGGCCGGCCGGTGCCATCCTGCCCAGATCCTCCAGCGGCTCCGGCAGCATCGCGTCCGCCCACGGATGCACGGCCCATCCGCCGGCATGCGGAGCCTGCGGCTGCGCGCTCGTGCGGTGCAGTCCGAGCGGCTCGAGGATCTCGCTGCGCAGCACCTCCTCCCAGGGAGCGCCTCGCAGTTCCGCCACCAGCGCGCCGAGCACGGTGTAGCCGGGGTTGGAGTAGTGGTGCCGTCGGCCGACGGGGTGCAGAAGGGGCTGCTCGCCGAGCACATCGCTCAGCTCCGGGCGCAGGGCGCCCGGGGTCCGCTCCCACCAGAGCCCGGGCGACTCGGCCGCCAACCCCGCGGTGTGCGCGAGCAGTTCGGCGATCGTCGCCTCGCCCGCGCCGGTACCGGGCAGGTGCTTCTCCAGCGGGTCACCGAGGTCGAGCAGGCCCTCGTCGCGCAGCCGCATCACCAGGACGGCGGTGAAGGTCTTGGTGATGGACCCGATCCTGTACTGCACGTTCTCGTCCGGCCCGTGCCCGTCCACCGAGGTCCGCGCCCCGTGCCACACGGCCCGTCCGCCCCGCACCACGGCCGCGACCAGCGACGGCGCCCGCCCTTCGGCCTGGGCGACGACGATCCGGTGCAGCAGGGCGCGGCGCGTTCCGGGAAGCAGCTCTTCCTGAGATGACGTCATGCGCCAAGTTCATCTGCTCGGGCGGCGGACGTCGAGTTCATTTGCCCGAGCGGAAGCCGTCCCCCCGGGCCGGCTTCCGGATCAGGTCTGGGCCATGTCCACGAAGCGGGAGTAGTGCCCCTGGAAGGCAACCGTGATGGTGGCCGTGGGGCCGTTACGGTGCTTGGCCACGATCAGGTCGGCCTCGCCCGCGCGCGGGGACTCCTTCTCGTAGGCGTCCTCGCGGTGCAGGAGGATGACCATGTCGGCGTCCTGCTCGATGGAGCCCGACTCACGCAGGTCGGAGACCATCGGCTTCTTGTCCGTGCGCTGCTCGGGGCCACGGTTGAGCTGGGAGAGCGCGATGACCGGGACCTCCAGCTCCTTGGCGAGCAGCTTGAGGTTACGGGACATGTCCGAGACCTCCTGCTGACGGCTCTCGGCACGCTTGGAGCCGCCGGACTGCATCAGCTGGAGGTAGTCGATGACGACCAGCTTCAGGTCGTTGCGCTGCTTCAGGCGCCGGCACTTGGCACGGATCTCCATCATCGACAGGTTGGGGGAGTCGTCGATGTAGAGCGGCGCGGCCGAGACGTCCGGCATACGACGGGCGAGCCTGGTCCAGTCCTCGTCGGTCATCGTGCCGGACCGCATGTGGTGCAGGGCGACCCGGGCCTCGGCGGACAGCAGACGCATCGCGATCTCGTTGCGGCCCATCTCGAGGGAGAAGATGACGCTCGGCAGGTTGTGCTTGATCGAGGCGGCCCTCGCGAAGTCCAGCGCGAGCGTGGACTTACCCATGGCGGGTCGGGCGGCGATGACGATCATCTGGCCGGGGTGCAGACCGTTGGTCAGCGAGTCGAAGTCGGTGAAGCCGGTCGGCACACCGGTCATCTCACCGCTGCGTGAGCCGATCGCCTCGATCTCGTCGAGAGCGCCTTCCATGATGTCGCCGAGCGGCAGATAGTCCTCACTGGTGCGCTGCTCGGTGACGGCATAGATCTCGGCCTGGGCGCTGTTGACGATCTCGTCCACATCGCCGTCGGCCGCGTATCCCATCTGCGTGATGCGCGTGCCCGCTTCGACCAGGCGGCGCAGCACCGCCCGCTCATGGACGATCTCCGCGTAGTACTCGGCGTTGGCCGCCGTCGGCACGGTCTGGACGAGGCTGTGCAGATACGCGGCCCCGCCGACCTTGTTGATCTCGCCGCGCTTGGTGAGTTCGGCGGCGATGGTGATCGGGTCGGCCGGCTCGCCCTTCGCGTAGACGTCCAGGATCGCCTGGTAGATCGTCTCGTGCGCGGGCTTGTAGAAGTCGTGGCCCTTGAGGATCTCGACGACGTCGGCGATGGCGTCCTTGGACAGCAGCATGCCGCCCAGCACCGACTGTTCGGCGTCCAGGTCCTGCGGTGGCACCCGCTCGAAGGAGGAACCTCCGCCGTCCCAGGAGGCGTTCTCCTGGCCCCGGTCGTGTCGTTCGTCACGACCCCGGCCGTCGTCACCGCGTCTGCGGGAGGCCGGCAGACGATCACTGGGTCCGGCATCGGCCCACGGATCGTCCAAGGGCTCGGAAATGCTCACCGAGCCACCTCCTCCCGTCCGCACGGCGGACCTCGCCGTGTCCTCTTTTGTACGGCACGACACTGACAAATGAGAGGCCCAACTCCGGTTCCGACGCGTCGGATTTGCGACGATTCCCGGGCCGAGGAAAGGACGCTTTCCAGGCCGAGGGAAGGAGCGGGCGCCGGACAACGGTAGGCCCGTCGGCACCGTCAGCCAATCTGGTTATCCACAGGCCATGTGGACGACGGCCCGGATGCTGTGGAGAACTCGCCGAAACCTGTGCACGACCCGGTGGACAGCCCTGTGAACAAGCCCTCCCATCCGCGCACAAGATCGCTCTGACCTGCATCATTGCCATCCACCGGCTGTGCAGAAGAAAAACTTCTCCAGTCGGGCCGAGATCGCTTCGAACGGTGCGCGAAAGGACACATCGAGAGAGCGGGAGTAAGGACCACTCATGCATTGCATCACTTACCTGTGGACGATTAGATTAGTGCACATGACACAGGCTCCCGCGATACCCGAGGCCACCCGACAGCGTCACGACAGAGAGATCGTCGCGCTGGCCGTCCCGGCCTTCGGCGCACTCGTCGCCGAGCCTCTCTTCGTCATGGCGGACAGTGCCATCGTCGGCCATCTCGGGACCGCCCAACTCGCCGGCCTCGGTGTCGCCTCGGCCCTGCTCACCACTGCGGTGAGCGTCTTCGTCTTTCTCGCCTACGCCACCACCGCCGCCGTGGCCCGGCGCGTCGGCGCCGGCGATCTGCAGTCCGCGATCCGCCAGGGCATGGACGGTATCTGGCTGGCACTGCTGCTCGGCATCGCCGTGATCGCCGTCGTCCTTCCGCTGGCCCCCGGCGTCGTGCACCTCTTCGGCGCCTCCACGACCGCGGCCCCCTACGCCACGACGTATCTGCGCATCTCCTCGCTGGGCATCCCGGCCATGCTGGTCGTCCTCGCCGCGACGGGCGTGCTGCGCGGACTGCAGAACACCAGAACCCCGCTCTATGTCGCCGTCGCGGGCTTCGTCGTCAACGGCGCGCTGAATGCGGGACTCGTCTACGGCGCCGGGCTCGGCATCGCCGGATCGGCCTGGGGCACGGTCATAGCCCAGTGCGGCATGGCGGCCGTCTATCTGACCGTGGTCGTACGCGGAGCCCGTCGGCACAGGGCCTCCCTGCGCCCGGACGCCGCCGGAATCCGTGCCTCGGCCCAGGCAGGCGTTCCGCTCCTGGTCCGCACGCTGTCACTGCGGTCGATCCTGATGATCGCGACGGCGGTCGCGGCGCATATGGGCGACGCGGATATCGCCGCCCACCAGATCATCCTGTCCCTGTGGAACCTGCTTGCCTTCGCTCTCGACGCGATAGCGATCGCGGGACAGGCCATCATCGGGCGCTATCTCGGTGCGAACGACGCGCGAGGAGCGCGTGAGGCCTGCCGTCGCATGGTCCAGTGGGGCATCGCGACCGGTGTGGTCCTCGGTCTGCTCGTGGTGGCCGCCCGTCCGCTGTTCCTGCCGTTGTTCTCCAGTGACTCCGTGGTCAAGGACGCGGCGGTGCCCGCACTGCTGATGGTGGCGCTCTCGCAACCCATCTGCGGGATCGTCTTCGTGCTGGACGGAATCCTGATGGGCGCCGGCGACGGGCCGTACCTGGCCGGGGCCATGGTCATCACGCTCGCGGTGTTCGCTCCGGTCGCCCTGCTCATCCCCGCCCTCGGCGGAGGGCTCACCGCGCTGTGGGCCGCGATGACGCTGATGATGACCATGCGCATGCTGACCCTGTGGCTGCGCATGCGCTCGGGTCGCTGGATCGTCACCGGCGCCATCCGCTGACCGGATCGCCAGGGACACACCGTCCCGGTTTCACGTGAAACATGCCGCGTCGGCGCGCAGAGAATTCCGGCACCGCACGCGAAGAGGGGTCGCCCCCGCGGGGGCGACCCCTCTCACCTGCTCAAACCGAGCGCAGCGTCAGGCCGCGACGACCTCGATGTTGACCTTGGCGGCAACCTCGGGGTGCAGACGCACGGACGTCTCGTGGGCGCCCAGGGTCTTGATCGGGGCGGACAGCTCGATGCGGCGCTTGTCGACCTCGGGGCCACCGGAAGCCTTGATCGCGGAAGCGATGTCGGCCGGGGTGACAGAACCGAAGAGACGACCGGCGTCGCCGGAGCGGACAGCCAGACGGACCTTGACACCCTCGAGCTGGGCCTTGACCTGGTTGGCCTGCTCGATGGTCTGGATCTCGTGGATCTTGCGAGCGCGGCGGATCTGCTCGACGTCCTTCTCGCCACCCTTGGTCCAACGGATAGCGAACTTCCGCGGGATCAGGTAGTTGCGAGCGTAACCGTCCTTGACGTCGACGACGTCGCCAGCGGCACCGAGGCCGGAGACCTCGTGGGTGAGGATGATCTTCATGAGTCGGTCACCCTTCCCTTAGCGCGCGGTGGACGTGTAGGGCAGCAGCGCCATCTCACGGCTGTTCTTGACGGCCGTGGCGACGTCACGCTGGTGCTGCGTGCAGTTGCCGGTCACGCGGCGGGCACGGATCTTGCCGCGGTCGGAAATGAACTTCCGCAGCATGTTCGTGTCCTTGTAGTCCACGTACGTGACCTTGTCCTTGCAGAAAGCGCAGACCTTCTTCTTCGGCTTGCGCACAGGCGGCTTCGCCATGGTGTTTCTCCTGTGTGATCAAGAAGTTTGGGGTACGACCCACCCTCGACCAGGCCGGTCCCGCAGGACCGGGCCCAAGGCCTAGAAGGGGGGCTCGTCCGAGTAGCCGCCACCGCCGCCGGAGCCTCCGCCCCAGCCACCGCCGGCCTGGCCGCCGCCCTGGTTGCCACCGGCGGGAGCGCCGGTCGCCCACGGGTCGTCGGCCGGAGCGCCGCCGCCCTGCTGGCCGCCACCGGGGCCTCCGCCCCAGCCGCCGCCACCCTGGCCGCCACCGCCGCCGTAACCACCCTGGCCACCGCGAGCGCCACCGGCGGTCTTGGTGACCTTGGCCGTGGCGTTGCGCAGGCTGGGGCCGACTTCCTCGACGTCCAGCTCGTAGACCGTGCGCTTGACGCCCTCGCGGTCCTCGTAGGACCGCTGCTTCAGCCGGCCCTGCACGATGACGCGCATGCCTCGCTGGAGCGACTCGGCGACGTTCTCCGCCGCCTGACGCCAGACCGAGCAGGTCAGGAACAGGCTCTCGCCGTCCTTCCACTCGTTCGTCTGGCGGTCGAAGGTGCGGGGAGTGGACGCGACGCGGAACTTCGCGACCGCCGCACCGGACGGGGTGAAGCGCAGCTCGGGGTCGTCGACAAGATTGCCGATGACCGTGATGACGGTCTCGCCTGCCATGGGGGAACCTCTCGGCGGGTTTGCTGCTGGCTGCTTGGTGCTGCTACTCGAATCCCGAGATCAGCTGAGCGCGAAGGCTCAGTGCATCTCGGGGCGGAGGACCTTGGTCCGGAGGACCGACTCGTTCAGGTTCATCTGGCGGTCGAGCTCCTTGACGACCGCAGGCTCGGCCTGCAGGTCGATGACCGAGTAGATGCCCTCGGGCTTCTTCTTGATCTCGTAGGCGAGACGACGACGGCCCCAGGTGTCGACCTTCTCAACCTTGCCGCCGCCGTCACGGACGACGGACAGGAAGTTCTCGATCAGCGGGGAGACAGCACGCTCCTCGAGATCGGGGTCGAGGATGACCATCAGCTCGTAGTGACGCATGTGGAACCCACCTCCTTTGGACTCAGCGGCCACGGTCGTTCCGTGGCAGGAGGGTTGTGATGCGTACGCAACGGTATCGGCCACCACTGACAATCGGGGGCCTCTGAGGGATCCCGCAGTGTTACCTGGGCAGGCGTGGGCAGACACCAGTGCAGACGGTACAGACTACCCGCACACCCGCTTCCGGTTGAAATCCGCCCGTGAAGACCGTCACCCTGTATACGTCGGGTGTGTACGGCGCTACTGTGCGCCGTCTTCCGCAGGAGGTGCCCATGGCACAGGCATTGCATCCCAACGTCGCCGGTTCCCTCTTCGCCACGGACGGCAAGCGCCGTCCGCTCCAGGACGCGCTGACGGCGGGCACGCTCGTCCTTGGCGTGCTGGCCTTCATCACGTCCTTCTTCCCCGGCCTGCACCTGCTGTCCTCGTGGACGGGGCTGGTGGGGCTGCTCGTCGGTGTCTACGGACAGTGGATCTCGGTGACCACACGGGAGCGCTTCGGCCTCGTCGTGGGTATGGGCGCCTCGGGAGTCGGTTTCCTCATCAGCATGGCCAACGGCGGATTGTTCGGCGGCCTCTTCTAAGCCGTACGCCCAGTCGGGGCGCTCGCACGGCGCAGTAGGCTTCGGCGCGAGAGCCGGAGCCCCTGTACCCATGGGGACACACCAGCCCGAGGAGCGCCCCGACATGAGCCTGACCCTGAGGACCATCAGCCGCGAGCAACATCTGGCCTACATCCAGAGCCTGCCGTCGGCGAGCCACATGCAGGTCCCGGCCTGGGCCGACGTGAAGGCTGAGTGGCGCTCGGAGAACCTCGGCTGGTTCGACGACCGCACCGGCGAGCTGGTCGGTGCGGGCCTGGTCCTCTACCGCCAGCTGCCCAAGATCAAGCGCTACCTCGCCTACCTTCCCGAGGGCCCGGTCATCAACTGGTACGCGCCGAATCTGGACGACTGGATCCAGCCGATGCTGGCGCACCTGAAGCAGCAGGGCGCCTTCTCCGTGAAGATGGGCCCGCCGGTGATCATCCGGCGCTGGAACGCCGAGACCATCAAGAAGGGCATCCAGGACCAGGACGTCAAGCGCCTGCGCGACCTGGAGGCCGACTTCATCGAGCCGCGCGCCTTCGAGGTGGCCGACAAGCTGCGCCGCATGGGCTGGCAGCAGGGCGAGGACGGCGGCGCCGGCTTCGGCGACGTACAGCCCCGCTACGTCTACCAGGTGCCGCTGGCGAACCGCTCCCTGGAAGAGGTCCACAAGAACTTCAACCAGCTGTGGCGACGCAACATCAAGAAGGCCGAGAAGGCCGGCGTCGAGGTCGTCCAGGGCGGCTACCAGGATCTGGCCGAGTGGCAGCGGCTGTACGAGATCACCGCTGTGCGCGACCACTTCCGGCCCCGCCCGCTGTCGTACTTCCAGCGCATGTGGACGGCCCTCAACACCGAGGACCCGAACCGGATGCGGCTGTACTTCGCGCGGCACAACGGCGTGAACCTGTCCGCGGCGACGATGCTGATCGTCGGCGGACACGTCTGGTACTCCTACGGCGCCTCCGACAACATCGGCCGTGAGGTCCGGCCCTCGAACGCGATGCAGTGGCGGATGCTGCGCGACGCCTACGCGCTCGGCGCCACCGTCTACGACCTGCGCGGCATCTCCGACTCCCTGGACGAGACGGACCACCTGTTCGGTCTGATCCAGTTCAAGGTCGGCACCGGCGGTCAGGCCGCCGAGTACCTGGGTGAGTGGGACTTCCCGCTGAACAAGCTGCTCCACAAGGCGCTCGACATCTACATGTCGCGCCGTTGAACCACGGGCGTTTGATTCCATAGGGGTCACAGCTTTCCCACCTCTGACACACACAGCGACGAGAAAGGTTCCGGGTCCGGCCATGGCGCTCACGCTCTACGTCGACACCGCGCGCTGGCGTGCGCACCACAAGCACGTGCAGGAGCAGTTCCCGGGCCTGGTCCCGGTCTGCAAGGGCAACGGCTACGGCTTCGGGCACGAACGGCTGGCGGAGGAGGCCACGCGGCTGGGCGCGGACCTGCTCGCGGTCGGCACGACGTACGAGGCCGCGCGCATCAAGGACTTCTTCGGCGGTGACCTGCTGGTGCTGACGCCGTACCGGCGCGGCGAGGAGCCCGTGCCGCTGCCCGACCGGGTGGTGCGCTCGGTGTCGTCCATCGACGGGGTGTACGGCCTCGTCGGCGCCCGTGTCGTCATCGAGGTGATGTCCTCGATGAAGCGGCACGGCATCAGCGAGCAGGACCTGCCCCAGCTGCACCAGGCCATAGAGAACGTCCGGCTGGAGGGGTTCGCCATCCATCTGCCGCTGGACCGCACCGACGGCTCGGACGCCGTCGAGGAGGTCATCGGCTGGATGGACCGGCTGCGCGCGGCCCGCCTTCCGCTGCACACCATGTTCGTCAGCCACCTCAAGGCCGATGACCTGATCCGGCTCCAGCAGCAGTTCCCGCAGACCCGGTTCCGTGCCCGCATCGGCACGCGGCTGTGGCTGGGGGACCACGAGGCCACCGAGTACCGCGGTGCCGTCCTGGACGTCACACGCGTGTCCAAGGGCGACCGGTTCGGCTACCGGCAGCAGAAGGCGGCCTCCGACGGCTTCCTGGTGGTCGTGGCGGGCGGTACGTCGCACGGGGTGGGCCTGGAGGCCCCGAAGGCCCTCCACGGCGTCATGCCGCGCGCCAAGGGCGTCGCACGGGCCGGCCTCGCCACGGTCAACCGGAACCTTTCTCCGTTCGTCTGGGGCGGCAAGCAGCGCTGGTTCGCCGAGCCGCCGCACATGCAGGTGTCGATCCTGTTCGTCCCCGCGGATGCCCCGGAGCCGCACGTCGGCGACGAGCTGGTGGCCCATCTGCGGCACACCACCACGCAGTTCGACCGGATCGTGGACCGCTGAGCCCGGCTCAGGACAGCGAGAAGGCCGTACACGCTCCCCGCGTGTACGGCCTTCCTCATGCTTGTTCATGGCCTTCCGACGGTGTGTTCGCTCAGAGCGAACTGCCTCCGGGAGAAGGTGGCTCCGGCCTCCCCCAGTCCACCTGAGGCCCCTCGAAGTGCGCGGCGTGCCGCGGCGGATGAGCTGCCGCGCCGAGCACGAAGACGTCCTGCGCGCCGTCGAGCACCCCGCCCGAGGGATCGTCGTCGCCCGACCGGCGCACCACGTCCCGCTCCGGCATGAGGATGTCCCGTACGACGACGGCGCACAGGTACAGCGTGCCCACCAGGTGCAGCACGATCGTCCAGTGATAGCCGAGCGTCGGCAGACCCTTGTGGGCGTCCCCGCTGGTCGTGTACGCGAGGTACATCCAGATGCCCATGAAGTACGCCACCTCGCAGGCCTGCCAGATCAGGAAGTCGCGCCACTTGGGCCGGGCGAGGACCGCCAGCGGCACGAGCCACAGGACGTACTGCGGTGAGTAGACCTTGTTGGTGAGGATGAAGGCCGCCACCAGCAGGAAGGCCAGCTGGGCGAAGCGCGGCCGGCGCGGCGCGGTGAACGCCAGAGCGGCGATACCCAGGAAGGACAGCACCACCAGCACCATCGCGACGGCGTTCACAAAACCCGTGCCCGGCGGGTTGCTGGAGTTCTGTGCCCAGATCAGCCAGAACGAACCGAAGTCGACGCCCCGTTCCTGGCTGAACGTGTAGAACTTCGACCAGCCCTGGAAGGCGAAGAGCATCACCGGCAGGTTCACCACGAACCAGGCGATCACCGCGCTGCCCACGGCCTGGGCGAACTCACGCCACTTGCCGGCCCGCCAGCACAACACGAGCAGCGGGCCCAGCAGGAACACGGGGTAGAGCTTGGCCGCCGTGGCGAGGCCCAGGAGGACACCGAAGGCGACGGGACGGCTCCGGGACCACATCAGCATCGCGGCGGCCGTGAGAGCCACCGCCAGCAGATCCCAGTTGATGGTCGCGGTGAGCAGGAAGGCGGGCGACAGGGCAACCAGCAGGCCGTCCCAGGGGCGCCGGCGGTGGGTGCGGGCCACACAGACGGCGATGACGGCCGCGCACACCAACAACATCCCGGCGTTGACGAACCAGTACCACTGCTCCTGGTGCTGGATGCTGCCGCTGTGCGGGGTCAGCCAGGACGCCACCTCCATGAACACACCGGTCAGCACCGGGTATTCGAGGTAGCCCATGCCCCCGGACATGTCGTCCGGGAGTCTGTCGAAGTACGGCACGAGGTGGTCGGCGAACCCGCGGCCCTGGTAGAGGTGCGGGATGTCCGAGTAGCAGGCCTTCGTGTACTGGCTGCTCGCGCCGAAGAACCAGGCGGTGTGGTAGCAGGGCGCCTTCTGGACCAGGCCGAGGGCGAACATGCCGATCGCCACGAGCGCGACAACCCGAACGGGGGTCCACCAGGAGGTCCCGAGCAGGGCACGGCGCCCCAGGGGCCCGCCGATCAGCTCGCTGCCGGCCCGGGCGATCTCGTCCTCACTGGTCGGCCTCACCGGCTCTGCGGTGGCGGGCCGCACGGGCTCGGGCTCGTGCATGCTCGCGGGCGTCATCTCTGCACTGGGCATGGGGCACATCCTGCCGTACCTGTCTGGGAAAACGCCGAGGGCCGCCGCACCTGGTGGGTGCGGCGGCCCATGTTTCACGTGAAACACCCTTGGCGGGCCATATGGCCGCCAACCGGTCAGGCTCGATGGCTAACCGGTGGGACCGGCGAAGATGCCTCCGTTGCCGTTACCGCGGGTGTTGCCTCCGGTCCCGGACGTATCCGTGACGGAGGGCGACGGCGAGGTGCCTCCGGTGGTGCCGCCCGTGTCGGTGCCTCCGGTGGTGCCGCACTTCCAGTTCCAGCCGTTGCACGTCTGGCTCGGCGACGGCGAGGGCGACGTGGACGGCTCGCTGGCCGACGGGCTCGGCGAGTCACTCGGCGTCTGGCTCGGCGTGATGCTGACGGTCGGGGTCGGAGACGGGGCACCGGCCTCGTCCTGGGCCTTGCCGATCTCGGTGGCTTCCGGGAAGCCGGGGTCGTTCTTGCCCTTCAGCGCGGCCTCCATGTATTCGGTCCACACCGATGTCGGAATGTCACCACCGTGGATGGAGGGGACACCGGCCGTGCCGTTCATGGACAGCAGCTCGTGGTCCTTCGGGTTCTCGCGGAACATCGCCACCGAGGTGGACAGCTGCTGGGTGTAGCCGACGAACCAGGCCGACTTGTTGCTGTCGGTGGTACCGGTCTTGCCGGCCGCCGTACGGCCCAGGGCCTTGGCGTTCTGACCCGTACCGTTCTGGATCACGTTCTGCAGGACGTCCGTGACGTTGTTCGCCACGTTGTCCGGCAACGCCGTGGTGACCTTCGGCTTGTCGAAGCCGGGCACCTGCTCGCCGTTCTTCTTCACCTCGGTCACCGAGTACGGGTCCGCGTGCTGACCGGCCCCGGCGAAGGTGGCGTACGCGTCGGCCATACGGATCGCGCTCGGGGTCGAGGTACCGATGGCGAAAGACGGATTGAGCGTGGAGAAGCTGTCCTTGAGGATGCCCGACGCCTGGGCGACGTCCCGGACCTTCGACATCCCCACATCCATGCCGAGCTGGACGAACGGCGTGTTGATGGACTGCTCCATCGCCTTGCGCAGCGTGATGTAGCCCCACTTGTGGTCGCTCTCGTTGCGCTGGTAGAAGACCGAGCCGTCCTTCTTCAGAACCGGGCTGCCGTCCTGGTTGAGCACCTTGAGATGGTCGTTGCCGTTGTACTTGCTCAGCGGGGAGATGCCCTGCCCGTCGGACCTGTAGGTCCCGTACTCCATGGCCGCGGCGAGCACGAACGGCTTCCATGTCGAACCGACCGGGACACCGGAGGTGTCGGCGTTGTTCGTGAAGTGACCGTTCTCGTATCCGTCGCCGCCGTAGAGGGCCACGATCGCCCCGTCCTTGGGCACCACCGACGCCGCGCCGAACTGGACGTACTTGTCCAGGTCACGGCGCTTTGGATCCAGGCGGTCCTTCTGGACCTTCTTCACGGCCGCGGCCAGATTGTTGACCTTGTCCTTCTGGAAGGTCGTCTTGATCTGGTAGCCGCCCTGGTCGAACTGCGCCTCCGTGATGTCGGAGTGCGCGAGGACGTACTTCTTGGCCGTGTCCACCAAGTAGCTGATCTGGCCGGTCATGCCCCTGGTCGCCTTGCGGCCGTCGGGCATGGGGTAATGCGCTTTGGCTTCCTGGTACTGGGAGTCGCTCAGATGGTGATCGTTGTGCATCTGCTCGAGGATCCACCCCCAGCGTTCCGTCGAGCGCTGCTTGTTGGCCTCGGGGGTCGCCGAAGGGTCGAGATCCGCGTTGCCCGCCGGGTCGAAGTACGTCGGGCCCTTGAGCAACGCCGCGAGCACGGCGCACTGGCTCGGTGTGAGGTCCACGGCGTTCTTGCCGTAGTACGTCTGCGCGGCGGCCTGGATGCCGTACGCGCCCCGGCCGAAGTAGGAGGTGTTCAGGTAGCCCTGCAGGATCTGCTTCTTGTTGAGCTTCGTCCCCACCTTGATGGAGATGAACATCTCCTTGAACTTACGGGTGAGGGTCTGCTGCTGGCTCAGGTACGTGTTCTTCACGTACTGCTGGGTGATCGTCGAACCACCCTGGGTCTGACCGCCCCGCGCCATGTTGGCCACGGCGCGCAGGATGCCCATGGGGTCGACGCCCGAGTCCTGGTAGAAGCTCTTGTTCTCGGCCGAGATCACGGCCCATTGCATGGCGTCGGGGATCTGGGAGATGTCGATGTTCTGCCGGTTGATGCCCGTGCCGGTGGCCACCATCTGCTTGCCGTCGGCCCAGTAGTAGACGTTGTTCTGGGACTTGGCCGCGTCGTTCTCGTTGGGGATCGAGACCATCGCGTAGCTGACGCCGACCAGCACCACCAGGCTGCCGACGAAGCCGATGAACAGCCCGGAGACGAGCTTCCAGGAGGGCATCCAGCGGCGCCAGCCGTACTTCCCGGCTCGGGGATAGTCGATCAGCCGTTTCTTGCCGGGAGCGGTCGACGCACGGCCTCTGCCGCGCCCGGGACCGGTCGGGCCGCCAGGAGCACCGCGCCGGCCGCCCGGGCCCGCGTCGGCGCCTCTGCGGCGGCTGTCTCTCTGCGCCGCCCGGCGGGCCTCGGCTCGGCCGCCGTAGGGACGCTCTTCACCTTCCGGACCGCTGGAACCCGACCCATAGGAACTGGACCCATAGGAGTCGGCTGGAGATCCGGTGGCGCCTCGCGGTGCCGCACGGCGACCGGAGGACGAGCCGGACTGGCCGCGTCGGGCCGCGGCACGTCCGCCTCCCTGCGGCTGCGGCGGTTTGCGACGGTGCTCGCTCATCGAACGATTACTCCTCGGGCAGGCGCACCCGTGCGCGCCTGGAACGGCGGCTGGTTTCCGGTCCCCCCGAAGTACGGATGTGGTCGGTTCTGCATTCACCCGTACTGCACCGGGGACGACGACGCTCCCCGGGCGTCACTTGGTTCCCGGTGGATTGCATGCCGCACAGACTACGCACCGCCAAAACCTGCCGAGCCCAGAAGTTCACCCCAAAACAGGCAACCTGCACCACATGAATCGGGGATGTGACCCCGTTCACCACCGTCCCTCTTGTCGCCTGCGCAAGGCCGTTCTATCGTCTTGATGTATCGAGTCGATACATCAGCGCGAGATAAAGACGCTGAGAGGTACTGCGAGACCCGCGTGAGCGATCAGCGGGACCGAGGGGAGGCGACGATGAGCCGACGTTCCGGCATCCTCGAGTTCGCCGTGCTCGGCCTGCTGCGCGAGTCCCCGATGCACGGCTATGAGCTGCGCAAACGACTCAACACGTCCTTGGGTGTGTTCCGGGCGTTCAGCTACGGGACCTTGTATCCCTGCCTCAAGACGCTGGTCGCCTACGGCTGGTTGATCGAGGAACCGGGCAGCACCCATGAGGACGCCGCTCCTCTTGCCGGCCGCCGGGCGAAGATCGTGTACCGATTGACGGCAGAAGGTAAGGAGCACTTCGAGCAGCTGCTCTCGCAGACCGGCCCCGACGCGTACGAGGACGAACATTTCGCCGCGCGCTTCGCCTTCTTCGGACAGACGTCGCGGGATGTTCGCATGCGCGTACTGGAGGGCCGGCGCAGCCGCCTGGAGGAGCGCCTGGAGAAGATGCACGCCTCCCTGGCGCGCACACGGGAGCGCCTCGACGACTACACACTTGAGCTCCAGCGCCACGGGATGGAGTCCGTGGAGCGCGAAGTGCGCTGGCTGAACGAGCTCATCGAGAGCGAGCGGGCCGGGCGGGACCTGAAGGGTTCCGCGTCCGGGGGGTCCGCTCAGCAGGACACCACCAATGGATCGACGGGCGGCCTGCCCCGTCGCGGGGACACCCCCCGCACGGATACGCCCGGCGACACCGCCACGTGAGACCCACTCAGGGCCTCACTCGTACACACAGGGAGCAACCGGAATGGGTTCGGTTCGCGTAGCCATCGTCGGCGTGGGCAACTGCGCCGCGTCGCTGGTGCAGGGAGTCGAGTACTACAAGGACGCCGACCCGGCGTCGAAGGTCCCCGGCCTGATGCACGTGCAGTTCGGTGAGTACCACGTGCGCGACGTCGAGTTCGTCGCCGCGTTCGACGTCGACGCCAAGAAGGTCGGCCTCGACCTCGCGGACGCGATCGGCGCCTCCGAGAACAACACCATCAAGATCTGCGACGTGCCCAGCACCGGTGTCACCGTGCAGCGCGGCCACACCCTCGACGGCCTCGGCAAGTACTACCGCGCCACCATCGAGGAGTCCGCGGACGAGCCGGTCGACGTCGTCCAGGTCCTGAAGGACAAGCAGGTCGACGTCCTGGTCTGCTACCTGCCGGTCGGCTCCGAGGATGCGGCGAAGTTCTACGCCCAGTGCGCCATCGACGCCAAGGTCGCCTTCGTCAACGCCCTCCCGGTCTTCATCGCCGGCACCAAGGAGTGGGCGGACAAGTTCACCGAGGCCGGTGTGCCGATCGTCGGTGACGACATCAAGTCCCAGGTCGGCGCCACCATCACGCACCGCGTCATGGCGAAGCTGTTCGAGGACCGCGGTGTCATCCTCGACCGCACGATGCAGCTGAACGTCGGCGGCAACATGGACTTCAAGAACATGCTCGAGCGCGAGCGCCTGGAGTCCAAGAAGATCTCCAAGACGCAGGCCGTCACCTCCCAGATCCCCGACCGGGACCTCGGCGAGAAGAACGTCCACATCGGCCCGTCCGACTACGTGGCCTGGCTGGACGACCGCAAGTGGGCCTACGTCCGCCTCGAGGGCCGCGCCTTCGGTGACGTCCCGCTGAACCTGGAGTACAAGCTCGAGGTCTGGGACTCCCCGAACTCCGCGGGTGTCATCATCGACGCCCTCCGCGCCGCCAAGATCGCCAAGGACCGCGGCATCGGCGGCCCGATCCTGTCGGCGTCCTCCTACTTCATGAAGTCCCCGCCGGTCCAGTACTTCGACGACCAGGCCCGCGAGAACGTCGAGAAGTTCATCCGCGGCGAGGTCGAGCGCTAGCTCGACACGGCGCCACGCGCTAGCTCGACACGGCGCGGCGCGCCACGACGCCCGCTGAGGGCTATCGCTTGCACCAGAACGCTCCTGCCAGGGCGGTGAAGGTCCCCGGGTTTCCCTGACCCGGGGACCTTCCGCATGTGTGAGGCTGTGCCCCATGCCCGTCGTCCGTGACCTGCGCGTCCTGTTGCGCCTGCGGTACTTCCGACGCCTGCTCGCCATCCGCCTCCTGTCCCAGGGCGCCGACGGCGTCTACCAGGTCGCGCTCGCCGCGTACGTCGTCTTCTCCCCGGAGAAACAGACCTCGGCCACCGCCATCGCCGCGGCCATGGCGGTCCTGCTGCTCCCCTATTCACTGGTCGGCCCGTTCGCGGGCGTCCTGCTGGACCGCTGGCGCCGTCGGCAGATCTTCTTCTACGGCAACCTGCTGCGCGCTCTGCTGGCCGCGGCCACCGCCGTGCTGATGGTCAGCCAGGTCCCGGACTGGCTCTTCTACGTCTCGGCGCTGTGCGTCACGGCCGTCAACCGCTTCGTCCTCGCCGGGCTGTCCGCGTCCCTGCCCCGGGTGGTCGACGCCGAGCGTCTGCTGCTCGCCAACTCCCTGTCCCCGACGGCCGGAACACTGGCCGCGACCGCGGGCGGCGGCCTCGCCTTCGCCGTACGGCTTCTGGCATCCGACTCCGACGCGGCAGTGGTACTCCTCGGCGCCTTCCTCTATCTGTGCGCCGGCCTGGCATCGCTGACCATGCCTCCCGCGCTCCTCGGTCCCGACCGGCAGCCGACACGGCCGCACATGGCCACCGCCCTCGCCACGACGGCACGCGAACTCCTGGCAGCCGTCCGCCATCTGACCGAGCCGAGGCGCAGGGAGGCAGCGTGGGCGCTGGCAGCGATGACGCTGATGCGCTTCTGCTACGGCGCGCTCCTCGTTCTTCTGCTGATGCTGTGCCGGTACGCGCTCTCCGCGACTCCCGAGGACGGGCTCCGGCTGCTCGGCCTCGCGCTGGCCCTGTCGGGTGCGGGATTCTTCGCGGCAGCCGCGGTGACGCCGTGGGCGGCGGGACGCCTCAGGCCCGGGCGCTGGATCGTGGTGTGTTCCGGCGCCGGCGCCGTACTGGAGCCCGCCCTCGGCCTCCCGTTCGCCACCGGGCCCCTCTTGATCGCGTCCTTCGTCCTGGGACTGATCACCCAGGGCGCGAAGATCGCCACGGACACGATCGTCCAGGCCTGCGTCGACGACAGCTTCCGCGGCCGGATCTTCTCCGTGTACGACGTGCTGTTCAATGTGGCCTTCGTGGGAGCGGCCGGAGTGGCGGCCTTGATGCTGCCCCCGGACGGACGCTCGGCAACGCTGGTCGTCACAGTTGCCGTCATCTACGCGGCAGTTGCTGGGGCTATGGCCCGCTTTGATCGTCGGTGAGTGTCACATCAAAGCCACAGAGTCCCCCTGGGTTACAGAACTGTCAGTGGAGCCCGGTAACTTACGTGCGTCTTACGCGCCGCTTATGTGCGCTGCTCACCAACTCTCCTAGGGGGACCCCAAGTGACGACTCCGCCGCCCCAGGGCCAGAACCCATTCGCACAGGGCCAGCAGGCATACGGCCAGCCCCAGGCTCCGTACCCTCCGCAGGGCGGCTACCCGCAGCAGCCGGGCCAGCCTGGGTTCCCCCAGCAGGGCACGGCACCGTATGCACCGGTGCCTCCTCAGCGGCCGAAGCGCGGCGTCAGGTGGTACCTGCGCATAGCCGGCGGCATCCTCGGCCTCATCGTCCTGGTCGGCGGCTGGTACTTCAACCATGAGGACGACTCCAAGAAGCTGGCTGTCGGTGACTGCCTGACGAACAAGGGAACCGACAAGGATCCGAACATCGAGCAGCTGGACTGCAGCGACTCGAAGGCGGACTACAAGGTGCTCAAGAAGGATGGCAGCACCAGCATCGCCATGCTCGCCTGCCAGTCGGTCAAGGGAACGACCGCTGCCCTCGAATGGAAGGAAGGCAGCGACTCGTTCGTCCTCTGCCTGGGGGACAACAAGTAGCGGTCGGACGTGCCGAGGGGCGATGTTTCACGTGAAACATCGCCCCTCGGGCTCGCTCGGTCCGGCCGGTGTTTCACGTGAAACATCGCCGAGCTTGACTCAGCAGAGATCAGCCCTGCTCCGCCCACCACTCCTTGAGAGCCCTCACCGCCACGTCGTGCTCCATCGGCCCGTTCTCCAGACGCAGCTCCAGCATGTGCTTGTACGCCTTGCCGACGACAGGGCCGGGGCCCACGCCCAGGATCTCCATGATCTGGTTGCCGTCGAGGTCCGGTCGGATCGCGTCCAGCTCCTCCTGCTCCTGCAACTGGGCGATGCGCTCCTCCAAGCCGTCGTAGGCCCGGGACAGCGCGGCGGCCTTGCGCTTGTTCCGCGTGGTGCAGTCGGAGCGGGTCAGCTTGTGCAGGCGGTCCAGTAGCGGGCCCGCATCACGGACGTAGCGGCGCACCGCCGAGTCCGTCCACTCCCCGGTGCCATAGCCGTGGAAGCGCAGGTGAAGTTCGACCAGGCGTGAGACGTCTTTCACCAGCTCATTGGAGTACTTCAAGGCGGTCATGCGCTTCTTGGTCATCTTGGCGCCGACCACCTCGTGGTGGTGGAACGAGACCCGGCCGTCCTCCTCGAAGCGGCGCGTGCGCGGCTTGCCGATGTCGTGCAGCAGTGCGGCCAGCCGCAGCGTGAGGTCGGGACCTTCCTGCTCCAGGGCGATCGCCTGCTCCAGGACGATCAGCGTGTGCTCGTAGACGTCCTTGTGCCGGTGGTGCTCGTCACGCTCCAGGTGCAGCGTCGGCAGCTCGGGCAGCACATGGTCGGCGAGCCCGGTATCGACGAGCAGGCCCAGCCCCTTGCGCGGGTGGGCGGACAGGATCAGCTTGTTCAGCTCGTCCCGGACCCGCTCGGCCGAGACGATCTCGATGCGTCCGGCCATCTCCGTCATCGCGGTGACGACGTCGGGGGCGACCGCGAAGTCCAGCTGGGCCGCGAACCGGGCGGCCCGCATCATCCGCAGCGGATCGTCCGAGAAGGACTCCTCGGGCGTGCCCGGCGTCCGCAGCACGCGCGCCGCGAGATCCTCCAGGCCCCCGTGCGGGTCGATGAACTCCTTCTCCGGCAGTGCCACGGCCATCGCGTTGACCGTGAAGTCCCGGCGGACCAGATCCTCCTCGATGGAGTCGCCGTACGACACCTCGGGCTTGCGGGAGGTGCGGTCGTAGGCCTCCGACCGATAGGTGGTGACCTCGATCTGGAAGTTCACCTCAGTGTCTCCGACACGGGCACCCTTGTGCGCGCCGACGGTGCCGAAGGCGATACCGACCTCCCAGACGGCGTCCGCCCAGGGACGGACGATCTTCAGAACGTCCTCGGGGCGGGCGTCGGTCGTGAAGTCCAGGTCGTTGCCGAGCCGGCCGAGCAGCGCGTCGCGCACCGACCCTCCGACCAGGGCGAGGGAGAACCCGGCCTCCTGGAATCGGCGGGCGAGATCGTCGGCGACGGGGGCCACCCGCAGCAGCTCGGCGACCGCACGGTGCTGCGCCTGGCTCAGGGCAGAGGGAGTGTCTTCGTTGGGGTTCGGCACAACAGAAAAGGGTACGTGCCCCGGCGACCAGGGACGCCCTCCATTTGCCCGAAGGGCGGCCGGACCGCAGGGGCCGCGGACAGCTCCCTTCATACCCGTCGCAAGCACTGCCCTCGAGGCGTACGGAAGCTCTCCCCCGATACTGGATATAGAGGACGGGACGCGGGTGTTCCCCGATCTTGTGACGGAGACCGCGGCACTTCCCCTCCGCGCGCATCGTTACCATGCGTGGACGCACATTCCGACGACCACTGACGACGAGGGACGGGCGAGCGCGTGGCCGAGGCGGCTGAATTCCAGGGGACCAGTGCCTCACCTGCCCGCCGGTGGCTGCGACGCACCGGCGCGCTGCTCGCTGGTGCGCCGCTGCTGGCCGGGCTGCTCCAGCTGCCCGCCGCGGCGCCCGCCCAGGCCGCCTCCTCGGACACGGTGTCCGTCGCACTGGACTCACTGGCCCCCAGCGCCCCCACCGACGGGGACACGCTGACCGTGTCGGGCACCGTGACCAACAACGGCAAGCAGACCGTCACCGGCGCTCACGTGGACCTGCAGGTGGGCCCCATGCTGAGCACCCGCTCGGCGATCGATTCCGTCGCCGAGCACTCCGACGACCTGCCGGGCGAAATCGGCTCCGAGGTCGGCGGCAAGTACGTGGAGAAGTTCGCCAAGCTGACCCCGGGCGTCGCCGAGCACTTCAGCATCTCCGTCCCCGTGGACAAGCTCGACCTCGGCGACGACGGCGTCTACGAGTTCGGTGTCTCCCTGTCCGGCAAGACCGCCGCCCAGCCCTGGGACCAGGTGCTCGGCATCCAGCGCACGTTCCTGCCGTGGCAGCCGTCCGACGCCGACACCAAGACGAAGACGACGTACCTCTGGCCGCTGATCTCCACGGTCCACATGATGGCCAAGACGGGCCCCGGCGAGCTCCAGACGCGGGTGTTCCTCAACGACAGCCTGGCCAAGGAACTCGCGCCGGGCGGTCGGCTGGCGCAGATGGTGGACCTGGGCAAGGACCTCGACGTCACCTGGGTGATCGACCCGGACCTGCTGGCCTCGGTGGACGCGATGGCGACCGGCAACTACCGGCTGCCCGGCAAGGGGGACACGACCACGCCCGGCCCGAAGGAGCACCAGGCGCTCGCCAAGCAATGGCTGGCGAACCTGCAGTCCGCGGTGACCGGCAAGGAGGTCGTCGCGCTGCCCTTCGCAGACCCGGACCTGGCCTCCCTCGCGCACAACGGCACCAGCGTCACCGGCTCGCTCAGCCACCTCAAGGACGCCACCGACGTCGCCGCCACCACCGTCAAGACCGTGCTCCACGTCACGCCGAGCACCGACTTCGCCTGGCCGGAGGAGGGCGCCGTCGACCCGGCGATCATGAAGGTCGCCACCTCCGCGGGGGCCGACCGCGTGATCGCCCGCAGCGACAGCCTCCAGGAGACCGCCGGGCTGCCGTACACGCCCTCCGCCGCCCGTCCGATCGGCGGTGGCACCACGGCGGTGGTCTCCGACGCCCGGCTGTCCACGGCCTTCGAGGGCGACCTGACGAGGGCGGACTCCGCCACGCTCGCCGTGCAGGAGTTCCTGGCGCAGAGCCTGGAGGTGAACGCGCAGACGGACAAGCAGCGCAGCATCGTGGTCGCCCCGCAGCGCATGCCCACCGCGGGCCAGGCCCAGGCGATGGCGGCGGCGCTGAAGGCGCTCCAGGAAGGGAACTGGTCCCAGTCCCAGGACCTCTCCGCGGCGACCAAGGACAAGCCGGACCCGAACGCCACCACGCGTATCCCGTCGGGTTCCTCCTACCCCTCCTCGCTGCGCTCGCAGGAGCTGCCGCGGGCGGCCTTCGAGCAGATCGCGCGCACCCAGGACAAGCTCAACGGCTTCCAGGTGATCCTCTCCGACCAGTCCCGCGTCGTCACGCCGTTCGGACTGGCCATAAGCCGTGAGATGTCCACGTCGTGGCGCGGCGGCAACTGGCACGCGCAGAGCTACCGCAACGGCGTGGAGGGGTGGCTCGACGAGCTGGCCGACCAGGTCAAGCTGATCGACAAGTCGGAGACCAAGCTCTCCGGACGCAGCGCCACCATCCCGGTGACCGTCCAGAACAACCTCGTCCAGCCGGTCGGCCATCTCATCCTGCGTCTCACCTCGACCATGCCGACGCGTCTGAAGATCGGCGGCAAGCCCTACTCCGAGCAGCCGGTGGAGATCTCCGGCGGGCACAGCCAGTCCGTGAAGTTCACCACGTCGGCCAACGCCAACGGCCGGGTCACGGTGATCGCCCAGCTGTACACCGAGGACGGCCAGAAGTACGGCGACGCCGTCACCTTCGACGTGAAGGTCACCGAGATCACGCCCACCGTGATGCTGGTCATCGGCGGCGGCGTGCTCCTCCTCGTCCTCGCCGGATTCCGGATGTACACCCAGCGCAAGCGCGCATCCGCCCGCCAGACGGACGAGAACGGCCCCGACGCGGACGAGCAGGCCGCCGACGAGCCCGGGAACCCAGACGCCCCTGCAGACCGTCTCCCGGAGGAACCGGAGGATTCCGCCTCGCCGACCGGGGCAGACGACCCGGAGCACCGGAGTGACCCTGCGCCGGACACCGCACCGGAAAGCCCCGACCCGTCCGGGACGGGTGAGAGAGTGGACCGTTGAGCGATGTCGTGGCCGGTGGGCCAGGGACGATGAGGTGGGGTAAGCATGAACGCGCCGTACGACGGTGATCGCGGCCAGGGCGCGGCCGGCTCGGGCTACCCCGAGACGCCGCCGGAGCCCGGTCAGGTGCCGCCGCAGCAAGCGGCCGACATGTACCTCCAGGATGCCTACGACCAGGACCCCTACCGGGGGCACGACCTCGCCGCCCAGGACCCGGTCGCCGAGGCGCTCTACGACCGCGCCGCGCACCCGCCGCCCCCTCAGGGCAGCCACGGGCAGCAGCCGCTCTACGGACAGCCCGCCCAGTCGCCGTACGCGCCCGACCCGCGGGTGTGGGCACAGACGCCGGCGCCGGAGCCGGAGGGCGGGACCCCGTACCTGCCGTACGGCGACGACCCGCGCACGACACAGTACGTGGGCGTGGACGACCTGGTCGCGCACTCGGGCGAGGAGTACCACGAACCGGACGCCTTCGCTCATCTCTTCAAGGACCAGCAGCAGAGCGGCGGGCACGCGCCCATGGATCCGCCCGGCTACTCCCAGCCGGCCACCGCTCCGGGCACCGGCTACGATCCCGCCGGCCAGTACCGGCCGGCGCCCGGCCAGGGCCCCCAGCAGGGCAACCCGTACGCCGCGGCCTCCTACCCGGCTGCCCCGGGGAACCCGGCGCAGCCGCCCGTGCCCGCTCCGGCCGCAGCGCCGGATCCCGCCGGGCCGTACAGGGATGCGGAACCCGAGCCGGCAGCGGCTTCCGCAGCCTCCGCCGCACCCGCGAAGAAGGGCGGCAAGGCAACCGGGCTGCTGAAGTCCAGTGCCGTGATGGCGGCGGGCACGATGGTCTCCCGCCTCACCGGCTTCGTCCGCTCGGCGCTGATCGTCTCGGCGCTCGGCCTCGGCTTTCTCGGCGACTCCTTCCAGGTCGCCTACCAGCTGCCGACGATGATCTACATCCTCACCGTCGGTGGTGGCCTCAACTCCGTCTTCGTGCCGCAGCTGGTACGGGCGATGAAGGAGGACGACGACGGCGGCGAGGCCTTCGCCAACCGTCTGCTGACCCTGGTGATGGTGGCCCTGGCCGCGCTGACCGCCCTCGCGATGTTCGCGGCGCCGCTGCTGGTGCGCATGCTGTCCAACCCGGTCGCCTCCAACCCCGCGGCCAATGACGTGGCGGTCACCTTCACCCGCTACTTCCTGCCCTCGATCTTCTTCATGGGCATCCATGTGGTGATGGGCCAGATCCTCAACGCCCGCGGGAAGTTCGGCGCGATGATGTGGACACCGGTCCTGAACAACATCGTCATCATCGTGACGCTCGGCATGTTCATCTGGGTCTACGGCACCGCCGCCAACTCCCACATGACCGTCACGAACATCCCGCCGGAGGGCCAGCGCCTGCTCGGCATCGGTGTGCTGCTCGGTCTGGTCGTCCAGGCGCTGGCGATGATCCCGTACCTGCGCGAGACGGGCTTCCGGATCCGGCTGCGGTTCGACTGGCGCGGCCACGGCCTGGGCAAGGCCGCGATGCTCGCCAAGTGGACGGTCCTGTTCGTGCTCGCCAACCAGGCCGGCGCCATGATCGTCACCCAGCTGTCCACGGCGGCCGCCAAGGACTCCGGCATCGCGGGCACCGGCTTCGCCGCCTACGCCAACGCCCAGCTGATCTGGGGCCTGCCGCAGGCCATCATCACGGTGTCCCTCATGGCCGCTCTGCTGCCGCGCATCTCGCGCTCGGCCGCCGAGGGCGACGGCGGCGCGGTCCGTGACGACATCTCCCAGGGCCTGCGGACCACGGCCGTGGCCATCGTCCCCATCGCCTTCGGGTTCCTGGCGCTCGGCATCCCGATGTGCACGCTGATCTTCGGCTCCTCGGGCACCAGCGAGGCCACGAACATGGGCTACATGCTGATGGCCTTCGCCCTCGGCCTGATCCCGTACTCGGTGCAGTACGTCGTGCTGCGCGCCTTCTACGCCTACGAAGACACCCGCACGCCCTTCTACAACACCGTCATCGTCGCCGCCGTCAACGCGGGCGCCTCGGCGCTCTGCTACTTCCTGCTGCCCGCCCGCTGGGCGGTGGCCGGCATGGCGGCCGCGTACGGCGTGGCCTACGCGATCGGTGTGGGTGTCGCCTGGCGCCGGCTGCGCAAGCGGCTCGGCGGTGACCTGGACGGCGCCCGGGTGATGCGGACGTACGCGCGTCTGTGCATCGCCTCGGTGCCGGCGGCCCTGCTCAGCGGCGCGGCCTGCTACGGCATCGGGCACACCCTCGGCCAGGGCGTCATCGGCTCCTTCGCGGCCCTGATCGCCGGCGGGGCCGTACTGCTTGGCATCTTCTTCGTCGCCGCCCGCCGGATGCGCATCGAGGAACTCAACTCGCTCGTGGGCATGGTCCGCGGGCGTCTGGGCCGCTGAGGCGGGGGTAGGCGCACAACCATCGTCCGCCGTCGTGTGTCGTGCATAGCGGCGGACTGTGGGCACAATTGGTTTCGGCGTCGGACAGCGTGCAACGGATGGGGAGGCAGGGACGACGGTGGCGGAACGGAGCACGGCTGCCGTCGACGTGGCAGACAACAGCGGTGAGCAGCCGCTGACCGCCAAGGCGGACCAGTCCACGGCCGACGGGGTGGCCATGAACCCGGAGCGGGACACGGACAGCGAAAAGGCGCAGGGGAGCGTGAGCAAGGATTCCGGGCAGAAGGCCTCGCCTCCGGAACTGCACAGTGGTCACAAGCTCGCCAGACGCTACCGACTGGAGGAGTGCGTCACCCGTCTGGACGGATTCAGCAGCTGGCGTGCGGTCGACGAGAAACTCCGCCGTGCCGTCGGCGTCCACATCCTGCCCGCGGAGCACGTACGGGCCCGTTCCGTCCTCGCGGCCGCCCGTTCTTCCGCGCTGCTCGGCGACCCCCGTTTCGTCCAGGTCCTCGACGCCGTCGAGGAGAACGACCTCGTGTACGTCGTGCACGAGTGGCTGCCCGACGCCACCGAGCTGACCACGCTCCTCACGAACGGCCCGCTGGAACCGCACGACGCCTACCAGATGGCCAGTCAGGTCGCCTCGGCCATGGCCGCCGCGCACCGCGAGGGCCTCGCTCATCTCCGGCTCAACCCCAACGCCGTGCTGCGCGCCTCGACCGGTCAGTGGCGCATCCGGGGCCTCGCCGTGAACGCCGCGCTGCGCGGCATCAGCTCCGACACCCCTCAGCGCACCGACACCGAGGCAATCGGCGCCCTGCTGTACGCGGCGCTGACCCAGCGCTGGCCGTACGAGAGCGACGCGTACGGCCTGTCCGGACTTCCCAAGGGCGTCGGCCTCATCGCTCCGGACCAGGTGCGGGCCGGTATCCACCGGGGCCTGTCCGAACTGGCCATGCGTGCACTCGTCAACGACGGTGCCACCGCCTCCCGTCACGAGGCCCCGTGCACCACGCCGGAGGAGCTGGTGAAGGCGATCGGCGAGATGCCGCGCATCCGCCCGCCCGAGCCGGCGTTCACGGCCCCGCCGGAGTACCAGCGCACGACCTACCAGCAGGGCACGTACGGCCGCCCGGCGCCGCGTCCCGGCGCCACCCAGCCGCTCACGACTCCGCCGCCCCCGCTGCAGAGCCGTACCGGCAAGGCCCTGAAGTGGGCGGTCTCGGCGCTTCTCATCGCCGCCCTGGGCCTGGGCAGCTGGCAGTTGGCGGACGCCCTGATGGGCCAGGGCGGCAAGTCCGACGACACCAACAGAAGCCAGACGACAGGTGACGGCGACAAGGGCGCCGCGAACCACAAGCCGACGGCGATAAAGATCCAGGGAAGCCAGGAGTTCATCGCCGAGGGAGACGCCCAGCACCCGGGCGACGTCCAGAAGACCTATGACGGCGACCCCTCGTCGTACTGGCGGACCAGGAGCTTCAACGAGGGACCGGCCATCGCTCCGCTCAAGCCGGGCGTCGGCATCGTCTACGACCTCGGCTCGCCCACGAGACTCGGCACTGCCACCCTCGACATGCGTTACGGCGGGGACCACACGACCGTCGAGCTGTACGCGGCCGACTCCCTGACACCGCCGTCGCTGGACTCGATGCAGCAGCTCGGTAAGGTCACGACGACGACCAATACCGCTACCGTGAAGGTCACCAAGTCGGTGAAGACGCGGTATGTCCTCGTCTGGCTGACGGCCGTGCCGAAATCGGGGTATGACTCCACGCTGTACGCCGGCGCCGGCTACAAGCAGGCCATCGGCGAAGTGAAGTTCACGGGCTGACGTCTCACCCGGACCGGAGGGGGCAGATGGCGGAGGGCGCCGGATACGACGGAGCGAGCGACAAGGATCTGCTCGCCCGCCATGTGGAAGGCGACCGCGATGCCTTCAGCGAGATCGTGCGGCGGCATCGGGATCGGCTCTGGGCGGTCGCGCTGCGGACGCTGGGGGACCGCGAGGAAGCCGCCGACGCGGTCCAGGACGCCCTGGTGTCGGCCTACCGGGCCGCCCATACCTTCCGGGGCCAGTCGGCCGTCACGACCTGGCTGCACCGAATCACGGTGAACGCCTGCCTGGACCGCGCCCGCAAAGCGGCCTCACGGAAGACCTCTCCCGTCGACGACACGGAACGGCTGGAGCAGCTGCTGGAGCCGCACGAGTCGGCCTCGGCCCCGGCCGAGCGGAACGACGTCCAGCGCCAGCTCCTCGAAGCGCTCGGCACCCTCCCGCACGACCAGAGGGCCGCGCTGGTCCTCGTGGACATGCAGGGGTATCCGGTGGCCGAGGCCGCCAGGATTCTCGACGTGCCGACGGGCACGGTGAAGAGCCGGTGCGCCCGGGGCAGAGCGAGACTGCTGCCTCTGCTCACCCATCTACGGCCCGAAGGTTCAGGAAGCGGAAAAGAACCCGGCGAGGGACGGAACCGGGTGGAGGGGACATCCGTCCCACCTGCAACGGGGTCTCCGAGCGAGGGCCCCGAGGGCACGGGACCGAGCGATTCAGCCGTAGTGAAGGGCGGAGGTGGGCGAGCGTGACTTCGACGACAGACACGGCCGGGCACCCGGACGTCGAAGAGATCTCCGACCTCACCGAAGGCCTTCTGTCTCCTGGCCGCAGCGCGGACATACAGCGCCACCTGGAGACCTGTGAGCTGTGCGCGGACGTCCATAGCTCGTTGGAGGAGATCCGAGGGCTGCTGGGATCCGCATCGACAGCGGTTCGCATGCCTGCCGACGTGACCGGCCGGATCGATGCCGCGCTTGCCGCCGAGGCGTTGCTCAGCGCATCCGGAGAGGAAAGCGCGAGCCATGTTTCACGTGAAACATCGGCTGCGACCGATCGTCCGGCGGGGCGCCCCCGTGCGGCGACCGGGCCAGGGCGGAAGAAGAACGCGCGCAGCCGCCGCAGGACCATCGTTCTCGGCAGTGTCCTGACCGCGGCCGTGCTGGGAGCCGGGGCAGTGGTGCTCCAGGTGTTCGACAGGGGTCCATCGACCATGACGGCTCATGGCAAGCCGAGCCCGTCCATCAGCGCCTTCTCCGGTGCCAGTGTCCAAAGCCAGGTGCAGGACCTGCTGGCTTCCAAGAAGGGCACCCAGCGGGGACACACCAGTCAGCGACCGCGGTCCGGCACCGACTCCGGGCAGAACACCCCAGGAACCACGGAGAGCGCGAACACGCTGATTCAGACGGAGGTTCCGGTACCCGACTGTGTCCGGCGGGCGATCTCCGAGGGTGACCGCGCCCTGGCCTCGAAGGTAGGCACCTACGCCGGGAAGAGCGCCTATCTCGTCGTCCTGCCCGATAGCCATGACGGTGCCCAGGTCACGGCCTATGTCGTCGACGCGGCCTGCGTGCGTCAAGATCCCACATCTGCGGGCAAGGTCCTGGCGAAAGAGTCCTATCCCCGTCCCTGAACCTACCGGCCACCGCGGTCGCTCCGTCAGTTGCCCTGGCGCATGCGTGTGCCCCGACACACCGGGAATGCGGGCCCCGTAGGATCCGTTGGGTGGGGTGAGAGCCCGGAAACGGGCTCCCACCGGTCGACCGACGTAGACCAGAGACGAGGAATCAAGCCGTGAGCGACGTCCGTAACGTGATCATCATCGGCTCCGGGCCCGCAGGCTATACGGCGGCGCTCTACACGGCGCGCGCGTCGCTGAAGCCCCTGGTGTTCGAGGGAGCCGTCACCGCCGGTGGCGCGTTGATGAACACCACCGAGGTCGAGAACTTCCCGGGCTTCCGCGACGGCATCATGGGTCCCGAGCTCATGGACAACATGCGGGCGCAGGCCGAGCGCTTCGGCGCCGAGCTCGTCCCGGACGATGTCGTCTCCGTCGAGCTCACGGGTGAGATCAAGACCGTCACCGACACCGCAGGCACGGTCCACAAGGCGAAGGCCGTCATCGTCACCACCGGTTCCCAGCACCGCAAGCTCGGTCTGCCGAACGAGGACGCCCTGTCCGGTCGCGGTGTCTCCTGGTGCGCGACCTGCGACGGGTTCTTCTTCAAGGACCAGGACATCGCCGTGATCGGCGGTGGTGACACCGCGATGGAGGAGGCCACCTTCCTCTCGCGGTTCGCCAAGTCCGTGACGATCGTCCACCGCAGGGACACGCTGCGCGCCTCCAAGGCGATGCAGGAACGCGCCTTCGGCGACCCGAAGATCAAGTTCGTGTGGGACAGCGAAGTCGCCGAGGTCCAGGGCGAGCAGAAGCTCTCCGGTCTGAAGCTGCGCAACGTCAAGACCGGCGAACTGTCGGAGCTGCCCGTGACCGGTCTGTTCATCGCGATCGGCCACGACCCGCGCACCGAGCTGTTCAAGGGTCAGCTGGACCTGGACGAGGAGGGCTACCTGAAGGTCGCCTCCCCGACCACCCGCACCAATGTGACCGGTGTCTTCGCCGCCGGCGACGTGGTCGACCACACCTACCGTCAGGCGATCACCGCGGCCGGAACCGGCTGCTCCGCCGCCCTGGACGCCGAGCGCTTCCTCGCCGCGCTCGCGGACGAGGACAAGGCGGAGCCCGAGAAGACCGCCGCTGTCTGACCTTCCCCTTCCCCTCCCCGCCTCACCGCACGACCGAGTTAAGGAGCCCGCTGTGGCCGGCACCCTGAAGAATGTGACCGACGCTTCCTTCGAGCAGGACGTCCTCAAGAACGACAAGCCCGTCCTGGTGGACTTCTGGGCCGCCTGGTGCGGTCCGTGCCGTCAGATCGCCCCGTCCCTGGAGGCGATTGCTGCGGAGTACGGCGACAAGATCGAGATCGTCAAGCTGAACATCGACGAGAACCCGGATACGGCCGCCAAGTACGGCGTCATGTCCATCCCGACCCTGAACGTCTACCAGGGCGGCGAGGTCGCCAAGACCATCGTCGGTGCCAAGCCGAAGGCTGCGATCGTTCGCGACCTCGAGGAGTTCATCGCCGAGTAAGGCGAAGAACCGAGCGGTGCTGTCCGAGCGACGGCGCATGTTTCACGTGAAACACGAATGGGCCAACCCTTGAGGGTTGGCCCATTCGTATGCAGTCCCCAGCGGATGCCGACTCCTGTGACGGCGTTCCTACAACGGCCTCAGCGCCGGTTCCTTCTGAACCGCTCCGAGGAGCCGGTCGAGAGCCATCTCCACGTCTTCCTTCCAGGAGAGCGTCGACCGCAGCTCCAGCCTGAGCCGGGGGTGCGTGGGATGCTGCCGGACCGTCTTGAAGCCCACGGCCAGAAGGTGATCCGCCGGCAGAAGGCAGGCGGGTTCCTTCCAGCGGGCGTCACCGAAGGCCTCGATCGCTTTGAAGCCTCGGCGCAGCAGATCCTTGGCGACCGCCTGCACGAGCACGCGCCCCAGCCCCTGCCCCTGGTAACCGGGCATGATGAACGCCGTCATCAACTGCACGGCGTCCGGCGAGATGGGACTCGTGGGGAAGGCCGTCGAGCGCGGGACATAGGCCGGAGGGGCGTAGAGAACGAAGCCCACCGGTACGTCGTCGACGTACACCACCCGGCCGCACGATCCCCAGTCCAGCAGGACGGCGGAGATCCAGGCTTCCTTCTCCAGTGCCGAGGTCCCCGCCCTTACGGCTGCTTCTCCGCTGACCGGGTCCAGCTCCCAGAAGACACACGACCGACAGCGTTGGGGAAGGTCCTGAAGGTTGTCCAGCGTGAGCGGCACGAGCCGACGCCCCATGAAGGCTGTTCCTCGCTTCCTTCGCCCGCCGCATCACGAGCGGCTGCCAGAGCGCTTCGCTCCCTGAGCAAGCTGCCGACGAATCCGCCGACCGCTCCAAGGCTCAGGCCCGCGCTCACCAGTCCGGTGCGGCTCATCGATCGCATGGCCCCCATCTCCCCACTCAGAGATGCAGTTGCTGTCCGGTGGATGCGCCATACCCGTTCGCATCGTATCCACGATGCGATTCACTCGATAGCGCCTCAAAGCAAAGAGCGGGCCGTGTTCCGGTGCACACCAGACACGGCCCGCTCTTGATACGGCATACAGCCGAGTGGGTCGGGCCAGGATCAGTCGTCCTGGTCGTCCGTCGCGTCCTGAAGCTCCTGCGGCAGCACCGGCCCCTCGCCCGGAGCGAGCGTGCTCAGAATCCGCCGGAGATCGTCCACCGAGGCGAACTCGACGGTGATCTTCCCCTTCTTCTGGCCGAGGTCGACCTTCACCCTTGTCTCGAAGCGGTCCGACAGGCGGGTCGCCAGCTCGTTCAGGGCCGGGGAGAGCCGAGAGCCGGCACGCGGCCCCTTGGGACGCTGAGGCTTCTGGGGCCGCGAACCCATGAGGGTCACGATCTCCTCGACGGCTCGCACCGAGAGCCCCTCGGCCACGATGCGGTGAGCCAGCCGGTCCTGCTCCTCGGAGTCCTCGATGGACAACAGTGCCCGGGCGTGCCCGGCGGACAGGACACCGGCAGCCACGCGCTTCTGGACGGCCGGCGAGAGCTTCAGCAGACGGAGTGTGTTGGAGACCTGGGGCCGAGAGCGCCCGATCCGGTCGGCCAGCTGGTCGTGCGTGCAGTTGAAGTCCTTCAGCAGCTGGTCGTAGGCGGCCGCCTCTTCCAGCGGGTTCAGCTGCGCACGGTGCAGGTTCTCCAGCAGCGCGTCCAGGAGGAGCTTCTCGTCCTCCGTGGCCCGGACGATCGCCGGGATGGCCTCAAGGCCGGCCTCGCGGCAGGCCCGCCAGCGGCGCTCGCCCATGATCAGCTCATAGCGGGCGGGCCCCAGCTGCCGTACGACGACAGGCTGGAGGAGACCGACCTCCCTGATCGAGGTGACCAGCTCCTGAAGCGCGTCCTCGTCGAAGACATCACGCGGCTGGCGCGGGTTGGGCGAGATCGCGTCGAGAGGAATCTCGGCGAAGTGCGCGCCCATAGGAGGAGCCGGGGCCTCCACGACGGGGCCCGCCGCGGGCTCCTCGGTTTCATGTGAAACAGGCGGCAGCGTAGCCACCTTCGCCGCGGCAACCCCGCGGTCGGTCGTCAGCACCGGGACGGCTGCGGGGGAAGCGGAGGCACCGCCCCCCAGCGCGGCCGGAGCCGGGGTCTTCTCCGTCGGGGCAGCGGGGATCAGTGCGCCGAGACCACGTCCCAGCCCCCTCCGTCGCTCACTCACTGGATCCCCTCCACCATGCTTGGATCGTTCTGGACGCCGATGTGGGCCTGGCTCGCGTCATAGCTGATGCCGATGCCCTTCAGCGCGATTTCTCGGGCCGCCTCAAGATACGAGAGGGCACCGCTCGATCCAGGATCGTAAGTCAGCACCGTCTGCCCGTAACTCGGCGCCTCGGAGATACGGACCGAGCGGGGAATGCTTGTCCGCAGCACCTCGTCGCCGAAGTGGGTGCGCACCTCTTCCGCGACCTGGGAAGCGAGACGCGTCCGGCCGTCGTACATGGTGAGCAGGATGGTCGACACATGCAGCGTGGGGTTGAGGTGCCCCCGCACCAGGTCGACGTTGCGCAGCAGCTGCCCCAGGCCCTCGAGTGCGTAGTACTCGCACTGGATCGGGATGAGGACCTCCTGGCCCGCCACCAGCGCGTTGACCGTCAACAGGCCGAGCGAGGGCGGGCAGTCGATGAGGATGTAGTCCAGCGGCTGTTCGTATGCCTGGATCGCCCGCTGCAGTCGGCTCTCACGGGCCACCAAGGACACCAACTCGATCTCCGCACCGGCGAGATCGATGGTGGCGGGGGCACAGAAGAGACCCTCCACGTCGGGGACCGGCTGGACGACCTCGGCGAGAGGCTTGCTCTCCACCAACACGTCGTAGATCGAGGGGACGTCTGCGTGGTGGTCGATCCCGAGGGCGGTGGACGCGTTGCCCTGCGGGTCGAGGTCGATCACCAGGACCCGGCCGCCATGCAGAGCCAGCGAAGCAGCAAGGTTGACGGTGGTCGTCGTCTTGCCCACGCCGCCCTTCTGGTTGGCGACCACGATGACTCTGGTCTGCTCCGGCCGTGGCAGGCCTTCGCCGGCGCGGCCCAGAGCCTCTACCGCCAGTTGGGCCGCACGACCGATCGGAGTGTCGTCCATCGGAGGCGGTGTTTCACGTGAAACATCCGCCCCCATCGACTCGGTACGGGGACCGGGGACCGGATCGGTCATCGGTCCCGCGATGTTGGCGTCGGACCGCAAGGATTCACTCTCCTCGACTTCAGGCTCGCAATGAACAGAGCCTCCCATGTCTTCGGGGTCGTGAACCAGTGAGGCCTGGTGTTCTGTGGAGAAATCCACCTCTGTGGACAACTCCGTGCCCCTGGAGAGGGGCGGAGTACCCCGTGACAGGGATGGAGTTCCCTGGGGAACGGGATCCTCGCCCAGGGAACCGAGGGGCTTGCGGTCGCGAGGTTCGGCCGCAGCGCGGCCGCGACTGATGATGCCGTGGAGCAGTGAGCGACGTTTCACGTGAAACACGATGCACAGCAGCGGCGACCGGACCTTCGCGACACTCCGGCCTGCGTAGGTTTGGCAGCTTGTGTGGAGTACGTCTCGTCGTCAGGACGGATCAGAGCCGCCCCCTTCTCCGACCCATGCCCCTGCTGCTACTCCTGCTCAGCGGCGACGGCGGACCCGACCCGTCCGGGCCGCCTTGGCGCGCTTGGCCGCGAACCGCACACCACCCGGGCTCTCCCCGACCTCGACCCGCACCACGGTGGACATGGGGTCCACGATGCCCTCACCCACATGCAGGATCGACGTCTCCACCGCGCCCAGCTTACTGAGAGCCGTGGCAGCGGCCTTCAGCTCCTCCTCGGCGGTGTCACCCTTCAGCGCGAGCATCTCGCCATAGGGACGCAGCAGCGGGATGCCCCAGGTGGCCAGTCGGTCCAGCGGGGCCACGGCCCGCGCGGTCACCACATGGACCGGCGGCAGCTTGCCCAGGACCTCCTCGGCGCGGCCCCGCACCACGGTGACGTGATCCAGGCCGAGCAGCTCGACGACCTCGGTGAGGAAATTGGTGCGCCGCAGCAGCGGCTCCAGCAGTGTGATGTTGAGGTCGTTCCGGACCAGCGCCAGCGGGATGCCGGGCAGGCCGGCGCCGGAGCCGACATCGCAGACCGTCACTCCCTCGGGGACGGCCTCGGAGAGCACCGCGCAGTTCAGCAGATGCCGCTCCCACAGGCGGGGCACTTCCCGCGGGCCGATCAGGCCACGCTGTACGCCCGCCTCGGCGAGCAGCTCCGCGTAGCGGACCGCATCGGCGAAGCGATCACCAAACACTTCCCGCGCCTGCTCGGGCGCGGGGGGAAGCTCCGCTGCCTCCGTCACGGGGACCGTCCTTCCGTACAGCGCCGGTGCTTCGCGCACCGGCCACCAGAACTACCAGGCTGACAAAGTTCGGCCCCGTCTGCTCAACAGACGGGGCCGGTGAAACGTGGGGGCCGATCAGGCGGGCAGTACGACGACGAACCGCTGCGGCTCCTCGCCCTCGGACTCGCTGCTCAGTCCCGCGGCCTTGACCGCGTCGTGCACGACCTTGCGCTCGAACGGGGTCATCGGCTTGAGCTTGACGGGCTCGCCGGTGTTCTTCGCCTCAGCGGCGGCCTTGGCACCGATCTCGGACAGCTCCGCCCGCTTCTTGGCCCGGTAACCCGCGATGTCGAGCATGAGCCGACTGCGGTCGCCGGTCTCCCGGTGCACGGCCAGGCGCGTCAGCTCCTGCAGTGCCTCCAGCACCTCGCCGTCCCGGCCGACCAGCTTGTGCAGGTCACGGCCGCCGGTGTCGCTGATGATCGACACGGAGGCGCGGTCGGCCTCGACGTCCATGTCGATGTCGCCGTCGAGGTCGGCGATGTCCAGCAGACCCTCCAGGTAGTCCGCCGCGATCTCACCCTCCTGCTCCAGGCGGGTCAGGGCGTCTGCCCCCTCGGCAGCGGCGGAGGTGGTGCCTTCCGTCACGGGATGGGCTCCTTCTTACTTCTTGGACGGGGACTTGGGCCGCTGCGGGCCACCCTTGCGCTGGCCGGACTGGGCCTTGCTGCGGGTGCCGGAGCCGGGCTTCTGGGCCTGCTGGGCAGCGGCGGGCTTGGCGTCCTGCGGCTCGTCGGACTTCTCCAGCGAGGTGGACCCGCCCGCTTGCTTGGGCCCGCCGGACTGACGCTGGGACTTGGACTGGCGCTTGGGCTGCTGGCGCCGGGCCGCGGTGCCGGTGCCGGCCTCGGTGGTGGTCTCCACGCCGTCCGCGGTCTGCGTCGCGGCCTGGGCCGTGCTCTTCACCACGGTGCCGTCGGCCTGGGCGGCCAGACCGGCCTTGTTCAGGGCGTTGACGAACTTGCGCTCGAACTCGTTGCGCTCGCGGCCCTTGGCGACGATCGCCTTGACGATGGTCTTCTCGCTGCGGCGGCGGACCTTGCCGACGTGCGTGACGTGCTTGGTCAGGCGCTCCAGGTAGGCGGCCTGGGCCTTGGAACCCGGGGTCGGGTTGTTGCGGATGACGTACATCTGCTGACCCATGGTCCACACGTTGGTGGTCAGCCAGTAGACGAGGACACCGACCGGGAAGTTGATACCGAAGACGGCGAACATGACCGGGAAGACGTACATCAGCATCTTCTGCTGCTGCATGAACGGCGTCTTCACCGTGGTGTCGACGTTCTTCGTCATCAGCTGTCGCTGCGTGTAGAACTGCGACGCCGACATCAGGACGATCATGATCGCGGTGACGACCCGGACATCGGTCAGCGTGGCGCCGAGCGCGGCGACCTTGTCCGCGCTGTCCGTGAACTTCGCCGCAAGCGGGGCGCCGAAGATGTGCGCCTTACGGGCGCTGGCGAGCAGCGACTCGTCGAGGACGCCGATCGTCTTGCCCGTCGCGATCGCGTTGAGCACGTGGTACAGGGCGAAGAAGAACGGAGACTGCGCCAGGATGGGAAGGCACGAGGAGAGCGGGTTGGTACCCGTCTCCTTGTACAGCTTCATCATCTCTTCGGACTGACGCTGCCGGTCGTTCTTGTAGCGCTCCTGGATCTTCTTCATCTCCGGCTGGAGCGTCTGCATCGCACGCGTCGACTTGATCTGCTTCACGAAGAGCGGGATCAGGCAGATGCGGATCAGGATCACCAGGGACACGATGGACAGGCCCCAGGCCCACCCGGTGTCGGCGCCGAAGATCGCGCCGTACATCTTGTGGAACTGGACGATGACCCATGAAACGGGTGTTGTGATGAAGCTGAAGAGGCTGGCAATCGTGTCCACTAATCATGCTCCTTGGGCATGGGACGAGGTCTCTGCGGCCGGGCTCGCAGGAAGCTCGGAAGACGGGCTCCCGGGCTTCGCTTCGGTGGCCGGTTCGGCGGCGGAGGGCCCGCCCTTGCGTGCGCGCCAGGCGTTGCGCAGCATTTCGTGCCACCGCGGGCGCTTGCGCGGCGGGACATGGTCCACACCACCCAGCGACCACGGATTGCACCGGAGGATGCGCCAGGCGGTGAGTGCCGTGCCCTTGATCGCACCATGCCGGTCGATGGCCGTGTAGCCGTAGTGGGAGCACGACGGGTAGTACTTGCACACCGGCCCCAGCAGTGGACTGATCGTCCACTGGTACAGCTTGATCAGAGCCAGCAGCGGGTACTTCATCGCGCGCCCCCTCCCAGCAGCCGCTGAACGGCGGCGTCCAGGTCTCGGGCCAGCTGTGCATGGTCTGCGTCGCCCGCTCCGGGCAGCGCTCGTACGACTACCAGGCTACCGGGGGGAAACAGGGCGACTCGGTCACGCATCAGATGACGCAGTCTGCGCTTCACTTTGTTGCGCACGACCGCGCCACCCACGGCCTTGCTGACGACGAAACCCGCACGCGTCGGGGGAGCGCTCTCCCCAGGCGCGTGCGGGTCCGTGGCACCGCTACGAAGGTGGACGACGAGAGTCGGGCGTCCTGCCCGGCGTCCTCGTCGGACCGCGGTCGCGAAGTCCTCGCGCCGCCTCAGCCGGTTCTCGGTGGGCAGCACGACGTCATGACCTGATCGGAATCAGGCGGACAGACGGGCGCGACCCTTGCTACGGCGGGACGCGAGAATCGCGCGGCCGGCACGGGTGCGCATACGCAGCCGGAAGCCGTGGGTCTTCGCGCGACGACGGTTGTTCGGCTGGAAGGTGCGCTTGCTCACTCGGGGGCTCCAGAAAGAAATCGGTAGTTGCGGGGTGCCGTCTTGGCTGTCACCGTGCGCCCACGAGTAGCTCGCGTCACGCCCGAGTGCACCGCTTCCCGATCACCTGACGTGACCTGTGCCCATCGGAGGCAGGCGGCAGCAGCCATCGACAACTCGACCTGGTTACGGTACGCGGGACGGCGCCATCCGGTCAAACCGAGGGTCACGGAGAGACACTATCCACAGGCTGGGGACAACAACTTGAACCGCACCCGCCGCGCTGACTACCGTGGCTGAACTCCGATTCGTTCTTTTGTCCCCCGCCCCGGCGGGTTTGACCCACCGACCACCCGAAGTACACCCCGACCCGTCTCGCGATCACACGTTCGTGGGACCTGTGAGAGAGCGTGCCCTGTGGCTGACGTACCCGCCGATCTTGCCGCAGTGTGGCCGCGAGTACTGGAGCAGCTCCTCGGGGAGGGCCGCGGACAGGGTGTCGAGGCGAAGGACGAGCACTGGATCCGGCGCTGCCAGCCGCTCGCGCTGGTCGCGGACACCGCCCTGCTCGCCGTACCGAACGAATTTGCGAAGGGCGTACTGGAGGGCCGTCTCGCGCCGGTCGTCAGCGAGACGCTGAGCCGCGAGTGCGGCCGCCCCATCCGTATCGCGATCACCGTGGACGACTCCGCGGGCGAGCCGCCCGCCCCCGCGGCGCCGGTGCAGCAGCCGCCCAAGCCACGCTACGAAGAGACCGAGCTGCCGTCCGGCCCGTCGTACGAGGAACGGCCGTACGAGGGCTACGGCCGCCATCGCGCCGCCGAGCAGCAGCCGGCCGAGCAGCAGCCCCGCGCCGACCAGCTGCCCACCGGCCGCGCGGACCAGCTGCCCGTCGTGCGCCCGGCGTACCCCTCCGAGTACCAGCGCCGTGAGCCCGGCGCCTGGCCGCGGCCCGCACAGGACGAGTACGGCTGGCAGCAGCCGCGGCTCGGCTTCCCCGAGCGCGACCCGTACGCGTCGCCGTCGTCCCAGGACGCCTACGGCTCCGGACCCGAGGGCTACGGCTCCGGCCCGGACACCTACGGCCCGCCGTCCTCGGACTACCGCTCGCAGGGCAGGGACCGGCCGTCGTACGAGCAGCAGCGCGGCGACTACGACAAACCCCGCGCCGACTACGACTCGGGGCGCTCTGACTACGAATCCGCGCGCCCCGAGTACGACCCGTCCCGCACCGAGTACGACCAGCGCGACCCCGTCCGCCGTGAGCTGCCCGAGCAGCCGGCGGTCGGCGGCCCCGCGCGTCGCGGCGGCCCCGGCCGCCCGGACCTGCCCACGAGCGGTACCACCGGACCGCTGGGCGCACAGCCCGCGCCGGCGAGCGGTCCCGGCGAGCCGACGGCCCGGCTGAACCCGAAGTACCTGTTCGACACGTTCGTGATCGGCGCCTCCAACCGGTTCGCTCACGCGGCCGCGGTCGCCGTCGCCGAGGCTCCCGCGAAGGCCTACAACCCCCTTTTCATCTACGGGGAGTCGGGGCTCGGCAAGACGCATCTGCTGCACGCCATCGGGCACTACGCGCGGAGCCTCTACCCGGGCACGCGCGTGCGGTACGTGAGCTCGGAGGAGTTCACCAACGAGTTCATCAACTCCATCCGCGACGGCAAGGGCGACAGCTTCCGCAAGCGCTACCGCGAGATGGACATCCTGCTCGTCGACGACATCCAGTTCCTCGCGGACAAGGAGTCGACGCAGGAGGAGTTCTTCCACACCTTCAACACGCTCCACAACGCGAACAAGCAGATCGTGCTCTCCTCCGACCGGCCGCCGAAGCAGCTGGTCACGCTGGAGGACCGGCTGCGGAACCGTTTCGAGTGGGGTCTGATCACAGACGTCCAGCCGCCCGAGCTGGAGACGCGTATCGCGATCCTGCGCAAGAAGGCGGTGCAGGAGCAGCTCAACGCCCCGCCGGAGGTGCTGGAGTTCATCGCCTCCCGGATCTCACGGAACATCCGTGAGCTGGAGGGCGCGCTGATCCGGGTGACGGCGTTCGCCTCGCTGAACCGGCAGCCGGTGGACCTCGGCCTGACCGAGATCGTCCTGAAGGACCTGATCCCCGGCGGCGAGGACAGCGCCCCGGAGATCACGGCCACGGCGATCATGGGGGCCACCGCCGACTACTTCGGGCTGACGGTGGAGGACCTGTGCGGCACCTCGCGCGGGCGCGCGCTGGTCACCGCGCGGCAGATCGCCATGTACCTGTGCAGGGAGCTGACCGATCTGTCGCTGCCGAAGATCGGGGCGCAGTTCGGCGGCCGTGACCACACCACCGTCATGCACGCCGACCGCAAGATCCGTGCGCTGATGGCCGAGCGGCGGTCCATCTACAACCAGGTGACCGAGCTGACGAACCGGATCAAGAACGGCTGACGGCGGCTGCGCCTGCCTGGCGCCGACATCGAGGGCGCCTTCGGGATACGACTCCCGAGGGCGCCCTTCGGCATGGTCGCCGCCCGCAGTGGCGGGTGCCTGGCGTGGGTGCCCGGTGCTGTGGCCGACCGGGGCTGGGGCGCTTGCCCGCGTCCGCGGGGTGACGCTGCGCCCACCCGTGCCCACGCGGCTGCGGGCAGTCGTGACGCCGGACCGGCACGGGTGGGCGCAGCCGCGTGGGCACGGCCGCTGGCTGTGGAGTGTTCCTCGTTCGCCGCCGGGTGTTCGATTAAGTGCCGGGTTACGGCCATCCTCCACAGATTCGCTGGGTTTCTTCCGTCCACATGCTGGGGACTGTGGAGTTGTCCCGAGCAGCGTCCACAGGGAGCCTGTCCATACGGCATTCGCCCAGCTCAGCTGCCTGTGGAATCGTGGACGAACGATCTCCACAGGCTGTGGACCGAGCGAAGATCCACAGCCTGTGTACGAAGTTTTCCACTGCCGACCCACAGGCTGGAGCCCGTTGTCCCCAGTGATCCCGGGCTTCTCCACATGGCTGTCCACTGTTCGGCAACGCGACGCACCCACTCACCGCGTCGAGTGAAAGCCGTCACACGAAGGTGCCGGATTGGGGTGTGGGAAACGTGGGTAAACCTGGGGACGCAGCTGGGGAGAACTGCCCTCGGGCTGTGGGCGGGGTGTGCAGAACTTTCTGTTCTCCACAGATGACCCCGGTTGTCCACCGCCGTCACCCACAGGCCCCGTGGACAAAATCTTGGCTCTGAGCTGGGAAAACGTGGTTATCCACGGTATCCACAGGCCCTACTACTACTCCCGACTAGAGAGAGCTCGGCAATCGTTTGGAAGCGGGGCCTGTGCACAACTCGCTGTCTCGTGCCCGGCTGCCTCCCGGAGCGACTTGACCCCGACGGGCACCTACTGTCAGTGCGGTGCGTCAGACTGGTCCCCGGTGTCCTTCCCTTCGCAGTGGGCGGTGACACCGAGTCGGAGGACTCAGTAGCAACAGCAGGAGGCGGCTTACGGTGAAGATCCGGGTGGAACGCGACGTACTCGCGGAGGCAGTGGCGTGGGCGGCACGCAGCCTCCCGGCCCGTCCGCCGGCGCCTGTCCTCGCCGGCCTCCTCCTCAAGGCCGAGGACGGCCAGCTGAGCCTGTCGAGCTTCGACTACGAGGTCTCCGCGCGCGTGTCCGTGGAAGCCGAGGTCGAGGAGGAGGGCACCGTCCTCGTCTCCGGCCGGCTGCTCGCCGACATCTCCCGCGCTCTCCCCAACCGGCCGGTGGAGATTTCCACAGACGGTGTACGGGCGACGGTGGTCTGTGGGTCCTCCCGGTTCACCCTGCACACCCTGCCTGTGGAGGAGTACCCGTCGCTGCCGCAGATGCCGAACGCCACGGGCACCGTCCCCGGCGAGGTCTTCGCGGCCGCCGTGTCCCAGGTGGCGATCGCCGCCGGCCGTGACGACACGCTGCCCGTCCTCACCGGTGTGCGCATCGAGATCGAGGGCGACACGGTCACCCTGGCCTCCACCGACCGCTACCGCTTCGCCGTCCGCGAGTTCCTGTGGAAGCCGGAGAACCCGGACGCCTCCGCGGTCGCCCTGGTCCCGGCCAAGACGCTCCTGGACACCGCCAAGTCGCTCGGCGCCGGTGACAGCGTGACCCTGGCGCTGTCCGGGTCGGGCGCGGGCGAGGGTCTGATCGGTTTCGAGGGCGCGGGTCGTCGTACGACCACCCGGCTGCTCGAGGGTGACCTGCCGAAGTACCGCACGCTGTTCCCGACCGAGTTCAACTCCGTTGCCGTGATCGAGACCGCGCCGTTCGTCGAGGCCGTCAAGCGTGTGGCGCTGGTGGCCGAGCGGAACACCCCGGTGCGCCTGAGCTTCGAGCAGGGCGTGCTGATCCTGGAGGCCGGGTCCAGCGACGACGCACAGGCTGTGGAAAGGGTCGACGCCCAGCTGGAAGGCGACGACATCTCCATCGCCTTCAACCCGACGTTCCTGCTGGACGGCCTGAGCGCGATCGACTCCCCGGTGGCTCAGCTGTCGTTCACGACCTCCACGAAGCCGGCGCTGCTCAGCGGGAAGCCAGCGGTGGATGCCGAGGCCGACGACGCGTACAAGTACCTGATCATGCCGGTGCGCCTCAGCGGCTGATTGTTTGTCCACAGCTGTGCACGGCGCCGGGTGCCTTTGTGGGTGCCCGGCACCCGGTGCCTGCGGCTCGGCAGCGTCTGTGGAAAAAGTACAGGTCGCAGGGCCTACGCATGAGCGCGTATGCCCACAACTGTGCGTGAAGAGGGCGGTTTAGGCTCGGCTCGGCACCAAGGTGCCTGTCCCGCCACAGCGACCTAAGGAACACAACTGATGGAGCTCGGTCTCGTCGGCCTCGGCAAGATGGGCGGCAACATGCGCGAGCGGATCCGCCGCGCGGGCCACACCGTCATCGGATACGACCGCAACGCGGACCTCGCGGATGTCCACAGCCTGGAAGAGCTTGTGGGCAAGCTCAGCGGACCGCGCGTGGTCTGGGTGATGGTCCCGGCCGGCGAGCCCACCCAGTCGACCGTCGACCAGCTGGCCGAGCTGCTGGAGCCCGGTGACGTGGTCGTGGACGGCGGAAACTCCCGCTGGACGGACGACGAGAAGCACGCCGGGGAACTGGCGGCCAAGGGCATAGGCTTCGTCGACTGCGGCGTCTCCGGCGGCGTCTGGGGCCTGGAGAACGGGTACGCGCTGATGTACGGCGGCGACGTCGAGCACGTCGCCAAGGTGCAGCCGGTCTTCGACGCGCTGAAGCCGGAGGGCGACTTCGGCTCGGTGCACGCCGGCAAGGTCGGCGCGGGCCACTTCGCGAAGATGGTCCACAACGGCATCGAGTACGCGATGATGCAGGCCTACGCCGAGGGCTGGGAGCTGCTGGAGAAGGTCGACTCCGTGGAGAACGTCCGCGAGGTCTTCCGCTCCTGGCAGGAGGGCACCGTCATCCGCTCCTGGCTGCTCGACCTCGCGGTCAACGCGCTGGACGACGACGAGCACCTGGAGGGCCTGCGCGGTTATGCACAGGACTCCGGTGAGGGACGCTGGACTGTGGAGGCCGCGATCGACAACGCGGTGCCGCTGCCGGCGATCACCGCGTCGCTGTTCGCGCGGTTCGCCTCCCGTCAGGAGGACTCGCCGCAGATGAAGATGATCGCCGCGCTGCGCAACCAGTTCGGCGGTCACGCCGTAGAGAAGAAGTAATCCACAGGGATCCACAGAGATCCACAGGGGCCCCACGAGCCCCGTGATCCACAGTCCATCAGCACTCTGGGGAAGGCCGGCGAAACGACCATGCACGTCACGCATCTTTCGCTGGCCGACTTCCGCTCGTACGCCCGGGCCGAGGTTCCGCTCGACCCGGGCGTCACCGCCTTCGTCGGGCCCAACGGGCAGGGCAAGACCAACCTGGTGGAAGCGGTCGGATACCTCGCCACCCTCGGCAGCCACCGGGTCTCTTCCGACGCGCCCCTGGTCCGGATGGGGGCCGAGCGGGCCGTGATCCGGGCGCAGGTCCGGCAGGGCGAGCGGCAGCAGCTGGTGGAGCTGGAGCTGAACCCCGGCAGGGCCAACCGGGCCCGCATCAACCGGTCCTCGCAGGTCAGGCCGAGGGACGTGCTGGGGATCGTACGGACCGTGCTGTTCGCGCCCGAGGATCTCGCCCTCGTCAAAGGCGACCCGGGTGAACGTCGGCGGTTCCTCGACGAGCTGATCACGGCCCGTTCCCCGCGCATGGCCGGGGTGCGCTCCGACTACGAGCGTGTGCTGAAGCAGCGGAACACCCTGCTCAAGACCGCCGCCCTGGCGCGCCGGCACGGTGGGCGGTCCATGGATCTGTCCACGCTCGACGTGTGGGACCAGCATCTGGCGCGTGCGGGCGCCGAGTTGCTCGCCCAGCGCCTCGACCTGATCGCCGCGCTGCAGCCGCTGGCCGACAAGGCCTACGAGCAACTGGCTCCCGGCGGCGGGCCGCTGGCGCTGGAGTACAAGCCGTCCGCGCCCGGCGAGGCCCACGCGCGCGAGGATCTCTACGCCCAGCTGATGACGGCCCTGGCGGAGGCGCGCAAGCAGGAGATCGAGCGCGGTGTCACCCTCGTTGGCCCGCACCGGGACGATTTGATTCTCAAACTCGGTCAGCTGCCCGCCAAGGGGTACGCCTCCCACGGCGAGTCCTGGTCCTACGCGCTCGCCCTGCGCCTGGCTTCCTACGACCTGCTGCGGGCCGAGGGCAACGAACCGGTGCTGGTCCTGGACGACGTCTTCGCCGAGCTGGACACGCGCCGGCGGGAGCGGCTGGCCGAGCTGGTCGCGCCGGGCGAGCAGGTGCTGGTCACCGCCGCCGTGGACGACGACGTACCGGATGTACTGGCCGGGGCGCGGTACGCCGTGTCGGGCGGGACGGTGGAGCGCGTATGAGCACCGGCGAACCCACCCCCCAGGACCCGAAGAAGAGCGGGAACGAACCCTCCGGCGTCGACCTCGCGCGCGTGGCGTTGCGCGCGGCGAAGGAGCAGGCACGCGCGCGTGGAGACGCGGCGCGGCAGAAGAAGCAGGCCAGGCGTGGCGGCGGGCTGCGCTCCGGCGCGCGCGCCGACGGCCGGGACCCGATGGCGCTGGGCGCCGCGATCAACCGGCTGCTGACCGAGCGCGGCTGGGAGACCCCCGCGGCGGTGGGCGGGGTGATGGGCCGCTGGCCGCAGATCGTCGGCGAGGACCTGGCCAAGCACTGCGTGCCGCAGCGGTACGACGAGGACGAGCGCGTGCTGATCGTGAGCTGCGACTCCACGGCCTGGGCGACCCAGCTGCGCCACCTCGCGCCCGCGCTGGTAGCCCGCCTCAACGAGGACCTGGGGCACGGCACCGTACGGATGATCAAGGTGCTCAATCCGGGTGGCCCGGCTCGCCGCTACGGTCCGCTGAGGGCGCCCGGCAGCTCCGGTCCCGGCGATACGTACGGGTGACGTACGTCACGTCGAAAAGTTGGACGGTGCCCTCGGAGTGGCGCCGTATCACGGGTGTGGAGAGCAGCTGCGGCACGGTCGGAGCGCCATCTGACCCCCCAGTAGCCAAGGGTTGACGCCTCGAAGCGCTGAATGCCGCTGTGAGCCCCTTGGAGCCCCCATCCACATATCGGGACCCGGTCGAGCCCGGTTCAGGGCGGCACATGGGGACTCAGGTACCGGCAAACCCCCATCGATGTCAGAGCTACCGGTAGACTGGAAGACAATCCCGCCCCAATGTGGGGACCGCCCGGGAAAAGCTGAGCAACGCTGATCAAGGCTTACCACCGCAACATGCCGCAGCCGCTCCGGCAACCTGCCGACGAGCCCGGCTCGTGCTGTGCCAGAAAGGGCGCTTCGTGGCCGATTCCGGCAACCCCAACGAGAACAACCCGTCCACCGACGCCGGCGTGAACGGCGAGCCCACCGAGGCCCCCGTGAACGGCGGGGCCGCAGATTCTGGCGCAGCCTCCGCCTCCTACGACGCCAGCGCCATCACCGTGCTCGAAGGGCTGGACGCGGTCCGCAAGCGGCCCGGCATGTACATCGGTTCCACGGGCGAGCGCGGTCTGCACCACCTGGTGTACGAGGTCGTCGACAACTCGGTCGACGAGGCGCTGGCCGGGTACGCGGACACGATCGACGTCACGATCCTCGCCGACGGCGGCGTCCGGGTCGTCGACAACGGCCGTGGCATCCCCGTGGGCATCGTGCCCTCCGAGGGCAAGCCGGCGCTCGAGGTCGTGCTGACCGTGCTGCACGCGGGCGGCAAGTTCGGCGGTGGCGGTTACGCCGTCTCCGGCGGTCTGCACGGTGTGGGCGTGTCCGTCGTCAACGCGCTGTCCACGAAGGTCTCCGTCGAGGTCAGGACCGACGGCCACCGGTGGACGCAGGACTACAAGATGGGCGTCCCCACGGCCCCGCTGGTCAAGCACGAGGCCACGGAGGAGACCGGCACGTCGGTCACCTTCTGGGCCGACCCGGAGATCTTCGAGACCACCGAGTACTCCTTCGAGACGCTGTCGCGGCGTTTCCAGGAGATGGCGTTCCTCAACAAGGGTTTGACGATCAAACTCACTGATGAGCGCGAGTCGGCGAAGGCCACCAGCGGTGCGGACGAGGCGGGTGCGGACGAGAAGGCCGAGGTCAAGGCCGTCACGTACTACTACGAGGGCGGCATCGTCGACTTCGTGAAGTACCTCAACTCCCGCAAGGGAGAGGCGGTGCACCCCACCGTCATCGACCTGGAGGCGGAGGACAAGGACAAGAGCCTGTCCCTCGAGGTCGCGATGCAGTGGAACAGCGGCTACACCGAGGGCGTGTACTCCTTCGCGAACATCATCCACACCCACGAGGGCGGTACCCACGAAGAGGGCTTCCGCGCCGCGCTGACGTCGCTGATCAACAAGTACGCGCGCGACAAGAAGCTGCTGCGCGAGAAGGACGACAACCTCACCGGTGACGACATCCGTGAGGGTCTGACCGCGATCATCTCGGTGAAGCTGAGCGAGCCGCAGTTCGAGGGCCAGACGAAGACCAAGCTGGGCAACACGGAGGCCAAGACCTTCGTACAGAAGGCGGTCTACGAGCACCTCAACGACTGGCTGGACCGCAACCCGGTCGAGGCCGCGGACATCATCCGCAAGGGCATCCAGGCGGCCACCGCGCGCGTGGCGGCCCGCAAGGCCCGCGACCTGACCCGCCGCAAGGGCCTGCTGGAGTCGGCGTCCCTGCCGGGCAAGCTCTCCGACTGCCAGTCGAACGACCCCACCAAGTGCGAGATCTTCATCGTCGAGGGTGACTCCGCCGGCGGCTCGGCCAAGTCCGGCCGGAACCCGCAGTACCAGGCGATCCTCCCGATCCGCGGCAAGATCCTCAACGTGGAGAAGGCCAGGATCGACAAGATCCTGCAGAACCAGGAGATCCAGGCGCTGATCTCGGCCTTCGGCACGGGTGTGCACGAGGACTTCGACATCGAGAAGCTCCGCTATCACAAGATCATTCTGATGGCGGACGCCGACGTCGACGGCCAGCACATCAGCACCCTGCTGCTGACCTTCCTGTTCCGCTTCATGCGGCCACTCGTCGAGGCCGGTCACGTGTACCTGTCCCGTCCCCCGCTGTACAAGATCAAGTGGGGCCGGGACGACGTGGAGTACGCCTACTCCGACCGCGAACGCGACGCACTGATCGAGATGGGCCGCCAGCGCGGCAAGCGCGTCCGCGAGGACTCGATCCAGCGCTTCAAGGGCCTCGGCGAGATGAACGCCGAGGAGCTGCGCGTGACCACGATGGACCAGGAGCACCGGGTCCTCGGCCAGGTCACCCTCGACGACGCCGCCCAGGCCGACGACCTGTTCTCGGTCCTCATGGGCGAGGACGTCGAGGCCCGCCGCCAGTTCATCCAGCGCAACGCCAAGGACGTCCGCTTCCTCGACATCTGAGTCGGTCTCAGCTGACCGCACCAGGAAGGATCTTCACCAGCAATGGCCGACGAGAACACTCCGCAAACCCCTGAGACCGAGGGCGGCGAGCTCGTGATGCGCGTCGAGCCCGTCGGGCTCGAGACGGAGATGCAGCGCTCGTACCTGGACTACGCGATGTCCGTCATCGTGTCCCGTGCGCTGCCCGACGTCCGGGACGGCCTCAAGCCCGTCCACCGGCGCGTGCTGTACGCGATGTACGACGGCGGCTACCGCCCCGACCGCGGCTTCTACAAGTGCGCCCGTGTCGTCGGCGACGTCATGGGCAACTACCACCCGCACGGCGACAGTTCGATCTACGACGCCCTGGTGCGCCTCGCGCAGCCGTGGTCGATGCGGATGCCGCTGGTGGACTCCAACGGCAACTTCGGCTCCCCGGGCAACGACCCGGCGGCCGCCATGCGGTACACCGAGTGCAAGATGGCGCCGCTGTCGATGGAGATGGTCCGCGACATCGACGAGGAGACCGTCGACTTCACGGACAACTACGACGGCCGCTCCCAGGAGCCGACCGTCCTGCCGGCCCGCTTCCCGAACCTGCTGATCAACGGCTCGGCCGGCATCGCGGTCGGCATGGCGACCAACATCCCGCCGCACAACCTGCGCGAGGTCGCGGCCGGCGCCCAGTGGTACCTGGAGAACCCCGAGGTCTCCCACGAGGAGCTGCTGGACGCGCTCATGGAGCGCATCAAGGGCCCGGACTTCCCGACCGGTGCCCTGGTGGTGGGCCGCAAGGGCATCGAGGAGGCGTACCGCACCGGGCGCGGCTCGATCACGATGCGCGCGGTGGTCGAGGTCGAGGAGATCCAGGGTCGCCAGTGCCTGGTGGTGACCGAGCTGCCGTACCAGGTCAACCCGGACAACCTGGCGCAGAAGATTGCCGACCTGGTCAAGGACGGCAAGATCGGCGGTATCGCCGACGTCCGCGACGAGACCAGCTCCCGTACGGGCCAGCGCCTGGTCATCGTCCTCAAGCGGGACGCGGTCGCCAAGGTCGTGCTGAACAACCTGTACAAGCACACCGACCTGCAGACGAACTTCGGCGCCAACATGCTGGCACTGGTCGACGGCGTGCCGCGCACCCTGTCCCTGGACGCGTTCATCCGCCACTGGGTGACGCACCAGATCGAGGTCATCGTCCGCCGTACCCGCTTCCGGCTGCGCAAGGCCGAGGAGCGCGCGCACATCCTGCGCGGTCTGCTGAAGGCCCTGGACGCCATCGACGAGGTCATCGCGTTGATCCGGCGCAGCGACACCGTCGAGATCGCGCGTACGGGCCTGATGGGCCTGCTGGAGATCGACGAGATCCAGGCCAACGCGATCCTCGAGATGCAGCTGCGGCGCCTGGCGGCCCTGGAGCGGCAGAAGATCGTCCAGGAGCACGACGAACTCCAGGCGAAGATCAACGAGTACAACGAGATCCTCGCCTCCCCGGTCCGCCAGCGCGGGATCGTCAGCGAGGAACTGGCCGCGATCGTCGAGAAGTACGGCGACGACCGCCAGACCAAGCTGATCCCGTACGAGGGCGACATGTCCATCGAGGACCTGATCGCCGAGGAGGACATCGTCGTCACGGTCACGCGCGGCGGCTACGTCAAGCGGACCAAGACGGACGACTACCGGGCGCAGAAGCGCGGCGGCAAGGGCGTACGCGGCACGAAGCTGAAGGAAGACGACATCGTCGACCACTTCTTCGTCTCCACCACGCACCACTGGCTGCTGTTCTTCACCAACAAGGGCCGGGTCTACCGGGCGAAGGCGTACGAGTTGCCCGAAGCCGGCCGGGACGCGCGCGGTCAGCACGTGGCGAACCTGCTCGCCTTCCAGCCGGACGAGGCGATCGCCGAGATCCTGGCGATCCGTGACTACGAGGCGGCGCCGTACCTGGTGCTGGCCACCAAGTCCGGCTTGGTCAAGAAGACGCCTCTGAAGGATTACGATTCGCCCCGCTCCGGCGGCGTGATCGCGATCAATCTGCGCGAGCGCGAGGACGGAACGGACGACGAGCTGATCGGTGCCGAACTGGTCTCGGCCGACGACGATCTGCTTCTGATCAGCAAGAAGGCGCAGTCGATCAGGTTCACCGCCTCCGACGACTCCCTGCGCCCGATGGGCCGTGCCACCTCCGGCGTGAAGGGCATGAGTTTCCGTGAAGGCGATGAACTTCTGTCGATGAATGTTGTTCGACCGGGTACGTTCGTGTTCACTGCCACCGACGGCGGGTACGCGAAGCGGACTGTCGTCGACGAGTACCGCGTCCAGGGCCGCGGCGGCCTCGGTATCAAGGCCGCCAAGATCGTGGAGGACCGTGGTTCGCTCGTCGGGGCGCTGGTCGTCGAGGAGACCGACGAGATCCTCGCGATCACCCTCTCCGGCGGTGTGATTCGTACGCGAGTCAATGAGATCAGGGAGACGGGCCGTGACACCATGGGCGTCCAACTGATCAACCTGGGCAAGCGCGATGCCGTGGTGGGCATCGCACGTAACGCCGAGGCGGGGCGCGAGGCGGAGGAGGTCGATGGCGAGGACGCCGTCGACGCCGTCGAGGGTGCCCAGGCCGCCGGCACGGACGAGGGTGAGGCGCCCTCGGCCGAGTAGCACGAGGAGTGAGTCATCGTGAGCGGAGCCACGGGCGCCGGATCGGCCGGTACCTCCACGGGTACTGACACGGACGGCGGCGGCCGTGGCTCCGCCGCGCACGCGGCGGGTGCGGGGAGCGCGACCGACCCGCACACCACCAACCTGAAGCCGGTGAAGGTGTCCGGGAAGGACTCCTCCGGCTCGTCTGGATCCCAGGGGGGAACTGTGACGGACACCCGAGGCCCCGCCGCGGCCGGCGAGGCACAGTCGTCGTCTCCGCTCCCCGGGGAGCGGAGCCCGGAGCAGCCCTCCGGGCCGTACCACCCGCCGCAGGCCTATCCGGCCCAGCCCCCGGCCGGTGCCGTACGACGGCCGCGTACGGGCGCCCGTACGGAGCCGCGCACCCGCAAGGCGCGGCTGCGGGTGGCCAAGGCCGACCCGTGGTCGGTGATGAAGGTCAGCTTCCTGCTCTCCATCGCGCTCGGCATCTGCACCATCGTCGCCTCGGCGTTGCTGTGGATGGTCCTGGACGCGATGGGCGTGTTCTCGACGGTGGGCGGCACGATCTCGGAGGCGACCGGCTCGAACGAGGCGAACGGCTTCGACCTCCAGGCATTCCTGTCGCTCCCCCACGTCCTGACGTTCACGACGATCATCGCGGTCATCGACGTGGTCCTCGCCACGGCGCTCGCGACGCTCGGCGCGTTCATCTACAACCTCTCCGCGGGCTTCGTGGGCGGCATCGAGCTGACCCTGGCGGAGGACGAATAGGCCCCGCGGAGGCCCTCCGGACACCCTGCGCGCCCCTGACCTGACGGTCCCCCGACAACCGATTTTGGGACTGACGTGGTCGTGCGCTAATCTTCAGGAGTCAGCGCGCGGGACACACACCGCAAAGCGCGGCGGGGCTATAGCTCAGTTGGTTAGAGCGCATCCCTGATAAGGATGAGGCCACAGGTTCAAATCCTGTTAGCCCCACCAGCACGAAGACCCCCGGTCCGGATGGATCGGGGGTCTTCGGCGTCTACGCAGACATCCACCGGGCGGAACACGCCCAGTGGAACAAAAAGGCCCGACCGCTGGCGACGGGGGATGCACCAGCGATCGGGCTGTGGCCAAGGGTAACAAGCTCAGGGGCCTCGTGGGGGCAAGTCGATCGAAATTAAGTCAGGTTGGCCGATCAATGACCGCACGGAGGGTCGTAGGAGAGCCGGGGAAGGTACTCGTCCCACCTCTGCGGGCTCAGTACGCTCCGGGTGACCGAGCAGATGTACTCGATCGCCGCGTCGGCGTCCAGGCTCCACAGACGGACCGTGTCCGTGCCGCTGGAGACCCCGAGAACACGGCTCTTGGGGCTGAAGGACAGGAAGGTGCCCGACCTGGCGTTGGGGCTCATCGACTGGCCGATGGGGCTCGCCGAGGCGGGGTTGCCGACGTTCCACAGCCGGACCGTGTTGTCATTGCCGCCGCTGGCCAGAACACGCCCGTCCGGGCTGAACGTCAGCAGCTTGACCGCCTCGGTGTGACCGGTGAGCGGCGCGCCCAGCGCGGTCGTCGAGGCGGGGTCGGTGACGTTCCACAGCCGGACGGTGTCGTCGTCGCTGCCGCTGGCCAGAACACGCCCGTCCGGGCTGAAGGCGATCGCGTTGACCGGGCCGGAGTGCTTGGTGAGCCGGCCGAGCCCGGTCGGGCGGGCCGGGTCGGTGACGTTCCAGAGGCGGATCGTGCTGTCCGCGCTGCCGGAGGCCAGGGTGTGGCCGTCGGGGCTGAACGCGAGCGCGTTGACATAGCCCCGGTGGCCCGTCAGCGGCCTGCCGAGCGCCACGGGGTGCGCGGGGTCGGCGATGTTCCACAGCTGGATGGTGGCGTCGTCGTAGGCGGTGGCCAGGGTGCGGCCGTCCGGGCTGAAGGCGAGCGTGTCGGGCCCCGCGAAGCGCGTCCGCAGACGCAGGGGCGAGCCAGCGGTGACCGGGTGGGACGGATCGCCGACGTTCCACAGATACACGGACTGGTTGTTGGTGAGGACGGCGAGGATGCGGCCGTCGGGGGAGAACAGCGGCGCACGATGGCCGCCGTCCGCGCCCATGAACGGTTTCCCCAGCGGTACGGGCCGCGCGGGCCGCGCCACGTTCCACAGCCGGAGCCTGCCGTCCCGGGCCGCCGTGACCAGCACCCGTCCGTCCGGCCGGAACGCGCTGGTGCGGCCGACGATGTCCGAGGTCGGCAGCGACCACAGACGCACCGTGCTGTCACCGCTGCCCGTGGCCAGGGTCTGCCCGTCGGGGCTGAACCCGAGGGCGTACATCTCCCCGCTGCTGCCCGCGAGCGGCTCCCCTACCTGCGACGGGGACGAGGGGTCGCTGACGTTCCACAGGCTCGCCGTGCTGTCCGCGCTCGCGGCGGCCAGCCTGCTGCCGTCCGGGCTGAAGGCCACCGACCAGATCGGCCCGGTGTGCCCGGCCAGCGGTGAGCCGAGCGCGGACGGGTGGGCGGGGTCGGTGACGTTCCACAGCCGGATCGTGTCGTCCGCGCTGCCGCTGGCCAGGGTGTGCCCGTCGGGGCTGAACGCCACCGAGTGCACGAGGTCCGTGTGGCCCCTCAGCGCAGTGCGGTACGGCTTGGGGTGACGCGGGTCGGCCGTGTTCCACAGCATGATCGTGTCGTCGTCACCGCCCGCCGCGAGGGTGCGCCCGTCGGGACTGAACGCGACGCTGCGCACCGCGGCGCTGTGTCCGCGCAGAGCGCCGAGCTCACTCGGCCGGTGCGGGTCGGACACGTTCCACAGCCGTACCGTGTGGTCCTCGCCGGCCGAGGCCAGCGTGCGTCCGTCGGGGCTGAACGTGATCAGGTAGATCGTGCCCCGGTGGCCGGCGAGCGGCTTGCCGAGCGGCTTCGGGCGGGCGGGGTCGGTCACGTCCCACAGCCGGATCGTCCCGTCGTCCCCGGCGCTGGCGAGGGTGTGCCCGTCCGGGCTGAAGACGGCGCTGCTCACCCAGCTGGTGTGGCCGGTCAGCGGCCTGCCGAGCGGCTTGGGGTGGCGCGCGTCGGCCACGTTCCACAGCCGGACGGTCCGGTCGTAGCTGGCCGTGGCCAGCGTCCTGCCGTCGGGGCTGAAGGAGGTCAGATAGACCGCACCGGTGTGGCCGGACAGGGGCGTGGCCAGCGGCGCGTTCACGATCGAGATCAGCCTGCTGTACGTGCCCTCGTCGCCCGGGCGCAGATGGTGGGCGACCAGGTCGAGCTGGGCGGCCAGGGACGGATCGGTGCGCTGGACCCGGTCGGCCTCGGCGAGCACCTGCTCGAAGACGGCGTCGTCCCGTTGCTGTCGGGCGATCACCGCCGAACCGCCCGCGACCAGGGCCAGCACCACCAGTGCCGCCACCGCGGCCCGGCTGAGCAACACCGAGCGCTTGCGCAGCCGGACCGCCGCGGCCAGGAACTCCACCGCGCTGCGGGTCAGATACGTGTCCCCGGCCGACCGCGCCCAGCTGCGCGCCTGCTCCAGCCGGGAGCCGCGGTAGAGCAGTGAGCTGTCCCGGCCCGAGTCCTCCCAGGCCCGGCCGTCCTCCTCCAGCCGCTGGCGCAGCAGATGGTCGTTGCGGTCGTCGTCGATCCAGTGCCGCAGCCGGGGCCAGGCGTGCAGCAGCGCCTCATGGGTGATCTCCACGGTGTCCGCGTCCAGCGTCACCAGCCGGGCCCGTACGAGGGCCTCGAGGGACTCCTCCGTCTTGCCGGGGTCCGCCGACTCCTCCGCCAGCTGCCGCCGGGTGCCCCGCCGCCGCGTAGCCTGGGTGTCCTCGCCCAGCCGGACCAGCCGCAGCAGGAGCAGCCGGGCTGCCGTACGGGCCGCGGGATCGAGCCCCGACCAGGCGCGCTCGGCGGTCGCCGCGACGGCCCCCTGGATGCCGCCCGCCGCGCGATAGCCGGCCAGCGTCAGCCGTCCGGCCTTGCGGCGCTGCCAGGTGGCGAGCAGGGCGTGCGAGAGCAGCGGGAGCACGCCCGCGTCGTGGGCGCCGCGCGGCCCGTCGGCGCTGACCTCGCGGACGATCAGCTCGGCGAGCCCCGGTTCCAGCTCCAGACCCACCGCCTTGGCCGGACCGGTCACCGCCTCGCGCAGCTCGGTACTGGTCAGCGGACCGAGCACCATGTGCCGGTGCTGGAGGGCGTCGGCCAGTTCCGGGTAGCCGAGGCACTGCTCGTAGAAGTCGGCGCGGATGCCGAGGACGACGAGCACCGGTGCGGGCTCGCCCGAGTCGGCGGGCGGGGTGCAGGCGGCGTGCAGGAGCTGGATGAACGTACGCCGGTCCGTCTCGTCGGCGCAGAGGGTGAAGGCTTCTTCGAACTGGTCCACGACGACGACCGGTCGGCACCCGGCGGACGCCTCCCGGCGGGCCCACTCCGACACGGCCTCGCGGGCCGCCTGGGCCACCCGGGGCGAGTCGGAGCCGGGAACCGCCGGGTTCTCCGTGGCCTCGTGTTCGGCCCGACGCGCGTCGGCGGCGACAGTGCCGAGATCGGGGACAAGGCGGACCAGCTCACCGAGGGGATCGGCACCCGGGACCAGGTGCAGGACACAGTCGGCGGTGGTTTCCTGCGGATCCTGGGAGGTGGCGCTCGTGTGCGGTATGCCGGTGCCGCGTCCGTCGTGCAGCGCGCCGCCTCGTACGGCGGGGACCAGGCCGGCGTTCAGCAGGGAGGACTTCCCCGCTCCCGAGGCGCCCACCAGCATCACCAGACCGCCTGTCCGCTCGGCGGCGCGGAGCTGGGTGATGAGTGCGCTCGTGCTCCGTTCCCGGCCGAAGAACCACCGGGCATCCTCCTGCCGGTAGGGGGCGAGCCCCCGGTAGGGGCAGACGCCTCCGGTGAGGGGCGAGGCCTGGGCCGGAGGAGGCCGGTTCTCCTCGGCGGGCGGTGCGGGTCGGTCGCCCACCGGGTCGGCCAGTGCGCGCTCCCACAGCCGCTGCCAGTGTGCGAGGTCGTACAGGCCCGTGGACACCGGCGAGGGCCGCAGCCGTCGTGCCTCCGGAATCAGGATGTGCAGCACCGCCGCGAGGGCGGCGAACTGGGCCGGTACGTTCCTGGCCCGGCGCCAGTCGCTGATCCGCTGCGCGGACACGCGCACGGGCCGCCCGCGTTCGTCGACCCGCTGCAGCCGTACGACCGCCTCGGCGACGCTCTTGAGGGGAGGGTTTCCAGCCTCCTTGTACAGCAGCGCGAGGCGCTCGGCGAAAGCTGTGCGTGTCCCTGAGTCGGAACTCAAGGTCCCACCCCTTTACGTTCCCCCCGCGTCTGGACGTCCGGACCGGAAAACCCACCCTATACGCCTGACCTGCGGATAAGTGCCGGACCGGAGGCAACGGTCTCCTCGCCATGGATAACAGATGGCAGGATCCGGACCCGGTAGTGAACCCGTCACACACCGTCCGGACAGGCCACGGCCCTGTGCGCGGACAGACAGGCTTCGGTGCCGAAGGATCTCGGCCAACTTCGATCGAAGGCAGGGAGCGGCGACGAGACGGTCGCATGAGCCCGTGAGCCTTGAGAACCGGTTCCATTCTTCGATCGGTACCGAGCCGACGCGGCACCGATCGACACCTCTGCACCGTCCGGCACCGGTCCCCACGAGGGGAGGGACCGGTGCCGGACGGGCAGGGGGTGGTGTGTGCCGAGTGGGCCGGGTGACGTTTCACGTGAAACACCGCTCAGGCGAAACAGCGGGCGATGTCGGACACGTGGGCGCCGCGGCCCTGTTTCAGTCGGCCGCTGTGTTCACCTCGAGCCATCCGGCCGCGCGGGCCGTGGCCACGGCGTGGCGTTCGGCCTCCTCGGCGGAGGCGTTCAGAGCCGCGTCCTGCCCTCGCGCACTGCCTCCGGCCGCGAGAGCGGCGGCCTGGGACGCCGCCAGCGCCGCGCGCAGGGCGGCGGAGGCCAAGGAGGTCATGCCGGATGCGAGTGAGCCCGTGGCTGCGGTCGCGCCGCGGTTGCCCCGTGCCGCGGCCACCTGGGCGGCCAGCGCCGCGGTGGCGGCGGCATTGCGGGCGCAGCGGGCGTCCGCGGCGGGGTCGGGGGCGGACGCGGTGAGCGCGGCGAGCGAGTCGGCCGACAGTCGCAGCGCGTTGGCGGCCCGGCCGACGGGGTCCCTCGGGACGATCTCGGCCGCGTCCTGGCCGACACCGGCGTACCGGCACGCGGCTACCGCACGGTCGTTGGCGCTGTGCGCGCGGGCCCCGTGGAGCCTGCGCAGTACCTCGGCCCGGAGGCTGTGCGGCGCCTCGGCCTCCTCCGTGACCGCTCCGGCCGCCGCTTCTTCCCGTTCGCTCATCCTCGGCCTCCCTCGTCCGGGACGACATCGCACCCTGGTCCTGGGTGCGGGCAGGGTGTCACGTCGGCCGTGAAGAGGCCAGAAGCGCGGCTGCGGGCCCGGCATGCCCTGGATATCTGACTGACCGTCAGATACGGTGCCCGTCGGTGGCTGTTCCCGAAGGTGAGCGTCCCGTTCCCGAAGGGGTGAGTGACATGCACAAACGTCCCCCGTGCCCGCAACCGCCCGGTGCTCCGCGCTGGGTCGCGATGTTCCACATGCCGTCCCAGGACTCCTGGACGGTAGGCGCGGAGTCCCCCGACCGGGCTCCCGTGCAGTACGCCGTCGGAGACATGACCCAGACCGTGCGGGCGCGCGGCGAGGAGGTGACGGTCGCGCTGTGGGGGCCCAGGGACGGCGCCTGGCACCTCTTCGACACCCCGGCCGGCAAGGTGTCCGCTCCCGCTCCGGCCGAGGTGGCCGGCCGGTCCGCGCCGGGCACCGGTGAACCGGCCAAGCTCGCGGAACGCATGACGGACCGCCGGCACCAGGTGCTCATGGCCGGCCTGAGCAAGGCGGGCCTGTACGACCTGAGCACCGAGGACGGCGAGGCGGTGCGGACGATGGCCGACCTGCTCGACGAACCCACGGTCCGCCGGGTGGCCCACTGGCTCTCGGTAGCGGGCGGGGAGCGGTAGCGGGAACGGACCGGTTCGGCGAGCGGCCGGGCGCACAGGCCGGTGCGCGATCGGCGGTGGCAGCAGGACCAGTTCAGCGAGCGGCCGCGCGCACCGGGGGCCGGTCCACGGGAATGGGGCTGATCCGGCAGGCGATGGCGTGAACAGGGCTGATTCAGTGAGCGGTTCGCCGGGCATTGACGTCCAGGAAGCCACCGTCCAGAGCTGGAGGACACATGAAGGTCTCCGTCGACCGTGCCCTGTGCTACGGCTCTGCCGAGTGCGCACACCGGGCGCCGGGCGTGTTCGCGTTCGAGGACGGCTACGGCGTCGTACGGCCCGGCCGGGAGGGGTCCGCCGACGACCCGCAGGTCCAGGAGGCGGCCGAGAGGTGCCCCTCGCAGGCGATCGTGCTCACGGAGCGGGGACCCGGAGCAGGGACCCGGTCAGCCCTCAGGACGTGACTCACGCGGTGGACGGCGTGGCGGTCGGCCCGGCCGGGTAGGACCACTCGAAGTCGGCCAGTGCCCGGGCCCGGGCCTCGGCGACCGCCATCCGGGCCGTGCGCTCGACGGGGTCGACGTGGGACGCCCGGCCCGTGACCTGGCCCTCCCACTTGCGGTACAGCAGGCCGGCCTCCGCGGAGAACCAGCCGCGGCTCACCGCGTCCAGCGCCAGCAGCAGGCCCGTGTCCTCGGACGCCGGCAGGGCCATCCAGCCGCCGAGCGCGAGAAGCAGCTCGCGCCGGACGCACAGGGTCGCCGGATGGACCGGTGCGCGGAAGTCGTTCCGCTTCCAGTGATCGAGCACCACACCGCGTTCGAGCGGGCCGTCGTCCGGATCGCCGGGGAAGCCCACCGTCGAGCCGTCCGGCAGCAGGTCGAGGGCCCGGGACGTCGTCCAGCCGACGCTGCGCTGAGCCTCCAGAACGGCCACATCGCGGCCCAGCGCGCCCGGTGTGAGCCGGTCGTCGGCGTCCAGGACCTTGACGTACGCGCCCCCGGCGCGCGCCAGCGCGATCGTGCGGGCGATTCCCGGGCCGCCCGGCCGGCCCTGGGCGAAGCTCACGCGCGTGTCGTGCGGGACGTACGGGCGGACCTCGTCCGTCGTACCGTCCTGCTGGATCACCCACTCCCACTCCCAGCCACCGGGAAGCCGCTGCTCGCCCAGGGACGCGTAGGCGTCCGGCAGGAAGCGCGCGGACGGGCCGTGGACAGCGGTGACAACGGTGACGCGCCGGGTCACGGCAGCACTCACCACCTTTCCGGGGTGTCGTCGGGTCATCCTCCCAGGTCATACACCCCCTACACCCGGCATACCTCCGACAACAGCGCGAGACCCCCGGCCGAACCCGGCCGGGGGTCTTTTCGTGTCGACTGGTGCGTACGCAAGTCGCCGTGCGGTCGAGACGTTGCGGTGCTGCGTGGGAGCGGGAGCTCAGCAGTCGAGCTGAGCGGCCGAGGGCCCTTCGGGGGTGGTCGTGGTCTCCGCCTGGGTGTCGGTGAGGGGACGGTGCCGGCAGCTGGGGGACTTACCGTGGGCCTCGGCCCGGATGCGCTGTTTCATCGTGGGGGGCAGGGCGCTGGCATGGGACCAGGCCCAGTGCCGTGGTGCCGGGATCGTCGGGATGGTCCTGTGCGCGGTGCCGGTGCTGGGGCCCTCGGGCCGGGGTGCGGCCGCCGCGGTCGTGGCGGTCGTGGTGGCGACGAGTCCGAGCGCCGTGCACAGCGCGAGAAAAGCGGTGACGAGAGCGGTCCACAGCTTCATGACCTTGTTCTGGGTCATGGCCCCTCACTTTCGGGTTGGGCGATTTGCGTACTTTGCTCATGATGTGTATGTGGGCCGCGAAGTGTTGGACCGACGCCCGTGGCGCGTCGATGTTCCGATGAACACCACTCGGATGGCCGTAAGAGGGTCGGAAAACCACAAAACCAGGTGAGAGTGAGCGAAGGGGGAGCAAACTAACCGTCCGTGGGGGTGTGATCACCCTCCGATCGGAATGGCGCCGGACCTGGCATATTGCGCTGCCGGAGGCGGGAGTTGGGGCCTCACGCAGGTCACCGATCGGTATCGGTCGGTGTGTATAGTCGGGCGCCAGAGGTCCCCTACGTCAAGGAAAGACGAGGTCGCGCGGTGAAGAAGCTGCTCCTGGTCGCACTGGCCGCCATCGGCGGGCTCCTCGTGTACCGCCAGATCCAGGCGGATCGCGCCGAGCAGGATCTGTGGACGGAGGCGACTGACTCCGTGCCCACGGGTTCGTGAGTGCCGATACCAGAATCTGAAACAGGCCCCGACCGCCCTTCGCGGTCGGGGCTTTGTGCTGTCCGCGATCCCGCCTGTCGTGTTGCGGGGGCTCGCGGGGTGCTGTAGCCGCCGGACCGTGCGCCACCGGGCCTTGCCGGGCGTTGCCGGGCGTTTCGGACGGCCGTCCGCATTGCCCGGATGGCGCAGGGGCGCACGGGGCAGGATGGAGCGCGGGCCGGTACGACTAGGGGAGGACGGCACGTGCGGGAGCGAGGGCGGCGTACGGCGTGGTGGCGGCGGTACGGTCGCCGGGCGGTCTCCGGCGCCCTGCGGACGGCCCTGCTGCCGGGGCTGTGCGCGCTGCTGGTCCTGACGGGCGGAACGGCACCCGCGTCCGCGTACGGGAACGCGACCACCGCCGGGAGCGGGCCGCCGGAGCCGTACGCCTTCTCGCCCGGCGCCCGGAGCGTCGAGGGTGCGACGGGCACCGCGACGGCACCACGGCTGGACGCGGGCCGTACCTACCGCAGCTCCCTCCCGAGGAACGGCAGGCTCTACTACCGCCTCGAACTCGGGGCCACCGACACGGCCTACGTCCCCGTCACCGCCGTACCCCCGGCCGACGCCACGGTCTCCGCCACCGACGGCATCAGCGTGTCGGTCCAGGACGCCACCGGCACGCCCTGCTCCTTCGCCGGCGCCCGCTTCGGCGCCGGGCTCAGCCCGCGCCCGGTCACCGCGCTGGGACAGCGGGAGTCCGGCAAGTCGGTGTGCCAGGGCAGGGGGACGTACTACGTGGTCGTCCGGCGCCTCGACGCCCAGGGCGCCGGTACGGCCGCCCCCACGCAGCGCTGGGACCTGGAGATCGCGCCCGCCACGGAACCGCGTACGGCGCGGGCCGGGTCCACCACGGCGCCGCAGGCCTGGGACTCCGCCACGCCCGAGCCGCTCACCGGTGAGCCCCGCGACCGTTCCGGCGGCGCCGGTTTCGCCTCCGCGAGCCCGCTGGGCCAAGGGGTCTGGCGGACGTCCCTCGTGCCCGGCGAGACACGGTTCTACAAGGTGCCGGTCGACTGGGGGCGACAGCTCCACGCCTCCGCCGAACTGGGCAGCGCCACCGGGCACGGCTATGTCGGCGGCGCCCTGAACGTCTCCCTCTACAACCCCGTCCGCGGCTATGTCGAGGACGCCGCCCTCGGCTACACCGGCACGCAGAAGCCCGCCGTACTCGCCCCGCTCCCGCCGGTGGAGTACGCCAACCGCTACGCCGTCCCCGCCGGGGTGACCTCCGTCCGCTTCGCCGGCGACTACTACCTGGTGCTGCATCTCAGCGAGCAGCTGGCCGGCACGTTCGGGCGGGGACCCTTCGGGGTGACCCTGCGGGTCCGGGTGGCCGGGCGGGCGCACGCCGGCCCGGAGTACGCCGGCCGGCCCGTGCCGGGGGAGGTGTTCACGGTCACGGAGCTGGACCGGCAGGCGGCGCTCACCGGGAGCACCGGGGGCGGGGACGACCCGGTGATGAGGCTCGTCGCGATCGGCGGAATCGGCCTGGGGACGGCGCTGCTGCTGGTGCTCGCCGGCTGGACGGTGACGGCACGGCGGGCCCAGCGGACCCAGCCGGCTCAGACGCGGGTCAACGCCCAGAAACCCACGGCGTAGCAGGCCAGGGCAAGCAGAACGATCGGGATCGCGACCTTGGCCGGCGGCCCGGGCCGCCGGTTCCGCCTGGCCCGGCGTGCTCTCCGCCCTTGTACGGGCGCGCCTGAGATCGGCTGGGCCGGAGCGGGAACCTGCGCGTTCCGAGCGGTGTACGCGGCGGTGGAGGCATCGACGGGATCGCCCGCCCTCGCGCCGGGGGACGGTACGCCGCTCCAGGGGGCGGGGGCGGGGGCGTGCGGAGCTCGGGGAGCGTGATGGGCGTGGGGGCTGTGGACCTGGGGGCCGATGTACGGCTCGTGGAAGGGGAGTTGAGGAGGGAGCGAGGGGGGCGGGAGCTGTTGGGTGTATGAGGGGTACGGGGAGGGATCCACGGCCTGTGGTCCGTGCTGCGCGCTGTACGGTCCCTGCTCGTCGGCATGTCGGGGTGCCTGCCATGCGTACGGCTCGGAGGCCGGGGGGTCTTGGGAGGGGGCCCGGGGATCCTGGACGGACGCCGGGGGATCCAGCGGCGGCGGCAGACGGAAACTGCCGGTGTCCGAGAGCGAGCCGGTGCCCGCGTCGGCACCCGATTCCGTACCGCCACCGGCACTGCCACCACCGGCTGCACCGCCACCCACATCGGCGCCTGCAGCCGTGGCCGGGCGCGTATCCGGGTCCTCGGTCGGTTCCGCGGCGACTCCGGAGGCCCTCCTGAGGGGACCGTCGGGGCCGAACTCCGGAGGGAGCGCGCCGAGTTGGTCGAAGACCTCGATCAGCTCGTCGTCGGGTTCGGGCTCCGGCAGGAGTTCCACTGCCGAGGCGAGCGCCTTGCGCGCACCCGTGGCGGTGCGGAAACGCGCGGCCGGGTCGGGCTGGAGCAGACCGGACACGACCTGCCAGAGCGGTTCCGGGATGCCCTTGGGCGGGCCGGGCGTCCCATGCTCCACGAAGTACTGCACGAGCGCCTTGGCGTCAGGCTTGGCGCCTTCGAGCAGATACAGCGCGACCAGACCCACGGCGAACAGGTCGGCGGGAAAGTCGGGTTCGGCGCCGAGCATCTGCTCGGGGGCGAGGTAACCGGGCGTCCCCACCACGAGGTTGGTCTCCGTCAGCCGGGGCTCGCCCAGCCGCATGGCGATGCCGAAGTCGGACAGCCGCAGCCGCGGCCGGCCGGTCCCGGTGGCCTCGAGAAGGACGTTGGCGGGCTTGATGTCCCGGTGGATGACGCCCTCGGCGTGCACGGCGGCGAGACCGGACAGCAGCTGGTCGAGGAGGGTGCACACGAACGCCGGCGGCAGCGGGCCGTAGTCGCCGACGAGGTGGACCAGGGAGCCGCCGGCCACCAGGTCCATGGTGAAGAGCACCTTGTCGTCGTCGGCGGCCCAGCTGGCCGGAGCGAGGACATGGGGGTGGTCGATCCGCAGGGCCTGCTCCCGCACGAAGCGCAGCAGGGAGTGGGCGTCACGCTGCTGGAGCACCTTGGCGGCCACATAGCGCCGTCGGCGGTGGTCCCAGGCACGCCATACGGCGCCCACGCCCCCGCGTCCGATCGGGTCGGCCAGCTCGTACCGGCCGGCGAACACCTCACCCATGGCAGCCCATCGCTCCTCCCCCGGGACCGGTGCCGGTCCCCCTGCCCCTTGTTCCCCGATTCCCCCCGCTTTCCCGCCAGGTTCCCCCCTGGTCTCCCCCGTGACGAGCGATACGACCCCGCTCCACGTCGAGGACGGTCCACCCCCCTGGACCGACACCCGGCCCCCCGCGCACGGGCGCCCCCCTCGCCGGGCTCGGGGCCGGCCCGGCCCACGGACCCCCTCCGTGAACCGGACCCGGCCGTGGAACCTAGTTCTGGTGGGACTGGTAGTGCGCGACGGCGTCGGAGGTGCGGCCGGCGCCGTAGACGCGGAGGAACTCCGCCAGCTCCGGATGGCTCGGCGCGAGGCTGTCCGCGGCGTCGATGATGTCGCCCGCGGCGGCCACCGAGCGCAGCAGGGACTGGATCTCGCGGACCACCCGCTTGACCGTCGGCGCCCCAGAATTGCTCGTGGTCTGGGTGGTGTTGCTGAGCACGGAGCCCCCCTGAGACTTCTTGATCTCGTCCATGCGCTCGGTCGCCTCGGCGGCGCTCACACTGCCGTCCGCGACCTGCGCCGCCAGTTCCTGCAGCAGCTGCACCCGCTGGACCACGGCAGGATTGCCGATCTTCGCGCGCTGCCCGCTCATCAGCTGCGAGAGCATCGGAGCGGACAGCCCCAGGACCGCCGCGAGACGGGCCTGGTTGAGCCCGAGATCGTCGATGAGCTTACGGAAGAGCGCCCCCAACGGCTCCCCGTACCAGTTCCGCTGCAGCTCCCGCGCTCTCGCGGTGGCTTCCTGCTGTGCGGCGTCCATTGCGTCTCCCCATCGCTTCCCCTAAAACCGCGTGGTTCGCTGTAGCGAACCACGTCGAGCATCTTACGGAGCGTGGTCATTCGCGGGGACCCCCAATCTTTTTGCGGGATACCGGGGGTGACCCGGTACTCTGGTCTGCGGCACCCACCGGAACGCGGTTCCTCCGGACGGGCCGCTGCTTCCCGGGGCCTTAGCTCAGTTGGTAGAGCGCCGTCTTTGCATGGCGGATGTCAGGGGTTCGACTCCCCTAGGCTCCACCCCGAAATGCCTCCCGACCTGCGGAAACGCAAGGCCGGGAGGCATTCTTCATGCTCAGGCCGCTGTTCGTACGCACAGTGGCGGGGCGGTCACACGGGGAAGGGGGGCGCTGCTCGACCGGTTCGACGAGTGAGGGCTCGGGTCGGCGATCGCGGCGGACATGGGCCCGGCCGGACAAGGGCCCGGCCGGATGCCGGCCGGACCCGGTGCGGAGGGGGCCTCCCCCGGACGGTAGCGGGCAGGTTGTCGTCGGCGAGGTGGGGGGCGACGCCGGCGTCTCCTGTCCGGCCACCGGGTTGACGGAGGACGAAGTCCGGTTGTCCCCTGCCTTGTTGGGCCTCGCCCACGGACGGCCGGGTGGTTTCACGTGAAACGGGCCGTGGGCAGCGGGCGGTCAACCCGGCTGACCCACGGCCCGTTTGACGGCCGACGGTAGGTGATCGTGTCTGCTGCTGCCCTCCGGCCGGGCTACTACTGGTCGTCCTCGTCCTCGTCCGCGGCGTCCTCCTCGGCCTGCTTCGCCTGGACCTCGGGGTCCAGGGGTGAGGTGCCGCTGCCATCCACCGAGCTGAGCCGGCCGCCCGACTCCGGTACCTCCGTCGCGGCCGGCGGTTCGACCAGCCAGTCGGGGTTGGCCTGCTTGTCCCACCACTTCCAGGCCGCGAAGGCACCACCGGCCAGCACGGTCAGCAGCGCCAGCGCCTTCATGGCGCGGCCTGCCCGGCACCGACGCTCGTGCCGGCGGGCCAGCTTCTGGATCTCCTCCGCCGAGACCTGGCCACGCAGTGCGGCCAGGGCGGCTGCGCCACGCGCGGCGACCTCCTCGCGGACCGGAGCGGTCGCTGCCACGGCCTGCTCGATCCTCGGACGCGAGTACTCGGCAGCCTGGCGTGAGTACTCGGCAGCCTGCCGGGCAGCCTTACGGGCGCGGACGGCCGCCTCCTGCGCGGCCAGGTCCACCCTCGGCGGTACATGCGCACGAGCCTGCTCCAGACGCGGGGCGAGCCGGGCGTCGTACTGCACACGGGCCTGTTCGGCGGCCTGCGACACCACGGGCGCCAGCCGTACGCGTGCCTCCTGCGCATAGAGCGCGGCACGCTCCTTGGCCGTGTCGGCGTAGGGCGCCACCACTTCCGCGGCGTGCAGCACGCTGTCCTTCGCCGAGCCGGTCGCGGCGCGCACGCTGTCGATGCGGGTCACGGGTTCCTCCTCCTCGGTGGCGTACGGTATTTCGACTTTCCACCCTTTTACGGATCATGCCTGCCAACGGCCCGCGCGGCATGCGCGGGCGGGCATATGGGTGCCGATTCCTCCCTTCGGCGCGATTCTGGGTAATCCCGACAACTCGATCCTGTCGTCGACACTGCCACGAATTGCCGCCGAGCGCTGCCTTCCGGGCGGAACTCATGCCTGCCGGGCGACGTACGGGTCCGACCGTGCGAGGATCGGGGAGTCACAGAAAGACAACGGAAGGCAGATCGTGGCTGAGCAGCTTTACGCCACCCTGAAGACCAACCACGGCGACATCGTGGTCCAGCTTTTCCCGAACCACGCGCCGGAAACGGTCAGGAACTTCGTCGAGCTGGCGCAGGGTGAGCGCGAGTGGACCCACCCCGGCACGGGTCAGAAGGGCAAGGCGCCGCTCTACAACGGCACGATCTTCCACCGTGTCATCAGCGGCTTCATGATCCAGGGCGGCGACCCGCTGGGCAGCGGCATCGGCGGCCCCGGCTACAAGTTCGGGGACGAGTTCCACCCGGATCTGTCCTTCAACAAGCCGTACCTGCTGGCCATGGCCAACGCCGGCCCCGGCACCAACGGCTCGCAGTTCTTCATCACCGTCGCCCCGACGACGTGGCTGAACCGCAAGCACACCATCTTCGGCGAGGTCACCGACCCGGCCAGCCAGAAGGTCGTCGACGCCATCGCCGCCCTGCCCACCGGCCGCAACGACCGTCCGGCGAACGACGTCGTGATCAACGAGGTCGTCGTCGAGAAGCGCGAGGGCTGAGCCCACCGCTTCCCGGACACCCCGCAGGGAAACGCCGTCACGTCCCACCGGGGCACACCGGAACGTCCCGCAGGGAACCAATCGCCCCGCTCGTCCGTACCAAGGATGAGTGGGGCGGGGCATTGCCGGGGGCAGTCCCACGACGAACAAGGGGAACCGATGGACCACGCCGAAGGCAGCACGCAGAACGCCGCCCACCGCGTGCCCGTGTGCTACCGGCACCCGGACCGTGAGACCGGTGTGCGCTGCACCCGCTGCGAGCGCCCCATCTGCCCCGAGTGCATGGTCAGCGCCTCGGTCGGCTTCCAGTGCCCCGAATGCGTGCGCGGCGGCAGCGGCACCGGCCACGCGCCGACGGCGTCCCGGCCCCGCACGGTCGCCGGCGGCACGGTCACGGCCGACCCGCGGCTGCTCACCAAGGTGCTGATCGGCATCAACCTCGCCGTGTTCCTGGTGCAGATCGCCGTAGGTGATCGCTTCACCAACCGGTTCGAACTGATCGGACAGGCCTACGCCCCCCTGCTCCCCGGGGTGCAGGGCATCGCTCAGGGCCAGTACTACCGCCTGCTGACCGCGATGTTCCTGCACGGCGGCTACGCCCACATCCTCTTCAACATGCTCAGCCTGTGGTGGATCGGCGGCCCCCTGGAAGCCGCCCTCGGCCGCGCCCGCTATCTCGCCCTCTACTTCGTCTCGGGTCTCGCCGGCAGCGCCCTCACCTATCTGCTCGCCGCACCCAACCAGCCCTCCCTCGGCGCCTCCGGAGCGATCTTCGGCCTCTTCGGCGCGACCGCCGTACTGATGCGCCGGCTCAACTACGACATGCGCCCGCTCATCGCCCTGCTGGTGATCAACCTCATCATCACCTTCACCTGGGCGAACATCGCCTGGCAGGCCCACATCGGCGGCCTGGTCGCCGGTGTCGTCACCGGGTACGCCATGGTCCACGCCCCGCGCCGGCGGAGGACGCTCGTCCAGTACGGCACCTGTGCGGTCGTACTCGCCGTCGTGGTGGTGCTCACGCTGGTCAGGACCACTCAGCTCACCTGATACCGAACCGTTGTCCACAGGGTGTGCCGGATCTTGTGCACCGTGTGCGGGCACAGCTGTGCCCCCTGTCGCTCGGATGTGTTCCCGCAGGTCAGACAGGGGGCAAACAGGCGTATGGAGGGTGGTCGGCCAGTCATACAAGCGTCAACGCTCGATGGGTTATCCACAGATCGTCGTTCTTTTCCCCATGTGGAAAACGCCTGTGGATAACTCAGTGGATAGCCCTGGGCAGAGCTACTTCCACTGCGTGGAGACACCGAAGCCGGCGGCGATGAAGCCGAAGCCGACCACGATGTTCCAGTTGTCCAGCGCGTCGATGGGCAGCGAGCCGTCCGTCACGTAAAAGACGACGATCCAGGCCAGGCCGATGACGAACATGGCCAGCATGACAGGCGCGACCCAGCCACGGCTGTTCAGCTTGATCGCCTGTGCCTGCTTCGCCGCCGGTGGCGTGTAGTCGGCCTTCTTGCGGATACGTGACTTCGGCACGAGGGTCTCTCCTGTCGATGCGCTGCGTGGCCGCGCAGATAACCGGTTCGGGGCTCGGGGCAGCGTACAAGGGGTCGAGATGACGACTCTGTGTGCTCCCCCGGGCGTCCGTTAGCGTAGTGCTTCCGTGGCGCCGAAGGAGATAAGGGTACGTTGAGCAATTCTGCCGACTCCACCGGGACGCAATCAACGGGCTCCGGCCCTGGCCGCCGCCTGCGTGTCCGCCCCGTGCGGATGCTCACCGCGGCCGTCTTCGCGCTCGCGGGACTGATCTTCTTCACCAGCTTCAACACGGCCAAGGGCACCGACATCCGCCAGGACGGCTCCCTGCTGAAGCTGTCCGACCTGATCCAGCAGCGCAGCCGCAAGAACAAGGAGCTCGACGAGTCCGACGCGGCCCTGCGCGGGAGCGTGGAGTCCCTCGCCGAGAGTGACGACGGCAGCAGCAAGGCGCAGGACCACAGGCTGAGCGGGCTGGAGCAGAGTGCCGGCACCCAGAAGCTCACCGGGCACGCCATCACCGTCACCCTCAATGACGCCCCGCCCAACGCCACCGCCAAGCTCCCCGGCTATCCCGAGCCGCAGCCCGACTATCTGGTCATCCACCAGCAGGACCTGCAGGCCGTGGTGAACGCGCTGTGGCAGGGCGGCGCCCGGGGCATCAAGGTCATGGACCAGCGGCTGATCTCCACCAGCGCGGTGCGCTGCGTCGGCAACACCCTGATCCTCCAGGGCCGGGTGTACTCACCGCCGTACAAGATCACCGCAGTCGGCGATCCGGACAAGCTGCAGCAGGCGCTCGCGGCGAGCAAGGCGATCCAGACCTACATGGTCTACGTCAACGTCTACGGACTCGGCTGGAAAGTCACCGACGACGGGACGGTGACTCTTCCCGGCTACTCGGGCACAGTGGATCTGCACTACGCCAAGCCCGTGCAGTAGCCAGACACCCGCCAGCCATCCGTCCCGGAGGCGCCGGTGCGCGTGATCGTCCGGACCGTCAGCGAGCTGTGCATCACCGTCGGCACTCTGATCGTGCTCTTCGTCGCCTATGTGCTGTTCTGGACGGGAGTGCGGGCCGACGGTGCCATGAACGCGCAGATCGACCAGCTGCACCGGCAGTGGTCGAAGGGGAGTGTGCGGCCGGCGGCCGCCGCGCCGGGCGAGCAGACGGTCACCGCGACGAGACCGCCGCCCTACCACTACGGCAAGGCTTTCGCGATCATGTACATCCCGCGGCTCGGTTTCACGTGGAACAAGCCGGTCCTGGAGGGCACCGGCCGGGACGTACTGGCGAAGGGACTCGCCCACTACGCGGGCACCGCGCAGCTCGGCCAGGAGGGGAACTTCGCGGTGGCCGGTCACCGGCGCACGTACGGCGACCCGTTCAAGGACTTCCCCGAGCTGCGCCCGGGCGACGCCGTCGTCCTCACGGACGGGACGACCTGGTTCACGTATCGGATCGACAAAGGGCCCTACAAAACCGTACCGACGGACGTTGAGGTCATCGACGCTGTGCCACGTAAGTCCGGGTACACGCGTCCGGGCCGGTATCTGACGCTGACCACGTGCGATCCGGAATGGGGGCACAGTCACCGGCTGATCGTCTGGGCGCACCTGGATTCCACACAGTCTGTGGAGGCAGGCGAACCGGAGGCCCTGCGCCGTTAGTCTGGTGGCGTACGGCGTGAGTCAGGTGCCGTGGGGATACGGAAGGAACGGCATGTACGGCTGGATCTGGCGGCATCTGCCGGGGAACGCGTGGGTGAAGGCGCTCATCTCACTCCTACTGATCCTGGCCGTGGTCTACATCCTCTTCCAGTACGTCTTTCCGTGGGCCGAACCGCTGATGCCCTTCAACGATGTGACGGTGGACAACCAGTGAGTGCGCGGATTCTCGTCGTCGACAACTACGACAGCTTCGTCTTCAACCTGGTCCAGTACCTGTACCAGCTGGGTGCCGAGTGCGAGGTGCTGCGCAACGACGAGGTGTCGACGGCGCATGCCCAGGACGGCTTCGACGGGGTGCTGCTCTCGCCCGGGCCGGGGACGCCGGAGGAGGCCGGGGTGTGCGTGGACATGGTCCGCCACTGCGCGGCCACCGGGGTGCCGGTCTTCGGGGTGTGCCTCGGCATGCAGTCGATGCAGGTGGCGTACGGCGGGGTGGTGGACCGGGCGCCGGAGCTGCTGCACGGCAAGACCTCGCTGGTGGAGCACGAGGGCAAGGGCGTCTTCGCGGGCCTGCCCTCGCCCTTCACGGCGACCCGCTACCACTCCCTGGCCGCCGAGCCGGCGACGGTCCCGGCCGAGCTGGAGGTGACCGCCCGCACCCACGACGGCATCATCATGGGTCTGCGGCACCGTGAACTCCTGGTCGAGGGCGTGCAGTTCCATCCCGAGTCGGTGCTGACCGAGCACGGGCACCGGATGCTGGCCAACTGGCTGGTGGAATGCGGCGACCAGGGTGCCGTGGCGAGGTCGACGGGGCTGGCCCCGGTGGTGGGCAGGGCCACGGCGTGACCGCCCTGCGCCCGGAGCGCGAGACCGATGCCTCGTACGGGGATCAGTCGTACGAGGCTTCCGGTGCGCTTGGGGACTGGGACGCGGGGGCGTACCAGGAGCCGTACGGGGAGCCGTACGAGCGGGCATACGAGCAGGAGTACGAGCGGGCGCCGCAGGAGCAGCCGTACCGGCCTGCGCTGGACGACGAGACGATGGCGCTGCGGGTCCCCGATCCGCTGACGGGCTCGGAGAGCGGGCCCCTCCGCGCCTCTGCGGCCCCTTCCGCCTCCTATGCCACCGGTCCTGCGGTCGGTGGCCGTGCGGCCCGCAGAAGGGCCGCCAAGCGCCGTGGCGGGCGTCATGGCGGCGGCCGGGAGACGGGACCCGCGGAGACGCCGGAGATCGGGGAGCCCGGCCGGCCGCTGTCCCGGGTCGAGGCGCGGCGGCAGCAGCGGCTGCGCAAGCCCAGCCCGGGCGTCGTCGCGAGCCGGGCGATCGGTGAGGTGTTCATCACCACCGGCGTGCTGATGCTGCTGTTCGTCACCTACCAGCTGTGGTGGACCAACGTCCGCGCCAACGCGCAGGCGGGCAGCGAGACGCACCAGCTCCAGAACGACTGGGCGAGCGGCAAGCGCAACCCGGGGGTCTTCGCGCCCGGGCAGGGTTTCGCCATCCTGCACATCCCCAAGCTGGACGTGGTCGCGCCGATCGCGGAGGGCGTGAGCACCGAGAGGGTGCTCAACAAGGGCATGGTCGGGCATTACGGTGAGCCCCCGCTGAAGACGGCGATGCCCGATGCGAAGACCGGCAACTTCGGTCTCGCCGCCCATCGCAACACGCACGGCGAACCGTTCCGGTACATCAACAGGCTCCGGCCGGGGGACGCGGTCGTGGTCGAGACGCAGGACTCGTACTTCGTGTACAAGGTGACCTCGACGCTGCCGGTGACCTCGCCGACCAACACGAGCGTGCTGGACCCCATCCCGAAGGGCTCGGGCTTCACCAAGCCGGGCCGCTACATCACCCTCACCACCTGCACGCCGGAGTTCACCAGCAAGTACCGGCTGATCGTCTGGGGCAAGATGGTCGAGGAACGCCCGCGCAGCAAGGGCAAGCCGGACGCGCTCATCGAACAGGGCTGACGCGAGTAAGGGCAGAGGCAGAGGACACTGTGGCAGCGACCGCCGACGACACCGAAGAACACACGGACGCGTCCGATTCGAGTCCCGCCCGGCGGGGCCGGCGTCCGGGCCGCATAGCGACGGCGGTCAGCGTCCTCGGTGAAATCCTCATCACCGCAGGTCTGTTGCTCGCCCTCTTCGTCGTCTACTCCCTCTGGTGGACGAACGTAATAGCGGACCGCAAGGCGGACAAGCAGGCTGAAAAGGTGCGCCAGCACTGGGCGCATGCCACGGACTCCGGTCCCGGCGCACTGGACACCAAGGACGGCATCGGCTTCCTGCACGTGCCGACCATGAAGAACGGCGAGGTCCTGGTGGAGAAGGGCACGGGCACGGACGTCCTGAACGACGGCGTGGCCGGCTACTACACGGACCCGGTCAAGGCCACGCTCCCCACGAGCGGCAAGGACGGCAACTTCACCCTCGCCGCCCACCGGGACGGGCACGGTGCGAAGTTCCACAACATCGACAAGGTGGAGAAGGGCGACCCGATCGTCTTCGAGACGCGGGACAACTGGTACGTCTACAAGGTCTACTCGATCCTCCCGGAGACCTCGAAGTACAACGTCAAGGTCATCGACCAGGTCCCGAAGGAGTCCGGCAAGAAGAAGCCGGGGCACTACATCACCCTGACGACCTGCACGCCCGTGTACACCTCGGAGTACCGCTACGTGGTCTGGGGCGAATTGGTCCGGGTGGAGAAGGTGGACAGCAAGCGGACGCCGCCCAAGGAACTGCTGGGCTGACAGCCGGGTCCCGGCACCCGTCGGGGGAGCCGGGACCCGGTGTGTGGCGGCAGGTGTCGTAGATCACCTGGCCGTCGGTCGTCCACTTGCCCGACGGAAGCTTCCCGCCGGTCGAGGAGCGGCTGGGGCCCAGGGTCTTCGAGACATCGCGTCCCCAGACCAAAGGGCCCTTGGCACCATCGTGCGGTGCCAAGGGCCCTCCGGCTGAGTCGGATTCAGTCTCCGTGCGCTAGCCCGTTATGCCGCCGAAGATGTTGCCCCCGTTGTTGCCTCCGCCACCGCCGCCGAAGTCCTGGGTGGTCAGGACGATCTGGGTGGTGCCTGGGTCGCCCTGGGTGCCCGCGGGCGGGGTCTGGTTGATGACCCGCGCCTTGTCGTCGGTCGGGCCCTGGACCTGGATCTGCGTGTAGCCGCTCTGCTGCAGGAGCTGCTGGGCTTCCTTCAGGGTCTTGCCGAAGACGTTCGGCACCTGGCCCTGCGTCTGGCCGCCCTGGAACTTGCCGACGTTGATCACGATGTTGGTGTTCTTGGCGACCTGCTGGTTCGCCGCCGGGTTGGTCGAGAGGACCTTGCCGTCGTCGTCCTGGTTGGGGGTGACCTGGTCGGTGCAGGTGGGCACGAGGCCCATCCCCGACAGCTCGGCCTTCGCGTCGTCACAGGACTTGCCGATGACGTCGCTGGGAATGGTGACCTTGTCCTCGGGCTTGGCGACCGTGAGGGTGATCGTCGAGCCCTTCTGCTTCTGCGTGCCACCCTGCGGGTCCTGCTTGATGACCACGCCGGCCGTCCGGTCCGACACCTCGGTCTGCTTCTCGACCTGGAAGCCCTTCGCCTTGAGCTGGGCCTCGGCCTGGTCGTACTGCAGGCCCTGGACATCCGGCACGTCGACCTTCGGCGCGCCCGTCGACACCACCAGGGTGATCGTGTCGCCCTTCTTGACGTCCGCACCCGCCTTGGGGTCCTGGGAGCAGACGTTGCCCTTCGGCTGGTTGTCGCACGGCTTGCGGACGGGGGCCGCCAGTTTCAGGTCCGAGTTGGCGGCCATCTTCTGGGCCGTGGCATAGCTGTTGTCGACGAAGTTCGGGGCCGGGAAGGTCTGGTCGGTGTTCTTCCCGTCGGCCACCCACTTCCCGATCAGGATCGCGCCGATCAGGACCAGGACGCCCGCGACCACCAGCAGGATCGTGGAGGTGTTGGACTTCTTCTGCGGCTGGCGGCGACGGCTGGTGGGTTCGTCGTAGCCGTAGCCGCCGTCGTCCGGGTTCATCGGCGGGAGCATGGTGGTCGCTCCCGCGCCGGCGTCCGGGCGCAGGGCCGTCGTCGGCTGGTCGTCGGGGTAGCCGCCGTAGCCCACCGCGCCCATCGCGGCCGTCGCCGCGACCGGCTGGCCGTCGAGGCAGGCCTCGATGTCGGCGCGCATCTCGTCGGCCGACTGGTAGCGGTAGTCCGGATCCTTGACCAGCGCCTTCAGGACGATCGCGTCCATCTCGGGCGTGATCTCGGGGTCGAAGACCGACGGGGGCTGGGGTTCCTCGCGGACGTGCTGGTACGCCACGGCGACGGGAGAGTCGCCGACGAAGGGGGGCCTGACCGTCAGCAGCTCGTAGAGCAGGCAGCCGGTCGAGTACAGGTCCGACCGCGCGTCGACCTGCTCGCCCTTCGCCTGCTCCGGCGAGAGGTACTGGGCCGTACCGATCACCGCGGCGGTCTGGGTCATGGTCATGCCGGAGTCGCCCATGGCGCGGGCGATACCGAAGTCCATCACCTTGACCTGGCCGTTGCGGGTCAGCATGACGTTGGCCGGCTTGATGTCGCGGTGAACGATGCCGTTGCGGTGGGCGTACTCCAGACCCTGGAGGATGCCGATGGTCATCTCCATCGCACGCTCGGGCAGGAGCTTGCGCCCGGAGTGAAGAAGCTCACGCAGCGTTGAGCCGTCTACGTACTCCATGACGATGTACGGGATCGAGACCCCGTCGATGTAGTCCTCGCCCGTGTCGTAGACCGCGACGATCGCGGGATGGTTGAGCGAGGCGGCCGACTGGGCCTCCCGGCGGAACCGGGCCTGGAAGGAAGGGTCGCGTGCCAGGTCGGCGCGCAGGGTCTTCACTGCCACGGTGCGGCCCAGGCGGGTGTCATGCGCGAGGTAGACCTCCGCCATGCCACCACGGCCGAGCACCTGGCCCAGCTCGTACCGGCCGCCGAGGCGACGCGGCTCTTCCATAGCTACCTACCAGCCCTCTCCGTCGGTCTCGGCCGCGCACCCACGTGCACGGCCGGAGGCTGCCGTCCGGGCCTACCGTACCCGGCTCGCTTTGTGTGACCTGGCCAAGCCCGTAACCCGATACAGGACCGGTATCGCAACGTGCGGCGATGTGAAGGGGATGTGATGGGGGTCACTTCCGTCACTTCTTGGACTGGATGACCGCCTCCATGACGTTCTTGGCGATCGGCGCGGCCAGGCCGCCGCCGGAGATGTCGTCGCGGTTGGCGCTCTCGTCCTCGATGACCACGGCCACGGCGACCGGCGAGCTGCCGTCGGGCAGCTTGGCGTAGGAGACGAACCACGCGTACGGGTTGGCGCTGTTCGCCACACCGTGCTGCGCGGTACCGGTCTTGCCGCCCACGGTGACGCCGGGGATCTGCGCCTTCGTACCGGTGCCCTGCTTGACGACCGTCTCCATCATGGACTGCAGGACCTGAGCGTTGGCCGGCGACAGGGGCTGGCTCATCTCCTGCGGCTGGGTCTTCTCGACCGGGTCGAGGTTGGAGGACTGCAGCTCGTCAACCATGTACGGCTTCATCAGCTTGCCGTCGTCGGCGACCGCCGAGGCGACCATGGCCATCTGCAGCGGGGTCGCGGCGGTGTCGAACTGGCCGATCGAGCTGAGCGCCGTCTGCGGGCGGTCCATCTCCTTGGGGAAGACGGATGCGCTCGACCGCACCGGGGTGAACTGCTCGGCGTTGAAGCCGAACTTCTCGGCCTCGGCCAGCATCTTGTCCTTGCCGAGCTGGGCACCGATGTGACCGAAGACCGTGTTGCAGGAGATGCGCAGCGCCTCCCGCAGGGGCACGTTCTTGCACTGGATGCTGCCCTCGTTCTTCAGCTCGCGCGTGGTGTCCGGCAGCATGTAGGGCTGCGGGGAGTCGGTGGCCTGGTCCGCCGACTTGTACAGCCCGTTCTCCAGCGCCGCCGCCGCGGTGACCAGCTTGAACGTGGAGCCCGGCGGGTAGGTCTCGCGCAGCGCCCGGTTCAGCATCGGGTCGGAGGGGTCGTTCTTCTTCTGGAGCTTGTTCCAGTTCTCGGAGTCCGTGCCGGTGGAGTTCCCCGCGAAGGACGACGGGTCGTACGACGGGTAGGAGGCCAGCGCGAGGATCTTGCCGGTGGACGGCTCCAGGGCGACGACCGCGCCCTTGCCGCCCTGCGCCTTCAGCCCGCTGAACGCCGCCTTCTGCGCGGCCGCGTTCAGCGTGGTGACGACGTTGCCGCCCTGCTTCGGCTTGCCCGTCACCATGTCGAGGGTGTTGCGGAAGAAGAGCCGGTCGTCGTTGCCGGTGAGGATGCCGTCGTCGATGTTCTCCAGCTGGCTGGCGCCGAACGCCTGCGAGGAGTAGCCGGTCACCGGGGACCACATGGCCCCGTCCTTGTAGGTGCGCTTGTACTTGAAGTCGCCGCTCTTGGACACGACGGATCCGGTTATCGGGTTGCCGTCGACGATGATGTCGCCGCGCGGGTTGGCGTACCGCTCGATGGAGACCCGGCGGTTGTCCTTCTCGGTCGCCAGCTGGTCGGCCTTGAGGTACTGCAGGTAGTTGTCGCGGATCAGCAGGGCCAGGATGAGGAGGCCACAGAAGATCGCGATCCGGCGCAGGGGCTTGTTCATGACGGGCGGACCACCTGGGTCATCTCGGCATCGGGGTTCGTGGCGGGGGCGGGCGCCGGGCGCCGGGCGGTGTCGCTGATGCGGATCAGGATGCCGATCAGTGCCCAGTTGGCCAGCACGGAGGAGCCACCGGAGGCCAGGAACGGCATGGTCATACCGGTCAGCGGGATGAGTCCCATGACACCGCCGGCCACCACGAAGACCTGGAGGGCGAAGGCCCCGGACAGGCCGACGGCCAGCAGCTTGCCGAACGGGTCGCGGGCGGCGAGGGCGGTGCGCACGCCGCGCTCCACGATCAGGCCGTAGATCAGCAGGATCGCCATGATGCCCGCGAGGCCCAGCTCCTCGCCGAAGGTCGCGAGGACGAAGTCGGAGTTGGCGGCGAACTTGATCAGGTCCGAGTGGCCCTGGCCCCAGCCGGTGCCGAGAGTGCCACCGGAGCCGAACGCCCACAGAGACTGCTGAAGCTGGTCGGAGTGGAGGATGCCGTCGTGGGTGACCTGGCGGCTGAGCTGGTACTCGCGCATCGGGTCGAGCCAGGCCTGCACACGCGTCTGGATGTGTGGTTCGAAGCTCGCCACGCCGACGGCGCCGACCGCGGACATCAGCAGACCGAAGACAATCCAGCTGGTCCGCTCGGTGGCGACGTACAGCATGATGACGAACATTCCGAAGAACAGCAGCGAGGTGCCGAGGTCGGTCTCGAAGACCAGGATGAGGATCGAGATCGCCCAGACGACCAGGATCGGGCCGAGGTCGCGGCCGCGCGGCAGGTACAGGCCCATGAAGCGGCGGCTCGCGAGGGCCAGGGCGTCGCGCTTGACCATCAGGTAACCGGCGAAGAAGACCGCGAGGATGATCTTCGCGAACTCACCGGGCTGGAGGGAGCCCAGGCCGGGGATCCTGATCCAGATCTTGGCGCCGTAGATGTTGGCCCCGAGGCCCGGCACCAGCGGCAGGATGAGCAGGACCAGAGCGCAGAACATCGAGATGTAGGTGTAGCGCTGCAGGACCCGGTGATCCTTCAGGAAGATCAGCACCGCCGCGAACACGGCGATGGCCAGCGCCGTGTACAGCAACTGGCGGGGCGCGGCCGCGGCGAAGTGGGGCAGCGACTGCAGCAGTTTCGACTGGTCCAGCCGCCAGATGACGACCAGCCCGAGCCCGTTGAGCAGCGTGGCCAGCGGCAGCAGCAGCGGGTCGGCGTACGGGGCGAACTTCCGTACGGCGAGATGGGCGACGCCGGCCAGCAGACCGAGACCGAGGCCGTAGGACAACAGCCCGGCGGGCACCGAGTTGTTGATGGCCAGGCCCACGTTGGCGTAGGCGAACACCGGGATGGCCACGGCGAAGACGAGCAGGGCCAGCTCGGTGTTGCGGCGGCTCGGCGCGCCGATCGCGCCGATCGTGGACGTGTGGTGCGTCGGCGAGTTAGTCGTACTGCTCATCGTGTGACAGGGCCTCTCGCGGCTTCGCTACTGCTTGCCGCACTGATCGACGACCTTCTGCTCATCCTCGGAGAGGCTCGGGCCGGGGTTCGGAGTGGCGGTCGCGGACGGGGACGGGGACTTCGAGGGCGATGTCGGCTTCTTCGACGTCGACGGGTTCGGCGTCGGTGATGCCTTGGACGTGAAGGCGGTGGCGGTGGTTCCCGTGGTGCCCCCGGCCTGGCCCTGACCCGTCTTGGCGTTCCGCGTGGACTCGGCGGCCTGGCGCTCCGCCTGCTTCCGGCACGCGGAGGCCTGCACCGACAGTGCCTCGATCTTCGCCTGGGCCTGCTGCAGACCGCCCGCCGTGATCGTGTTCTTGACCTGCTTCTGCTGGTACGGCGGCAGGTACTTGAGTTCGATCTCGGGGTGGTCCTTCTCCACCTTCGACAGCGACACCCAGGCCAGGTCCTGGCTGATCCCGCGGTACAGCGCCACGTGCTCGTCGTTGGCGCCGACGTAGTACTGCGTCTGCGTCCACCGGTAGCCGCCGTAGAGGCCGCCGCCGATGACGGCGAGGGCGAGGGCGCTGTAGAGGGATCTCTTCAGCCACTTGCGTCCGCCGCGCGGCTTGGTGAAGTCGCCGTCGGCGTAGTCGTCGAAGCTGCCCGCCGGGATGTAACCGGTGGTGTCGCCGGAGCCGGGCGGGCCGAACTCGCCGCCGCCGTGCCCGGGCGCCCGGCGGCCCAGGTGGGAGGCGCGGCCGGCCGGGGTCTGCATGATGCCGTTGTCGTGCAGATGGTGCTGATTCTCGGCGACCGCGCCGACCACGACCGGCTGGTCGGACAGCTGCGCGGCGAGCGTGTCATTGGTGTCGAGGTCCAGGACGTCGGCGACGATGACGGTGATGTTGTCGGGGCCGCCGCCGCGCAGCGCGAGCTGGATCAGCTCCTGCACGGTCTCCTGCGGGCCCTGGTAGCTGGCGAGGGTCTCCTCCAGCGTCTGGTGGGAGACCACCCCGGACAACCCGTCGGAGCAGATCAGATAGCGGTCGCCGGCCCGCACCTCGCGGATCGACAGATCGGGCTCGACGTGCTCGGCGCTGCCGAGGGCGCGCATCAGCAGGGAGCGCTGCGGGTGGGTGGTGGCTTCCTCTTCGGTGATCCGGCCCTCGTCCACGAGCCGCTGCACCCAGGTGTGGTCCTGGGTGATCTGCGTGAGAACTCCGTCACGCAGCAGATAGGCGCGCGAGTCGCCGACGTGCACGAGACCGAGCCGCTGCCCGGTCCACAGCAGGGCGGTCAGCGTGGTGCCCATGCCCTCGAGCTGGGGATCCTCCTCGACCATGGCACGCAGCTGGTCGTTGGCGCGCTGCACGGCCGTGCCGAGCGAGGTGAGGATGTCGGAGCCGGGCACGTCGTCGTCGAGCGTGACCAGGGTGGAGATCACCTCGGAGGAGGCGACCTCGCCGGCCGCCTGTCCGCCCATGCCGTCGGCGATGGCGAGCAGGCGGGGACCGGCGTAGCCGGAGTCCTCGTTGCCCTCGCGGATCATGCCCTTGTGCGATCCGGCGGCGAAGCGCAGTGACAGACTCATGCCCACCTCGCCCATCGGCTCCGGGTACAGCCGGTCGTGTCGAGCCACACTGCCCACCCTCCGGTCGGGAGCGCGCCGGCGGCCGGGTGGCGGCCTGCCGCTGCGTGCTCGCTCCGCTCGCTCATTGTCGTACTACTTCCGCAGCTCGATGACGGTCTTGCCGATGCGGATCGGCGCGCCCAGCGGGATCGGCGTGGGGGTCGTCAGCCGGGACCGGTCCAGGTAGGTGCCGTTGGTGGAGCCGAGGTCCTCGACGATCCACTGACCGTCGCGGTCCGGGTAGATCCTGGCATGGCGGCTGGAGGCGTAGTCGTCGTCCAGCACGATCGTGGAGTCGTGCGCCCGGCCCAGCGTGATCGTCTGGCCCTGAAGTGCGACCGTGGTGCCCGTCAGTGTGCCCTCGGTCACCACCAGCTTGGCGGGTGCGTTGCGGCCACGCCGGCCGCCGCCCTGCTGGCCGCGCTGCTGCGGCGGCGCGGACTGCTGCCGGGCCGCCTGTTGCCGGCCCTGTTGCTGGGCACGCCCGGCCTCCCTACGCGATCCGCGCTGGGTGACGCGCGTACCGAACAGGTCGCTCCGGATGACCTGCACGGCCACGATCACGAACAGCCACAGTACGGCCAGGAAACCCAGCCGCATGACCGTGAGGGTCAGCTCTGACATTGCCCCCGCTTCACCCTTCGGCTTGCCTATAGATAACGGTGGTGCTGCCCACGACGATCCGCGAGCCGTCGCGGAGCGTAGCGCGGGTGGTGTGCTGCCCGTCCACCACGATGCCGTTGGTGGAACCGAGATCCTGGATCGTCGAGGGCGTTCCGGTCCGGATCTCGCAGTGCCGGCGGGAGACGCCGGGGTCGTCGATCCGCACGTCGGCGTCGGTGCTGCGGCCCAGCACCAGTGTCGCGCGGGAGATCTGGTGGCGGGTGCCGTTGATCTCGATCCAGTAGCGGGTGCGCCCCCCGCTCATCGGGGCGGCCGACGGCCGCTGGGTGGCGGGCTGGGGATAACCGTAGCCGCCGGGCCGGGCGCCGGGCGGCGGCGCGGACGGCATCGGGGGCGCGCCTGCGGGCGTGGCGGGCGGGTAGCCGTACCCGCCCGGGGCGCCCTGCCCGGCACCGGGACGGCCGGGGGCCGGGGCCGCGGCGGCCTGCGGCGCCTGCTGTCCCGGCTGGCTGCTGGAGGAGGCGAGGGTGCGCGAGCGCACCCGGTACAGACCCGTGTCGAGGTCGTCGGCCTTCTCCAGGTTGACCTTGATCGGTCCCATGAAGGTGTAGCGCTGCTGCTTGGCGTAGTCGCGCACCATGCCGGCCAGCTCGTCGCCGAGCTGCCCGGAGTAGGGGCTGAGGCGCTCGTGGTCCGGCGCGCTCAGCTCCACGATGAAGTCGTTCGGTACGACGGTCCGGTCGCGGTTCCAGATCGTGGCGTTGTTGTCGCACTCACGCTGGAGCGCGCCGGCGATCTCCACGGGCTGGACCTCGGACTTGAAGACCTTGGCGAAGGTGCCGTTCACCAGACCTTCGAGACGCTGCTCGAACTTCTTCAGGACTCCCATGGGGCACCTCCTCCGTTCCTGCCGTTGCCTTGCCCTGCTGTGCGGTCGCTGTCTTGCCTGTTCTGCCGGTTCCGCTGGTTACTGCTCACTGATCGTATCTACGCGCCCGGCAATCAGCCGGTTCCCCCAGCGGCTCCCCTTCGAACTCCCGGTGCGCACTCCTGCTGCCATGGATCGTAGAGGGGGGCGAAGACCAGTGTCCCGCACCTGGCTGTGGACCCGGACCCCCTCCTGGGGAGATGCCGGGGACCGGTACGAGGTTGATACGTGAAGCGAGTCTGCTTGATACGTGGGGGAGGGAGGGGGCGGGGGTGGGACGTGGGTTTGGAGTGAGTGGCTTGTTGCTTGGGGTGGTCGGGGTTGTCGGTTGGGCACGGGCGGGCCGGGTCGAGCGGGGGGAGGGGTGGGCTGAGCTGGGTCGGGCTGGGGTGAGGACGGCTGGGCCGGACTACAGAGAGCGGCCTCGGCCGGCGGGTGGGAGCGGGGCGGGGCGCGGCGGGGCCGGGGTGTTCCGGGGGCGCGCAGTCCCGGGTCCGGGGCGGTCTCGGGCCGGGGGAAGGGATGTGAATCCACCCCGTACGACGTGCTAATGTTCTGGGTGTCGGAAGGGGCCGGCCCGAAAGGGCAGGAGCCGGAAGACACACCCAATGCGCGGGTGGCGGAATAGGCAGACGCGCTGGATTCAGGTTCCAGTGCCCGCAAGGGCGTGGGGGTTCAACTCCCCCCTCGCGCACAGAGACGAGACGGGTCTCTGCCAGTGACGGAAGTCACCGGCAGGGGCCCGTTTCGCGTTGTGCTCGCGGACGTGGCCGAGGTGGCCTACGTGGCGGACGTGAGGGATCGCACAGGGTGTGGATGGGCGGGGTGCGCGGGGGCGGTCCACCGATACGTCGGTCTGACGGTGAGCTATCTCACTGAGGATGGCGGGGGTCGGCTGGGCGGCTGGGCATCTGGGGCGTTGGGGCGGTTGGGGTCTGGGGTCGGTTAGGTCTCTGGTCGGTTGGGCGGTTGGGGCCGTGTGCGTGGGGCGCGGGGTCGGGGGTGCCGGTCTTGTGCGGGCGCGGGCCGCGGGTGCCAGTTGTGCGCAGGGCGTGTTGACCGGGCGGGGCTGCCATGTGGCGGGCGCGGGTGACCGGTCGGGACCGGCGGTGCGGAGGGGGCGCGTGAATGGGCGGTGGTCGGCGGTGTCGCGGGGTGTGTTGGTCGTCGGCGGCCGGCGTGCTGCGGGGTCCGTGAGCGGGCGCCGGTCGGCCGTGCGGAGGTGGTGCGTGACCGGGCAACGGCCGACGGTGCCGTGTAGGGCGAGCTGACCGGGCAGGGGCCGGGTCTTCGTTCTCCCGGGGTTCAGGCCCCGCCCGGCTGGCACCGCGGGCACCACACCGTGCCGCGGCCTGCCAGGCGGGAGCGGCGCAGGTGGGTGCGGCAGCGGGGGCAGATCGGGTCGGGGTCGTCGCGGTGGCCGGTGAGCCACGCATCGCGCGGTGGGACGCAGCCGGCGGCGACCGCGGAACGCAGCGTGCGCCGCATGTGGGTGTACAGGTGCCGGCGTTCGCTCTGCGTCAGCTCGCCGGCCCGGGTGCGGGGGTGCAGCCCGGCACGCCACAGGATCTCGTCGGCGAGCAGATTGCCGAGACCGGCCAGCACGGACTGGTCGGTCAGCGCGGTCTTGATGTGACCCCGACGTGTGCGGAGCGCGGCCTCGAAGTCCTCACGGTCCACTGCCAGCGCGTCGGGACCCTGACGGTCCAGCAGCCGGGCGATGGCGGGGTCGTCGTCGGCCAGCCAGAGGCCCTGGAGCTTGCGCTGGTCGCGGTACCGGAGCTGGCGGTCGCCGCTCAGGCCGAACAGGACGCGGTCGTGGGCCTCCACGGCGTCGTCGGGACGGGCACAGAGCAGTCGGCCGGTCATGCCGAAGTGCAGCAGGACGGTGGGACCGCCGGTGTGGGCGAGCAGCCACTTGCCGTGCCGCTCCGGCTCGGTGAACCGCCGGCCCTCCAGCGCGTCGCGCAGCCGTCGTGCACCCACCCCGTGCAGTACGCCCGCGTCGCGCACGTCGACGCGGCGGATTTCCCTGCCTTTCGCGCAGGACTCGAGCACCCTGCGGAAACCCTCGACGTCCGGCAGCTCAGGCACGGCGGACGCCGCCCGGCGCGTGATGGGGGGAAGCCGTTGGAGCCGGAGTCGGCGCCGCCGCGGACGGGGTCGTCGACACTCGCTCCTGCCTCAGGTCCACGGCGACCTCCTAGCTGCGCTCGGCCGGTGCCGGTGCCGGTGCCGGTGCCGAAGCCGATCGCGATGCCGATGGCGATACCGGCGGCCGTCCTCCCGAGTGCCCTGCCCGTTGCCTTTCGTACCGTTCGCCTCCCCCGCTCCGCCCGACGAGAGCTTCCTCACATGCCGCTGGGCGGCTCGCTGTGCGGCGCAGGTTGTCCACAGGGCGTTGTCCACAGGGTCTGACGCGTTCCGGGCGTCGGCTGTACGGTCTGCACGAGTTGATGTTCGTGTCGGTGTTCGTGCCCAAGGGCGTTCGGGGGAGGCGGTCGCGGTGACCGGAACCGGTCGGGAAGTGCTGGCGGACGCGGTGGACCGGGAGACGCTTCGGCTGCCGCGGGTGCGCGGGTTCGCCCAGTGGCCGCGGCAGGGCTCGCCCAGGGAGGAGGGCAAGGCGCTGCGCAGGAGCGTGCCGCGCAGCACGCATCGCACGCTCGACCTGGACGCCGCCCGCCCCGACCCGGTGAGCGCGGTCATCGAGTCCAACGCCGGCCGTATAGCGGAGCTGACCCCCATCCGCGTCGGACGGATGGCCGCGACCCCCTTCGCCTTCCTGCGCGGCTCGGCCGGGCTCATGGCGTACGACCTGGCCCGCACCCCCATGACCAGGATCGGCACCCAGATGTGCGGAGACGCGCACGCGGCCAACTTCGGCCTGTACGGCGACCACCGCGGCGACCTGGTCATCGACCTCAACGACTTCGACGAGACCGTGCACGGCCCCTGGGAGTGGGATCTGAAGCGGCTCGCCGCGTCGCTGGTGCTCGCCGGGCGGGAGGCCGGCGCCGACGAGGACACCTGCCGTGCCGCCGCGCAGGACGCGGTCGGCGCCTACCGCCGCACCATGCGCCTGCTCGCCAAGCTGCCGGTGCTGGACGCGTGGAACGCCATCGCGGACGAGGAACTGGTCTCCCACACCGACGCCCACGATCTGCTCGGCACCCTGCAGCGGGTCTCGGAGAAGGCCCGCGCCAACACCAGCGGCCGGTTCGCGGCGAAGTCGACCGAGACGGCGGCGGACGGCGGACGCCGCTTCGTGGACGCCTCACCCGTCCTGCGCCGCATCCCGGACGCCGAGGCGACGGCGGTCGCGGCGTCCCTGGAGGAGTACCTGACGACGCTGTCCGAGGACCGGCACCCCCTGCTCGCCCGGCACGCCGTCCACGACGTGGCCTTCCGAGTGGTCGGCACCGGCAGCGTCGGCACCCGGTCCTACGTCGTCCTCCTCCTCGACCACCGTGAGCAGCCGCTGGTCCTCCAGGTGAAGGAGGCCCGTCCCTCCGCGCTCGTCCCGCACCTGGCCACGGCCGGCTTCGAGGCGCCGCCGGTGGAACACGAGGGCCGCCGGGTCGTCCTCGGTCAGAAGCGGATGCAGGTGGTCAGCGACATCCTCCTCGGCTGGACCACCGTCGACGGCCGTCCCTTCCAGGTCCGCCAGTTCCGCAACCGCAAGGGCAGCGTCGACCCCGCCGCCCTCGCCGCCGACCAGATAGACGACTACGGCCGCATGACCGGCGCCCTGCTGGCCCGCGCCCACTCCCACAGCGCCGACCCCCGCCTGATCGCCGGTTACTGCGGCAAGAACGAGGAACTGGACGAGGCGATGGCCGCCTTCGCCGTCACCTACGCCGACCGCACCGAGGCCGACCACGCCGAACTGCTCACGGGGATCCGGTCGGGACGGATCGCGGCGGAGCTGGGCGTGTGAGGCGGGGCGGGGCTTTCCAAGGCGGAACTGCAGCGCCGCCAAGGGGCGCGGAGCTCTGTCGATATGCGCTCCGCCGCGTGGGCGCGAGCAACACGACAGGCTCGCCATCGGCAGACGACCGGGAGCCGTACGGCGCCCTACGGCGCCGGGCCGCATCCCTACCGCCTACCCTGTTCGCGTGACGACCCCGGATGCCGAACAGTCCCCGCGCCCCGAGGAGCGGCTCGAGCAGGCCGTGCGGGCCGCCGAGCAGGCGTTGATCGAGTACGAGATCGCCGTGGAGACGTTCCGCGTCGAGGTCGAGAACTTCTCCCGGCTGCACGAACAGCGCCTCGGCCCGCTCTACGCCCGCATCGAGGTGCTGGACGCCGAGATCGCCGAGGCCAGGGCCGCCTGCACCGGCGACCCGGAGGACATCCGCCGCGCCGAGGAGGCCCGCGCGCGGGTCATGCCGATCCCTGGTGTGGAGGAGCTGCTGCACGGATGGATGGACGGCCACGGCCTCTTCCCGGAGGCCGCCGCCATGCTGACCGAACAGGCCGTACGTCCCCCGGAGCGGGTGCGGCCCAGCGAGGAGGCCCGCAGGCTCTACCGTGAGCTGGCCCGCAAGGCGCACCCCGACCTGGTACAGGAGGAAGAGGAGCGGAAGCGGCGTGAGGAGTTCCTCAGTCGCGTCAACGCCGCCTACGCCCGCGGCGACGAGACCCTCCTGAAGGAACTGGCCGAGGAGTGGGCGGCCGGCCCGGTGCCGCCCGAGAGGCGCCCCAGCCCGGCCGAGGAGCTGTACGCCCGCCTCGAATGGCTCGCCCAGCGCAAGGAACTGCTCACCCTCGTCGCCCGTGAACTGGAGGAGGGTGCGATCGCCGGCATGCTCCGGCTCGCCCCGGACGACCCCGACCGGCTGCTCGAGGAGATCGCCGCCAGGCTGCGCTCCGACATCGCCCAGCGGGAGGCGGAGCTGGCGGCCCTGCTGGGGCAGGGCTGAGCCGCGGCTCGTTTCGGCCGGCTTCGGCGACGGGGTAGCGTCGGGGACATGAGTTTTGGAGCTGGTGTGCCCACGGTCGAGGTCACGGACCTCAAGGACGACGACTTCCTGCTGGACGTCCGCGAGGACGACGAGTGGCAGGCGGGCCATGTCGAGGGGGCGCTGCACATCCCCATCAGCGAGTTCGTCGCCCGCTACGGCGAGCTGACCGAGGCCGCCCCGCAGGACGGCCGTGTCCACGTCATCTGCCGCTCCGGCGGCCGCTCGGCGCAGGTCACCATGTACCTGGTCCAGCAGGGCATCGACGCGGTGAACGTCGACGGCGGCATGCAGGTCTGGCAGGCCGCGGGCCGCCCGGTGATCACCGACGACGGCCGGCCCGGCTTCGTCCTGTAGCTCGCTCCTGCTGCCCCGGGGGCCGCGCGGTCAGCCCAGCGGATGGGCGGCCAGCAGATCTCCGAGCCGCTCCTCGTACGCCGCCGCCGGGCCGAGCGCCAGCTCCAGGTGCTTGGCCCAGGCGTGATAGCGGTGCAGCGGGTAGTCGGTGTCGGCGCCGAACCCACCGTGCAGATGCTGTGCCGTCTGCACCACCCGACGCACCCCCTCCGCCGCCCAGATCTTCGCCACCGCGACATCCCCGGCGGCGGGCAGCACCCCCGGCGCCCCCGAGGCGATCCGCCAGGCGGCCTGCCAGAGGGTGGCCTCCATGGCGCGCAGATCGATGTACCGGTCCGCGGCCTGCACGGCCACCGCCTGGAAGGTCGCGATCGGAAACCCGAACTGCTCCCGCTTCCCGGTGTACTCGGCGGTCATCGTCAGCACCCGCTCGCCCAGCCCGAGCGCCTGTGCGCAGCTGCCGGTGACGAGCAGCGCGTGCAGCCACTCCCAGGCGCCGTCGGCCTCGATGACGTCGCCCGCGTCGATCCGCACGGACGTGAGCCGCACCTCGGCCAGCCGCTCCCCGCTGGTCGACACCTGCTCGGCGAGCACCACCCCGTCCTGCTCGCGCGGTACCAGCGCGAGCACGGTCCGCTCGGCTGCCGTGCCATCGAGATGCGCCGGTACGACGACGAGGTCCGCGTCGTACGCCCACGGCACCGCCGTCTGCACCCCGTCCAGCACCCAGATTGGACCGTCCCGCCGTGCGCCGACGGCCAGTTCGGCCGGGTCGTGGCCGGTACGGCCGTTCGCCGCGACGGTCAGCACCAGCTCACCCCGTCCGGCCGGCGCCAGCACGCGGCCCGCCAACTCCCGGCCGCCGTATGCCTGTACGGCCGCTGTCGCCGCGCTGTGCTCCAGCAGCGGCACCCGGGCGAGCACCTTGGCGGACTCCCGCAGCACCAGGCACAGCGCGATCGCGTCCAGACCGGAACCGCCGTGCGCCTCATCCAGCAGCAGGCTCAGCAGGTCCGCGTCGGCCAGTTGGGACCACAGCTCCCGGTCGAAGCCCTCGGCCACGGCACCGGTGGTGAGCGCCGGGCTGGGCACCGCGTCCGGTACGACGTCGCCGAACACCCCGCGCGCCGCCTCGGCCGCCGCCCGCTGCTCCTCGGTGAAGGTGAAGTCCACGGTCTGTCCCTCCGACGCGGTCGGTGATCTGACGGTGCGTCAAGATAGAACAGGTTCTAGAAGAAGGGAATGGCACGGACTTCCGGTCTTCCGGGGCTCCCCCTTCCCCCTCCTCCCCCTCCCCACCCCCGCCCCCGCCGCATTGGTCTCCTCGCTGAGCTGCCCCACCCAGCCCTCAGCGGTCGAAGTCCAGTTCCACCTGCTCGGTCAGCGGGTGCGACTGGCAGGCCAGCACATAGCCGGCTTCCGTCTCCTCCGTCTCCAGGGCGAAGTTGCGGTCCATGCGGACCTCGCCGGAGACCAGGAAGGCACGGCACGTCCCGCAGACGCCGCCCTTGCAGGCGTAGGGCGCGTCGGGGCGGTTGCGCAGGACGGTCTCCAGCAGCGTCTCGCCGTCGCGCACCGGCCAGGTGCCGCCACGTCCGTCGAGCCGGGCGGTGACCGAGCTGTGCGCGGGGGCCTGGGCGGTCGCGGCCGGGGGCGAGCCCGCGTCCACATGGAAGATCTCCTGGTGGATACGGGACCGGTCCACGCCCAGCTCGCGCAGCGCCTGCTCCGAGCCCTGCACCAGCCCGTACGGGCCGCACAGGAGCCAGCCCGCGACCTCGCCGACCGGCAGCAGCGCGGGCAGCAGCCCGGTGAGCCGCTCACGGTCGAGCCGGCCGGACGGCAGGCCCGCCTGCTGCTCCTCGCGGGAGAGCACGGTCACCAGCTGAAGCCGCTCGGGATAGCGGTCCTTCAGGTCGGCGACCTCCTCCAGGAACATCGTCGAGGCGGCGGTGCGGTCGCTGCGTATCAGGCAGAACCGGGCCGCCGGCTCGCGGGCCAGCAGCGTGGAGACGATGGACAGCACGGGGGTGATGCCGCTGCCGCCGACGACCGCCGCGTACAGCCCCGGTGCCGGTTCCAGGGTGAAGCGGCCGGCCGGGGTCATCACCTCCAGCACGTCGCCGACGTTGATCTCCTTCAGCGCGTACGCGGAGAAGGCTCCGCCCTCCACCAGACGCACGCCCACCCGCAGGGTGTCGGGGCCCGCGCCGGCCGGGTCGGGCGCGGGGGAGCAGATCGAGTAGGTGCGCCGTATCTCGGTGCCGTCGACCTGCCGGCGCAGCGCGAGGTGCTGGCCCGGTGCGTGCCGGTACTCCTCGCGCAGCTCGGGCGGGACGGCGAAGGTGAGGGCGACGGCATCGTCGGTGATCCGGTCGACCTCGGCCACCGGGAGCGGGTGGAAGCGCGCCATCACAACTCCTTGAAGTGGTCGAACGGTTCACGGCAGGCGAGGCAACGGCGCAGTGCCTTGCACGCGGTGGAGGAGAACCTGCTGAGCAGCTCGGTGTCGGCGGAGCCGCAGTGCGGGCAGCGGACGGGCTCGGTGGATGCGTCCTCGGTGCGGCTCGCGGCCTCGGAGGCGGCCCGGGTCGGGCCGAGGGTCAGCGGGACCGGGCCGGAGGCTGTGTGCACGCGCGGGGGAGCGATGCCGAACTCCCGGAGTTTGCGCCGCCCTTCGGTGCTGATGTCGTCGGTGGTCCAGGCGGGGCTGAGCACCGTGCGGACCGTCACCTCGTGCATGCCGTGGGCGCGCAGCACCCGTTCGATGTCCACGCTCATCGCCTCGATGGCGGGGCAGCCGGTGTAGGTGGGGGTCAGGTCGACCTCGACCGTGCCGGGGCCCTGGAGCCGCACCGCGCGCACCACGCCCAGCTCCTGGAGCGTGAGCACCGGCAGTTCGGGGTCGGGCACCGAGCCCGCCAGCTCCAGCAGCTCCGTCTCCAGGGCCGTGGCGGTCACCATGTCGCCCCCGGGTGGCTGCGGTGCAGATGCTGCATCTCGGCGAGCATCCGGCCGAAGGGTTCGGTGTGCAGGCCCTGTCGGCCGGCGCCGGCCGACCACGCGCCGGTGCGCGGTCCCTCGGGGAGGGGGAGCGTGGCCCGGCCGAGGACGTCCTGGACGGAGTCCTGCCACTGTTCGTCCAGGCGGGTCCAGTCGGCGTCGAGGCCCTCCACCGGCTGGAACATCTGCCCGGTGAACTTCCACAGGGCCCCGCAGGCGCGGCGCATCCGTTCGTGGCTGGTCTCCGTACCGTCGCCGAGGCGGAGCGTCCACTGCTCTGCGTGGTCGCGGTGGTAGGCGACCTCCTTGACCGCCTTCGCGGCGAGGGGTGCGAACGGGCCGTCGCCTGCGGCCAGTTCGGTATAGAGCAGCTGCTGGTAGGTGGAGAAGTACAGCTGGCGGACGATCGTGTGGGCGAAGTCGCCGTTCGGCTGCTCCACCAGCTGGAGGTTGCGGAAGGCCCGCTCCTCGCGCAGGTAGGCCAGTTCGTCCTCGTCGCCGGCCATGGACAGCAGCAGCCGGGCCTGGCCGAGCAGGTCGAGGGCGATGTTGGCGAGGGCGACCTCCTCCTCCAGGACGGGGGCGTGCCCGGCCCACTCCCCCAGCCGGTGGGAGAGCACCAGGGCGTCGTCGCCGAGGGCGAGGGCGGCGGTCACCGGGACGGTGGCGGGGCCGGTGGCGGTCACAGGTGCTTCACCCCTTCCGGGATCTCGTAGAAGGTCGGATGCCGGTAGGGCTTGTCGGCGGCCGGTTCGAAGAAGGGGTCCTTCTCGTCCGGTGAGGACGCGGTGATCGCGGCGGCCGGGACGACCCAGATGGATACGCCCTCGCCGCGGCGGGTGTACAGGTCGCGGGCGTTGCGCAGGGCCAGTTCGGCGTCGGGGGCGTGCAGGCTGCCGGCGTGGGTGTGGGAGAGGCCGCGCCGGGAGCGCACGAAGACCTCCCACAGGGGCCAGTCGGTGGTGCTCATGCTCGCTCCGCTTCTGTCTCGTGGCCTGTCTCGTGTGCCGTCTCACCAATGTCGGTGGTGTCGGTGGTGTCGGTGGTGCCACCGGTGTGCTTGGCCGCGTAGGCGGCGGCCGCTTCCCGCACCCACGCGCCCTCGTCGTGGGCGCGCCTGCGCTGGCTGATCCGCTGTTCGTTGCACGGACCGTTGCCCTTGAGGACCTCCCAGAACTCCGTCCAGTCGATCGGGCCGAAGTCGTAGTGCCCGCGAGCCTCGTTCCACCGCAGGTCCGGGTCGGGGAGGGTGAGGCCCAGGGACTCGGCCTGGGGGACGCAGATGTCGACGAAGCGCTGGCGCAGCTCGTCGTTGGAGTGGCGTTTGATCTTCCATTCCATCGACTGCGCGGAGTGCTGGGACTCGTCGTCGGGCGGCCCGAACATCATCAGCGATGGCCACCACCAGCGGTCGACCGCGTCCTGCGCCATCGCGTGCTGCTCGGGTGTGCCCTTGCTGAGGGCCAGCAGCAGTTCGTAGCCCTGGCGCTGGTGGAAGGACTCCTCCTTGCAGATCCGCACCATCGCGCGGGCGTAGGGGCCGTAGGAGCAGCGGCACAGCGGAACCTGGTTGGTGATCGCGGCGCCGTCCACGAGCCAGCCGATCGCGCCGACGTCGGCCCAGGTCAGGGTCGGGTAGTTGAAGATCGAGGAGTACTTCTGGCGTCCGCTGTGCAGCTTGTCGAGCAGCTCGTCACGGCCGGTGCCGAGGGTCTCGGCCGCGCTGTACAGGTACAGGCCGTGGCCGGCCTCGTCCTGGACCTTGGCCATGAGGATCGCCTTGCGGCGCAGGGAGGGCGCGCGGGTGATCCAGTTGGCCTCCGGCTGCATGCCGATGATCTCGGAGTGCGCGTGCTGGGCGATCTGCCGGACCAGGGTGGCGCGGTAGGCGTCGGGCATCCAGTCGCGCGGTTCGATGCGTTCGTCGGCGGCCACGGCCGCGTCGAAGGCGTGCTGGAAGGCCGTCGTGTCGGCGGTGTCCGGTGCGCCGTGCGCGTCTGTGCGGGCCGTGTGCTGCGCGGCTGCTGTGGCCATGCGGTCCCCCTGACCTCGGGCTCTGCCGTGGAACTGTCCCGACCGATCGTTCGGTCCGTGCGACATCAATGGTGTGCCGGGCCGCCGTGGGGTGTCAACCGCTGTGGAAAACTCGGGCGGGCCGCCTGTGGACAACGTGCGGGAGGGCAGGTGGAGCGGGGTGCCGAGCCGTACCGCGTGGCGAGGACCACGGCCGTGGCTCGTACCCGGGGCTGCGCCCGGCAGCCTGGGCTGAGTACCGTTTCGTGCTGACGCCGAGGAGTGGCGTACGTGAGGGGTGGGGCGCTCGTGGCAGGCGCAGCATCACTGAGGTGGACCACTGAACCGAACGACTGATCCGAAACGGGGGACGGGGCGGAATGGACGCGTACGACGAGGACCCGGGGGGCCGACCCGACCCCGGTGGGTCGGCCAGGGCGCGTCTGACGGAGGGTTCCCCGACCGACGCAGGCTCCCCGACCGACGCAGGCTCCCCTGCCGACACCGGCTCCCCTGCCGACACGGATTGCCGGTCTGGCGCGGACTCCCCGGCTGATGTGCGTTCTCGAGCCGACGTGGATTCCCGGACGGGCGCGGCTGCCGTCGGCGGTCCTGGTGCCGCGGCCTCCGGGGCCGAGGCCCCCGTGCCGCCCCCCGCGCCTCGCACCGGCGTGGCCGCCCTCTCCCCCCGCTACCAGGTCGCCGCGGCGCTGGCGCTTGCCGTGATCGGTGTCGCCGCCTGTGTGCATCTGCTGATGGTGTTCCTCAGCCTCGCCCCCGCGAACACGGTGACCAAACAGCACGGCAAGGCCGTCGAGGAGTGGGTGTTCCCGGAGTTCGAGCAGAACTGGAAGCTGTTCGCGCCCAACCCGCTCCAGCAGAACATCGCCGTCCAGGTGCGCGCCGTGGTGCGGGCGAAGGAGGGCGGGCTGCGCACGACCGGGTGGACCGACCTCTCCGCCCAGGACGGCGCCGCCATAGACGGCAACCCGGTGCCGAGCCACACCCAGCAGAACGAGCTGCGGCGCGCCTGGGACTTCTTCACCGCCACGCACAGCGTCGACAACCGGGCCGTGGGTATGCGCGGGTCCCTCTCCGAGCAGTACCTGCGCCGGATCGTGGTGATGCGCCTGTACCGCACCTATCCGGCCGACCGCGACGGCGTCATCCAGCGCGTGCAGATCCGCTCGAGCACCAGCAATGTGCAGCCGCCCGAGTGGAGCCATGAGCGCGTGTCCGACAAGCCCGTCTACCGCGTGCTGCCCTGGTGGACCGTGACGGCCGACGAGGCAGCGGGAGGTGTGCGGTGAACAGGCTTTCCCTGACCCTCTCGCGCGGTATCGCCCGAGTCACCGAGTCGGCTCTCGGGCCGTACCAGAGCGCCGTGATCCGCATCGGGTTCGCCGGGACCTGGCTGCTGTTCCTGCTGCGCGAGTTCCCGCACCGCCAGGAGCTGTACGGCCCGGCCGGGCCCTGGGGCTGGAACCTCGCCAAGGAGCTGACCGCCGACAACCACGCCTTCACGGCCCTGCTGTGGTCCGACGGGCAGCTGTGGTTCGAGTCCTTCTACCTGCTGGCGATACTCGCCAGTGCGGCGCTGCTGCTCGGCTGGCGCACCCGGACGGCGTCCGTGCTGTTCATGGTGGGCGTGCTGTCGCTGCAGAACCGCAGCGTCTTCGTGGGCGACGGCGGCGACAACGTCCTGCACCTGATGTCCTTCTACCTCGTGTTCACGCGCTGCGGACAGGTGTGGTCCCTGGACGCGCGGCGGGCGGCGCACGCGCAGAGGGCACGCGCACGTGGCGAGCGGGTCCCTGCCGACCGCATGGGTCCGGCCCTGTGGGCGGTGTTCGGCCTGGCGCTGCTCCTGGCGGCGTTCACCGGCCGGTTCGACAACGACTGGCTGATTCCCGCGCTGCTGTGGACGGCCTGGACCGTGCTCGGCCTGTGGTGGGCCGTGGGCCGCTGGGCGAAGTCGCAGCAGCCGCGGATCCTGCTGGACGTCGTCGCCAACATCCTGCACAACGGCGCCCTGTTCGTGATCATGACGGAGGCCTGCCTGATCTACGCGACGGCCGGCTGGTACAAGATCCAGGGCTCGCGCTGGCAGGACGGCACCGCCGTCTACTACCCGCTCCACCTGGACTACTTCTCGCCCTGGCCCGGACTCGCGGACCTGATGTCCTCCAGCGGCACGATCATGATGGCCGTCGCCTACGGCACGGTCATGGTGCAGGTCGCCTTCCCGTTCACCCTGTTCAACCGGCGGGTCAAGAACGTCCTGCTGGTGCTGATGATGACCGAGCACGCGGTGATCGCGGTCGTGCTCGGCCTGCCGTTCTTCTCGCTGGCGATGATCACCGCGGACGCGGTCTTCCTGCCGACGCCGTTCCTGCGCCGGCTGGGCGCACTGGTCGCACGCGCGCGTGGACGGCTCGGCCGGGGCAGGCCCGACGGCCGTACGGTGCCCGCGCCGCGCTCCCCCGAAGCGAGCCCCGAGGAGAGTCCTCAGGGCCGCGTAGGGTTCACCGCATGACCGACCCGCTGACCCGCTGGCGCGAGCACGCCGATGACGCCGTGCTGCTCGACGGCTTCCACGCCCTCAAGCACGCGCTGCGCTTCGGGGCCGAGGTCCCGGTGGCGGTCACCACCGACCGGCAGGCGGCGCTCGCCCTCGCGGAGGAACTGGCCGGGGACGTACGCGACGCGCTCGACGCGTTGCTGGCGCAGGTGCCCGAGGAGACGTACGCCTCGCTCGTCCCGCGGCCCCACCCGACCGGCACGGCCGCGCTCGCCGTACGGCCGTCCCGCGAGGCCAACCTGCGCAGGCTCGCCCACACGCCCCGCACCGCGCCCGTCGTGGTCCTGGACAACCCGCGCAACCTGGGCAACGCCGGCGCCGTGATCCGGCTGGCCGCCGGTTTCGGGGCGACCGGAGTCGTCACCACGGGAACCCTCGACCCCTGGCATCCCACAGTGGTACGCGGCGGCGCCGGCCTGCACTTCGCGACGGCCGTGGAGCGGCTGGGCGTCGACGAGCTGCCCCCGGGACCGGTGTTCGCACTGGACCCCGAGGGCGACGACATCCGGGGCGTGAAGCTCCCGGACGACGCCGTCCTCGCCTTCGGCTCGGAGCGCAGCGGGCTGTCGGCGCAGCTGCGCGCGCGTGCCGACCATCTGCTGCGGCTGCCGATGCGCCCCCAGGTCTCCAGCTACAACCTCGCCACCAGCGTGGCGATGACGCTCTACCACTGGAGCGCGACCGGGGGCGCGCCTGCGGTCTCCTAGGCCTCGCGGCGGACCTCCACCACCCGGAACCGGTTGGCCACGAACGCCCCGTCGCACAGCGCGGCGTTCGCCGCCGGGTTGCCGCCCGAGCCGTGGAAGTCGGAGAACGCGGCGGTCTGGTTCACGTACACCCCGCCGGTCAGGTTGAGCGACAGCTGCGCCGCCTCCTCCAGGCACGCCTCCTCGACGGCCTGCTCCACCTCGCTGTCGGTGGTGTAGGCGCCGACCGTCATCGCGCCCTTCTCGCGGACCGTGCGACGCAGCAGCTCCACCGCGTCGTGCGCAGAGTCGACCGCGACGGCGAAGGAGACCGGCCCGAAGCACTCGCTCATGTAGGCGGCCTCGTCGTCCGGCTTGGCGCCGTCCAGCTTGACGATGACCGGGGTGCGCACGACCGCGCCCGGGAAGTCCGGGTTGCTGATCTCCCGGGAGGCGAGGGCCACTTCGCCGAGGCCGGCGGCGGCCTCCAGACGGGCCTTGACGTCCGGGTTGACGATCGCGCCCAGCAGGGCGTTCGCGCGGGCGTCGTCGCCGAGGAGGCCGGCGACCGCGCGGGCGAGGTCTGCGGTGACCTCGTCGAAGGTCTTGGGGCCCTCGTCGGTGTGGATGCCGTCCCGGGGGATGAGCAGGTTCTGCGGGGTGGTGCACATCTGGCCGCTGTACAGCGACAGCGAGAACGCCAGGTTGGACAGCATGCCCTTGTAGTCGCCGGCGGAGTGCACGATCACCGTGTTGACGCCGGCCTTCTCGGTGTAGACCTGCGCCTGGCGGGCGTTGGCCTCCAGCCAGTCGCCGAAGGACGTCGACCCGGTGTAGTCGATGATCCGGACCTCGGGGCGGGTGGCGAGGGTCTTGGCGATGCCCTCGCCGGGGCGCTCGGCGGCCAGCGCCACCAGGTTCGGGTCGAAGCCCGTCTCGGTGAGCACCTGGCGCGCGACCTGCACGGTGAGCGCGAGCGGCAGCACCGCGCGCGGGTGGGGCTTGACCAGGACCGCGTTGCCGGTGGCCAGGGAGGCGAACAGGCCCGGGTAGCCGTTCCATGTCGGGAAGGTGTTGCAGCCGATGAGCAGGGCGAGGCCGCGCGGGACCGGCGTGAACTGCTTGGTGAGGGCCAGCGGGTCACGCTTGCCCTGCGGCTTGGTCCACTCGGCCGTCTCCGGCGTGCGGACCTGCTCCGCGTACGCGTACGCCACCGCCTCCAGGCCGCGGTCCTGGGCGTGCGGGCCGCCTGCCTGGAACGCCATCATGAAGGCCTGGCCACTGGTGTGCATGACGGCGTGCGCGAACTCGTGCGTCCGGTCGCTGATCCGCTTGAGGATCTCCAGGCACACCAGTGCCCGGGTCTCCGCGCCCGCGTCGCGCCAGGCCCGCTGCCCGGCCTTCATCGCGGGGATCAGCACGTCCACGTCCGCGTGCGGGTAGCCGACGCCCAGGTCGATGCCGTACGGCGAGACCTCGTCGCCCACCCAGTCGTCGGTGCCGGGCTGGCCGAGGTCGAGGCGGGTGTTCAGCAGGGCGTCGAAGGCGGCCTTGCCCGCCGCCGCGTCCAGGCTGCCGTTCTCGCCGTAGGCCTTCGGGTGCTCGGGGTGCGGGGACCAGTACGCGCGCGTGCGGATCGCTTCCAGTGCCTGGTCGAGCGTGGGCCGGTGCTTGGCGATCAGCTCGTGCGCGGTCAGTTCGGCGGCCATACGGGACCAACTCCTCGTCTGGAGAACTCTTCGTCGAGTCCATCGACCTGGCAGAAAGAGCAGCGGGATGGGACGGTCAGAGCTAGAGTAACCGAACGATCGGTCGGGACAAGGGGGCCTGCCGCATCTGTGGAAAACGCCGTGCGGGAGGATCGCGCACATGACAGCACTCGACCTCAGCAGCCCTGTGGCCGTCGTAGGCACCGGCACCATGGGCCAGGGCATCGCCCAGGTCGCTCTGGTCGCCGGTCACCCCGTGCGGCTCTACGACGCCGTCGCCGGGCGTGCCCGGGACGCGGCAGCGGCGATCGGCGCCCGCCTCGACCGGCTCGTGGAGAAGGGCAGGCTCGCCGCCGCCGACCGGGACGCGGCCCGCGCCCGCCTCAAGCCCGCGGAGAACCTCACCGAGCTGGCGGACTGCACGCTGGTCGTCGAGGCCGTCCTGGAACGGCTGGACGTCAAACAGCAGCTCTTCGGCGAGCTGGAGGACATCGTCGCCGAGGACTGCCTGCTCGCCACCAACACCTCCTCGCTGTCGGTGACGGCCATCGGCGGTGCCCTGCGCCGGCCCGGCCGCTTCGTGGGCCTGCACTTCTTCAACCCGGCACCGCTCATGCCCCTGGTCGAGGTCGTCTCCGGGTTCGCCACCGACGTCACGTCGGCCACGCGCGCGTACGAGACCGCTCGCGCCTGGGGCAAGACCCCGGTGGCCTGCGCCGACACCCCGGGTTTCATCGTCAACCGGCTCGCCCGGCCCTTCTACGCCGAGGCCTTCGCGGTCTACGAGGCCCAGGCCGCCGACCCGGCCACCATCGACGCCGTCCTGCGCGAGTCCGGCGGGTTCAGGATGGGCGCCTTCGAGCTGACCGACCTGATCGGACAGGACGTCAACGAGTCCGTCACCCACTCGGTGTGGCAGTCCTTCTTCCAGGACGTGCGCTTCACCCCGTCCCTGGCCCAGCGGCGGCTGGTGGAGTCCGGCCGACTCGGCCGCAAGACCGGGCAGGGCTGGTACGACCACGCCGAGGGCGCCGAGAAGGCCGATCCGCACACAGCCGACAAGGAGCAGCCGCCCGCCTACGTCGTCGCCGAGGGCGGCCTCGGCCCGGCGGCCGAGCTGCTCACGCTGATCCGCGCGGCGGGCATCCAGGTCCGCGAGGAGGCCGAGGACAACGGCACCCGCCTGGTGCTGCCCGGCGGCGGCCAGCTGGTGCTCGCCGACGGCCAGACGTCCGTGGAGTTCCGCGACGTCGTCTACTTCGACCTCGCCCTCGACTACCGCACCGCCACCCGTGTCGCCCTGTCGGCCTCCCAGGACACCGCGCCGCAGACCCTTGCCGAGGCCACCGGCCTCTTCCAGGCCCTCGGCAAGAACGTCAGCATCATCGGCGACGTCCCCGGCATGATCGTCGCGCGAACGGTCGCCCGGATCATCGACCTCGCGCACGACGCCGTCGCCAAGGGCGTCGCCACCCAGGAGGACATCGACACGGCGATGCGTCTCGGGGTGAACTACCCGCTCGGCCCGTTCGAGTGGGACCGCAGGCTCGGCCGCGAGTTCGCCTTCGACGTCCTGGACGAGATGCACCAGCGCGACCCCTCCGGACGCTACGCCCCCTCCCTCGCGCTCTACCGCCACGCGTACGCCATCGACGACAAGCGGGAGGGCACGTCATGACCACGGCCAAGCGCGACACGTACACGCCCGAGACGCTGCTCTCCGTGGCCGTCCAGGTGTTCAACGAGCGCGGATACGACGGCACCTCCATGGAGCACCTGTCCAAGGCGGCCGGCATCTCCAAGTCGTCGATCTACCACCACGTCAGCGGCAAGGAGGAGCTGCTGCGCCGGGCCGTCAGCCGCGCCCTGGACGGCCTGTTCGCCATCCTGGACGAGGAGCACGCGCGCGTGGGACGGCCCGTCGACCGGCTGGAGCACGTCGTACGGCGCATGGTCGAGGTGCTCATAGGCGAGCTGCCGTACGTGACGCTGCTGCTGCGGGTACGCGGCAACACCGCCACCGAACGGTGGGCGCTGGAGCAGCGGCGCGACTTCGACCACCGGGTTGCGGAACTGCTGAAGGCCGCGGCGGCCGACGGGGACGTACGCGGTGACGTCGAGGTCCGGCTGGCCACCCGGCTGGTCTTCGGAATGATCAACTCGATCGTGGAGTGGTACCGGCCGGACCCGCGGGGCGCCGGTGAACGCGAGGTGTCCGAGGCGGTGGTCCGGCTGGTCTTCGCGGGCCTCAAACAGGGCTGAGGTCAGGACTCCGCACGCCTCTGGTCACGCCTCCGGCTCCAGGTCCTCCTCCTCGAACACCAGCAGCGTGCGCGTGCTGAGCACCTCGGGGATCGCCTGGAGCCGGGTGAGCACCAGCTCGCGCAGCGCCCGGTTGTCGGGCGTGTGCACCAGCAGCAGCACGTCGAAGTCGCCGCCCACCAGCGCGATGTGGGAGGCGCCGGGCAGCTGCCTGAGCTGCTCGCGGACCGTGCGCCAGGTGTTCTGCACGATGTTCAGCGTGATGTACGCCGAGGTGCCGTGCCCCGCCCGCTCGTGGTCCACGCGCGCGCTGAAGCCCCGGATCACCCCGTCCTCGACGAGCCGGTTGATGCGCGCGTAGGCGTTGGCGCGCGAGACGTGGACGCGTTCGGCGACGGACCGTATGGAGGCGCGGCCGTCCGCCTGGAGGATTTTCAGGATGTCCTGATCGATGGCGTCGAGCGGGCGCGGCGGCGGCAGCGCGGCGCCGTCCAGCGGGCGCGGGGGCGGGAGCGTGGTGTCGTCGTGCGGTCCGTCGGCCATTTGTTCAGTTGCCATTGCCTCCCGCTCCCTCGCCGTGGACGTCCTGCGTTCATTCCAGGCTGTGGAGAACCGTTTGTCCACAGCCTGGAGGGGCCTGTAGCCAAAATGTGCCAACGACCGAACAATCGGTTGGTGAGGCGCCTCACAGCCGACGCGCCTCCCGTAGCCGCTCCCACGAGGAGGTGCCGTCATGACGGTCATGGAGCAGCGGGGCGCGTACCGGCCATCGCCGCCGCCCGCCTGGCAGCCCCGTATGGACCCCGCGCCGCTGCTGCCCGACGCCGAGCCCTACCGCGTCCTCGGCACCGAGGCGACCGCCAAGGCCGACCCGGACCTGCTGCGCCGGCTCTACGCCCAGCTGGTGCGCGGCCGCCGCTACAACACGCAGGCCACCGCGCTCACCAAGCAGGGCCGCCTCGCCGTCTACCCCTCCAGCACCGGCCAGGAGGCCTGCGAGGTCGCCGCCGCCCTGGCCCTGGAAGAGCGGGACTGGCTCTTTCCCAGCTACCGCGACACCCTCGCCGTCGTCGCCAGGGGCGTGGACCCCGTCGAGGCCCTCACCCTGCTGCGCGGTGACTGGCACAACGGCTACGACCCCCACGCCCACCGGGTCGCCCCCCTCAGCACCCCGCTGGCCACCCAGCTGCCGCACGCCGTCGGCCTCGCGCACGCCGCCCGCCTCAAGGGCGACGACGTCGTCGCGCTCGCCCTGGTAGGCGACGGCGGCACCAGCGAGGGCGACTTCCACGAGGCGCTGAACTTCGCCGCCGTCTGGCAGGCGCCGGTCGTCTTCCTCGTGCAGAACAACGGCTTCGCCATCTCCGTCCCGCTCGCCAAGCAGACCGCCGCGCCCTCCCTGGCCCACAAGGCCGTCGGGTACGGCATGCCGGGCCGGCTGGTCGACGGCAACGACGCGGTGGCCGTGCACGAGGTCCTCAGTGACGCGGTACGGCACGCGCGCGCGGGCGGCGGACCGACCCTCGTGGAGGCGGTGACGTACCGCATCGACGCCCACACCAACGCCGACGACGCCACCCGCTACCGGGGTGACGCCGAGGTCGAGGCCTGGCGTGCGCACGACCCGATCCAGCTGCTGGAGCACGAGCTGACCGAGCGCGGGCTGCTCGACGAGGCCGGTATCGAGGCCGCCCGGAAGGATGCCGAGACGATGGCCGCCTCCCTGCGCGAACGCATGAACCGCGACCCCGAACTGGACCCCATGGCCCTCTTCGACCACGTCTACGCCGAGACCACCGCCCAACTGCGCGAACAGCGTGCCCTGTTGCGGGCCGAGCTGGAAGCCGAGCAGGAGCGGCACGGCGAGCAGGAAGGCGGCGCCCGATGACCACCGTCGCCGTCAAGCCCGCCACCATGGCCCAGGCCCTCACTCGCGCGATGCGCGACGCGATGGCCGCCGACCCGACCGTGCACGTCATGGGTGAGGACGTCGGCACCCTCGGCGGCGTCTTCCGGGTCACCGACGGCCTCGCCAAGGAGTTCGGCGAGGACCGCTGCACCGACACCCCGCTCGCCGAGGCCGGCATCCTCGGCACCGCCGTCGGCATGGCCATGTACGGCCTGCGCCCGGTGGTGGAGATGCAGTTCGACGCCTTCGCCTACCCGGCGTTCGAGCAGCTCATCAGCCATGTCTCCCGGATGCGCAACCGCACGCGCGGCCGGATGCCCCTGCCCATCACCGTCCGCGTCCCCTACGGCGGCGGCATCGGCGGCGTCGAGCACCACAGCGACTCCTCCGAGGCCTACTACATGGCCACGCCCGGACTGCACGTGGTCACGCCCGCGACCGTCGCCGACGCCTACGGCCTGCTGCGCCAGGCCATCGCCTCCGACGACCCGGTCGTCTTCCTGGAGCCCAAGCGGCTGTACTGGTCGAAGGACTCCTGGAACCCCGACCACCCCACCGACGTGGAGCCCATCGGCCGCGCGGCGGTGCGCCGGCCGGGCAGCAGCGCCACGCTGATCACCTACGGCCCCTCCCTCCCGGTCTGCCTGGAGGCCGCCGAGGCCGCACAGGCCGAGGGCTGGGACCTGGAAGTGATCGACCTGCGCTCACTGGTGCCGTTCGACGACGAGACCGTCTGCGCGGCCGTACGGCGCACCGGACGCGCGGTCATCGTCCACGAGGCCACCGGATTCGGCGGGCCGGGCGGCGAGATCGCGGCTCGGATCACCGAGCGCTGCTTCCACCACCTGGAGGCTCCGGTGCTGCGCGTCGCCGGCTTCGACATCCCCTACCCGCCGCCCATGCTGGAACGGCACCACCTGCCCGGCGTCGACCGCATCCTGGACGCCGTGGCCCGGCTGCAGTGGGAGGCCGAGGGCTGATGGCACAGGTGCTGGAGTTCAAGCTCCCCGACCTCGGTGAGGGACTCACCGAGGCGGAGATCGTCCGCTGGCTGGTCCAGGTCGGTGACGTCGTCGCGGTCGACCAGCCGGTCGTCGAGGTCGAGACGGCCAAGGCGATGGTCGAGGTGCCCTGCCCGTACGGCGGCGTGGTCACCGCCCGCTTCGGCGAGGAGGGCACCGAACTGCCGGTCGGCGCGCCGCTGCTGACGGTGGCGGTGGGACCGCAGGCCCCGGCGGGGGACACCGAGGGATCGGGCAACGTCCTGGTCGGATACGGCACCGCACAGGCTCCGGCCCGGCGCCGGAGGGTGCGGCCCACGCCGATGACGACGGGTGCCGCGAACGGCAGCACCGGTGCGGACAGCGGGACGCTCGCCTTCAATGGAACAGCGCACGCCGGGACGGCCCACGCGCGCGTGGACGCGCTCCACGCCGAAGGGCCGGTGCCCGTGATTTCCCCCCTGGTCCGCCGACTGGCCCGGGAGGGCGGTGTGGACCTGCGGCAGCTGGCGGGCTCGGGCCCGGACGGGCTGATCCTGCGTGCGGACGTCGAGGGCGCCCTGCGGGCCAAGGCGGTCGTGGGCAGCCGTACGGCCGAGGCGCCCTCCACGGCGGCACACGCCCCCGCCGCGATCCCCTCGGCAGCCGCCGCTGCCGCTTCGGGCACGCGCGTCGCGGGCACCCGCGTCCCCCTCAAGGGCGTGCGTGGCGCGGTCGCCGACAAGCTCTCCCGCAGCCGCCGGGAGATCCCGGACGCCACCTGCTGGGTCGACGCCGACGCGACCGAACTCATGCGCGCGCGTACGGCGATGAACGCGGCCGGCGGACCGAAGATCTCCCTGCTCGCGCTGCTCGCCCGCATCTGTACGGCCGCGCTCGCCCGGTTCCCCGAGCTGAACTCCTACGTCGACATAGAGGCCCGCGAGGTCGTCCAGCTCGACCAGGTCCACCTCGGGTTCGCCGCCCAGACCGAACGCGGGCTCGTCGTGCCGGTCGTCCGCGACGCCCACGCGCGCGACGCCGAGGCGCTGACCGCTGAGTTCGTCCGGCTCACCGAGGCCGCCCGCACCGGGACGCTCACACCCGGGGAACTCACCGGCGGGACCTTCACGTTGAACAACTACGGCGTCTTCGGTGTCGACGGCTCCACGCCGATCATCAACCACCCCGAGGCGGCCATGCTCGGCGTCGGCCGGATCGTCCCCAAACCATGGGTGCACGAAGGCGAGCTGGCCGTGCGTCAGGTCGTACAGCTCTCGCTCACCTTCGACCACCGGGTGTGCGACGGCGGCACGGCGGGCGGCTTCCTGCGGTACGTGGCGGACTGTGTGGAACAGCCGGCGGTGCTTCTGCGCACGCTCTGACACATACGGGGCCCTCGAAGAAGGGCCCCCGCGGAAGACACGAGTGAGGCCCCTCGGGACATACTCGGGGGGTGACCGACAACGCCCCCGCCGCTCCCGGGACGCCCTTGCCGTACGACGCCGTCGTGCTGGCCGGCGGCGCCGCCCGGCGGCTCGGCGGGGCCGACAAGCCCGGTCTGCGGGTCGGCGGCCGGGCGCTGCTCGACCGGGTGCTCGCGGCCTGCGCGGACGCCGGGACGACCGTTGTGGTGGCCGGCCGGCGGCCCACCGTGCGGCCGGTGCTCTGGGCGCGCGAGGAACCGCCCGGCGCGGGACCGGTCGCCGCGCTGGAAGCCGGCCTGCGGCACACCACCGCCGAGCACGCCGTCGTACTCTCCGCCGACCTGCCCTTCCTCCGGCCGGCCACGCTATGGCGCCTGCTGACCGCCCTCGGCGACACCGGAGCCGACGGCGCGCTGCTCACCGACGCCGACGGCCGTGACCAGCCGCTCGTGGCCGCCTACCGCACCCCCGCGCTCCGCCGCGAGCTGGCCGCCCTCGCGGCCGGACCCGACGGCCTGACCGGACTGCCCCTGCGCCGGCTGACCGGCGCCCTCAGCCTCACCCGTGTCCCGGACCCGCTCGCGTCCTTCGACTGCGACACCTGGGACGACCTCGTCAACGCCAGGGCACGCATCAGGGAGCATGGGCACGTGTTGGATGAATGGATCTCCGCAGTCAAGGACGAGCTGGGCATCGACCTGGACGTCGACACCGGCGTCCTGCTCGACCTGGCCCGTGACGCCGCGCACGGCGTGGCCCGGCCCGCCGCCCCGCTGACCACCTTCCTCGTCGGCTACGCCGCGGCCCAGGGCAAGGGCGGCCCCGACGCGGTCGCCGAGGCCGCCCGCAAGGCGGCCGCGCTCGCGCTGCGCTGGGAGGAAGAGAACAAGGGCGGGAAAGAAAACGGCGGGGGCGGGCAAGAGAGCAGCGGGGGCCCGAGCGCCCCGGACGCCGGATGACCGCCCCCGGAACTCGGGCCGGAGCGCCCGCCGAGGACAGCGACGACCTCGACGTCGAGGAGGCCCTGGCCCTCGTGAGGGAAGCCAAGGACGAACGCGCGGGCCAGGTTCCCGCTCCGGCGCCGGAAGCCCACGGCGAGCGGCACCGGGCCATCCCATGGGCCCAGGCCCGCGAGATCGCCGCCCGCGCCGCACGCTCCCGGGTCCGCAGCGCCCCCGTGTCCGTGCCGCTCGGCGATGCCCTCGGCCTGGTCCTGGCCGCCCCGCTCGACGCACTCACCGACCTGCCCTCCTTCGACACCTCCGCGATGGACGGCTGGGCGGTCGCAGGTCCCGGGCCCTGGGAGGTGCGCGGCGAGGGCGTGCTCGCCGGGCACGCGCAGCCCGAGCCGCTCACCGACGGCGAGGCGGTCCGTATCGCCACCGGCGCCCGCATCCCTGCCGACACCACCGCAGTCCTGCGCAGCGAGCATGGCCGTACCGACGCGCAGGGGCGGCTGCACGCCACGCGGGAGATCGTGCACGGCCAGGACATCCGCCCGCGCGGCCAGGAGTGCCGCAGCGGCGACCAGTTGCTGCCCGTCGGCACCCGGGTCACCCCCGCCGTCCTGGGGCTCGCCGCGGCGGCCGGATACGACTCCGTCACCGCCGTACCGCGGCCCCGTGCCGAAGTCCTCGTGCTCGGCGACGAACTGCTGGCCGAGGGACTGCCGCGCGACGGGCTGATCCGGGACGCGCTCGGCCCGATGCTGCCGCCGTGGCTGCGCGCGCTCGGCGCCGAGGTCGTCAAGGTGCGCCGGATCGGCGACGACGCGAAGGCCCTGCACCGGGCCGTCACCGGCTCCGAGGCCGACCTCATCGTCACCACGGGCGGCACCGCCGGCGGGCCCGTCGACCACGTGCACCCCATCCTGAAGCGCATCGACGCCGAACTCCTCGTCGACGGCGTCAAGGTGCGCCCCGGACACCCCATGCTGCTGGCCCGTACCAAGGACGCCCAGCACCTCGTCGGCCTCCCCGGCAACCCCCTCGCGGCCGTGTCCGGCCTGCTCACCCTCGCCGAGCCGCTGTTGCGCACTCTGGCCGCCCACCCGGCCCCGGAGCCGTACACGCTGCCGCTCAGCGAGGCGGTGCAGGGGCATCCCTACGACACCCGGTTGATCCCCGTGGTGCTGCGCGGCGACCGTGCCGTACCGCTGCACTACAACGGTCCGGCCATGCTCCGCGGCATCGCCGCCGCCGATGCGCTGGCCGTCGTACCACCCGGCGGGGCCCGACAGGGGGAAGAGGCGGAGCTGCTGGACCTGCCGTGGGCGACCGCTGGAATCGAGGTGTGTTTCACGTGAAACGTCTGGGCCGTCACGCCAGGGCAGCGGGCTGGACCTCGTCGAACGTCCGGTACTGCACGGGGTGAGGTGGGCCTGCGGATCACCATCGTGCGGGCGTGTTCGAGCGAGCGGGTCTGACCCGTGGACGGCATCCGCGGGGAGTAGCGTCACGGGCATGCATGCGATCACGATTCCCGAACCTGGTGGTCCCGAGGCGCTGGTGTGGGCGGAGGTCCCCGATCCGGTGCCTGGCGAGGGCGAGGTGCTGGTCGAGGTGGTGGCCAGCGCCGTCAACCGTGCCGACGTCCTGCAGCGGCAGGGCTTCTACAACCCGCCGCCCGGCGCCTCCCCCTACCCCGGTCTGGAGTGCTCCGGCAGGATCGCCGCGCTCGGCTCCGGAGTGTCCGGCTGGGCCGTTGGCGACGAGGTGTGCGCACTGCTCGCGGGTGGCGGGTACGCCGAGAAGGTTGTCGTACCCGCCGGGCAGTTGCTGTCCGTGCCCGAGGGGGTCGACCTCAAGCGCGCGGCCGCGCTGCCCGAGGTCGTCTGCACGGTCTGGTCCAACGTGTTCATGATCGCCCATCTGCGGCCCGGTGAGACGCTGCTCGTGCACGGCGGGTCCAGCGGCATCGGCACCATGGCGATCCAGCTCGCCAAGGCCGTCGGGGCCAGGGTGGCGGTGACGGCGGGTACGAAGGAGAAGCTGGAGCGGTGTGCCGAGCTGGGCGCGGACATCCTCGTCAACTACCGCGAGCAGGACTTCGTCGCCGAGATCAAGCAGGCCACCGGGGGCGCGGGGGCCGACGTCATCCTCGACAACATGGGCGCGAAGTACCTGGACCGCAACGTCCAGGCTCTCGCAGTCAGCGGGCGGCTCGCGATCATCGGCATGCAGGGCGGCGCGAAGGGGGAGCTGAACATCGGCACGCTGCTGAACAAGCGGGCCGCGATCAGTGCGACCTCGTTGCGGGCACGGCCGCTGAGCGAGAAGGCGGCGATCGTGGCGGCTGTCCGGGAGCATGTGTGGCCGTTGCTGGCCGGCGGGCATGTGCGGCCGGTGGTGGATCGCGAGGTGCCGATGGCGGAGGCGGCCGAGGGGCATCGCGTGGTGGAGGCCAGCGGGCACGTGGGGAAGGTGCTGCTGGTCACGTCGTAACGCCGGGGGGCTGGAGCGGCGCGGTGCCCGGTGCCGCGGGGTTGGCTGCGCCGGGTGCCGGGTGCCGGGTGCCGGGTGCCGGGTGCCGGGTGCCGGGTGCCGGGTTCAGGGGCGCCGGTGGTGCATGAGCGGCGGTGTCGGTGCGGGCCGGACGTGGGGGCGCTTGCCGGCGCTTGCCGGGTGCCTCCCCACTCTCGGCTTGGCTCGAGCGGGGGAGCGACCGCCCACCCGTGCCGCCGCGACCGTGCGGTCAGTCTCTGCGGAGTTTGAGGCCCAGGAAGGCCAGGCCCAGGCCCAGGCCTATGAGGATCAGCCCGCTGCCCAGGGGGAGTACCTGCAGGACCGGCTCGGAGGGGTTCGTGCCCTGGGGGACGGCGTTCTGGGCCGGGGGGTGGTTGAGGCCGGCCTCGTCGGGGGCGGTCGGAGCCGTCGGTGTCGTGGTCGGGAGGTCCGTGATCTCCGGTTCCTCCGCCCGGCCGGTGCGGGGGGCCTGGGTGGGTACCGGGTCGTCTTCGCCCTCGACCTCGGCCGCGGGGCCGTCCGGTCGGCCCGGCCGCATCCGCCCCTCGCCGGCCCGGCTGCCCGCACGGGTCGGCTCGACGGCCGTCGGACGGTACAAGGCGGAGGCGGAATCAGAGGGTATGGGGAGGATCGGTGAGATCGGTGAGATCGGCAAGGGTCCGGTGGCCGGGAAGCCGCTGTAACCGTGACCGTCACCGTGACCGTCACCGTGACTGTGGCCGTCATGACCGTCACCATGACCGCGACCGTGACTCGGACTGTGATCGGTGCCTATGCCGCCCGACGGCTCCCGAGCGACGTCGTCCGTCGGCCCGCGGCCGCCGTGTGCTGAGTGTTCCGGGCTGCCGGTGCGGGCCGTGCGGCCCGTGTCTCCGGGCGCCGTGCGGGCCGTGTCTCCAGGGGCGGGGCGTTTCGCTTCGTCGGGCGTCGGCCGGTCCGGTGGGTCGGGGTCGGGGGAGCCTCTCTGGGCGGGTTCGGCGGCGTACGCGGTCGTGGCGTCGTCGGTGACGGTGCCGCACACGGGCAGGGCCACCGCGAGGACGAGAAGCGGCCGTATGCAGAGGACGAGCAGCGGCCGTATGCAGCGGAGCGTGATGCGCAGCCATGGAGTCACGTCGGTGACCTCCCGGAGCCGGATGTCGTGATCGATGGGTGACCGGCAGGAATAAGCCTCACATTCAAGGGCGATCAGGGCATTTCAGATTGGGCCGTCGGGTCTAAACGGTGGATCAGTCCCACGAGGGGGCACCACGGTGATGAGGTGTACGCGTGCGAGAGAATGGCGGCATGGAGATGCCGAGGAACGAACGGTCGCCGGAGAACCCCCAGATCCTCGTCGTGGGCCAGGACGGGATGGCGCTCGGCGGCGGCAACGGGGACGACGAGTCCCGTGAGACCCCGCTGACGGACCAGGTGGAACAGCCGGCCAAGGTCATGCGGATCGGCAGCATGATCAAGCAGCTCCTGGAGGAGGTGCGCGCGGCCCCTCTGGACGAGGCGAGCCGGGTGCGGCTCAAGGAGATCCACGCCAGCTCGGTGAAGGAGCTGGAGGACGGACTCGCGCCGGAGCTGGTCGAGGAACTGGAGCGGCTTTCCCTGCCGTTCAACGACGACGCCACCCCGAGCGACGCGGAACTGCGCATCGCGCAGGCGCAGTTGGTGGGCTGGCTGGAAGGCCTCTTCCACGGGATCCAGACGACGCTGTTCGCCCAGCAGATGGCCGCGCGGGCCCAGCTGGAGCAGATGCGCCGCGCGCTCCCGCCGGGCGTGACCGGCCACGAGGGCGGCGACGACCATCGCGCCGCCGGCCGCTCGGGCGGCCCCTACCTGTAGCGAGGCGGGCGTACCCGTAATAAATGGAGCCCGGCACGGACACCGTGCCGGGCTCCCCTGTCTCCTGCCCGTCTCTCACAGACGGCCGGTGTCAGGCAGGGTTGCCCGTCGAGACCGTGAGGTCGATCGTGCCCGGGTCCTTCTTGTCGACGTCCGTGCCCTCGGCCGGGAACTGGTCCAGGACGGTGTCCTTGCCCCAGGTGTTGTCGTCCTGCGTAGTGATCTTGTACTGCCAGCCCGCGGCCTGGAAGCAGGCCTTCACGGAGTTGATGTCCTTGTACCGGAAGTCGGGCAGCATGATCTTCTTCGTATCGTCCCAGGACTCCGTCGGGTCCGTGCACTTGGTCTTGTCGATCACCCGGGTCCGGTCCGGCCCGCGGTAGCCCGCCGGGTGGGAGGCGGACGCCGAGGCGCTGGCGCCGCCGCTGCCGCCCTTGTCGTCACCGCCGCCGCTGTTCATCGTCAGCGCGACGATCAGGGCGACGACCGCGACGAGCGACACCGCGACCGAGCCGATGATCACCGGTTTGTTGCTCTTGCCGCCGGAGCCCGGAGCGGACGGCTGCGCGGCCGTCTGCGGCGAGATCGTGTACGGCGGCGGGGTCGACGCGGCCTGCGGCCCGTAGCCCATCGGAGGCGGCGTCTGGTAGCCGGCCTGCTGCGGATAGCCGTAGGCCGCGGCAGGCGTCTGCGGGGCGCCGTACGGGCCCGGCTGGTACGGCGTCTGGACCGGCCCGGGGGCCGCCTGGGCGGTCCGGTCGACCGGCGGGAACACCGCGGAGCCGACGCCCGCGCCGCTCTGTGTCGGCCCGGCGCCGGGCACGATGCTCGGCGCGGCCGCCTGGAAGGACGCGGCGACGCGCAGGCACTCGTCGCGCATGGCCTCGGCGGTCGGGAAACGCTCGTTCGGGTTCTTCTTCAGCGCGCGGGCGACCAGCGCGTCCACCGCGGGCGGCAGCGAACGGTTGATCGAGGAGGGCGCGACCGGCTCCTCCTGCACGTGCGCGTACGCGATCGCCAGCGGGGAGTCCGCGTCGAACGGGAGGCGCCCGGTGACCAGCTGGAACAGCATGATGCCGACCGAGTACAGGTCGGAACGGGCGTCCACGCCACGGCCGAGGGCCTGCTCGGGCGAGAGGTACTGCGGGGTGCCGACGACCATGCCGGTCTGTGTCATCGACGTCACACCGGACTGCATGGCCCGGGCGATGCCGAAGTCCATGACCTTGACCACGCCACGCCTGGTCACCATCACGTTGCCCGGCTTGATGTCGCGGTGGACCAGCCCCATCTCGTGGCTGATCTCCAGCGCGGCCAGCACGTCCGCGGTGACCTTCAGTGCCTTGTCGGCGGGCATGGCGCCGTACTGCCGGATGTCCTCCTCGAGGGCCGAGCCCAGCGGGCGGCCCTCGACGTACTCCATGACGATGTAGGGGGTCGTCAGACCACCGAGATCGTCCTCGCCGGTGTCGAAGACCGACACGATGTTGGTGTGCGTGAGCTTGGCCACGGCCTGGGCCTCGCGGCGAAAGCGCTCGCGGAACGCCTGTTCCCGGCCGAGTTCCGTGTGGAGCGTCTTGATCGCGACCTGGCGGTCGAGCACGGCGTCGTACGCAAGGTGCACCGAGGCCATGCCGCCCTCGCCGAGCAGGTCCCGCAGCTGGTAGCGACCACCGGCCAGTGACTGCCCCGCGTACCGGCCGTGTGCGCCGTCCTGGCTCATCTCTCCGTGTCCCCCATTGGCCGTCCGGCGCCTTCGCTCATCGCACGGGCCTTGATCGAATGTGTCATTCCCGGCCAAGTCTGCCCCAGGGCACTGACACGTCAAGCTCGGTGCCCGTTCCGTGACCGTACGCGCCAGAAGCGTCGCGCAAGCGTTACAGGGGGCGTACGACCGGCACACAGAATTTGCACGACAGCGCGTGCTACAGGTTTCATGGCCGGTCAGGCTTCGGCCGGTCCCGGTTCCGGTTCCGAACCGGTGGCTCACGCCGAGGCTGTAGCGTGGCCGACGGAGACCGTAACAACACCGCGCGCACCGCGGGCAGAAACGACGGCGAGGACTGATGGACCAGACGCAGCGCGCCCAGGGCCCGTCCGACCCCGAGGCGACTGGCGGCGGTATGTCGGATGCGCCGGAGATGTGGGGCAACGGAGGGCTCGTCGGCGACGGCCGGTACCGGCTGACGCACCGGCTCGGCCGGGGCGGCATGGCCGAGGTGTTCGCGGCCGAGGACGTCCGTCTGGGCCGTACCGTCGCGGTGAAGCTGCTGCGCGCGGACCTGGCCGAGGACCCGGTCTCCAAGGCCCGCTTCACGCGCGAGGCGCAGTCCGTCGCCGGGCTCAACCACCACGCGATCGTCGCCGTGTACGACTCCGGCGAGGACTTCGTCGGCGGCCAGTCCGTGCCGTACATCGTGATGGAGCTGGTCGAGGGCCGCACCATCCGCGATCTGCTGCTGAACGCCGAGGCGCCGGGCCCCGAGCAGGCCCTGATCATCGTCTCCGGGGTGCTGGACGCGCTCGCCTACTCGCATCAGCACGGCATCGTGCACCGCGACATCAAGCCCGCCAACGTGATCATCACGAACAGCGGTGCCGTCAAGGTGATGGACTTCGGCATCGCGCGTGCCCTGCACGGTGCGTCGACAACGATGACGCAGACCGGCATGGTCATGGGCACGCCGCAGTACCTCTCCCCGGAGCAGGCGCTCGGCAAGGCCGTGGACCACCGTTCCGACCTGTACGCGACGGGCTGCCTGCTGTACGAACTGCTCTCCCTGCGGCCCCCGTTCACCGGTGAGACCCCGCTGTCGGTGGTCTACCAGCACGTCCAGGACATCCCGACCCCGCCCTCGGAGTTCTCCGACGGCTGCCCGCCGGAGCTGGACGGCCTGGTCATGCGCTCGCTCGCCAAGGACCCGGACGACCGGTTCCAGACGGCCGAGGAGATGCGCGGCCTGGTCCAGTACGGCCTGCAGATGCTGTACGAGCAGGGCGGGCACACCGGTACCTGGCACACCGGCCCGGTGGAGGCGCACGACGGCCGGCACACCCCGGCGGGCGGCTTCACGGGGACGACCGCGATGCAGCACCCGGGCGACTTCGGCGCCGGGACCGCGCAGATCCCCCAGCCGATCCTGCCGCAGCGCTACGGAGGCGGCGACGACGGCGGCTTCGAGGGGCACGGAAACAAGGGCAGCGGCCGCGGCAAGATGTGGATCGTCGCCGTGCTCGCGGTCATCGCGATCGCGGCGGGCGTCGCATTCGCGGTCAAGCACACGGGCAACGGCACCGGCACCGGTACCGACACCAAGCCGCCGGCGACGCACTCGAAGTCGACGAAGGACCACTCGGACACCCCGACCCCGTCGGACGACACCACCGACCAGCCCACGGACACCAGCACGGACAACGGCTCGGACTCGGGTTCGGGCGGTTCCGGCTACACCCCGTCGGACCCGCAGACGTCCCAGTCGCAGACCACGGAGCCGACCGACGAGCCCACGGACCCGCAGACCTCCCCGTCGCAGTCCTCGGACACCTCGAACGGCGGCACGAACGCCGGTACGACGGACGGCGGCACGAACGCCGGTACGACGGACGGCGGCACCAACACCGGCACGACGAACGGCGGCACCAACACCGGCGTCACCAACGGCGGCACCGACGTCGGCACCACGACGGACGGCGGGACCACGGGTGACCCCACCGGTTGAAGGACACCGGCCTCGCCTCTGACGGCGTCCCCCTGAGCGGTTCCCGCCGGGGGCGCCGTGACCCGGGCGCCGTCACTCGCTGAACGCGGCGCGCACCGCGTCGTACTCGCGTGTCCACCACACCACGAGCGCCGACGCGGCCGGGAACTGGCAGTCCGCGCGCGTGTCACCGCGTTCGTAGTGCCAGCGCAGCATCCAGAAGTCGTTCAGCCGCTCCCACCACACCCGGTGCACGGCCGCCGCCAGCTCGGCGGGTCCGGCGCCGGCCGCGCGCCGGTACGCGCGCGCGTACGCGCGTACTTTCGGCAGGTCCAGTGCGCCCGCGGGGCGCACGAAGAAGATCGCCGCGGCGCGTACGGCCTCCTCGGCGCGGGGCTGCACACCCAGCCGGTCCCAGTCGACGATGGCCGCCGGGGCGTCGTCCTTGTAGAGCACGTTGAACGGGTGGAAGTCGCCGTGCACCCAGCCCACCGAGCCGCCGCGCGGCGGGCGCCGGTCCGCGTGCTGCTCCAGGAGCGCCCGGCGTTCCAGCAGCCGGTGCCGGGCCAGCTCGTCGAAGGCGTCGGCGGGGCGGTGCCGGCGCACATGGGCGAGCAGGTCGTCGATGAGGGCGAAGGTGTCGGAGGGGGCGGCGCTCTCCACGGGATGAGGGCTCGTGGCCGGCCGCGTGCGCCCCTTGGGCGGCATCACGCGCTCCAGGCAGGCGTGCACGGCGCCCAGGACCGCCCCGAGGTGTGCGCTCTCCCCGCGCGTGAGCTGTCCGCCGTGCCGGTGCCTGCCGTCGATCCAGGGGTGCAGGGCGTAGGCGTGGCCGCCGACGACGGCGACCGTACGGCCCTCGCGGTGCGCGAGCGGTACGGCGACGGGGACGCCGAGGTCGGCCAGGCGCTGGGTGGCGCGATGCCGGCGTTCGATGGCGGCCGGGTCGGCGGTGTCGGGGTCGAAATGGTGTTTGAGGAAATAGCGGCCGCGGGTGGTGCGCAGCCGGTAGCCGCGGTTCAGCAGGCCCTGGTCGACCGGCTCACAGGTGAGGGCGGAACCGGCGGCGTACAGGCGGAGCAGGGCGCCCAGAGGGGGCGCGTGGGGTACAAGGGGTGGTACACATGAGCGCGGCACGCCGCAGATGGTAGGGCACGAAAAACGGCCGTGAGCTGGGGCTTGTCACAGGCGGTCGCCGCTGATCGCTTTCGGTCACCCGGCGGGCTTTATCAAAGATTTCCGTTGCTCCCGCTCTTTTGTGCCAGCAGGCTTGAATTCTTGATCGCCTTCCCGATGCGGTGCAAACGCACGCCGTCTGTGGTTGGTGAGCCTGTCGCCCTCACAAATCAACTCTTCCCGTGACCCGGGTCAGCGGGATAACGTGCGGTTGCTCCGGCCTTTCGCAAGGCTGTGACCAGCACGCTTGCACACCTCCTCGATTTACTTGGAAATCCAAGCAAAATCGCAGGTCAGGTGGGGTTTCACAGATATGTGGAGCACTGGGTAACGTGATGGTTGCAGGGCGCTCGCCGGGGCACCTGTCACGCCTGTTCCCGGCCGAGTGGCACCCACCCCGTGCCCGGTGGTCGAAACAGGTGAGCCGCACTGGCCTACCGGCAACCCCGGGGGCCGGAACGACGGAGGAGCACACGTGACCGTGGACAGCAGTGCCGCGCGCAAGCCGCGACGCAGCGCCGCAGGCAAGGCCGGCACCACCGGCACCAAGACCGGCACGACCGGTACCAAGTCCGGAGCCACCGGAGCCAAGCGCCCCACCCGCGCCACCGCGAAGAGCGCCGAACCGGAGCTCGTACAGCTGCTGACGCCCGAGGGCAAGCGGGTCAAGAACGCCGAGTACGACGCCTACGTCGCCGGCATCACCCCCGAAGACCTGCGCGGCCTGTACCGCGACATGGTGCTCACCCGCCGCTTCGACGCCGAGGCCACCGCCCTGCAGCGCCAGGGCGAGCTGGGCCTGTGGGCCTCGCTGCTCGGCCAGGAGGCCGCGCAGATCGGCTCCGGCCGGGCGCTGCGCGACGACGACTACGTCTTCCCGACCTATCGCGAGCACGGCGTCGCCTGGTGCCGCGGGGTCGACCCGACCAACCTGCTCGGCATGTTCCGCGGCGTGAACAACGGCGGCTGGGACCCCAACGGCAACAACTTCCACCTGTACACGATCGTCATCGGCTCCCAGACGCTGCACGCCACCGGCTACGCGATGGGCGTGGCCAAGGACGGCGCCGACTCGGCCGTCATCGCCTACTTCGGTGACGGCGCGAGCAGCCAGGGTGACGTGGCCGAATCGTTCACCTTCTCCGCGGTCTACAACGCACCCGTCGTGTTCTTCTGCCAGAACAACCAGTGGGCGATCTCCGAGCCGACCGAGAAGCAGAGCCGGGTGCCGCTCTACCAGCGCGCGCAGGGCTTCGGCTTCCCGGGCGTGCGCGTGGACGGCAACGACGTGCTGGCCTGCCTCGCGGTCACCAAATGGGCCCTGGAGCGGGCCCGCAACGGCGAGGGCCCGACCCTGGTCGAGGCGTACACCTACCGCATGGGCGCCCACACCACCTCCGACGACCCCACCCGCTACCGGGGCGACGAGGAGCGGATGGCCTGGGAGGCGAAGGACCCGATCCTGCGCCTTCGCCGGTATCTGGAAGCCTCAAACCACACGGACGACGGATTCTTCGCGGAACTCGAGGCCGAGTCCGAGGCGTTGGGCAAACGAGTGCGCGAAGCGGTCCGCGCCATGCCCGACCCGGACCACTTCGCCATCTTCGAGAACGTGTACGCGGACGGGCACGCGCTCGTCGACGAGGAGCGAGCGCAGTTCGCCGCCTACCAGGCGTCGTTTGCTGACGCAAGCGAAGGGGGTCGCTGAGATGGCCGAGAAGATGGCGATGGCGAAGGCCATCAACGAATCGCTGCGCCGTGCCCTGGAGGAGGACCCCAAGGTCCTCGTCATGGGTGAGGACGTCGGCAAGCTCGGCGGTGTGTTCCGCGTGACGGACGGCCTCCAGAAGGACTTCGGCGAGAGCCGGGTCATCGACACCCCGCTGGCGGAGTCCGGCATCGTCGGCACCGCGATCGGTCTGGCGCTGCGCGGCTACCGCCCGGTGGTGGAGATCCAGTTCGACGGTTTCGTCTTCCCGGCCTACGACCAGATCGTCACCCAGCTCGCGAAGATGCACGCGCGCTCGCTGGGCAAGGTCAAGATGCCGGTCGTCGTCCGCATCCCCTACGGCGGCGGCATCGGCGCGGTCGAGCACCACTCGGAGTCCCCCGAGGCGCTGTTCGCCCACGTGGCGGGCCTGAAGATCGTGTCTCCGTCGAACGCGTCGGACGCGTACTGGATGATGCAGCAGGCCATCCAGAGCGACGACCCGGTGATCTACTTCGAGCCGAAGCGGCGCTACTGGGACAAGGCCGAGGTGGACGTCGAGGCGATCCCCGCCCCGCTGCACAAGGCCCAGGTCGTCCGCGAGGGCACCGACCTGACCCTGGCGGCGTACGGCCCGATGGTGAAGCTGTGCCAGGAGGTCGCGGCCGCCGCGGCCGAGGAGGGCAAGTCCCTGGAGGTCCTGGACCTGCGCTCGGTGTCGCCGCTGGACTTCGACGCCATCCAGGCCTCGGTGGAGAAGACCCGCCGCCTGGTCGTGGTCCACGAGGCACCGGTGTTCTTCGGCTCCGGCGGGGAGATCGCCGCCCGGATCACCGAGCGCTGCTTCTACCACCTGGAGGCACCGGTCCTGCGGGTGGGCGGATACCACGCCCCCTACCCGCCGGCCCGCCTGGAGGAGGAGTACCTGCCGGACCTGGACCGCGTGCTCGACGCCGTCGACCGCTCGCTGGCGTACTGAGGAGAGGGTCGTGACGACGATGACGGAAGCGTCCGTGCGCGAGTTCAAGATGCCGGACGTCGGCGAGGGACTCACCGAGGCCGAGATCCTCAAGTGGTACGTCCAGCCGGGTGACACGGTCACCGACGGCCAGGTGGTGTGCGAGGTCGAGACCGCCAAGGCGGCCGTCGAACTGCCCATCCCCTACGACGGCGTGGTCCGCGAACTCCGTTTCCCCGAGGGCACCACGGTCGACGTGGGCATGTCCATCATCGCGGTGGAGGTGGCCGGCGCGGCACCCGCCGAGGCTCCGGCCGAGCAGCCGCAGGCAGCTGTTGCGGAGCCCGAGCCCGAGCCGGAGGCCAAGCCGCAGGGCCGCCAGCCGGTCCTGGTCGGCTACGGCGTGTCGACGTCCTCCACCAAGCGCCGCCCCCGCAAGGGCCCCGAGGTCACGGTCCCGGCACCGGCCCAGGCGATCCAGACCGAGCTGAACGGCCACGGCCACGGCACGGTCGCCGAGAAGCCCCGCCCGCTGGCCAAGCCGCCGGTGCGCAAGCTGGCCAAGGACCTCGGCGTCGACCTCGCCACGATCACCCCGTCCGGCCCGGACGGCATCATCACCCGCGACGACGTTCACGCGGCGGCCACGCCGAAGCCCGCGGAGCCGGCGCCGGCCCCGGCCGCCGCGGCTGCGGTGACCCCGGCACCGGTCGCGTCCTACGACGGCATGCGCGAAACCCGCATCCCGGTCAAGGGCGTCCGCAAGGCCACGGCGGCGGCGATGGTCGGCTCGGCGTTCACCGCGCCGCACGTCACGGAGTTCGTGACGGTCGACGTGACCCGCACGATGAAGCTGGTCGAGGAGCTGAAGCAGGACAAGGAGATGCAGGGCCTGCGGGTCAACCCGCTGCTGCTGATCGCCAAGGCCCTGCTGGTCGCCATCAAGCGCAACCCGGAGATCAACGCGTCCTGGGACGAGGCCAACCAGGAGATCGTGCAGAAGCACTACGTCAACCTGGGCATCGCGGCGGCCACCCCGCGCGGCCTGATCGTGCCCAACATCAAGGACGCGCACGACAAGACGCTCCCGCAGCTGGCCGCCGCGCTGGGCGACCTGGTCTCCACGGCCCGCGAGGGCAAGACGTCCCCGGCGGCCATGCAGGGCGGCACGGTGACGATCACCAACGTCGGCGTCTTCGGCGTCGACACCGGCACGCCGATCCTCAACCCCGGCGAGTCGGCGATCCTCGCGGTCGGCGCGATCAAGCTCCAGCCGTGGGTCCACAAGGGCAAGGTCAAGCCGCGTCAGGTGACGACCCTGGCGTTGAGCTTCGACCACCGCCTGGTGGACGGCGAGCTGGGCTCCAAGGTGCTGGCGGACGTGGCGGCGATTCTGGAGGAGCCGAAGAGGCTGATCACCTGGGCGTGACGGCTCCGGGTGGGTAGCGTGGGAAAGCCTGAGGGGACGGCCGCAAATTCGTCTTGCGGCCGCCCCCCTCTGCTCTTGGGGGTTGTTCAGGGCTGGTTCAGCACGTACACCGGCGCCCCGTCCTCGGAAGCGGATGCAGGCGTGCTTCCGCAGCAGCCGCAGGCATTCGTTGACGCGGTGCACCGAGAGGCCCGTACGAGCTGCGATCGATTCGAGTGGCTCGCGCAGCTCGCCCTTCTCCACGAGAACGGGCAGGCGAATGCCGTCGTCCGTGGTGGCATCCTGCATGGTGCTCAGCGAGACGTCTTCCGAGGCCCCAAGAGGTCTGTTGCTATGCGGAGCTCCATGGCGATTTCCTGCAGCGGACGGCCGGCGCCTCGCCGTTCTGGCCGTCACGGACACGGACTGACACGGTCGGCCGCCCCTGGGCTTCCTCAGGTAGACGGACCGGTTTCGGTCGGGGGTGCGGCAAGCTGCTCGGCGACCCGCGCCAGCCAGCCGCTCGGCGAGTACGGCGCAGGTGGGTCGACTTCCATGCCCAGTTCGGCGACGGCGAGTGCGTAGTCGCTCTCGTCCAGATCCAGGGCGAGCAGCTCATGGAGCTCTCCGATGAGACGGGCCACGAGCTGGGGGTCGGTGGAGGCGTGGTAGTCGTCGACGGCTGCGTCGTGATCGTCGAACTCGTCCGGCATGTCCTGGGAGAACCAGCCGCCGAGGAACTGGCCGAGTTCGGGGAAGCGGGCGTGCCATTCCCAGTGGGTGACGGGGGATGCCGGTGGCGGTACTTCTCCGGTCTCGATGCTGTGCTTGATGTGGTCCGCGAGGCAGTACAGCCACTGCTGGATGTCAGTCTCGGGCGGGCCGACGTCGGGGATGGCGTAGAACTCGCCGAGGCGCAGCCTGAGCCGTCCCGGCGGGTTGTCGGCGTAGTCCCGCAGTTGCCGTTCCGCGATGGCCAGGGCCCAGGGGCGGCTGTGCCAGGTGTGGCGGAGGTAAGCGTTCAGGGCCGGGCTGGGCTTGTCGGGGGTGTCGTCGGCCGACTGCCCGAGGTAGGCGCGCATGACCTGGTCGAGTTCGCCGTAGCGACGGTCGTGTTCGAGGGGGCTCAGGGGCACGGTGGTCAGCCTCTACGGGTCTACAGGTAGATCGGGAAAGTGGCGTGGACGGCGAAGCCGTGCGGGCGGGACGGGTCCCGTTTGAGAATTACTCTGGCCGCGTGCACGTCGACCGGCTCACGGCCGGCCAGCATCATCGCCTGCAACAGAACCCGGCCGACGGGCTCGGAACGTGACGGCCAGGCGGCCTCGATGGTCAGGCGGGGGCGGGTGGACCGGGCGAGCCAGCGATGGATGAGCTGCTCGTTGGCGGTGACAACCTGTTGGGTGGCCCATTGGGCCGTTTCACGATCGGGATACGTAGCGCTGCGGGTGAGCACCAGGGCCGGCGTTTCCGAGGGGACGACGGTACTTTCGTTCACGTCACCGGTGTTGTTCATGGAGTCCGTCCGGATGGCTCAGGGGAATTTCGATTGCTTCGACGACCGCTTTCATGTGGCATCGAAGGACCAGAAAATGCCTACTTCGGCGTCGGACACCGCCATGAGGCCGACGTCGCGATCGTGCACGCTGAACGGGTCGCATCCCGTGATGGGAAGGTAGAAGTCCGGGGCATCACCGGACCGGTGCCCGGTGTTGGCATAGAAGGCGGACGATTTCTCCGGGAAGCGGGCCAGAAGGACGGCTGCCTTGGCCTCCAGGCCGGCGCGTTCGGTGTCGAAGTCGCGTTCTGAGGTGACGTCCAACCAGTTCGTCGACAGTGCGACCAACAAGCGGTGTGCTGAGGAACGAGGAATGCGCCGAAGCCTGGACGACCAGCCGGTCCCTGGAGGCGCGAAGGGCGCCAGCCAGTCCGGGCGCCACTCCTCGTCGCTCTCCGAGTAGAACTCCAGCGATCGCCAGGAACGGGGATCCGAGACCTCTTTGTTCAGCAACGCGAGGGCATCCAGGGACCAGTCCTCGTGCGCGCGTGGTCCCACCACGACGATCGAGTACCGCCGCTCGTACATGGTCAGGGCATCTGCCCAGGCCGAGGCATCAGGCGATGTCATTGGCACGTCCAGACGGATGATCGATGGGCAACGGGGGCGTCACGAGCGGATCTCCAGCTTATGCTTCCGGTCACTTCGGCATGGAGGTGACGACGACGAAGGGGGGATTCAAACCGTCGACGTATTTGAGGCGGACCTGCACGCCATAGGCATCTGTGACCGGGCTCGGCTGCCCGTTGTGCACCACGGACGTACGCCCGGTCACCGGCATGACGGCCGGCGGCCTGTGCGGGGCGGGCCCCACCGAGGACACCGAGAAGATCTCGCTGGGCGGTTGGGGCGGTCTGCCGGTGGCCAGCCAGGAGTCGATGTCCGCGGTTTTCTCCCGGATGCAGTACTGGGTGTACTTCTGGGCGGATGGCAGGTCCGTGAAACTGGAGGCTGCGGGGATGGTGGGCGTGCCGCTGCTGTTTGCTTGGTCCCTCAGACGTTGGAGCAGTTGAGCGTCCGTCTTGCCGACATGTTTGTCGATGGTGTGACCGCCGTAGAGGTTCTCCTCCATGGCGAGGTCGAGGGTGTATTTGTAGGGGAACGGGTTTTCCCCGTTGATGAGCTTGTGCTCCTGTTTGAATTCGTTGAGTGAGCGCCCGCCGAACGCTTCGGCCCTGGCTTCCTCTGCGATGAAGGTCGGCGCGCTTCTGAGGGCTTCGTCCAGCTCCCATTCCAGGGCGAGCAGCGTGGTGGCGGCTTCGTGGAACTTCTGCTGATAGATGTCCACCGCTTTGTCCGCTGCTGCTCGGTCCATGTGCTGCCGGAAGGTCCAGACCAGCTTGCCGAACATTGCAGTGCCTGCGAGCTCGAGCAACTCCACGGCATCCAGCCCCGTTGTCAGATCCTCCACCATGCCTTGGGCCGCCTTCTTGGCCAGATTGGTGGTGGTCTCGCGGCAGGTATGTGCGGCCTCGGCCAGTTCGGTACAGGTCTTGTGCAGGGTGTCAGCGGTGTGTTGCAGCACCTCCAGGATCGGCCGGCGCTGCGAGGGCGCCACGTTTCCCGATGTCTTCCAGCTGCGGGCACCCTGATGCGGCTGGGCTATCTGGCCCTGCGCGTTCCGACTCCGGCCCCAAGCGGTGGTCCCCCAGATCGACTGGCAGAACGACTTCATCGCGCTTTGCCACTCGTTGTTTCCTTGGGGATCCGTTATGTATTCGATGGCGGACGTGAAATTGTCCCCGGCCTTCAGTGCGGTCTTTCCGGCCTCTTCCCACGCGGTGGCCATACCTTTGAGGTCGCCCTCGTCGGCGCCAGGGGTGATCTCGTGGGTCTTGCCCAGATTCAGCCCGTACTCGATGGCTGGACGGATGACGTCCGCGAGGAAGTCCGGGATCTCGCCAAGGGCTCCGGAAATCGCCCACGAGTCGGCGTCCTGGCCGGTCCCGGACCATTTGATGTCGTTGATTTTCCCGTAATCAGGTGCTTTTTCCATGACGGCGGGCGGAGTGTGGCGAGGTGGAGGCCCGTACATGCCGCGTGCGGCCCAGTCCGCGGACTGGTAGTTGTTGGCAGTCATGGTCAGGCCGACCGCGACGCCGCCGACGCTCACCACGCTGGCTGACCAGACCTCGATGAACTTCCCGGCGATCTTCATATAGGCCTTGGCGAAAGCATCGGGACCCGATCCGGTCCCCGCCGACTGGCTGTACTGATTGAGCGCGTTCACCAATGTCGTCGCGCCCTTGTCGTAATCGAACTGCCCGTCGCGCACCACGGCCGACGTGTAGTAGAGGTGCTGCGGCATCAGATCGAATCCGCCGCCGGAGTCTGGGGCCGCCGTTTTGAGCTGGTCTCGTTCCTGCTGGCGTTGGGCATCACTCGGACGGCTTGCCATCAGGCCGCCCCCCAGCCGCGCAGCACCGCCTTGTGAGCGGCGGCGTAGTTGGCGTGACCGGTGGTCACGTACCCGTGCAGCCACTTCTGCGCTGCTTGGAGGTCCTGAGCGGATCCGTCCCATTCGTCGAGCTTCTGCACGAAGATCTCGCGGGTCTCGCCCTTCCAGGAGAGGACGACCGGTTCGACGCGGTCATAAAGGTCGTCAAGTTTGCTGTTGAGTTGTTTGAGGATGTCCTCCAGTTCAACTGCGAGTTCGTGGAGTGTGGAGAATGAGACGGCTATGTGGTCGCCGTCCGCACCGGTCGACATGACTCCCCCTTGGCCTCGGTAACGGCGTTGCTGAATGAGCAGGTTGCGGTCCGGCCGTCAATAGCGGTCCAGGCTGCTGCGCGGCTGTGCCGCTGTGTCGTCGGCTCCGGTGTTCGGCGTGGAGAGCTTGTCGACCTCGCTGTCGACGTCCACGTGGATCCGCCGCATCTGCTCGAGCACGTGCATGTCATCGGAGCTGAAACCGTCGCGGCTCAGCCGCACGGCCTCCTCCAGCTGCTTCATCACTTCCCGGATGCGTACGGCGTCCTTGGCCGCCGCGCGGTGGAACTCCCGGTACGCAGTCGCCGCCGGGCCTCGCCAACCGGCCTCGATACGGTCGACGAGCTCGTCCATGCGCCGGACCTGCTTGTCGAGGTGGTCCTGCATCTCGTCGAGGTCGTTCGTGAGTTTGGTCAGGTCCTGAGACGACACCCGAAGGTCGGCGTTGCCGCCTTGCGCTGAACGTGCTCCTTGACCGCCCATGCTGTGTCCCCCCGGCCCGCATCATGTGAGTCCTGGCGTCGAGCCAATCCTACGCAAAGATACTGGCAAGAATGAGGGCGGCCCTGGTCAGTTGACCGGGTAATCAGAGATGCGACAGCCGCGAGCAGTATCACAGTGCTCCGTCGAGAAGCCGGCAGGGCAACGCACGCTCCTCGGCCGTTGCGCCCATGTTCGGTTCCACCCGGAACAAGCCTGCTCGCTGCTTATGTGTCTCCGCTTCTGTCAGGGCACCGTCCGTGAAAAGGGCGCCGACACCGTCCTCCAGCGCCCAGCCGGCGGGGAGCGCGCCGGTTGCGACGGCTGCTCGGTAGGAGGGACAGCGGCCCGGTTCGCTGTCGCAGTACGGGCAGGCCGACCCTGGCAGCAGGCCCAGTCCGTCCCGGAGAAAGGTGAGCCGGCCGTAGGAGTCGTTGTGGGAGTCCTCGGCCCAGCAGTTGGCGCCGACGCTGATGCCGCAGAGCAGTGTGCCGGGCGCCCTGGAAGGCGTCTGGTCGACACTGTTCACGACCGCGTCGATGGGCGGGACGTACCACCCGGGTGTCCATGGAGCCTACGGCCGGCTGGCCGCGTGGAGCGCTGTCGGGGGCCTGTGCGGTGCCGAGCACTCCGCCGGCGCCCATGCGGTCGAACACCGGGCGCGGCGCTGTAGCTGGTACCGCTTCCAGGCCGACTCGGAGTGGTTCCACAAACGAGATCTACGATCATGGCATCGCCGCGCTCAGCCCCCGTCGCCTCGCCGTTCTCGCCGCGACGGACACGGACTGACGGAACCCTCCGTCACACCCGACTCCAACTCCGCCCACACCGTCGTTCCCACGGCCAGTTCCTCGACGGCCCAACGCTCGGCGAGCGCCGGGACGATGAGGAGACCCCGGCCGAACTGTTCGTCCTCCCTCGCGAGACGCGCTTCCGGCACGCGTTTCGCCCCCCGGGTCCGTCACGGCGACGCCGCTGCTCACCCTGAGCCCCGCCGCACGGGACCGTTTCGCCGGTCACCTCGCTCGCAGCCGCTGATCGTCAACTGCCGTAGATTTACCGCATGGTGACGGGGGAGAAGACCACCGCTCGGCATGCGAAACCCAAGGCGGAGGCGGGGGCCGGGCGGGCCTCGGTGCTCATGGCCGCCGGTACCGTCGTATCGCGGGCCGGCGGGCTGGTCCGGCAGGTGCTGCAAGGGGCCGCGCTCGGGACAGGGCTGCTCGCGACCACGTACAACACCGCCAACACCGTGCCGACCAGCCTGTACACCCTGCTGATCGGCGGCGCGCTGAACGCCGTGCTGGTGCCGCAGCTGGTGCGGGCCCGGGCCACGCATGCCGACGGTGGGCGGGCCTACGAGCAGCGGCTCGTGACCCTCGTCGTCAGCGTGCTGGCCGTCGGGACCCTGGTCGCCGTGTGGGCGGCGCCGGAGATCGCGAGCCTGTACATACGGGACACGCCCAAGGAACACGATGCGTTCCGGCTGACCGTCGTCTTCGCACGGTTCCTGCTTCCGCAGATCTTCTTCTACGGGCTTTTCGCCATCTACGGCCAAGTGCTCAACGCCCGCGAGAGGTTCGGGGCCATGATGTGGACGCCCGTGCTGAACAACGTCGTCCTCGTGGCGATGTTCGGCGTCTACCTCGGGATGATGACCGTCCCGCACTCGGTCGCCGACGTCACCGCCACCCAGGTCCACTGGCTCGGTGTCGGTACGACCCTCGGGATCGCCGTACAGGCGCTCGCGCTCATCCCCTTCGCCCGCGCCGCAGGCTTCCGCTTCCGGCCCCGCTTCGACTGGCGCGGAGCAGGACTCGGCTCCGGGATCCACGCGGCCAAGTGGACGCTGCTGTTCGTGCTGACCAACCTGGTCGGGCTCACCGTCGTCACCAACTACGCCGGCGCCGCCGACACGGAGCTTCCCGGGGCGGGCGTCGGGTACACCGCCTACAGCTACGCGCAGACCATCTGGATGCTGCCCCAGTCCATCGTCACCGTCTCGCTCGTCACCGCTCTGCTGCCCCGGATGAGCAAGGCGGCGGCCGAGGGGCGGACCGGTGATCTGCGCGCCGACCTGTCCCGGGCGCTGCGGGCCAGTGGTGTCGTGATCGTCCCGGCCGCCTTCCTCTTCACCGCGCTCGGGCCGGACATCGCCGTCCTCCTCTTCGCCCACGGCGCCGCCGACCCCGCCACGGCCCAGCCCCTCGGGCACATGCTCCAGGCCTTCGGTCTCGGGCTGATCCCGTTCTCCGCGCAGTACCTGCTGCTGCGTGGCTTCTACGCCTTCGAGGACACCCGTACGCCGTTCTTCATGGCCGTGTGGATCGGGGTCGTCAACATCGCGCTCGCCACCGCCTGCCATCTGCTGCTGCCCGCCCGGTGGGCGGTCACCGGTATGGCCGGCGCCTACACCGTCTCCTACTTCGCCGGACTCCTCCTCACCGTCCGTCTGCTGGCCCGTCGTACCGGCGGCCGGCTGGACGACGGCGCCCTGCGCGGCACCTATGCCAAGCTGCTGTGCGCCGGAGGCGTCGCGGCGGTGGCGGGCTGGGCCGCGGCGCGGGGCTGCGCCGGGGTGGTCGGGCACGGCACGGCGGGGACGGCTCTGACGACCGTCGCCGGTTCGCTCGCACTCGGTCTCGTCTATCTGGTGGTGGGCAAAGCGCTGAAGATCGGCGAGCTTCGGCGGCTTCCCGGATTCCGGTGACATCGGGCGCATCAGGTCCCGGACGACTGACCCTGACGCCGTATCAGGGACGGATCGGGGTGCTGTCGGGGACGTCACGGATGGTGAGGGAGTGGCCACGGCGGCACGCTGGTGACATGACGAAATCCGCTGTTCCTGGGCTCAGTTCGCTTTCCGTCCGGCGTGTCGCCGCCGTCGCGGGCGCCGCCGTCCTCGCCGGTACGGCGGCGGTGTGCGCGCCCGGTGTGGCCTACTCCGCGCCACGCGTCGCCGCGGCGACCGCGGCCGATTTCGGTGACTGTCCGCCCCTGCCCGACGGCGTCGACCCGACCCGATGGCGATGCGAAGTGCACACCGCCGCCCCGCGGTTGACCCTCGGCAAGGTCACGGTGAACCTCGCCCCGATCACCATGACGCACGCCGAAGGCCCGATGCCGGACGGCAGCAAGGGCCAGGTGTGGGGTGCGATGCACAGCTCCGCCACCGCCATACCGGGCGGACTGACCGGCACGCCGGCGGGCGATCGCGCGGCCGTCCTGGGACTGGCGACACAGCCGGAGTACGGCGGCCGGTCCGACTTCTACACCGGGCAGTTCAGCCTGCGCTTCCGGCTCATCGGCCCGCTGGTACCGCACGGCTGCACGATCGGCGCGGGCGAGCCGGTCGACTTCCAGCTGAAGCGCTCCGGTCCTTCCAAGTGGGTCTCCCAGGACCCACCGGTGATCGAGTTCTCGGCGTACGACGACACCTTCACCGCCCCGGCCGCCGAAGACTGCGGACCCCTGACCGGACCCCTCAACCGTCGCCTCGGCCTGCCGGCGGCCGAAGGCAACCTGCTGTCCTACGACGCCTCGTACACGTTCAAGACCTACGACCAGCTCCCCACGGGGGACCACGTCAAGGAACAGAAGGGAGGGAACCTTTCGCGCTGACGCCGACTCCTGACCCGGCGACGCGGGCCCGACCGGGGGACCGCACCGGCCCGAGAGGGGTCAGCATGGCACCGCACACCGACCGTCCAGACCGTCCGCTGCCGAAGGACGAGCGTGCCGAGCACCGCATGCTGGACGTGCGCTCCACCAGGCTGCATCTCGCCGAGTACGGCGGCACCGGCACCCCGCTGCTGATGCTGCACGGCTTCCCGCAGCACTGGTACGCCTGGCACAAGGTCGCCGGGCAGCTGTCCGACGGATACCGGCTGCTCTGCCCGGACCTGCGCGGCTTCGGCTGGTCGCCGATCACGCGGCGCGGCTACGACATGGACAGCCTGGCCGAGGACGCCCTCGCGCTGCTCGACACGCTCGGGCTGGAGCGGGTCGGGCTGGTCGGGCACGACTGGGGAGCGCATCTCGGGTTCCGGCTGTGCCTGAGGGCGCCGGAGCGGTTCACCGGCTACCTCGCGCTCAACATGACCCATCCCTGGCCCCGGCACCGCGCGGTCCTGCCCAACCTGTGGCGGCTGTGGTACACCGCGTTCGTCGAGTACCCGGTGCTCGGGCGGGCCGTGCTGCGGCACTGGCCCGGCTTCACCCGCCTCCTGCTGCGCCACCAGGTCGCCGACCCGGCGGCCGCGTGGACGCAGGCGGAGATCGCCGAGTACGCCGCCGCCACCGCGCAGAGTGCCCCCGCCGTCCAGTCCCTGTTCTGGCAGTACGTCCTGCACGACATCCCCGCGCTGGTACGGGGCACCGCGCGGCGGCAGCGGCTGACCGTGCCGACGCTGCTGCTCGGCGGGGAGCGGGACAACGTGGTCGTGCCGTCGATGCTGGCGGGCGCGGAGCGGTACGCCGACGAGCTGCGCGTGCGGCTGGTGCCGGCGGCCGGGCACCATCTGCCACAGGAGCGGCCGGAGGAGGTGGCCGAGGCGATCCGCGAACTGTTCGCCCCCTTCGCAGAGGAGGTCTAGCGCAGCGCTGCCCGCTCGGCGACCCGGTCGACGAACGCCCGTCCGCGCCGCTCGCCGAGCAGGCGGCCGTAGAGCCACTGGGCGGGGCGCAGGGCGGCGGGGCGGGTCGCACCGAGTACGGCGAAGCGGGTGCCGCCGGCCTCGGGGGCGGCCGCCATGCCGCCGACGATCAGCCGGGACTGCATCAGACACCAGCCGGGGGAGAGCCGTACCTCGAAGGACTCCGTGAGGCCCGAACGGCCCACCGCCAGCGCCCGTTTCCGCTCGGCGTCGCCGGGCGGCACGCGGAACTCGCGGAGGAACGGCACGAGACGGGGCAGTTCCGCCTCCAGGTCTGCGGCCACCGCCCACACCCTCTCGTAGGGCAGCGCCAGATGCTCCTCGGCGTAGAGACCGGCGTGCAGCCCCGCGGCCAGCACGCGCAGCCGCAGCACCGGATCGGAGGAACTCATCGTGACCACGCCTTCCGAAAGGAGGAACGGGCCCGGCTCAGCCGGGACTTGACGGTGCCCTGCGGTACGCCGAGCAGGGCGGCGACGGTGGCCTCGTCCAGGCCCTCCAGCTCGCGCAGGACCAGCACCGCGCGGTGCCGTACCGGCAGCCGGGCCAGTGCGTCCCGCACGTCGGCCGACAGCTCACCGTCGGCGTGCGTGCGCAGTCCGCCGAGGCGGGCCAGGTCGGCGGGGTCGGCCGGTTCCTCGGCGGAGGTGCGGCGGGCGACCCGGACCGCCTCGCGGACCGTGGCCGTACGGACCCAGCCGTAGAAGGCCTGTGGGTCGCGGAGTGTGCGCAGGCCCTTGAAGACGGCCAGCAGCGACTCCTGTACGGCGTCGGCCGTGTCGTTCGGGGCGATCGGGCGGCAGAGCCGGGTCACGTACGGGGTGACCAGCGTGAGCAGTTCATCCATGGCCAGGGCGTCCCCGTCCTGTGCGGACCGGACCAGTGCGGCGGCCGTGTCCCAGGGTGCCGCCCGGCCGTCGTACTCCCCCGGGACGCCCTGGGGGTTCTGGATGCCCATGGCCTGCTCAGGCCCGCCGCCGGAGCGCGTTCAGCAGGGCCGCGCCCCGCTCGGCGTCGTCCACGCTCACGGCGAAGTCGGTACGGCGGCCCCGGGGCCGTACGACCAGACAGTCACCGGCGCGGAGCATCACCGTCGTGCCGAGGCCGCTGAGGCGGTAGCCCCAGCCGCCGACCTGGGACGGCTGCCGGGCCTCGGCGCGGGCGGACTCGATGGCGGTCGGCGACCAGCGGCGGGCGGGCCAGCCGAGCGGGCCGAACGACACCTCCAGGCCCGCTTCCGACACCTTCGCCTGGACCGAGGAGGAGAGGGCGCCGGCGAGCGAGGCGGCGGCGCAGACGGCGCACAGCGGGACCAGCACGGCGGGGTCCGCCAGGCCGGCGACCAGTGTCACCAGCGCGCCGACGGCGATCAGGCCGGTCAGCGCGGCCACCAGTTGTAGCCAGGGGTTGGCCGTGCGGGAGAACCACACCAGGCGCTCGTCCGCGGGCAGATCGAGTGCGGGGGTCGGGGCGGTTGGCGTGGTGGAGGTGGTGCGGATGGTCAGCCACCAGGCCACCACGCCGGCGACCGCCGCCAGGGCCAGGGGTAGGACGACCCCGAGGGCCGGATCGCGGGCCTCGTGCCAGTCGGTGCGGTCGAGGTTGGCGCGGACGACGCCGGCCTGCGCACCGACGAGCACGGCCGCGGTGGGCGCCAGCGCGATCGCCCGCCAGGGGCGTGCGGTCGGCCAGGATCGGCGCCAGCGCACGCTCAGCGCGAGGGCGATCAGCAGCCAGAGGCCGGCCGGCACCAGGGATGTCTCCCACAGCGGCATGGAGCCGTCCGGGGCGGCGCCCCCGCTCCAGTGGGTCGCCAGCCGGTCGGGCAGCCGGCCGCGCGCGGCCCAGGGCAGACCCGCCAGCAGCGCCGCGACGGCCACCGTGCAGCCCACGAGCCCCCAGCGCGCGGTGCGACTGCGTACGCCTACCGGGTCGCCCCCGTGCCGGCGTCGGTCGTTCCCGTCCGGCTCGTCCCCGTTGCTCATGTCGTCGTCCCCCGGATCATCTCGATGAGGTCGGTGCGGCTGTAGCCGAGCCGGGATGCCTCCGCGACCAGCTCACGCACCCTGATTTCCAGTCCGGAGCGCCGGGCCGCACCTTCGGCGACGGTGATCCCGCGGCCGCGGCGGAACTCCAGCAGGCCCTCGTCCCGCAGTTCGCGCAGGCCGCGCAGGACGGTGTTGACGTTGATGTCCAGGGCCGTGGAGAGATCGCGGGCGGAGGGCAGCCGGTCGCCCGCGCGGCACTCGCCCTCGGCGATGGCCCGCCGGATCGCCGCCGCGACCTGCTCGTGCAGGGGGCGGGTGTCGGTCTTGTCCAGACGCAGCAGCATGGTGCCAATGACACTAGCACCATCAGCTTCATCGTGCCGGGTCCGGGCAGCACAACGGGCCCGCCGCTGGTGCGCGACGGGCCCGTGGGTGTCCGGTGGGACGTCAGCCGAGCCTGGCGAAGCCGTAGTTGAGGAGCTTCTTCGCGTCCGCCTCCCGGTTCGGGATGGAGGTGGAGGCGAGGACGGTGCCGATGACGGTCTTGCCGTTGCGCGTGGCGGCGAAGACCAGGCAGTAGCCGGCCTCCGGGCCGGAGCCCGTCTTCACGCCGATCGTGCCGCTGTAGCTGCTGAGGAGCCCGTTGGTGTTGGTCCACGGGACCATCGTGCGGATGCTGCCCGTCTTGGTGACGGTCTTCGCGGTGTACGACTTCGTCTTGACGACCGTGCGGAACGTCGAGTTCTTCATCGCACTGCTGGCGATCTTCGTCAGGTCGCGCGGCGTCGAGTAGTTGTTGCCGTTGCCGATGCCGTCGAAGGAGTCGAAGTGGGTGTTCTTCAGACCAAGGTTCTTGGCGGCGGTGTTCATCTTGCTGATGAAGTTGCTCACGCGGGCGTCGCGGGTGGAACCGGAGCCGTAGGTGTCGGCGAGCGCGTAGGCGGCGTCGCAGCCGGACGGCAGCATCAGCCCGTACAGCAGCTGGCGGACGGTGACCTTGTCGCCGACGATCAGGTGCGCCTGGGAGGCGTTGTTCTTGACGACGTAGTCGCTGTACGCCTTCTGGATGATCACCGTCTTGTCGAGGTTGAGGTTCGACTGCGCGAGCACGACCTTGGCGGTCATGATCTTGGTGGTGGAGCCGGTGGAGCGCTTGTAGTCCGCCGCCTTGTTGTACAGCGTCGTACCGCTCGCGTTGTTCATCACATAGCCGCCCTTGGCGATGATCGAGGGCGTGGTGACGGCCTGAGCGGGCGCCGCGGTGAGGGCACCGGTCGCAAGCAGCGCGCCGGAGGTGACGGCGACGGCGGCGGCCCTGCGGATGCGCGTGCTGGGCGTGCCCTTAATGCCGGTAATCAAAGTGATGTACCCCGATTTTCGTAAATGCCCCTGAATACGGCCCAGTTGGGGTGGCGGGAGCAGCGGGCCGCACGTGTGAGACACGTAAGTAGCACAGAAAGTTGTGCGGTCGCCGCGCGCGAATTCCGTCACGTCCGGATGCTGGACGTCGCCGCCCATGCGTACGTGTTGTATCTATCCTGTGGACATGAAGACGGCCGTACGGCAGCCCACCCACCGCGACCCCAAGCCACCGCCCGCCGCCGACCGCGTGTACGCCCATGTCAAGCAGGGCGTCCTCGACCGCCGCTACGAGGGCGGCACCCTGCTCACCGAGGGCGAGCTGGCCGAGGCCGTCGGGGTCTCCCGCACGCCCGTGCGGGAGGCGCTGCTGCGACTGGAGGCCGAGGGCCTGATCCGGCTCTACCCGAAGAAGGGCGCGATGGTCCTGCCGGTCTCCGCGCAGGAGATCGCGGACGTGGTGGAGACCCGCCAGCTGGTCGAGGAGCACGCCGCCCGCAAGGCCGTACCCGCCCCGCCCGCCCTGCTGCAGCGGCTGACCGAGCTGTTGGAGCTGCAGAAGGCGCAGGCGGCCGCCGGTGACCTGGCCGCGGCCGCGGTGACCGACCGCAGCTTCCACGCCGAGATCGTGCGCAGCGGCGGCAACGAGATCCTGTCCCGGCTCTACGACCAGCTGCGCGACCGGCAGCTGCGGATGGGCGTCGCCGTCATGCACTCCCACCCCGACCGGATCGCCAAGACGCTCACCGAGCACGAGGAGATCCTGAACGCGCTGCGCGCCGGGGACGCGGAGGCGGCCGTCGGGGCCGTGCACCGGCATGTGAGCTGGTTCGAGCACCTCGCCCGAGGTGAGGCCCGATGAGCGCTCCGACGCGGAACGTCACCCTTCCGGGTGATCCGCCGGGCGGCCGACGCGCCGTCACCGTGTGGTCCATAGGCGTCGCCGTCTACTTCGTCGCCGTCATCTTCCGTACGTCACTCGGCGTGGCGGGACTGGACGCGGCGGACCGCTTCCATGTGAACGCCTCCGCCCTGTCGACGTTCTCCATCCTCCAGCTGCTGGTCTACGCCGGCATGCAGATACCCGTCGGCCTGCTGGTCGACCGGCTCGGCACCAAGAGGGTGCTGAGCATCGGTGCCGTGCTGTTCACGGCCGGGCAGCTGGGCTTCGCCTTCTCCCCGTCCTACGGCACCGCTCTCGCCTCCCGCGCCCTGCTGGGCTGCGGTGACGCGATGACCTTCATCAGCGTGCTGCGGCTCGGCACCCGCTGGTTCCCGGCCCGGCGCGGGCCGCTGGTCGCGCAGCTCGCTGGGCTGGTCGGCATGGCGGGCAACCTGGTCTCCACCCTGGTCCTCGCCCGGCTGCTGCACGGCATCGGCTGGACCCCGGCGTTCGCCGGCAGCGCGTTCGCGGGCGTCGTCGTCCTCGTGCTGACGCTGCTGTTCCTGAAGGACCACCCCGAGGGGCACGAACCCGAGCCGGCGCCGCACCAGGGCGCGGCCTACGTCCGCCGGCAGATCGCGGCGTCCTGGCGGGAGCCCGGCACGCGCCTCGGGCTGTGGGTGCACTTCACCACCCAGTTCCCTGCGATGGTGTTCCTGCTGCTGTGGGGCCTGCCGTTCCTGGTGCAGGCGCAGGGGCTCAGCCGGGCCACGGCCGGTGAACTGCTCACCCTGGTCGTTTTGTCCAACATGGTGATCGGGCTGGTCTACGGCCAGATCGTCGCCCGGCACCACGCGGCGCGGCTGCCGCTGGCACTGGGCACGGTCGGGGCGACGGCGCTGCTGTGGGCTTCGACGCTGGCGTATCCCGGTGCGCATGCGCCGATGTGGCTGCTGGTGGTGTTGTGCACGGTGCTGGGTGCGTGCGGGCCGGCCTCGATGCTCGGGTTCGACTTCGCGCGGCCCGCCAACCCGCCCGAGCGACAGGGGACCGCGTCGGGCATCACCAACATGGGTGGGTTCGTCGCCTCGATGACGACGTTGTTCGCGGTCGGGGTGCTGCTGGACGCGACCGGGGACGACTACGCCGTGGCGTTCAGCGCCGTGTTCGTGCTGCAGGCGCTCGGGGTGTCCCAGATCCTGCGGCTCCGGGGGCGGGCCGCCCGGCGTGAGCGTGAGCGGTTGGTCGCCAGCCGGGTGGAGACGGTGCACGTGCCGGCGGCTTAGCCGTTCACTGCCATCCCGCGCACCACCCGGTTCCGGTCGGTTGAGGGGCTGGACAACCTGCTCGCGCTCGCCGTCGGTGACTTCCCGTCGCCGTGTCGGCTACGGCGTCACCGCGAAGTTGCGCAGGATCGCCGCCGTCAGGTCGAGGTCGCCCTCGGCCTTCACCCTGTCGGCCGCCGCCTCCGGTGTCACGCGGCCGCAGGCGAGGCGCACGAAGGTCTCCCAGTCGAGGGTGAGGGTGGCGGCGGGGCCGAGGGCCGGGGCGGTTTCCAGGGATCCTCGGCCCTGGATGTCGACGCGGATGGTGCGCAGGAACTCCACCGCGCCGTGCACGTCGAAGACGACGGCTGAACTGCGCGGTGCGTCCGCGTCCTTCGCGACGACCTTGGGGAGTGCCTCCAGAAGGACGTCCCGGGCCACGAGCGCACCCGGCGAGTCCAGGTTGCCGGGGCGGCCCAGGGCCGTGCGCAGATCCTGCTCGTGCACCCACACGTCGAAGGCGCGGGCGCGGTAGGCCTGTTCCACCGTGATGTCCTTGCTCAGCGGGCCGCGGACCGTGGTGCCGGGGTCACGCGACTCGTTGCGCAGCTGGCGGTTGCGGCGGATGACCGTGTACTCCAGCTCGGCCGTCATCTCCGGCGCCGTGTGGTGGCGGCGGATGTCGACCTGCATCTCCATGTACCGCTGGTGCTCGTTGGTGACGTGGAAGAGGTCACGGGGCAGGGAGTGGATCGGGCGCGGGTCGCCGAGCAGCTCGCAGTCCATGCCGATGACGTGCGACACGATGTCCCGGACCGACCAGCCCGGGCAGGGGGTCCGCCGGTTCCACTCGCCCTCCGCGAGCGACTGGACCATCTCGGATATCGCTTCGATGGAGTGTGTCCAGGCGTCGGCGTAGGGCTGGAGGGTGGGATGCAGACTCACGGAACGGGACCCCTCGGCGGTTGGTACACGGGCGGGTTGTGGCGGCTTTGCCAGCGGGCGGCGGCTGCACTGCGGCGGGCGTCTGGGAGGCTAAGTTACGCTGCCTGCAGGCACCCCGGCAGTGCTTTCGTGTGACGATCGTAGGCCTGTGTGGGCTACTCGAATGCCAGGACGGTGGTAGTGTGCGCGCCTCGCTGATCCAGATCGCCGTGAACGAGGACGAATCGGTCGACACCCGGCGACAGCGGGTGGCCGCGCTGGTCCGCGAACAGGCCGGTGCCGACCTGGTGGTCCTGCCGGAGCTGTGGACCACCGGCGCCTTCGCCTACGAGGAGTTCGGCCGCGAGGCCGAGCCGCTCGAAGGGCCGACGTACGAGACGATGGCCAAGGCCGCGAGCGACGCGGGCGTCTGGCTGCACGCGGGGTCCGTTCCGGAGCGGGCTGCGTCCGACAGCGGCTCCGCCGCGGGCGAGGGAACGCTCTACAACACCTCTCTCGTCTTCTCCCCCTCCGGTGAGCTTGCCGCCGCCTACCGCAAGATCCATCGCTTCGGCTTCGACAAGGGCGAGGCCGTACTGATGGGCGCCGGGCGGGACCCGGTGACGGTCCGGCTGCCCGGGACCACGCTCGGCTTGGCCACCTGCTACGACCTCCGTTTCCCCGAACTGTTCCGGTCACTGGTCGACGCCGGGGCCGAGACCCTGGTGATCCCGGCGGGCTGGCCCGAGCGGCGACGCGCGCACTGGACGCTGCTGGCTCAGGCGCGGGCGGTGGAGAACCAGGCGTTCGTGCTCGCGTGTGGAACGGCCGGGACCCATGCCGGAGTTCCGCAGGCGGGTCACTCGATCGTGGTCGATCCGTGGGGCGAGGTGCTCGCCGAGGCGGGCCCGGACGAGGAGGTCCTCACCGTCGACTTCGACCCCGCGAAGGTGGCGGCCACCCGCGAGCAGTTCCCGGCGCTGAAGGACCGCGTCCTGGGCCTGGAGCCGCCCCGCCGCTAGCGGGCCGTCGAGCCTCCGGCCCCCGTCAGTCCTCCTCCCGCTCCTTCTGCGCCAGGTGGATCACGCACACCGCCACCGCGATCAGCAGGGCCGGGTCCGCGTCCTCGCGCACGATGTCGACACCGTAGGTGTCCCGGAGGGACAGGAAGCGGCGGGAGATCACGGCCAGGAGTTCGCCGTCGTACTCGATGGCGAACTCGTGGTCGAGGATCCTGCCGCTGACGTCCAGCACGGTGCCGTCGACCAGGGACACCCGGTAGTGGTGGCGCAGCAGGGACAACCGTTTGCGCCTGATGGTGGCCAGGCCCTCGCCGTCCCGCTCGATCACCATGGTGTCGCGCAGCGCGAACATCTTCTGGTGGATGTCGATCAGCACGCGCCCGTGGGCGTCCTTCAGCTGGAAGGTGTCCCGCAGCCGCATGGCCTTGCCGTCGACGAGGAAGACCTTCCGGCCGTGCTCGTCCTCGATCCAGTAGTCGTCGCCGATGCCGAGCAGCCGGTCGTGTACGAGGAGTCTCATGCGCATACCGTTCCCCGCCGCGCCCTGATCATCACGGTCCCGCCGGCCGAAGCGCCCGCCGGTCGCGCTCGTCGGGACCCGCCGGCCCGAACCGCCTCCGGTACGCCGACGGGCTGAGCCCCGTCTCCCGGCGCAGCCGGGCCCGCAGGTTGGCCGCCGTACCCAGGCCGCTGCGGGCCGCGACGACGTCCAGGCGCTCCTCGCCCCGTTCGATCAGCCGGCAGGCCAGCGCCACCCGCTCCCCGGTGAGCCAGGCCAGCGGCGTCGTACCCAGCTGGGCGCGGAACCGGCGGTGCAGGGTGGCGGGGCTGACGGCCGCGCGGGCGGCGAGGTCCGCCACGGTCAGCGGCTCGCCCAGCCGCTCCTGCGCCCAGGCCAGCAGCGGGCCGAGTGATTCGTCGGGCACGTCGGGCACGGGGCGCTCCACGAACTGCCGCTGGCCGCCGTCGCGGTGGGCGGCGAAGACCAGGCGCCGGGAGACGGCGTTGGCGAATTCGGCGCCGTGGTCGCCGCGCCACAGGTGCAGCCCGAGGTCGAGCGCGGCCGCGCTGCCGGCGGCGGTGAGGATGTCGCCCTCGTCCACGAAGAGGACGTCGGGCTCCAGCAGCACCTTGGGGTGCAGATCCCGGAAGGTGTCGGCCCACATCCAGTGGGTGGTGGCCCGGCGTCCGTCGAGCAGACCGGCCTCGGCGAGGGCGAAACTGCCGGTGCAGAAGCTGACGATGCGCGCTCCGCGCGCGTGCGTGCGCCGGATGGCGTCCAGGACGTCGCTGCCGCGCGGTACGACGTTGTCGGGGCGTCCGGGTACGACGAGGGTGTCGGCCTCCTCCACCGCCTCCAGGCCGGGTACGCCGGCCAGGGTGAAGAAGCCGTGGTTCATCCGGATGCCCGGGGTGGGCGCGCACAGCGTCACCGTGTACAGCGGCCCCGGACCGCCCAGTTCGGGCCTGGGCAGTCCGAACAGTTCGGTGGCGACGCCGACCTCGAAGGGGTTGGTGCCCGCGTCCACGATCACGACGACCCGGTGCGGCGGCACGGCCCGGTGCGGCGGCACGGCCCGGTCCGGTGGCACGGCCCGGTCCGGTGGCTGAGAGGATCCTTGCGGCATATGCGATTCCTAGCACTCGTGCGCCGGGCGGGCCGACCCGAGGATGAAGGCATGAGCAGCGAACCGATCTCCCTGGACAAGGCCCTGGCCTCCTTCACCGAGTGCTGGAGCCCGCGCATCGTCGCCACCGTCAACGACTACGACGTCCGGATCGCCAAGTTCGAGAACGAGCACGTCTGGCATGTGCACGAGGACACCGACGAGTTCTTCCTGGTCCTCGACGGCGAGGTGCACCTGGGCCTGCGCGAGCCGGCCGGCGAGCGCACCGTCGTCCTGACCAAGGGCTCGGTGTTCACCGTGCCGCGCGGCACCCATCACAAGCCGTCCGCGCCCCACCGCGCCGAAGTCCTCCTCTTCGAGCCCACCGGCACCCTCACGGTCGGCGACCGGCACGAGGAGGTTCCCGGCCACGTCGACGTCACCACCGGCCACGCCCTGACCTGACCGGGCGCCTGAATCCACCGGGCCGACGGGTGTAGCGCAGATGAACTCCCCGTACATCCAAGGGAGTTGACCAACCCGAGGCGGGGTCCCCGAGTCGAACGGTGCGGAAGTCGCCCATCCGCCCGTTCCCTCGGAGGCACCTCATGCCCTCGCGCACCGCGCTCGCCGTTCTGGCCCTCGGCACCGCCCTGGCCGCACCCCTCGCCGTGGCCGGTACCGCCGGCGCCGCCACCGCCTCGGCCACCGCCGCGGTCAACCAGTACGACTGGCAGCTCACCTACCAGGCCGCCCCCGGCCAGACCAACAAGGCCACCGTCACCGCGTCGCTCACCGCGGACCGCACCGGCATCACCTATGTGATCGACGACGTCGTCCCCATCAGGGCGGGCCACGACTGCGCCCACCCCGACCGCAAGGACCGCACGAAGGTCTCCTGCACGGTGACCCTGGTGGACAGCCAGGACCCGTACGCCGCCCTGATCATGAACCTCGGAGACCGCGACGACACGCTCGCCTACGACAACGCCACCGACCAGGTCTACTCCTACGCCCAGATATCGCTGGGCGCGGGCGACGACAGGGCGACCGACTCCGGCCGCCTCGACGGCGCCTACGTCTCCGGCGACGCCGGCGACGACACCCTCACCGTCGGCGCGGAGGGCCTGGCCTGGGGCGGTGACGGCAACGACACGATCAACGCGAGCGGCGGCGACAACATCGTCCAGGGCGGCAAGGGCGACGACGTGCTGCACGGCGGCTCCGGAAGCCAGTACCTGTCCGGGGACGACGGCAGGGACACGATCACCGGCGGAACCGGCGACGACACCCTGAACGGCGGCACCGGCAACGACGTCCTGTACGGCAACAGCGGGAACGACAAGCTGTACGGCAACAGCGGCAATGACAAGTTGTACGGCGGTCCCGGCCGGGACACGCTCTCCGGCGGCCCCGGCACGGATGTGATCCACCAGGACTGAGAGCCACTGCGCCACTGCGCGACCGCGCGGCTGGGCGCGACTTTTCCACAGGCGCCCGAGCGGGTCCGGCCGGTTGTCCACAGGCACCCGAACGGCTGTCGGAGTCGGGTGGCACTCTTGGAGCCATGACCGACTCCGCATCCCGCCGCGTCCGCGTCCGCGCCCCCGAGCTGATCGGCAAGGGCGGCTGGCTGAACACGGGCGATCAGCAGTACACCCTCGCCGACCTGCGCGGACGCATCGTCGTCCTGGACTTCTGGACCTTCTGCTGCATCAACTGCCTGCATGTCCTGGACGAGCTGCGCGACCTGGAGGAGAAGCACCGGGACACGGTCGTGGTCATCGGCGTGCATTCGCCGAAGTTCGTGCACGAGGCCGAGCACCGGGCGGTCGTCGACGCCGTGGAGCGCTACGGCGTCGAGCACCCGGTGCTGGACGACCCGGAGCTCGCCACCTGGAAGCAGTACGCGGTGCGGGCCTGGCCGACCCTGGTCGTGATCGACCCGGAGGGGTACGTCGTCGCCCAGCACGCCGGCGAGGGCCACGTGCACGCCATCGAGGGGCTGGTCGAGGAGCTGGAGGCGGAGCACGAGGCGAAGGGCACCCTGCGCCGCGGCGACGGTCCGTACGTGGCGCCGGAGCCCGAGCCGACGACCCTGCGCTTCCCGGGCAGGGCGCTGCTGCTCCCGTCCGGGAACTTCCTGGTCAGCGACACCACCCGGCACCAGCTGGTGGAGCTGGCCGAGGACGCCGAGACCGTCGTACGGCGTATCGGCTCCGGCACGCGCGGGTTCGCCGACGGCGGCCCCGAGCAGGCCTCCTTCAACGAGCCGCAGGGCGTGGCGCTGCTGGCGGACGGCTCGGTGGTCGTCGCCGACACCGTCAACCACGCCCTGCGCCGCCTCGACCTCGCCACGGGCGCGGTGACCACCCTGGCCGGCACCGGCAGGCAGTGGTGGCAGGGGTCCGCCACGTCCGGCCCGGCCCGCGAGGTGGACCTCTCCTCGCCCTGGGACGTGGCGGTCTTCGGCGGCAAGGTGTGGATCGCGATGGCGGGCGTCCACCAGCTGTGGACGTACGACCCCGCGGCGGGCACGGTCGCCGCGGCGGCGGGCACCACCAACGAGGGCCTGGTCGACGGCCCCGGCGCCGAGGCCTGGTTCGCCCAGCCCTCCGGTCTCGCGGCGACCGCCGACCGGCTGTGGCTCGCCGACTCCGAGACGAGCGCCCTGCGCTGGGTGGACCTCGACGGGCACGTCCACACCGCTGTCGGCACCGGCCTGTTCGACTTCGGCCACCGCGACGGCGCCGCCGGACAGGCCCTGTTCCAGCACCCGTTGGGCGTCACCGCCCTCCCCGACGGCTCGGTGGCGGTCGCCGACACCTACAACCACGCCCTGCGGCGCTACGACCCGGCCACCGGCGAGGTCAGCACGCTCGCCACCGACCTGCGTGAGCCCAGCGACGCCGTGCTCGTCGGCGAGGACATCGTGGTCGTGGAGTCGGCCCGGCACCGGCTGACCCGGCTGCGGCTGCCCGAGGAGGCGGTGCGGGTGGAGTCGGTCGCCCACCGCACCCGGCGCGCGGCGACCGAGGTCGCCCCCGGCCGCCTCAGACTGGACGTCATCTTCCAGGCCCCTGCGGGCCAGAAGCTGGACACCCTCCCCCACGCTCGAACAGACTCGCGCGGGGGCACCCCCATCGGCCCCTCGACCCGTCTGCTGGTCTCCTCGACCCCGCCCGAGCTGCTGCTCAAGGGCGAGGGCGCGGACACGGACCTGAGCCGCGAGCTGGAACTGAACCCGGCCGTGGCGGAGGGCGTCCTGCATGTCTCGGCCATGGCCGCCTCCTGTGACGACGACCCCGCCAACGCGTACCCCGCCTGCCACGTCCACCAGCAGGACTGGGGCGTCCCGGTCCGCCTCACCGAGGGTGCGGCGGACCGCCTGCCGCTCGTCCTCGCGGGCATGGACGACCAGTAGGCGGGCGGCGCGTCAGACGCCGTAGCCGTCGTTGTAGCCGTCGACGCGGTGGTGGTGATGGTGTGGTTCCTCCTCCACCACCGGTGTCGGCGGCATCACGACGCGCCGGCGTCGCGCGATACCGCTGAACGTGGCGACGCCGATCAGGCCCACGGCCATCAGGATCACGCCGACGACATCGAGGTTGACGCCGCGCATGTGCCAGTCGGTCGCGAACGTGAGGATGGCCCCCACGGCGATGAGGATGATGCATCCTCCGAGCCCCATGAGAAGTCGCCTCCCCTTTCGGTTCCGGAATCTCCGGTGCCGTCCGGGTACCCGGGGCAGTGCCGGCTAGCCCTCCAGGAAGGCCGTCAGGGCGTTCGCCAGCAGGAACGGGTCGTCGGCGCCGCACAGTTCACGCACGCTGTGCATCGAGAGGATCGCCACGCCGATGTCCACGGTCCGAATGCCGTGCCGGGCCGCGGTGATCGGGCCGATGGTGGTGCCGCACGGCATGGAGTTGTTGGAGACGAACGACTGGAAGGGCACGTCGGCCTTCTCGCAGGCGGCGGCGAACACCGCGCGGCCCGAACCGTCCGTGGCATAGCGGTTGTTGACGTTGACCTTGAGGATCGGGCCGCCGTTGACCCGGGGGTGGTGCGTCGGGTCGTGCCGCTCGGCGTAGTTGGGGTGGACGGCGTGGCCCGTGTCGGAGGACAGGCAGACCGTGCCGGCGAAGGCCCGGGCCCGGTCCTCGTACGAGCCGCCGCGCGCGAAGATCGAGCGTTCCAGCACCGATCCGAGCAGCGGGCCGTCCGCGCCGGTGTCCGACTGGGAGCCGTTCTCCTCGTGGTCGAAGGCGGCGAGCACGGGGATGCGGGTGAGCGCGGCGCCGGAGGTAGCGACGGCGGCCAGGGCGGCGGCGCCCGCGTGCACCGACAGCAGGTTGTCCATGCGCGGACCGGCGACCAGGTCCCGGTCGCGGCCGAGGTAGGCGGGGGCCTCCACCGGGTGCGTCATCAGGTCCCAGCCGGCGACCGAGCCGGCCGCGAGCCCCGCCTCCTGCTCCAGGAAGGCGATCAGATCGCCGTCGCGCACATCGTCGCCGAGGCCCCAGACCGGCTGCAGATGACGCTGCTTGTCGAGCTTGAGCCCCTCGGTGCTGACCGAACGGTCCAGGTGGATGGCGAGCTGGGGCACACGCAGCAGTGGCCGGTCCACGTTGACCAGGACCGAGGAGCCGTCCCGCAGGCTCAGCCGGCCGGCCAGGCCCAGGTCGCGGTCCAGCCAGGAGTTCATCAGCGGACCGCCGTAGATCTCGACGGCGACCTGGCGCCAGCCGTGCGCCCCGCTGTCCGGCCGCGGCTTGATCCTCAGGTTCGGGGAGTCGGTGTGCGCGCCGACGATGTGGAACGGCGTGTGCGCCTCGGCACCCTCGGGGACGTACCAGGCGACGATCGCGCCGCCGCGCAGTACGTACTTGCCGCCGCTCGAGGAGTCCCAGGCGTCCGTCTCGGCGACCTGCCTGAAGCCGGCCTTCTCCAGCCGCTCGGCGGTGTTCGCCACGGCGTGGTACGGCGACGGGGTCGCCGCCAGGAAGGACATGAGGTCGTCGGTGTGGCCGCGGTCGAAGCGGGCTGGTGCGCTCATGGGTTCACCTTAACGACGTGTGCGGGCCCGCTCCCGGAAAGGGAGCGGGCCCGCACAGGGAATCCGCAGGAACCCGCGGGTACCTTTCACAACGCGGCCTGGTCCTAGAACGCGGCCTCGTCCAGCTCCATCAGGTCCAGCTCGACACCGGAGGCGACCTTGCGGGCGAGGGTGACGCCCGGCAGGACGTTGGCGGCGAAGAACTTCGCCGCGGCGATCTTGCCGGTGTAGAACGCCTGGTCCTTGGCGGAGGCCGTGGCCAGCTTCTCGGCGGCGATCGCGGCGCCCTTCAGCAGCAGGTAGCCGACGACGACGTCACCGGAGGCCATGAGCAGGCGGGTGGTGTTCAGACCCACCTTGTAGATGTTCTTGGTGTCCTGCTCGGTGGCGGCGAGGTCGGTCAGCATCAGGCCGACGATCGCCTCCAGTTCCACGGCGGCCTTGGCCAGGTGCTCGCGGGCGCCGGCCAGTTCCTCGCCGCCGGTGCCGAGCGCCAGGAACTTCTTGATGTCCTCGGCGAGGGAGTTCAGCGCGGCGCCCTGGTTGCGGACGATCTTCCGGAAGAAGAAGTCCTGGCCCTGGATCGCGGTGGTGCCCTCGTACAGGGTGTCGATCTTGGAGTCCCGGATGTACTGCTCGATCGGGTACTCCTGCAGGAAGCCGGAGCCGCCGAAGGTCTGCAGCGACTGGGCGAGCTGCTCGTAGCCCTTCTCGGAGCCGTAGCCCTTGACGATCGGCAGCAGCAGGTCGTTCAGCGCGTGCTCGGCGGAGGCGTCCTCGCCGGCCGCCTCCTTGACCTGGATCGCGTCCTGGACGGAGGCGGTGTACAGCACCAGGGCGCGCATGCCCTCCGCGTACGCCTTCTGCGTGATCAGCGAGCGGCGCACGTCCGGGTGGTGGGTGATGGTGACCTTGGGCGCGGACTTGTCCATGAACTGCGCGAGGTCGGGACCCTGGACGCGCTCCTTGGCGTACTCCAGCGCGTTCAGGTAGCCGGTGGACAGCGTGGAGATCGCCTTCGTGCCGACCATCATGCGGGCGAACTCGATGATGCGGAACATCTGGCGGATGCCGTCGTGCTTGTCGCCGATGAGCCAGCCCTTGGCGGGGTGCTGGTCGCCGAAGGTCATCTCGCAGGTGTTGGAGGCCTTCAGGCCCATCTTGTGCTCGACGTTGGTGGCGTAGACGCCGTTGCGCTCGCCCAGCTCGCCGGTCTCGAAGTCGAACTCGTACTTCGGGACGAGGAAGAGGGACAGGCCCTTGGTGCCGGGGCCGGCGCCCTCGGGACGGGCGAGCACGTAGTGGAGGATGTTCTCGGACATGTCGTGCTCACCGGAGGTGATGAAGCGCTTCACGCCCTCGATGTGCCAGGAGCCGTCCTCCTGCTGGATCGCCTTGGTACGGCCGGCGCCCACGTCGGAGCCCGCGTCGGGCTCGGTGAGCACCATCGTGGAGCCCCACTGCTTGTCCACGGCGATCTTGGCGATGTGCTTCTGGACCTCGTTGCCCTCCTCGAAGAGGATGCCGGCGAACGCCGGACCCGAGGAGTACATCCACACGGCCGGGTTGGCGCCCAGGATCAGCTCGGCGTAGGCCCAGATCAGGGAGCGCGGCGAGGTGGTGCCGCCGATCTCCTCGGGCAGGCCGAGCCGCCAGTACTCGGAGTCCATGAAGGCCTGGTAGCTCTTCTTGAAGGACGCCGGGACCGGCGCGGTGTTGGTCTCCGGGTCGAAGACCGGCGGGTTGCGGTCGGCGTCGGCGAAGGACTCGGCCAGCTCGTTCTCCGAGAGGCGGGTCAGCTCCTCCAGGACGCTCTTGGCGGTGTCGACGTCCATCTCCTCGAACGGGCCGGTGCCGTACACCTTGTCGCGCCCCAGTACTTCGAAGAGGTTGAACTCGATGTCGCGCAGATTCGACTTGTAGTGCCCCATGACGACGGCTCCGTAGAGGGATCGGCGAGGCACTGACTCCTCGCACCTAGTTCACGTACCAACAAGTAGCTCCGATGATGCTACCCGTCGGTAATAAGAAGCAACCCCTGCCGGGACAAGTGTGAGAAGGGTCTACTCCAAGTGTCCTCCACCGGACCGGTGAGCAGGGTGGCCCACCGGTCCGACTGCTCAGCGAAAGGCGGGTGGCCGCCCGGTATCTCCATCAGCCGGGCCCCGTATCCCTTCCGCGGCCGCGCGGTGGAGCCGGGGCGGGCTGTAGCGGGTCGTCGACCGGCGAGATCACCGGCGTCGGCGCGCTGACGCGGGCCGGGTCCGCGGCAACGTCCAGCCGCTCCACCAGCTCCATGTGCTCCGGCGTGCCCTCCGGTGCGCCCGCGCCCGTCTCCTTCGCGGCCATGCCCGCTACGCAAATACGTCCGGCACTCGCTCTTCCCCCCTCCCTCGGTACTCTTGCGCCCATGTACGGCTACGACCAGAACGTTGGCGCTCAGCAGCAGTACGCCCCGCCGCAGCAGCAGATGCCGGGCGGTGTCGGCGGGTACGGTCAGCAGCCGCCGCTCTACCCGGAGCCGTCCCCGCCCTCCCTCGCGGACGCTGTGCGGGCCTTCACCACCGGGCAGATGTCCGCCGAGGACTTCCAGCAGATCTTCGCCACGTCGAAGGTGTACTGCCCGCGCGGCGACACCCCCGGCTTCCTCGCCCTGCACAACACCCAGCAGCCGGTGATCCCGATGTTCACCTCGCTCAAGGAGCTGCGCCGGTACGCGGGCAAGGAGTCCAAGTACTTCGTGATCACCGGCGCCGAGGTGATCGACCTGCTGCCCACCGGCTACGGCTTCGTCCTGGACATGGAGGGTGAGCACCGGATGGTCTTCGATGCGAAGGCGGTCGAGCAGATGGTCGACTTCGCGATGCGCCGGATGTACGGCTAGTCGCCATCGCTGCGCGGACGGCGGCCGAGCCCCGCGCACCTCACACCCCTGGGCCCGGAGGGAATTCCCTCCGGGCCCGTTCCGTTAGGGGTGGCAGAAAGTTCAACGCTCAACTAAAGTGAGCGCAGAAGGAGGTCCGACCATGCCTGCAGTGACCGTTGAGAACCCGTTGACGCTGCCCCGTGTGACCGCCCCCGCCGATGCCGTGGCGCGTCCGGTGCTGGCCGTCTCGACCGCTCCGAGCGGGTTCGAGGGCGAGGGCTTCCCGGTGCGCCGGGCCTTCGCGGGGATCAACTACCGCCACCTCGACCCGTTCATCATGATGGACCAGATGGGCGAGGTGGAGTACGCGCCCGGGGAGCCCAAGGGCACCCCCTGGCACCCGCACCGCGGCTTCGAGACCGTCACCTACATCATCGACGGCACCTTCGACCACCAGGACTCCCACGGCGGTGGCGGCACCATCACCAACGGCGACACCCAGTGGATGACGGCCGGCTCCGGACTCCTGCACATCGAGGCGCCGCCGGAGTCCCTGGTCGTGTCCGGCGGTCTCTTCCACGGCCTGCAGCTGTGGGTGAACCTCCCGGCCAAGGACAAGATGATGGCTCCGAGGTACCAGGACATCCGGGGCGGCCAGGTCCAGTTGCTCACCACTCCCGACGGCGGCGCGCTGCTGCGCGTCATCGCCGGTGAGCTCGACGGCCACGAGGGCCCCGGCGTCACGCACACCCCGATCACGATGATCCACGCGACCGTCGCCCCGGGCGCCGAGGTCACCCTGCCCTGGCGGGAGGACTTCAACGGCCTGGCCTACGTCCTCGCGGGCCGCGGCAGCGTCGGCGCGGAGCGCCGGCCGATCCACCTCGGCCAGACCGCCGTGTTCGGTGCCGGGTCCGCGCTGACCGTCCGGGCGGACGAGAAGCAGGACTCCCACACCCCGGACCTGGAGGTCGTCCTGCTCGGTGGGCGGCCCATCCGGGAGCCCATGGCGCACTACGGCCCGTTCGTCATGAACACCAAGGAAGAGCTGATGCAGGCCTTCGAGGACTTCCAGAAGGGCCGCCTGGGCTCGATCCCGGCGGTGCACGGGATGTCCGCGGGCGGTATGTGACCTCTCCGCCCTCCGGGAGTCCGTCCGTACGAGAAGGGGACAGGCCGCGGATCTTCTGATCCGACGGCCTGTCCCCTTTTCAGAAAGAGGTCACCTTCGCAAGCAGGTCACCAGCAGAGCGAGCTGATCGTATGGGTGTCGCAGACGTGAGACCCTCCCTCCCCGGCGGAAGCGGCGGGGGCTGCAAGAACCGTGAGGAGCGCGGCTGCGAAGAACGCGGCGATGTGTCGCATGGTGAGTGATCCTTCCTGGGTCCTCCGGCAAGACGTGTGTCTTGGGGGAATGCCCTCAGGCTTGCCCACATCGTCACAGTGCGCATCTCGAGCCGGTACGGACGGTGTTCGACGGCCTGGACCGTTCCGCAAGGGGCCGGGTGAGCCGCCGTCACCCGGCCGGGCCGTCCACGCAGGACAGCCCGGCCGGGCCCATGGTGCGCTGGACGCGTGCAGCTCCTGCCCGACCCCGTCCGACGTGTCGCCGCCTGGTGCGCCGTGCTGCTCCTCGTCGCCGGGGTGGGGTGGGTCGGGGTGCGGCTGTGCGGGGAGTTCCGTACGGCGGTCACCCCGGTGCTGCTCGCCCTGCTCGGCACCGCGCTGCTCGGCCCGCTGCACCGGCGGCTCGTGCGGGCCGGGGTGCAGGCGTCGGTGGCGGCCGGGCTCACCTGTGTCGCCGTCGTGGCCGTCGTCGGCGGTGCCGTGTACATCGTCGTCGCCGCGCTCATCGACACCGGCGACCAGATCATCACCTCGCTGCGGGACGCCGCCAAGAGCGTCTCGGCGCACTTCGGGGCCGCCGGCACCGGTCTCGACGACCTCGCCGCCAACTCCCGCAAGCTGCTGAGCAGGTTCGGGGCCACGGCCGCGTCCAACGTCATCAGCGGGGTCAGCGTCGTCGGCGAGTCCCTCGCGATGGCCGTGCTCGCCCTGCTGCTCGTCTTCTTCTTCCTGCGCGACTCCCACCGGGCCGTGGAGACCCTGCGGGCCGTCGCGCCCAGCGGCACCGCCGACACCGTGGAGGCCGTTGCCCGGCGCGCCTTCGCGGCGGTCGAGGGGTTCATGCGCGGTACGACCCTCATCGCGCTCATCGACGCCGTGTGCATCACCCTCGGCCTGCTGATCCTCCGGGTGCCCGGCGCGGTCGGACTCGGCGCGCTGGTCTTCGTCGGCGCCTACATCCCCTACCTCGGCGCCTTCCTCTCCGGCACGGTGGCCGTCCTGGTCGCGCTCGCCGACCGTGGGTTCGTGATCGCGCTGTGGGTGGTCGGAGTCGTCGTCGCCGTGCAGGTGCTGGAGGGTCATGTGCTGCAGCCGGTCATCCAGAGCCGGACCATGCAGATGCACCCGGCCGTGGTGATGCTCGCCATCACCGCCGGGGCGTCCGTCGCGGGGATCCTCGGCATGCTGCTCGCGGTCCCGCTGACCGCGGCCGCCTTCGGTGTCGTACAGGAGCTGCGGACCCGTTACGCGGCGCCCTCCGACTCGTCGCCCTCCCCCGCATCCCCTTCCGGCGCGCCGCCGCCCGGTGCATCCCCCGCCGGCACGCCGCCTCCCGTCACGCGCCCCTCGGATACGCCGCCTCCCGCCGCGTCCCCCACGGGTACGCCACCGTCCGCCGAGCCGCCCTCCGCCGCGCACCCCGAGTCGACGGCTGACACACCCCACGACGCACCCTCGGATGCGCCCCCCGACTCACCGGCCGACGCTTCCCACGACGCACCTCCCGCCGTACGCCCGGACGCGCCCCGCGACCCACCGGCCGGCCCATCCCACGACACGCCCACCGAGTCACCGGCCGACGCATCCCACGAAGCACCCCCCGACGCGCCTCCCACCGCACTCCCCGACTCATAGAGCTCGAACCAGATGCTCTTGCCCTCGCCCCGGGGGGCCACCCCCCAGGCGTCCGCGAGGAGTTCGATCAGCATCAGGCCACGGCCGGAGGAGGCCAGTTCGCCGGGTCGGCGCCGGTGCGGCAGGTCGTCGCCCGTGTCGGTGACCTCCACCCGCAGCCCACGCGTGCCCGCCTCGCCGGTCATCTCGGCGAGCAGCAGCGCGTCGGTGTCGGTGTGGACGAGGACGTTGGTGACCATCTCGGAGACCAGCAGCACCGCAGAGTCGACCTGCTCGGGCGAGGCCCAGTCGTGCAGCAGCTCGCGCAGGTGCCGGCGGGCCTCGGCGATCCGGTCCGGCTCGTCCTGCGCCACCGACAGCAGGGTGCGCCGTACGGCGGGCCGCGCGGCGCCCTCCAGCAGCCGGCAGAGCAGCACCAGGGCGATGTCGTCCTCGCGGCGGTCGGCCAGCGGACCGGTGGTGTGGTGCGAGGACGGCCCGTGCACACCCTGCACCAGCGCGTCGGCCAGCGACTCCAGATCGACCTCGTCGTCCCCCGGGTGGGCCTCCAGGATCGCGCGCAGCCGACCCCAGCCGCTCTCCAGGTCGTGTCCGCCGGTCTCGATCAGGCCGTCGGTGCAGAGCATCAGCGTCTCGCCCGGCTCCAGGGTGAACCGGGTCGTCGGATAGTCCGCGTCCGGGTCCACACCCAGCGGCAGCCCGCCCGCCGTCGGCCGCAGCATCACCGTGCCGTCGGCCATCCGGATCGCCGGGTCCGGGTGCCCGGCACGGGCGATCTCCAGCACCCCGGTCGCCGGGTCGGCCTCCGCGTACACGCAGGTCGCGAAGCGGACGTCGGTCATCTGGTCGTCATGGGTGATGCCGTGCAGGAACCGGGAGGCGCGGGAGAGCACGGCGTCCGGGCGGTGGCCCTCGGCGGCGTAGGCGCGCAGGGCGATGCGCAGCTGGCCCATGAGGCCCGCGGCGCGTACGTCATGGCCCTGCACGTCCCCCATGGCCAGCGCGAAGCGGCCGGAGGGCAGCGGGATCATGTCGTACCAGTCGCCGCCGACCTGGAGTCCCCCGCCGGTCGGGATGTACCGGGCGGCCACCTGCATCCCGGGGATCCCCGGGCCGAGCGAGGGCAGCATGGAGCGCTGCAGCCCCTCGGTCAGCTCCCGCTCCGACTCGGCGGCCTCCGCCCGGGACAGCGCCTGGGCGAGCATCCGGGCCACCGTCGCCAGCACGGCCCGCTCGTCCGGTGTGAACGCCACCGGATAGGCGAAGGCCGCCATCCAGGCGCCCATCGTGCGGCCGGCCACCGTCAGCGGCAGGAAGGCCCACGAGCGGCGGCCGAAGCGACGGGCGAGCGGCCAGGTCGCCGGGTAGCGGGCCTTGTACTCCGCCGGAGAGGACATGTACACCGCGCGGCCCGTGCGGACGACCTCGGCCGCCGGATAGTCGGTGCTCAGCGCCATGTGCGAGAAGGGGCCCATGTCGCCGGGCTGGTGCCCGTGCTGGCCGGTGATGGTCAGCCGGTCGCCCTCCACCCCGAACACCACCAGCCCGTCGGGGGAGAAGCCGGGCATCGACAGGCCGCCGACCACCCGCAGCACCTCGGCCGTGGACCGGGCCTCGGCCAGCGCCCGGCCCGCGTCCAGCAGGAACGCCTCCCTCGAGCGCCGCCAGTCGCCGGTGACCGCGTTGCGGGCGGCCCGGGTGCCGGGGGTCGGCTCGGTGACCTCCTGCAGGGTGCCGATCAGCTCGTACGCCCGCCGCTCGGGGTCGAAGGACGGCTTGGAGCGGCTGCGGACGACCCGCAGGATGTTCCCCTCCTCGTCCATGATCCGGATGCGCACCTCGGCGAGCGTGCCCTCGTCGACGGCCAGCGGGACCACTCCGGTGATCTCGTTCCAGTCCTCCGGGTGCAGCCGGGCCCGGGTCTGGACCTCCGTGAGGGTGGTCGCCTCCGGGGGCAGCCCGAGCAGCCGCGCCGCCTCCGCGTCCACGGTGACCAGTCGGGCGGCCGTGTCCCAGTGCCACAGCCCGGTCGCGAGGGCGGCGAGGACGTCCCCGACGGACGGGAGGGGCTCGCCTGTACGCATTCGCCCACTTTAGGAATATGTGACCGATAGCTGCCACCGTAGGAACAGAGGATCCCGGGCCCCTCGGGCTCGGAGGATCCTCCAGTGCGGAGGCACGGGAAAAGGGTGGGGAGCCGAGCTGGGGGTGCCCGGTACCCTTGGGGTGGCCTAGGCCGTACCCGCCTGGCGACACCCGATCCGCAAAGACTGGATGAACGACGATGCATCGGTACAGGTCCCACACCTGCGGCCAGCTCCGCGCTTCTGACGTCGGCACCGACGTCCGGCTGAGCGGCTGGCTGCACAACCGGCGCGACCTGGGCGGCATCCTCTTCATCGATCTGCGCGACCACTACGGCATCACCCAGCTGGTCGCCCGGCCCGGCACGCCCGCGTACGAGGCCCTGGACAAGATCTCCAAGGAGTCCACGGTCCGCGTCGACGGCCGCGTTGTTTCACGTGGAACCGAGAACATCAACCCCGACCTCCCCACCGGTGAGATCGAGGTCGAGGTGGCCGAGGTCGAGCTGCTGGGCGCCGCCGCGCCGCTGCCGTTCACGATCAACGCCGAGGACGGGGTCAACGAGGAGCGGCGCCTGGAGTACCGCTTCCTGGACCTGCGCCGCGAGCGCATGCACCGCAACATCATGCTGCGTACGGCGGTCATCTCGGCGATGCGCCACAAGATGACGGCGATGGGCTTCAACGAGATGGCGACGCCGATCCTGTCCGCCACCTCCCCCGAGGGCGCGCGCGACTTCGTGGTCCCCTCGCGTCTGCACCCCGGCAAGTTCTACGCGCTGCCGCAGGCCCCGCAGCAGTTCAAGCAGCTGCTGATGATCTCCGGCTTCGACCGCTACTTCCAGATCGCGCCCTGCTTCCGCGACGAGGACGCCCGCGCCGACCGCTCGCCCGGCGAGTTCTACCAGCTCGACGTCGAGATGAGCTTCGTCGAGCAGGAGGACGTCTTCCAGCCGATCGAGAAGCTCATGACCGAGCTGTTCGAGGAGTTCGGCGACGGCCGGCACGTCACCTCCCCCTTCCCGCGGATCCCGTTCCGCGAGGCGATGCTGAAGTACGGCTCCGACAAGCCGGACCTGCGCGCCAAGCTGGAGCTGGTCGACATCACCGATGTCTTCGACGGCTCGGAGTTCAAGGCGTTCGCCGGCAAGCACGTGCGCGCGCTGGCCGTCCCGGCCGTCCAGGACCAGCCGCGCAAGTTCTTCGACCAGCTCGGCGAGTTCGCGATCTCCCTTGGCGCGAAGGGCCTGGCCTGGGTCCGCGTCGCCGAGGACGGTTCCCTCTCCGGCCCGATCGCGAAGTTCCTCACCGAGGACAACGTCGCCGAGCTCACCAAGCGCCTGTCCCTGGCCCCCGGCCACGCGGTCTTCTTCGGCGCGGGCGAGTTCGACGAGGTCTCCAAGATCATGGGCGCGGTCCGCGTCGAGGCCGCCAAGCGCGCCGGTCACTTCGAGGAGGGCGTCTTCCGCTTCTGCTGGATCGTCGACTTCCCGATGTACGAGAAGGACGAGGAGACCGGCGCGATCGACTTCTCGCACAACCCCTTCTCCATGCCGCAGGGCGGCCTGGAGGCCCTGGAGACCCAGGACCCGCTGGACATCCTGGGCTGGCAGTACGACATCGTCTGCAACGGCGTCGAGCTGTCCTCCGGCGCCATCCGGAACCACGAGCCGGAGATCATGCTCAAGGCCTTCGAGATCGCGGGCTACGACCGCGAGACGGTGGAGGAGAAGTTCGCGGGCATGCTCCGCGCGCTCCGCTTCGGCGCCCCGCCGCACGGCGGCATCGCCCCCGGCGTGGACCGCATCGTCATGCTCCTCGCGGACGAGCCCAACATCCGCGAGACGATCGCCTTCCCGCTCAACGGCAACGCCCAGGACCTGATGATGGGCGCCCCGACCGAGCTGGAGGAGGCCCGCCTGCGCGAGCTGCACCTGAACATCAGGAAGCCGCAGCCGAAGTAGTACGGCAGAAGTTTCAAGGGAGAGGCCCGGAACCCCGGCGTGGGGTGCGGGCCTCTCCGTCGTCACTCCTCGTCCTCCGCGTCGGGCGACGCGCCGTCCTCCAGCAGGCGCTCGGCGATGTCGTCGGACCACTGCTGGGCCCAGGCGCGCAGGGCGGTGACCTCGGCCGCCTGCAGGCCGTACCGGAGGAAGTCCACGTCGGAGTAGAAGTCCGTGCCCGTCAGCCGGGACTGCAGGGTCGGCAGGTCGAACGGGTCGTGGGCGTGCCGGCGGCCCAGTTCCTCCAGATCGCGCAGGGAGAACCGGTTCGCGGCGGCCCGCGCGTCGATCAGGTCGACGGCCGCGCCCCGGTCGTACAGCGCCCGGATCTTCGTGCCGACGGCGTCCTCCAGGGAGAGCGCCGGGCCGTACGCGGTGAGGTCCGGCGGCTGCCACAAGGCCTCCTTGTGCAGCGCCAGGGCGCACGGCTCACCGGTCGGCGGGTCGGTGACCGTCAGCTGTGCGGTGAGCGCGGAGACGGCACCGGCCCGCACCTGCCGTCCGCGGGCCTCCAGGGCGGCACCGACCGCTGCGGCGATCCGGTCCATGCCCTCGGAACTCTCCGTGGCGAAGTCGAGGTTCGCATGCGGCCGCGCCACCAGACCGTGCGCCTGCAGGGCATATCCACCGGCGAGCACCAGCCCGTACGGACCGCCCGCGGTGACGACGTCGGCGAGGAGCCGGTGGTGGGGTTCGGGGACGTTCAAGATTTTTTCCGGGTTCCTGTCACACGGGCGCGGGCTCGGGGTTCAGAGAGGTGTCCGCACTTCTTCGACCGCTCGATGCTCGATGCTCGATGGGAGCCTCTCATGCGTACCGCTCAGATCGTCGTCACCCTGCTCGCCGCGCTGATGGCCGGTTTCTCCGGTGCCGTACTGCTGCTGCGGGCCCAGTGGATCGTCAAGGCGCTCACCGACTACCGGGTGCCGCAGTCGTGGTGGACCCTGCTCGGCGTGGCCAAGGCCGCCGGGGCCGTGGGGCTGGTGGTCGGTCTGTTCGTGCCGGTGATCGGGGTGCTGGCGGGAATCGGGCTGGTGGCCTACTTCCTCGGGGCCGCCGTCACCGTGGCGCGGGCACGCTGGTACTCGCACATCCCCTTCCCGCTCGTGTACGCCGCACCCGTCGTCGGCGCGCTCGTCCTCGGGTACGCCTCCTGAGCCGGAGATTCTCACCGCGAGGCGGCAACTTCCTTGCCGGCGGCGGCCACTGAGGAGTCGTAAGGCATGTTCAGCACACCCTTGAGGACTCCTCCGTGGCTGCTCCCTCCCACCGCCGGTCCCTGCGCAAGCGGCGCACCCTCGCCGTGTCCGCCGCCGTCGTGGCCGCGGGCGTCGGCGCCGGGATGTTCGTGATGAGCGCGAACGCCGGCGCCGTCGACCTGTACCACCAGACGCTCCCCGCCAAGGACGGCTGGGCCGCCTCCGGCACTGGGACCACCGGCGGCGCGAAGGCCGACTCCGCGCACACCTTCACCGTCTCCACCCGCGCCCAGCTGGTGAAGGCCCTGGGCTCCGCCTCCGACACCACGCCCCGGATCATCAAGGTCACAGGCACCGTCGACGCCAACACCGACGACGGCGGCAGAAAGCTCACCTGCGCCGACTACGCGAAGGGCACGGGCTACTCGCTCCCGGCGTAATCGTCTTCAAGGTGCCGGCCCACACGACCGTCGTGGGCGTGCCCGGCACGAACGCCGGGATCACCGGTGGCAGCCTGCAGCTGAAGGACGTCGACAACGTCATCGTCCGCAATCTGGCCTTCTCCGCGGTCGAGGACTGCTTCCCGCAGTGGGACCCGACCGACGGGGACAAGGGCAACTGGAACTCGCAGTACGACGCCGTCACCCTGCGGGGCGCCACCCATGTGTGGGCGGACCACAACACGTTCACCGACGCGCCCCGCTTCGACAGCGCCACCCCGGACCACTACGGCCGCCAGTACCAGGTCCACGACGGCGCCCTCGACATCACCAACGGCTCCGACCTGGTCACCGTCGAGCGCAACCGGTTCACCGACCACGACAAGACGATGCTGATCGGCAGCAGCGACAAGGACAGCACCGGCAGGCTGCGCGTCTCCATCCACCACAACCTGTGGAAGGGCATCGTGCAGCGCGCCCCGCTGGCCCGGATCGGCCGGATCCACGTCTACGACAACCTGTACGACACGACGACCGCCGACGGCTACGCGCCCCTGTACAGCATCAACTCCCGTGCGAAGGCGCAGGTCGTGGCGCAGGACAACTACTGGAGGGTGCCGTCCGGCGGCAAGGTCGCGGGGCTGCTCAGCGGCGACGGCACCTGCTCGGTCGCGGGCAGCGGCAACCTCGTCAACGGCACGGAGACCGACCTGGTCGCCGCGTACAACGCCGCCGACTCGAAGAAGATCAGGACGACCGTGAACTGGACGCCGACGCTCACCGCGGGCCTGGAGACGTCCGCGAAGAACCTGCCGGCGGAACTGGCGACCACCACCGGCGCCGGCGTGCTGAAGTAACCCCGGCGCGTACGAGGCGGGCCCGGGAAGTAACGCCTTCCCGGGCCCGCCCCGGCTGCCGGAGCCGTCAGCCCTCCTCGCCGCCGAAGCGCTCCTTGTACGCCGCCAGGTCCTCGTCGGTCAGCTTGGCGAAGAGGACCGGGGGGACCGTGAAGGGCGTGCCGGCGGTGACGGCGGTGAGGGACCTGGCCTCGGCCTCGGTGATCCAGGTGGCGGTGTCGGCCTGGAGGGAGAAGGCCTGGCGCATGGCGGCGGACGTGGCCGGGATCAGCGGCTCGGAGACCACCGCGTACAGGTGGATCAGGTTCATCGCCGTACGCAGGGTGAGGGCCGCGGCGTCCTTGTCCGTCTTGATCTGCAGCCAGGGGGCCTTCTCCTCCAGGTAGGAGTTGCCCGCCGACCACAGGGCGCGCAGGGCCGCGGCGGCCTTGCGGAACTGCAGGGCCTCCATGTGACCCTCGTACTCGGCGAGGAGCTCGGCGATCTGCCCGCCCAGCTTCGTCTCGGCCTCGCCGGGGGTGCCGCCCGCGGGGACCTCCTCGCCGAAGCGCTTCTTCGAGAACGACAGCACGCGGTTGACGAAGTTGCCGAGGGTGTCGGCGAGGTCCTTGTTGACCGTGGCGGTGAAGTGCTCCCAGGTGAAGGACGAGTCGTCCGACTCCGGGGCGTTGGCGATCAGGAAGTAGCGCCAGTAGTCGGACGGGAGGATGTCCAGCGCCTGGTCGGTGAAGACACCGCGCTTCTGGCTGGTGGAGAACTTGCCGCCGTAGTACGTCAGCCAGTTGAAGGCCTTGACGTAGTCGACCTTCTTCCACGGCTCGCGCACGCCCAGCTCGGTGGCCGGGAACATCACCGTGTGGAAGGGGACGTTGTCCTTGGCCATGAACTCGGTGTAGCGGACCGGGTTCTCACCGGAGTCCGCGTCGTACCACCACGACTTCCAGTCCCGGTTCTCCGGGTCCTGGTCGGCCCACTCCTTCGTCGCGCCGATGTACTCGATCGGTGCGTCGAACCAGACGTAGAAGACCTTGCCCTCGGCGGCCAGCTCCGGCCAGGTGTCGGCCGGGACCGGGACGCCCCAGTCCAGGTCCCGGGTGATCGCGCGGTCGTGCAGGCCCTCGGTCAGCCACTTGTGGGCGATGGAGGAGGCGAGCTGCGGCCAGTCCTTGTCATGCCGGGCCACCCACTCGCGGACCTCGTTCTCCAGCTTCGACTGGAGCAGGAAGAGGTGCTTGGTCTCGCGGACCTCGAGCTCCGTGGAGCCGGAGATCGCCGAGCGCGGATTGATCAGGTCGGTCGGGTCCAGCACGCGGGTGCAGTTCTCGCACTGGTCGCCGCGGGCCTTGTCGTAACCGCAGTGCGGGCAGGTGCCCTCGACATAGCGGTCGGGCAGGAAACGGCCGTCGGCGGGGCTGTAGACCTGGCGGATCGCCCGCTCCTCGATGAAGCCGTTCTCGTGCAGCTTGCGGGCGAAGTGCTGGGTGATCTCGCGGTTCTCCGGGGAGGAGCTGCGGCCGAAGTAGTCGAAGGCGAGGTGGAAGCCGTCGTAGACCGCCTTCTGCGCGTCGTGCGCCTGCGCGCAGAACTCGGCGACCGGCAGGCCCTGCTCCTTCGCGGCCAGCTCGGCCGGGGTGCCGTGCTCGTCGGTGGCGCAGATGTACAGGACGTCGTGTCCGCGCTGGCGGAGGTAGCGGGAGTACACGTCCGCCGGGAGCATGGACCCCACCATGTTGCCCAGGTGCTTGATCCCGTTGATGTACGGAAGGGCGCTGGTGATGAGGTGTCGAGCCATCGTGGCTGCTCCCAGGTCGCTGCTTTTCTGCGGTTTCGAACCTTGAAATCGTAGCCGACATGGGTGGGCCGCCCGCTTCCCGTTTTGCAGGGTGGGAAGCGGGCGGCCCGGAGTCACTGACGGTTACGGCCCGTCGTGGGTCCGTGTTACGGGCGCCAGGTGTCGAGGACGCCCTCGTACAGCTCCGCGTCGGTCAGCTCGCGGGGGGTGGGGCCCGCGTGGAAGAAGGACGTGTTGCCGGTCTTCAGCTTGCGGAGGTAGTCGAAGGCCTTGTTGTCGTGCTCTCCGAAGGCGACGAAGGAGAAGAAGACGGCGGGGTGGGTGTCCGCCGCCGTGGTGAGGGCCTGGGTCGCGGGGGTCTTCGCGTCCGGGGCGCCGTCGGTCTGGAAGACGACGACGGCGGGGGTGGCCGGGGTGGTGTCCTTCTCGTACGCGTCGTAGTGGGCGAGTACGGCCTCCACGGCGGCGTGGTAGCTGGTACGGCCCATGCGGCCGAGGCCGGCGTGCACGTCGTCGATCTTCGTCTCGTGGTCCGGGGTGAGGGTGAGGTCGGCGGTGCCGTCGATCTCCGTGGAGAAGAAGACGGTGTGGACCGTGGCCTCGGGGTCCAGGTGGGCGGCGAGGGCGAGGGTCTGGTCGGCGAGGGCCTGGGCGGAACCGTCCTTGTAGTACGGCCGCATGCTCGCGGAGCGGTCGAGGACGAGGTAGACCTTGGCGCGGGTGCCGGTGAGGTCCTTCTCCTTCAGGGTGGCCGTGGCGGCCTTGTAGGCGGTGGCGAGGGAGGGGGTGCGGGACCTGACCTTGGCGAGGGTGGTGGCGGGGGTCTTCGGCGTGGGGGTCGGGTCGGCGCTGGCCTCGGCTTCGCCTTCGGCGTCGGTGTTCCCATCCGCACCACCCGTGCGGGTCGCCTCCGGCGTGGGGGTCGGGTCGGCGTTCGCCTCGGCTTCGCCTTCGGCGTCGTCGTTCCCACCCGCACCCCCCGTGCGGGTCTCGTCGTCGGCTGCGGGTGGCGCCTGTGGGGTGTCCTCGCCGTCGGCGGCTTGCGGGGCCGTCGTCTCGTCGGACGCGGTCGGCTCCTCGGCTTCAGCCGTCTCCTCGACCTGAGGCTCGGTCTGCTCGTCGGTGTCGGCTGTTTCCGTGGCCTCCGGCTTGGCCGGCTCGTCGGTGTCGGCTGTTTCCGTGGCCTCCGGCTTGGCCTGCTCGTCGGTGTCGGCTGTTTCCGTGGCCTCCGGCTTGGCCGGCTCGTCGGTGCCGGCTGTTTCCGCGGCCTCCGGCTCGGTCTGCTCGTCGGCTTCGGCTGTCTGGGCGACCTGCGGCTCGGCCTCCGGCGTGGTGTCCGCTTCGGTCGGCTCCTCGGGCTCGGCCTTCTCGGTGACCGGCTGCTCGGACTCGGCGTTGTTCTCCGGCTCCGGCTCCGGCTCCGGCTCCGCGGTGTTCTTCGTGGGCTCCGGCTCCGGCTCCGGCTCCGCGGTGTTCTTCGTGGGCTCCGGCTCCGGCTCCGGCTCGTCCTCCGTCGGGTCCGCCGGGTGGGGGACCTTCACCTTGTCGAAGGCCGCTGCCACCAGGTCGTGTTCCGAGGAGGAGGAACGGCGGGGTTCAGGGACCGTGGGGTCGGCCGCAGTGGGCGTGGGCTGGGAGGTTTCCGGTTGCGCCGGCAGGCGGTCCGCACCCTCCGCCTCGATGGCGCGTCCCTTGCGGGAGCGGCTGAATGCGTTCCGCAGGAGAGTGAGAATGCCCATGTGTGCAACCCTTCGCGTGAGTTGATCCACGTCGATCCCTGGCCAGGACGGACACGTAAGGTTAGCGAAGCGCTCAGTGGGGGGAAGCGATCGACCGGGCCGCCGCGACCTCCTGGCGCAGGGGCTCCAGGACGCTGCCTGCCGGACCGGTGAGGTCCGTGCGGACCGGGATGAGGATTTCCGCGTCCCGTACGCCCTCCGACAGCTCCCGGAGCTGCAGCACCACCTGGGCGATCTCGGCCGGGGCCGGGGGCGGTGCCCCGTGCCGTACGCGGACACGCGCGGCCGTGGTCGCGTCGACGATCCGTTCCACCGCGACGACCAGCGGCCACCACGCGGCGGCGCGGCGCCCGGTCGGCGGCGGTTCGGTCAGGGCCCGCTGGAACTCCGTACGGATCACCGACAGGTCGCGGTAGAGGCGTCGGCGCATGCGGGCCCGGGCGGCGGGGTCCCCGTCGGCGGCGAACGCCGTCTCCACGTACCGCGCCGTGTCCGCCACCGCGTCGGCCAGGCGGTCGCCGACCCTGGTGCGCCAGCTCTCCGGCCAGAGCAGGTAGCCGGCTGTCAGCGCGATCGCGCAGCCCAGGAGTGAGTCCGTCAGGCGGGGGAGCAGCAACGCCGTGCCCTGGTGGTTCAGGATGTCCGACAGGAGGAGGATCACCGGGGTGATCGCTGCCGTCTGGTAGCCGTAGCCCCGGGGGGTCAGCGCCGGGATCAGGGGGGCCAGGAGCAGCATCACGAGGACGTCCCACCAGCCCAGCGGGACCTCCGCAAGGACCACCGCCGCGATCAGCAGGCCCGCCACCGTGCCGAGGGCGCGCAGCAGGGCGCGGGAGAAGACCGAGCCGAAGTCGGGCTTCAGGACGAAGGTGATCGTCAGGGCCACCCAGTAGGAGCGGGGAACGGGGATCAACGACACCAGGGCCTGGGCGATGCCGATGCAGACCGCGAGGCGCAGGCCGTAGCGCCAGGAGTTGGCCGAGAGGACGACACTGCGGGCCGCTCTGGCCGTTCGGATGCCCAGTGCCGCCGGGCGGCCCAGCCGGTCGTCGATGCCCCGGGGGTCCACGTCGGGGGCCGTCACCACCTCGGCCGTGTGGCGCAGGGCGTGGTCCACCGCCCGGGCCGTCTCCGTCGTCGGCACCGGGAGGTCCAGGGCTGTCGGGCCCGTGCAGCCCGTCTCGACCGCCTGGGCCAGGTGACGGACCGCCTCCGGGATCCGGGCCGACAGCGGGCGGCCCGCCAGGTGGGCCGCGGGGGCCGCCTCCACCACCGGGATGACGGCGTTCAACTGGGCCAGCAGGCGGGTGAGTTCGCGGCTGCGGCCGTGGTGGCGGGCGCGCCGGGCCAGGATCAGGTCGTAGGACTGGTTGAGGGACTGGGTGACGGACCGGCGGGCCTCGTCGTACTCCTCGGTGCGGTCCGTGCCGGAGACGGCGAGGAGCGTGGCGACGGAGCGGTAGGCGGCCGCCACCGCCGCGCGTTCGGGCACCCCCGAGCGGAACGGCCAGGACAGCAGGGCGAGGAGGAGGACCAGCAGGCCGCCGCCCGTCATCAGGGCCGGGGCCAGCCACCAGGGACGGGGGAGCGGGAGGCCGGCGCCGATCACGCAGTTCAGCAGGAGGAGCAGGCCGGAGACCGAGGCCACCGCGCCGATCGTCGAGATCATGCCGGAGAGCAGGGCGATCCCGGTCACCGCGGCCACCGCGTACCAGCCGTGGCCGTACACCAGCGTGCCCAGCGTCACGCCGACCGCGCCGAAGAGCTGGGGGACGGCGATGTTGAGGATGCGCATGCGGTAGGCGTCGGCGGTGTCGCCGATGACGCCGGACAGGGCGCCCATGGATGCGAGGGCGCCGTAGGCCGGGTAGCCGGTGGCGAGGCCGACCGCCAGGGGGAGCGCCATCGCGACGGCGGCGCGGGCCATGGCGGCCTTGTTGACGGGGGCCTGCTGGGGGCGGAGGTTCCGGACCAGCCAGTCGGGAGGGGTGAGGCCGATGGGGAACTCTCGCGACATGCAGCCATTATCGCCGGTTCGTTCCCGACCGGTCGGAGTCGTCCCAGGTCCGCGCCCTGGTCCGCCCGGAGTCGTCCGGAACGTCCGGAAGTGGGCGCCCGGCGTGGTGAAGTGCGGCGAGAGCAGCACGTGGTCGGCTCCGGCCCGCTGAACACCCCGCACGTATCCACAGGCTGGGGACGGGGCGCGCCGAGGTGCGTGCCGGGGGGCGTCAGACCTGCGCGCGGGTCGTCAGACGTGCGCCCGGGTCGTCAGACGTGCGCCCGGGTCGTCAGGCCTGTGCCCGGGTCGGTGTCTGGGTCGGGGCGGGGGGTGGGGGCGACACCGGTGGGGCGGAGGGGTGGGGGGTGGGGGCGGGTCGGAGCGGGTGCAGACGGCGGGTCAGGGGCAGGTGGCGGGTCAGCCATGCGGTCAGCGCCACCGTGAGGCCCAGGCCGAGCAGTAGCCATGCTGTCGTGCGCAGGGTGCCGGTGAGGGCGTCGTAGACCGCGCCGGCCGCCGGATGGGGCACGTCGGCGGGCAGGCCGGCGAGGGTGAGGCCGCGGCCGACGGCGAGGGCCAGGGCGAGCAGTCCGCCGCCCAGGGCCGTGCCCAGCGCGGTCGCGGCGACGGCGCGCCGGCGGTGGACGGCGAGGGCGATCCCGGTGGCGGCGAAGGCGACGGCCGCCACCGGCAGCCAGAATCCGGCGACTTCGAGCACGTGGAAACCCTTCCGCAAGGAGGTCAGTTCGCCCGCCGGCAGCACGGAGACCGCGGTGTGCTCCACCGGGATCCGTGCGGCGAGCGGCACATGGTCCCGGGTCAGCTGACGCTTGACCTGGTCGGTGACGGCGGCGAGGTCGACGGTGACCGGCCGACCGGCCGCTCCGCCGTCCTCCTCGTCGCGCAGGGCGCGCACGATCGCGTCGTGGGTGACCCGGTTGCCGGTGTCCCAGGCCAGCCGGAAGGCCTCGGTCTGGGTGAAGGAGCGCACCGCGTCGCGCACGAACGGGCGGACGGAGCCGCCCGCCGGACGGACGCCCAGATGCTGGTCCACCGCGTGCAGGATGCCGTCACCGACCGTGTCCACGACGGCCTCCCGTACGTTCGGGTCGGCGGCGAGCGGCGCCATCGTGGTGACGTACCGGCCCGTGTCGACGAGCCCGTACGCCGCCCAGGCCGCCAGCGCGCCGAACGGCGCGAGGAGGCAGGACAGGGCGAGCAGTACGGCCGACAGGGCGCTCCTGAGAGGTGGGGGCACGCTTTCAGACAACGGCCCCGCGGGCGCGTGCGCGAGCGGAGCGCATGCATTCGGGCGAAGGCCCTGACCTCTGTGGAGAACTGACCCGCACCCCTTGGGAGAACTGACCCGCACCCCCTGGCGGAAGCGACCGCACCCCTTGGTGGAACCGGGCACCCCGATCTCCGGTGGAGGCTTCACCCGAACGGGTGTTTCCTGGTGTTGGGGGGAGGAGACCGGTGCAAGGCCGGGGCGAGGGAAGTGGGGAACACGGGGGAGGCGTGGGTCCCGTCCCGCCGGGACCCACGCCCACACCCGCGTGGCCCGCCCGCGGCCCGTGCGGCTCAGCGGACCCGGCGCCCGAACGCGTCCTCGCGCGTGTAGTAGCGGTAGAAGAACGTGCCGAAGGTGCACCCCGCGACGAGCAGCGACATCATCACGGACCGCCAGACCGAGTGCGGCGTCTGGATGTACAGGAAGCCGAACGCGATACCGGTGAACGCCGACCACAGCAGCGCGTGCAGTTCCCGCGACATCCGCGGGGCCAGCCTCAGCAGGGCGATGGACACCACCGCGAAAACCAGCGCGCTGAGCCAGCCGAGCAGCAGGTTCCCGCCGGTGACGGGGCCGCCCTGGCGCGCGTCGGCCGCGACCCAGTAGCCGTAGATCAGGCCCAGTACGACCGGGACGGCGAAGTGCGCGATGCGATGCGTGCGCGCGCCGAAGACATCGGGCGGACGGGTGCGCCGCCCACCGGGAAGCCGTTCTCCGATCTCCCTGCGGCCGGGGCGGGACATGCCGCCGGGCACGGGTGCCGCTTGAGCCATGAGAGCACTCCTCTCTCCTCGCCCCCGCCTTCCAGAGCACACCTGGGCGCAGGGCCCGGCAAGTCGGCCAGGAGAGTGACGGGTGCCCGGATGCGGCGGTTTGTCTCCCGTGTTTCGCTGGGAGAGGCCGAGAGACCTGGAGGGCTGCCCGCCGTGACGGAGATGGAGTACGGGCGGCGGCGCCAGCTGCTGCGCGTACGCGGCCGGAATGTCGCCTGGGTACCGCCCCTGTTACTGCTCGTCGGCATCGTGCTGCTGGACTTCAACACCAGCGAGCGGTTCCGGATCGTCTCCTGGATCGTGCTGGTCCCCGGTACGGCCGCCGCGATCTGCGGGGTGTGGACGACGGTCGTCTTCGCGGTGCTGGCGGTGGTGACGTACGTCGCCGTCGACAGCGCCTGGCCGAGTCAGTACCAGGCCGGTCTCGGCGACTTCGTCCTGGTCGCCGTCGGCGGCGTGCTGGCCGTGGTGGCCTGTGCCGTGCGCCTGCGCAAGGAGCGGCAGACCCTGCACATCCAGGACATCGCCGAGACCACCCGCCGTACCGTGCTGCGCCCACTGCCGCCGCGCTGGGCCGGGCTGGAGCATGCCGGGGTGTATCTGGCGGCGGACGTCGAGGCCCGGGTCGGCGGCGACTTCTACGACATCCAGCCCGGCCCGTACGGCACCCGCCTGTTCGTCGGCGATGTGCAGGGCAAGGGGCTCGGCGCGGTGGAGACGGCCGCGGCGCTGCTCGGCACCTTCCGCGAGGCCGGCTACCACGAGAAGGACCTCGCGACCGTCGCCGAGCGCCTGGAGATCCGGATGCTGCGGCACCGCCGGCACACCACCGCGCTCGGTCGCGACGACGGCGACCGGTTCGCCACAGCCGTGCTGATCGGCTTCCCCGAGGACACCCCGGAGACCATCGAGGTCGTCAACTTCGGCCATGAGGCCCCGCTCGCCGTCGGCCCGGGCGGAGTGCGCGAGCTGCCCAGCGGCGACGGGCTGCCGCTCGGGTTCGCCGACCTGGTCGGCGGTCTGCCGCCCGTGCACCGGGTGCCGCTCGCCGCCGACGAGACCCTGCTGCTGGTCACCGACGGGGTGACCGAGGCACGGGACCGGCGGGGCACCTTCTATCCGCTGGTCCGGGAGCTCGCCCCCGCGGTCGCCGCCGGGACGGGCCACCCCGACCCCGGGCTGCTGGTCCGGCTGGTCCGCGACGGCGTCCTGCGGCACTGTGGCGGCCGGCTGGTCGACGACACCACGGTGTTCGCCGTGCGGCGGGCGCGGGAGGCGGCGCGCGAAGACGGCGAAGACGGCGAAGAGGGACGTTTGCGGTCCTGAGGCTTTCCCGGGGCGCGCGTTTGCAGCCGCAGCGGTTACGGTGCTGGCTGGAGAGCGTGAAGAGCCGACCGGCCTCGGCAGGGTCGGCAGGCCCGACAGGGCTACCAGGCCCGACAGGGCTACAGGGGGAGGACCGATGCCCGGAACCGTGCTGCTGCTCGCGGCCTCGCCGGTGGGCCGGGGGCGCCTGGTGGATGCGGCCGGTGTGCTGCCGGTCCTGGCCGCCGTCGCCCCCGCCGTGCTGTCCGGCACCGACACCGCCAACGTCGTCGAACTCGCCGACCCGCTGGAGCCGCAGGCCGTACTGACCCGGCTGCGCGCCGCCGCGGCCGCGCCCGGGCCGCTGACCCTGTACATCGCCGGACAGCTGCAGTTGGACCGCCGGCAGCGGCTGCCGCATCTGGCGCTGGCGCGCACCACCGCGGCGACCGTGCGCTACACCGCGCTGCCCTGGCACTGGATACGGGAGGAGCTGCGGTTGCGCTCCGCTGCGGACACCGCGCTGGTCGTGGACCTGCACGGGGATGCGGAGGCGTGGCAGTACGTCGCCGAGCGCGGGCTGGACTGCGGTGCCAATGCCGCCGTTTTCGGTCGTGTGGCGCCGGGGGCCGGGCGGCGGGGGGTGGCCGAGCCGGCGTACATGAAGGCGGTGGCGACGCTGTTGCGCAGTGGGCACCGGCCGCCGCTTCCTCGGTTGCACGAGCAGGCGTTGGCTCGGATCGCGGAGTCGAGTGCCGGGCGTGACCTGGTGCTGGCCATTCCCGGGGGCTTCGCCCCCAGACCCCCGTTCGCCCACCCGCCCACTCGTCAAGGTCGGCTGGAAGACCAAGCCCCCACCGTGCCCGGAACCCAGCAGCTCTCGCACGCCCTCGCCCAGGCCCCGCACGCCGCCGGGCAGGTCCCGCCCCCGCACGCCCTCGCCCAGACCCCGCCCCCGCCCGGCAGCGGGCAGCCGTCACACCCCCTCGAGCGAGACTTCCGCGTCGCCGGGCCGGACCCCCACGCCGCCATCAGTGCCGCCGTGCAGGGCGGGCGGCACGGGGAGGCCGATGTGCTTGCCGCTCAGCAGGAGCAGCTTGCCGTGGGTGCCCATGGCGCGGCCTCCGACGAGGCTCTGCACTGGGCCGAAGTCCGGGCGGACCTCGCGATGTTCGCGGGGGACGCGGTGCGCAGTTGCCGGGCCTGGCTCGCCGTGGCCGGGGTGCGGCTGGCCGCCGGGCAGTCGGTGGACGCACCCGCCGTGGAGGCGGCCGTGGACCGGGCACACCATCAGTGGGGCAGGATCACGGCCCCGTCCGACGCCCGTGAACTCGGGCCCGCCCTGGCGGAGTTGCGGCTGCGGGTGCCGGGCCGCCGGCAGGGCGCGCTGGAGAACGTCCAGCGGCAGCTGCGCCAGCTCCAGGCGGCCCGGTAGGTCCCGTCACGCCACCGGCAACAGCGCCAGTGCCCCGGAGACCAGCGTGCGCACGCCGGGCGCGATCACGGACAGGTCGGGTGCGAAGTGCGGGCTGTGGTTGCTGGGTACGGCCGCGAACTTCTCCGGGAAGGTGTCGCCGGGGGCCTGGTCCCACACCTCGGCCGGGGTGGTGGTCACGAACCAGTACGAGTACGGGATGGCCCCGTCGAGCGCCAGCGCGGGGAAGTCCTCGCTGCCCATCGCCGGGCCCGGGTCGAACACCGTGCCGGCGCCGAAGACCTCGCCGTGCACGGCGGCCACCGTGCTGTCGGTGGGCGCGTCGTTCACCGTCACCGGGAAGATGTTGCCGATCGTGATGTCGGGTTCGCGCGGGCATCCGGCGGCCAGGCACTCGCCCCGCGCGATGCGCCGGATCGCGGCCAGCATCCGCTGCCGTACCTCCTCGGACTGGCTGCGCAGGTTCAGCGAGATGCGGGCCTCGGACGGGATGATGTTGTGCCGGGTGCCGGCCTCGAGCCGGCCCACGGTCAGCACGGCGGACTCGCCGGCTGCGAGCTCCCGGGAGACGACCGTCTGGAGGCGGGTGACCAGGTAGGCGGCGGTCACCACCGGATCCACGGTCGCCTCCGGACGCGAACCGTGCCCGCCCCGGCCGTGCACCACGATGTCCACGTCCGTCGCCGCCGACATGATCAGGCCCGGCGCGTGCGGGTACAGGCCCGCCGGGCCGGGAGCGGCATGCTGCCCGAGGAGCACGTCGGGCCGGCCGAACCGCTCGTACAGCCCGTCCGAGACCATCCGGGCCGCGCCCTGCCCGGTCTCCTCGGCCGGCTGCCCCACCACCAGCAGGGTGCCCTGCCAGGTCTCCCGCCCGGCGGCCAGTGCCTCGGCGGCGCCGGTCAGCCAGGTGACGTGCAGATCGTGCCCGCACGCGTGCATCACCCCGTCCGCCTCCGAGGCGTACGGCAGCCCGGTGGCCTCCCCGACCGGCAGCGCGTCCATGTCGCCCCGCAGCAGTACGGTCGGCCCGTCGCCGTTGGCCAGCCGGCCCACGACCCCGGTGCCGCCGACGCCCTCGACGGTCTCGAACCCGGCGCCCTTCAGCCGCCCGGCCAGCGTCCCGGCGGTGCGGTGCTCGCGCAGGGACAGCTCGGGGTGGCGGTGCAGGTCGCGGTAGAGGCCCTCCAGCTCCGCGACCGGGAGGTCGGCGGTCAGGTCCAGGGCCGTTCGGGCGGCGGCAGACGTCATGTCCGGCAGCGTAGGCCTCCGGCGGTGTGGCGAACAGGACCACCTGTACGCAGTCGGGCCGTTACTCTCGGCTACGTGGTGAACCTTCGCGAACTCGATCCGAGTGCCTCGCCGTTGGACGAACGTGCGGTGGCGCAAGTCCTCCTACAGGGGCAGCACCGGAAGCGACTGCGTCGAGGTCGCCCGGGCCTGAGCCGTCGGCCGGGATTCCGCCGCGCGGGCCGGGCCCGCGTTCGCCGCGAGGATCAGGGCTGTCGCGGCGATCAGCGCGGCGGCGACGGCCCTGCGTGCGGTGGTGTTTCCGTAGGGTTCGGATGTACGTCCGGGCACGGTGACCTCGCAACACAACAGCGACGTATTAAGCAGACTTAATCCGCCGTTTAACCTAGGGGCTGAACGGGCCCAACGGCAAGGGGTCCCAGGGCAGTTGGGGGTTCGGCGCGATGCGGGAACGGGACGACCCTGCGGTCATCGGACGGCGCGTACAGCAACTGCGCAACCAGCGCGGGCTCACCCAGCGGCAGTTGGCGGAACCCGCCTACACGCCCGCGTACATCTCCACCCTGGAGGCGGGCCGGGTGCGGGCCTCCGACGAGGCGCTGCGGCACATCGCCGGCCGGCTCGGCGTCGCCTTCGAGGAGCTGGCCGTCGGCCGCCCCGCCCACCTCGCCACCGACGTGCGCCTGCGCCTCACCGAGGCCCAGCGGGTCCTCGCCGACGGCAGGGCCGAGGAGGCCGCCGGACAGTACGCGGCGCTGCTCGCGGAGGCGGAGACCCACGGACTGGGCCGCGAGCAGGCCACAGCCCTGCTCGGCCTGGGTGAATGCGCCCTGGAGACCGGCGAGTTGGACAAAGCGAGGGAGTCCTTCGAGCGCGCCGAGGCGCACCTCGCGGACGACTCCCTCCCGGTGCGTGTACCGGCGGTCCGGGGCCGCGCGGTCGCGCACTACCTGGCCGGTGAACTCCGCTACGCCGTCTACCTGCTGGAATCGACGCTGGACGAACTCAACCGCGGCGGACTGCACGACCCCGACGCCCTGCTCCTGCTCTACGCCAGCGTGATCGGCCCGTACATGGACATGGGCGCGCACGCCCGTGCCGCCCAGGCCGCCGAGCTCGCCCTCGCGCTCGCGCCGCAGGCCGGCGACCCCGCGCTGATCGCCCGGATGCACCGCTCGGTGGCCCGCACGCTGATCGCCGAGGGACGGGTCACCGAGGCCGACGCCTCCCTCGCCAAGGCGGCCGAGCTGTACCGCCGGCTGCGCCTGCGCACGGAGCTGGCCAACTGCCACTGGATGCGCGGCTACGTCTGCGCCCAGAACGGCGACCTGGAGCGCGCCGAGACCGAGTTGCGCCAGGCGCACGCCATGCTCGCCGAGTCCCGGGCCGCCCTGTACCGCAGCCAGGCCGCCGTGGAACTGGCCGACGTGCTGCACCGCCGGGGAAAGTCGGAGGAGTCCGCCGTACTCCTGGAGGGCGTCCTCGGCGACTTCTCCTCCGAGCGCGGCGCGGTGCACGCCGCCGCGGCCCACCGCCTGCTCGGCATCATCGCCGAGGACGCCCGCGACACCGAGGCCGCCGAGGAGCACTACGTCCGCGCGCTCAGCATCCTGGAACGCGCGGGTGCCGCCGGCGACCTGGCCGACCTGTGCCGCCTCCTGGGCGACCTGCTGCGCCGCACGGGCCGTATCGAGGCCGCCCTGGACGCCTACCGCACCGGCCTCGGCCACCGCACGACCCCGGGCACGACGACCCTGGGCCCGGCACCGGCGCAGCCGCCGCTGTAGAGGCCGACGGTCACACCTGCGCCCGCCCCTGCTTGCGGATGTCCGTCAGGCGCAGGGCGCCGATCTGGACGGCGGCCTGGGTCGCGTCGTTCGGGACGTCCCCGAAGCCGCCGTTGGTGAGGGCGAACGCGTCCGGGCCGACCCGGACGGCGGCCACGTCCAGCGTGAGCACGGCGTGCCGGTTGCGGGAATCGGTGGCGGCGAGGCTGACCCGCAGGCCCTGGCGCGCGTCCCCGACCTCCGGCAGCGGGGCGTCGCCGACCTGGACGTCCTCCGTGATCCCGGTCCCCGTGGTGGCCGTGAACCGCGCGCACTGCGCCGGCATCGTCTTCAGCCAGGCGAGGGCCGTGTTCACGTCGGCGGGGCGGCGGGCGGCGATCTGGTAGCGCAGCTGGGCGTCGGTGTCGGTGTTGTCCAGGCCTACGGCGACGCGGGCGGGACCGCCGAGGAGTTCGTCGGTGTAGAGGGCGTCCAGCAGCCGCTGGCACGCGCCGGCCGAGGTGGTCGCCTTCAGCAGCTGGTCCCGCCAGGTGGCCGCCCCGCGGGTCGCCGTCCAGGGGGCGCCGAGGTCGTTCTCGTTGAGGAGCGCGGCCTGCGCCTGCCCGTCGGTGAGGGTGGAGCCGTCGGCCCGCTTGGACGTCTTCGGCGACGGCGACGGCTTGTCGATCGTCGGGAGGGGCGGGGTCGCGGTCTCCGGCTGGTTCAGGGCGAGGGCCGCGCAGCCGCCCATGACGAGGAGACCGGCGACGGTGAGCCAGAGTGGGAGGCCGCGGGGGCGTAGCGCGTCGTGCAGAGAGGTCATCGAGGTGCCTCCGGGGCTGCGGCCGGTGGGGGTTCTGCGAGGGGGTGCCTGCCGGTGGGGTCCTGCTGGTGTGGTGCCTGGTCTCACGGCACCACCGCCCCGACCGGCCCACCAGCGCTCCCGGGCCATCCGGGTGAGTGGCCCGCGGGATCCGGGTGAGTGGCCCGCGGGAATTGCCTCGACCCGCCGCTTCCGCGCCTGTTACGTTCGCCTCATGCAGCGCGCCCAGCAGTGCCCGAAGAGCACGACGACGCCGGAGACCGTCCCGGCGCGCTGACACCTGACCAGCATCGAAGCCCCGGGGCGAACGCCCCGGGGCTTGCGTCTTCCGTGGGCGTTCGCCTCCCGTAGCGAGGAGACCCCATGAACGCCCCACTCCCCGACCACCGCCGGCTCGGCCGCGAGCTCGGTCTGTTCGACACCGACCCGCTGATGGGCGCCGGCCTGCCGTACTGGCTGCCGGACGGCGCGGTCGTACGGCACACCCTGGAGGAGTACATCCGCGAGGCCGAACGCCGGGCCGGCTACCGGCACGTGTACTCGCCCGCGCTCGGCAAACGGGAGCTGTACGAGATCTCCGGGCACTGGGACCACTACAGCGACGACATGTATCCGCCGATGAAGCTGGGCCCCCAAGGGTCCGAGGAGGTCGTGCTGCGGCCCAGCCTGTGCCCCCACCACGCCCTGATCTACCGCTCCCGCTCCCACAGTTACCGGGAACTTCCCCTGCGCATCGCCGAGTTGGGCAGCATGCACCGCGCCGAGCTGTCCGGCGTCCTGGGCGGCCTGACCCGCGTCCGTGCCATCCAGCTCAACGACGCCCACATCTTCTGCACCCTGGACCAGGCGGTTCAGGAGGCCCGGGCCGCGCTGGAGCTGATCGCCCGCGCCTACGCCGACCTCGGCATCGAGGCCGTACGGCACCGGCTGTCCCTGCCCGGACAGGGCGGGAAGTACGTCGCCGATCCGGAGCTGTGGCGCCGGGCCACCGAACTGCTGCGGGAGGTCCTGGACGCTTCCGGCGCGGCGTACGAGGAGGCGGAGGGCGAGGCCGCCTTCTACGGCCCGAAGATCGACGTGCAGATCGCCGACCCGGCCGGCCGCGAGTCCACCCTGTCCACCGTGCAGATCGACTTCCACCAGCCGGCCCGCTTCGACCTGCACTACATCGGCGCGGACGGCGCCAGGCACCGCCCGGTCATGGTGCACCGCAGCATCATCGGCAGCGTCGAGCGGGCCGTCGCCCACCTGATCGAGGCGCACGCCGGCGCCTTCCCGGCCTGGCTGGCCCCGGTGCAGCTGGCCGTCCTGCCGGTCGGCGAGGAGCAGCTGGAGCAGGCGGCGCAGGTCGTGCGCCAGGCTGTGGAGGCGGGCCTGCGGGCCGAGGTCGCGGGTCCGGAGCAGGGCAGCCTCGGCGCCCGGATCCGCGCCGCGCGCCTGGTGCCGTACCAGGCGGTGATCGGAGCCCGTGAGGCCGCGGCGGGCCTGGCCGCCGTACGGCTGCGGGACGGCCGCCGGCCCGGCGAGCTGCCGGTGCCGGAGCTGTTGTCCCGGATCGCCGGGCGGGTGGCCGGACGCGGCACCGCCCTGTGGGAGTGACGGTTACCTGCGGGGGTGAACCGCACCTGTGGGAGCGGCGGTACTGATCTAAGGTCGGCTTGACGGAAGGAGTCCGCCGTGACAGGTCAGCCCATTCCCGTGATCATCGACTGCGACACCGGTGTCGACGACGCCCTCGCCCTGCTGCTCGCCGTGCGCCACCCGGGTCTCGATCTGCGGGCGGTGACCTGCGTGGCCGGGAACACGGACGTCGACGGCGTGGTCCGCAACACCCTGACCGTGCTGGAGCAGGCGGGCGCCCCGGACATCCCGGTGGGCCGGGGCGCCGAACGCCCGCTGATCGAGCCGGCCCGCCCGGCGCAGCACGTGCACGGTTCCGACGGCATGGGCGACCTGGGCCTGCCCGCGCCGAAACGCAGCGCGTCCGAGCTGGACGCCGTAGCCCTTCTGCGCCGCGAGATCCTGGCCTCGCCGCGCCCGGTCACCCTGATCCCCACCGCGCCCCTGACCAACATCGCCCTGCTCCTGCGCACCCATCCGGAGGTGACCCGCAACATCGAGCGGATCGTCTTCATGGGCGGCGCGGTGTCCGTCGGGAACGCCACGCCGGTCGCCGAGTTCAACGTCTGGCACGACCCGGAGGCGGCGGCGGTCCTGCTGACCGCCGGGGTGCCGATCACGATGTACGGCCTCGACGTGTTCATGCAGGTGGTCGTGGACGCGGCGGACGTCCACCGGATGCGCGCGAGCAGCGACCCCGGCACCCGTCTGGCCGGCGAACTCCTCGCGCACCGGCCGGCCGCCCAGGGCGAGGCCCCCGAGGCGGAGGAGGCGGGCGGCCTCGGTGACGCGGGCGCGGTGTGCGCGGTCGCCGACCCGCAGGGCATCACCACCCGCCTGCTGCCCCTCGAGGTCTCCCTCGCCCCCGGCCCGACCCGGGGCCAGACGATCGTCGACCGCCGTCCCCGCCCCGGCGAGTCCGAGATCCACGAGGGCAGGCGCGAACAGGCCCTGGTGGACGTGGCGTTGGAGGTCGACGTGGACCGTTTCGTGAAGCTGTACCTGGAGACGGTGGAGCGCCCGTAGGCGGCGGGGCGGTACCCTCCGGCGCCGGCCGAAGGTTCCTTTTCCGGGCAATGTGGACAGATTCCCTGTATCGTCCTCCTTCCCGAAGGGATCCCGTATGGCAGAGCGCTCCCCCGACCTCTCCCCCAAGAACCCCGACTGGTGGCGGCAGGCCGTCATCTACCAGGTCTATCCCCGCAGTTTCGCCGACGCCGACGGCGACGGACTCGGCGATCTGCGCGGCATCACCCAGCGCCTGGACCACCTCGCCGGCCTCGGCGTCGACGCCGTGTGGCTGAGCCCCTTCTACCCCTCGGAACTGGCCGACGGCGGCTACGACGTCGCCGACCACCGGGACGTCGACCCCCGCCTCGGCACCCTGGACGACTTCGACGCCCTGGTCGGCGAGGCCCACCGGCTCGGCCTGAAGGTCGTCGTCGACATCGTCCCGAACCACACCTCGCACCAGCACCCCTGGTTCCAGGAGGCCCTGCGCGCCGCCTCCGGCTCCCCGGCCCGCGAGCGCTATGTCTTCCGGCCCGGCCGGGGCGCACACGGCGAACTCCCGCCCACCGACTGGCAGTCCGTCTTCGGCGGCAGCGCCTGGAAGCGGACCCCGGACGGCGAGTGGTACCTACACCTCTTCGCCCCCGAACAGCCCGACCTCAACTGGGACAACGAGGACGTCCGCGCCGACTTCCGCACCACCCTGCGCTTCTGGTCCGACCGGGGCGTCGACGGCTTCCGTGTCGACGTCGCCCACGGTCTCGCCAAGGACCTCGCCGAGCCACTGCGGGACATCGGGAACATCGGCGCCACCGGCGAGGAGTCCCTGCCGCTGGTCCCGCCGGGCAGCCACCCGTACTGGGACCGCGACGAGGTGCACGAGATCTACCGGGACTGGCGCAAGGTCTTCGACGCCTACAGCCCGCCGCGCACCGCCGTCGCCGAGGCCTGGGTCCCGGGCCCCCGCCGCGCGCTGTACGCCCGCCCCGACGAACTCGGCCAGGCCTTCAACTTCGAGTACCTGGAGACCCGTTGGGACGCCGGCGAGCTCCGCCGGGTCATCACCGACGAACTCGCCACCGCCCGGGCCGCCGGCGCCACCGCCACCTGGGTGCTGTCCAACCACGACGTCGTACGCCACGCCTCCCGCCTCACGCTTCCGGCCGGCACCGACCCGGCCGCCTGGCTGCTGTCCGGCGGCACCGCACCCGCGATCGACCCCGGAGCGGGGCTGCGCCGGGCCCGGGCCGCGACCCTGCTCATGCTCGCGCTGCCCGGATCGTCGTACCTCTACCAGGGCGAGGAACTCGGCCTGCCCGAGGTCGCCGACCTGCCCACCGAGGTGCTGCAGGACCCGATCTGGGAACAGACCGGCCATGTCCGCAAGGGCCGCGACGGCTGCCGGGTGCCGCTGCCGTGGACGACGGACGGGCCGTCGTACGGCTTCGGGCCGGGCGGCGCCTGGCTGCCGCAGCCGTCGTCCTTCGCGGCGTACGCCGTCGAGGCCCAGACCGAGGCCGAGGGCTCGACCCTGGAGCTGTACCGCACCGCCCTGCGGCTGCGCCGCAAGCTGCTGGAGGGCGAGGAGCTGACCTGGACGCCGGAAGTCCCCGCCGGGGTACTGGACTTCACCCGCCGCGAGGGCTGGCGCTGCGTGACCAACCTCGGCGACGGGCCGGTACGGCTGCCGCCGGGCGAGGTGCTGCTGACCAGCTCCCCGATCGACGGCAGGACCCTCCCGCCGGACACGACCGTGTGGCTTGCCTAACCCGCCGTCGGGCCGGGGTTCGCCCCCGGAGTCGCGCCCGCGCCGCCGCTGCCGCCGGTCAGCCCGCTGAGGTCGACGGGCGTCGAGGTCGGGTTCGGCGGCGGCGTGAGCACCACCTCCGGCTGACCGGCGGCCGGGGGTGGCGGGGTCAGGTCGGAGTTGGGCAGCTTGGGTGGGGTGGTCTGCTGGAAGATGGTCTGGTCGAAGTCGACCAGACCGGTCTTCTCCATGACCGTCATATGGTCCAGCACGGTGTCGTTGGCCTGGTCGGCGAGGGCGCGCACCAGCGAGTTCTTGGTGGTGGACCGGATCTTCGAGATGGTGTTGAAGATCGCGCCGTGCGTCATCCGCAGGATGTTGGCGAAGTCGCTGTCGAACTTCTTCCCGCTGTCCGCCTTCAACTGGCTGACGAAGCCCTGCTGCTGGGGGCTGGGCAGATCGGGCAGCGTGATGTTCAGCATCGGCGCGATCTTGCGGCAGCTGGTGTCCAGCGCCGCGTGCCCGTCGACCAGGTGCTTGCTGGCCGTGAGGACCCCCGGTGTGGTGCCCTTCTGCAGCCCCATCTGCCCCACCGGGTACTCCCACAGACCGGCGGCCCGCACCTTCACCACGAAGTCCCGGTCCTGCTCGGTGAGCGGCCCCCACTGGGTGTTGGCGATGACGCGGTCCTGCGCGGTGGTCGCCTTGGTCAGCCCGAGCATGCTCGGGTAGGCGAGTGCCGCGAGGGTCACGGCCATCGCACCGCCCACGAAGAGGGTTCCCGTCGCGTTCCGCGAAAAGCGCACCGTGCCTCCTGCCCGGTCGTGGATCCGCCCACGCTGACGGCACGGGACGGTTCGGACGCACAGCAGTACGGACGCGGAGGCGGTTCGTATCGGTGCGGCAGGTAAAGATTTGTATCTGTGCCGTGGGTAAAGAAGAGTTGACCATTCCTCGGGAGAGGCGAGAGGAAACCCCGGCATAGATTCGCCGCATGCCCCCACAGCCACCGCCCCGTATGCCCGCGGCCCTTCCCGTCCTGCCGTACCGCAAGCCCACCAAGGGCCGCGACTACTGGGTCCTCGACGACGTCCTGCCCGAGGTGGACGCCGTACGGGAGCGGTGTCTGGCCAAGGACGACTGGGTCGAGGGCTACCCGTACACCTCCGAGACCTGGCCCGGCCTGCGCGCCATGCCCGGCCTGGAGCCCGGTGAACTCGCCCGCGTCGAGAACCTGGTGAAGAAGGCCACCGGCGCGACCAAGCTGTGGGTGCAGCAGGCACCCGGCGGCGGCACCCTCAACCACAACTGCGTCCAGGTGGTCGGCGAGGGCGAGAGCGAGCCCCGCCCGCACACCGACTCCCGCGCCCTGTGCCGGTACGCCGCCGTGCTGTACCTGAACCCCCGTGTCCACAAGGACTGCGGCACCGCCTTCTACCGCCAGTCACTGCCCGGCGGCCGGCTCGGCGGCAACATCGTCCAGGCCCCGCACAACAACCTGGTCGAGGCCCTCGGCACGAGGTTCGTCCCCGCCGACCACTTCGAGGAGGACGTCCGCGTCCCCCACAAGTACAACCGCCTCCTCCTCTACAACGCCAACCTCGTGCACAGCGCGACGGGTTACTGCGGCAAGGAACTGGAGGAGAAGCGGATGACGGCGGTGTTCTTCTGGATGGCCTGACGGCTCACAGGAGCAGGAACAGCGTCGCCAGGGCCGTGCAGCTCGTGCACACCGCGAGGGTCAGGGCCACACAGCGGCGTTTGAGGTCCTGGTAGCGGTGTTCGTACTCGGCGCGCAGCGACCTGCAGCGGGCCGCGATGCGTTCCAGGTCGGTCCGGGAGCGGGCCAGGCTGTCGGCGACGTAGCGGTGTTCGATCTCCTCGCGCTGCGCCGTCGTCAGCCACTCCAGGGGCCCGGTGAACTCCCGTGCGCGCTGCTCGGCCTCGGCGATGCGGGCCTGCCAGAGCAGGTATCCCTCGACCTCGTTGGCGAGCGCGTCGTCGGCGCCCTGCCTCGGCGGACCGCTCACCCCTGTCCTCGGTCGGGCCGCGCCGGGACCGGGCGCTCGTGCTCCTGCATCGCGATGTCGGGGTGGTGCAGGTCGAACGCCGGGGACTCGCTGCGGATGCGGGGCAGGGTGACGAAGTTGTGCCGCGGGGGCGGGCAGGAGGTCGCCCACTCCAGGGAGCGGCCGTAGCCCCAGGGGTCGTCGATGGCGACCGGCTTGCCGTACTTGGCCGTCTTCCAGACGTTGTAGAGGAACGGCAGCATCGACATGCCGAGCAGGAACGAGCCGATGGTGGAGACCGTGTTCAGGGCGGTGAAGCCGTCGGCCGCCAGGTAGTCGGCGTAACGGCGCGGCATGCCCTCGGCGCCCAGCCAGTGCTGGACCAGGAAGGTGGTGTGGAAGCCGACGAAGAGCGTCCAGAAGGTCATCTTGCCCAGGCGTTCGTCCAGCATCTTGCCGGTCCACTTCGGCCACCAGAAGTGGAAGCCGGCGAACATCGCGAAGACGACCGTGCCGAAGACCACGTAGTGGAAGTGGGCCACCACGAAGTACGAGTCGGAGACGTGGAAGTCCATCGGCGGGGAGGCCAGGATCACTCCCGTCAGGCCGCCGAAGAGGAACGTGACCAGGAAGCCGGTCGCCCAGAGCATCGGGGTCTCGAAGGACAGACTGCCCTTCCACATCGTGCCGATCCAGTTGAAGAACTTCACGCCGGTCGGCACGGCGATCAGGAACGTCATGAAGGAGAAGAACGGCAGCAGCACCCCGCCGGTGACGTACATGTGGTGGGCCCACACCGTCGCGGACAGACCGGCGATCGCGATGGTCGCGGCGATCAGGCCCATGTAGCCGAACATCGGCTTGCGGGAGAACACCGGGATGATCTCGCTGATGATGCCGAAGAACGGCAGGGCGATGATGTACACCTCGGGATGGCCGAAGAACCAGAAGAGGTGTTGCCAGAGCAGGGCTCCGCCGTTGGCCGCGTCGAAGACGTGGGCGCCGAACTTGCGGTCCGCCTCCAGCGCGAACAGGGCGGCGGCCAGGATCGGGAAGACCAGCAGGACCAGGACACCGGTCAGCAGGACGGTCCACACGAAGATCGACATGCGGAACATGGTCAGGCCGGGAGCGCGCATGCAGACGATGGTGGTGATGAAGTTGACCGAGCCGAGGATGGTGCCGAAGCCGGAGAAGGCCAGGCCCATGATCCACAGGTCGCCGCCGACGCCCGGCGAGTGGACCGCGTCCGTCAGCGGGGAGTAGGCGAACCAGCCGAAGTCGGCCGCACCGTCCGGGGTGAGGAAGCCGCCGACCGCGATCGTCGAGCCGAACAGGTACAACCAGTAGGCGAACATGTTCAGCCGCGGGAACGCCACGTCCGGAGCGCCGATCTGCAGCGGCATGATCCAGTTGGTGAAACCCGCGAACAGCGGTGTCGCGAACATCAGCAGCATCACGGTGCCGTGCATCGTGAACAGCTGGTTGAACTGCTCGTTCGAGACGATCTGCAGCCCCGGCCGGGCCAGCTCGGCGCGCATGATCAGGGCCATCACGCCACCGATCAGGAAGAACGCGAACGACGTCGCCAGATACAGCGTGCCGATCGTCTTGTGGTCGGTGGTCGTCATCCACTTCACCACGACGTTGCCGGGCTGCCTGCCCCGGACCGGCACCTCGCTCTCGTAGGCGTCCTCGGCCGTGGCGGCACCATGGGGTTCGTTGAGGATGCTCACAAGTCGTCTGTCTCCTGATGCTCGCGGTCCGCGCACGCCATACGTCGGCTACTGGCCATCCTTTGCCGTGGGAGCGGGCACACGCCGCCCGACGCGCGGCCAACCGCGTGACGGATGCACCCGGACGGCGTAGCGGCGCCCCTCGCCCGAGGCCTCTGGTGGCCTGCGGTTTTCGTACGACAGGATGGCGGGATGACCGAAGTGGAAGATCAGTTCGCCGCCCACCGGCCGGCGTACCGGCCGGTGCAGGTGGCCGGGCAGCTGGCTGTCGGGGGATTGCTGCTCGCCGGGCTCGCCTGGCTCGTGCGCGGGGTGTGGGAGGTGCGGCTCGCCGTCGCGGGGGAGCCGGGCGACGGGCCCCCGGACCAGGGCAACGGGGTGCACCGGCCGCTCAACTCCCTGGAGGACTCGTACCACTGGGTGACCTCGGCGGGGGCCGGGCTCGCCCTGGTCTGTGCGCTGCTGTACCTGTCCTGGCTGTGGCGGCTGCGGGACAACGCGCGGGCGCTGTCGGGGGAAACACCGAAGTACCTGGGGTTCTGGGTGTATCTCGGGTGGGTCCTGCCCGTGTTCAATCTGTGGATACCGCGCGGGATCGTCGTCGACGCCTTCCGCTGCAGCGCTCCCGGACGGCGGCTGCCCGGATCCGTCAACGTGTGGTGGGCGCTGTGGCTGCTGGGGACGCTCGGCGGGGTGGGGGTCGTGTACCGCGACTCCACGGACGAGATCATCGGGCGTGCCTACGGCGAGGTGTGGCCGCTGCTCGTGTGCGACGCCGCCGTGGTGGGCGCCGCGATCGCCGGCGCCCTCGCCGTACGGGCCGTCACGGCCGTACAGGTGGAACGGCTCCGCGGGCCCCACGCTCAGGCGGTCGAGCGCGAGGCCGTCTAGGGCACCGGCTCGATCACGTCCGCCCATACGTGGTCCCGCCGGGGATTGCCCGTAAGGCCCGGGCGTGCCGCCACCACGTCGTTCGGGAACTCCGCCCGCTCGGCCTCCAACGGCACACCGGGCGAGTCGGCATGGTGGAGTCCCGCGTGTGTGTGGGGTGGTGCCCGGTGCGGTACGGATGGTCGGCATGAGCAGTATCGCCATTGTGGGCGCCGGGCCCGGGCTCGGGGCCGCCGTCGCACGGCGGTTCGGGCGGGAGGGGTTCGCGGTGGCCCTCTTCGCCCGGGAACGGGACCGGCTCGACGTGCTGGTGCGGGACCTCGAGGGCAGTGGGGTGACGGCCCGGGGGTTCGTCGCCGACGTGCGCAGGCCGGAGGAGCTGTCCGCGGCTCTGCGGCGGGCGGCGGACGAGATCGGCACCGTCGAGGTGCTGCAGTACAGCCCGGTGCCGCACCGGGACTTCATGCGGCCCGTGCTGGAGACCCGGTACCGGGATCTGGTCGGGCCCATCGAGTTCTCCGTGTACGGCCCCGTCGCCGCCGTGCAGCAGGTGCTGCCGGGGATGCGCCGGCTGGGGCGCGGCACGATCCTCTTCGTCAACGGCGGGACCGCCGTCGTACCGCACACCGAACGGGCCGGGACGTCCATCGCGTTCGCAGCGGAGAGCGCGTACGGCCATCTGCTGCACGAGCGGCTGGCCGGCGAGGGCATCCATGTCGCGCAGCTGGTGATCCCGGGGGCGATCACTTTGGGGCACGCCCGCAAGGATCCGGAGGTGCTGGCGGAGACGCTGTGGGGCATGCACCGGGACCGGCACGGGTTCCGGCACTTCGCCGACGACCTCGACAGCTGAGCCGGGGACCCTGACGGCTGACGGAGCACTGTCACCCTGCGGGGCGAGGTTTCGTAAGCCAATATGGCGATATTGGCCGTATTGCTCTCTTCAAAGGGGCCTCCGTGGCTGTCGAAATCCCCGCGATCATCAAGCCGTCCCGGCTCAGAGCCCGGGGCGGACTGCTGGGCGAGTGCCTCGCCGAGTTCCTCGGGACGTTCGTGCTCATCTCCTTCGGCTGCGGTGTGGTCGCGACGGCGGTCGCCGCGCTGCCCGGTTCCGGCCGTGCGGCGACGCCCACCACGATCTTCCTGGCGGCCGGTGACTGGCTGCTGATCACCTGGGGCTGGGCGTTCGCGGTCGTCTTCGGCGTGTACGTGGCCGGCGGCGTCAGCGGTGCCCACATCAACCCGGCGGTGACCCTGGCCATGGCGGTGCGCCGGGGATTCTCCTGGGCCAAGGTCCTGCCGTACTGGTTCTCGCAGGTGGCCGGCGCGCTCACCGGCGCCGCGCTGGTCTATCTCGTGTACCACCAGGCCATCGACGCGTATGACGCCGTCTCGCCCGCGCCGAAGGTGAACGGGCACACGAACGCCACCTTCTCGATCTTCGCCACGTTCCCGGCGGCGTACTACCACGGCGGGATCTGGGGGCCGCTGATCGACCAGATCGTCGGTACGGCGTTCCTGCTGATGCTGATCGCCGCCGTCCTCGACCTGCGCAACCAGGCCGTGAAGGCCAACCTCGGCCCGCTGATCGTGGGCTTCGTCGTCGCCGCCATCGGCTTGTCCTACGGCGCCAACGCGGGCTATGCCATCAACCCGGCCCGTGACTTCGGGCCGCGCCTGCTCACCTATGCGGAGGGCTGGGGCAGCCTCGCCTTCCCGGGCAGCGTGTCCGGCGTGTACAGCGGCTACTGGTGGATCCCCGTCGTCGGGCCGCTGATCGGCGGTGTGGCCGGGATCGTCGTGTACGACCTCTTCATCGGTGACGTCCTGCTGGTCCGGGCGGAGCTGGCCGAGCTGCCGGAGCCCGGGCGCGCGACCCCGGTGCGCACCGCCGACGAGGAGTAGGCCTCCGGGTGCGGTACCTCAGCCGCCGGGGGTCTCCTCCGCGCCGGTACCGGCACCCGCGGCGCGCCGGGCCGTCGCCGCGATCTCCTCCAGCGCGGCCAGATGGCGGGCGAGCGCCCTGCGGCCGGTGAGCGTGAGTGCGGCCCAGGTGCGCGGGCGCTTGCCGAGGTAGCCCTTGCGGATGCTGACGTAGCCGGTCTTCTCCAGCGCGGAGAGGGTCTTGCTCAGCGTGGAGTCGGAGACCTGGCAGTAGTCCCGCAGCACGGCGAACTCCGCCTCGCCGCACGCCGAGAGATAGGCGGCGAGGGCCAGCCGGGTCGGGTGGTGCAGTTCGCGGTCGAGAGCGGGGGGCGCGCCGCCCGCGGGGCCGGTCATGCGGTGCCGACCCGCTGCTGCCGGAACGCGCGCAGCACGTGCTCCGCGCCGGTGGTCAGGCCGAAGGCGATGAGCCAGCCCGTCTCGCCGTACGGGATGGCGGCCAGCACGCTGATGGCGAGCGAGAGGAGCGGAGCCACCCAGAGCTCCCAGGCCCGGCGCCGGGATCCGCAGTCCCGGCTGAACCAGCGGGTCACTCCTCCGTGGTGGGCGCCGGTCCAGATCAGCGCGAAGAAGCCGACCGCGCAGGCCAGCCCGGCGAGCGTCAGCCATGTCCCGTACCGCGGCATCAGGTTGGCCAGCCCGAACGCGGTGAAGCCGGCCGCGAAGGTCAGGCCCTGGCCGATGGCGTAACGCCGGGGCCTGCTCCGCTCGTTGGCCTCGCTCGCCTTTCGTGCCGCGGTGCGTGCGGCGCAGGCGGCGGCGAGCGCGTCCCGTGCCTGCCGGGCGTCCATCGGGTCCCCCGTGCTGGTCATGTGTGCCTCCATGCGGGCGGTTGTCCTGGAGGGGCGGGTGGTCGGGCCGCCCCGGTGGATACCCTAAGCATGGACAGTACTTTCCATAAATGCAAGTACTTTCGACGCGTCGGAGCCGCCGCTCACAGGGGCCGGCTCGGCCAGTCCAACAGGCGCGCGCCGATCACGGCCGTCTGGAGCATGTAGCGGTGCGCCGGGTCGGCGGGATCGGCGCCGGTGAGCTTGTGGATGCGTTCCAGGCGGTAGGTGAGCGCGCGGACGCTGAGGGAGAGCCGGCGGGCGGCCTCGGCGGCCACGCAGCCGGAGTCGAAGTACGTGCTGAGCGTGTCCAGGAGGGGTACGGCCCCGCCGCGGGCCTTGGTGAGCGGGTCGAGGGTGTGGGTCACCAGGTCGACCAGCGCCTGCCGGTCCCGGGCCAGCACCGGGTAGACGAGGAGGTCGGCGGCGCGCAGCACCGGCCCGGTCAGGCCGAGCCGGGTGGCCATCTCCAGCGCGGCGAGGGCCTCCTCGTACGACTGCACGACCCCGCCGGCGCCGTGCTGCGGGCGGCCGATGGCGACCCGCAGTGCTGCGCCTGCGGTGCCCGTCGCCGCGTAAGCCTGCTTGGCGAAGTGCAGGAGGATCTCGTCCTCGTCGCCGGGCGCGATGCACAGCAGCCGGCCGTTCTTGGTGGTGAGCAGGATGCTGCGGGAGTCGAAGCGGGCGAGCACGGCGGCCTCGACCCGGCGGGCGACCGGCCCGCTCTCGACATAGGCGGCCGGGCCCTCGGCGACCGCCACCGCGTGTGCCCGGGACAGGTGCAGGCCGAAGCGTTCGGCGCGCTCGGCGAGGCGGCCCAGGTCGCTGCGGCCGTAGAGCAGATCGTCGATGAACTCCCGGCGGGCGGCCTCCTCGCGGCGTACGGAGAGCCGCTGGGCGCGTTCGTAGCCCTCGGCGAACGCGTCGATCGCCTGCTCGACGGCGGCCAGCGTGGCCAGGCCGCTCTCGGCCGAGCCGGGCACGCCCGGCCAGGCGGCGCGGGTGGCGGCCAGGTGCGCCACGATCAGCGCGCGCAGTCCGTGCCCGGCCTCGGCGGCCTGCTCGCCCAGGGTCCGCCGGGTCTTCAGCTCCTCCCTGGTCAACCGCCGTCCGGTGGCCGAAACCTCGGACAGTGTCCGGGTGAAACCGTCCAGATAGTGCTCGGACGCTTCGCGTATGTCGTGCCTGTCCCCCATGCCGGTCCCGGCCCCCGTCCCCCGTGCTCCCGCGATCTTGACGCGCCGGTGACGTTTTCTTAGCGCCTGTCCGGCATCCAGACCCTAGTGAACACTGCCGGACACCGGCAATGCGCGGGCGCATGCCCCGGCCGCACCATCGTCCGCGGGGAGCACTACGGAGGATCGCGGTGCCGGACACCGGCGAACGACCGGGGGCCAAGGACCGGTACGGGGGTCCGGTACCTGGTCCGGCACCGCGATCCCGGGGGGCTCCGTACTTCATCGTCTGACGCAAGGACGTATGCCATGGAAGCCCTCGGCGTGCTCGTCGCCGTCTGTCTCGTCGCCGTGGTGCTCGCGGTGTTCGCGTTTTCCCGGCTGTACCGCAAGGTGGACCAGAGCCAGGCCCTGATCGTGTCGAAGACGCGCCAGGTGGACGTGTCCTTCACCGGCCAGGTCGTGCTGCCGATCCTGCACAAGGCCGAGGTCATGGACATCTCGGTGAAGACCATCGAGATCAGCCGCTCGGGGCGGGACGGACTGATCTGCCGGGACAACATCCGCGCCGACATCCGGATCCTGTTCTTCGTGAAGGTCAACAAGACCGTCCCGGACGTCATCAAGGTCGCCCAGACCGTCGGCACCGAGCGCGCCAGCCACCAGGACACGCTCCAGGAGCTGTTCCACGCGAAGTTCTCCGAGGCGCTGAAGACCGTCGGCAAGCAGATGGACTTCACCGATCTCTACACCAAGCGCGAGGAACTCCGGTACCACATCATCGAGTTGATCGGCATCGACCTCAACGGCTACCACCTCGAGGACGCGGCGATCGACTACCTGGAGCAGACCCCGCTCTCCCAGATGGACCCGGCCAACGTCCTCGACGCCGAGGGCATCCGCAAGATCACCGAACTGACGGCGATCGAGCACGTGCGCACCAACGAGGCCAAGCGCAACGAGCAGAAGGAGATCACCCGCCAGGACGTCGACGCCCGCGAGGCCATCCTGGAGCTGGAGCGGCGCCAGGCGGACGCCGAGATCAAGCAGAAGCGGGAGATCGAGACCTCCCGGGCCCGCGAGGAGGCCGAGACCGCCCGCGTGGTGGAGGAGGAACGGCTGCGCGCCCAGGGCGCCTTCCTGCGCACCGAGGAACAGCTCGGCGTGCAGCGCGAGAACCAGGCCCGCGAGATCGCCGTCGCCGCGAAGAACCGCGAGCGGGTCCTCGCCGTGGAGAACGAGCGCATCGAGAAGGACCGCCTGCTGGAGGTCATCGCGCGGGAGCGGGAGACCCAGCTGACGAAGATCGCCGCCGAGAAGGAGGTCGAGGCGGAGAAGCGGGAGATCGCCGAGGTCGTCCGGGAGCGGGTCGCGGTGGACCGTACGGTCGCCGAGCAGGAGGAGTCCATCAAGAAGCTGCGCGTGGTCGAGGAGGCGGAGCGCGAGCGGCAGGCGCTCGTCATCGCCGCCGAGGCGGAGGCGCAGGAGAAGCTGGTCAAGGACATCAAGGCCGCCGAGGCGGCCGAGCAGGCCGCCACGCACCGCGCCGCCGAGGAACTCACCCTGGCCGAGGCCCGGTTGAAGACCGCCGATCTCGACGCCCGGGCCAAGCTGCGGCTCGCCGAGGGCGTCCAGGCCGAAACCGCCGCCGAAGGGCTTGCCGCGGTGCAGGTCCGCGACAAGGAGGCCGAGGTCACCGTCAAGGCCGGGCGCGCGGCGGCGGAGGCCACCGGGGCGCGGCTGCGCGCCGAGGCCGAGGGCACCCAGGCCAAGGCGCTCGCCGAGGCCGAGGGCGCGCGGGCGAAGGGGCTCGCGGAGGCCGAGGGCGCGCGGGCGGCCGCGGAGGCCACCGAGGCGCGGCTGAAGGCCGAGGCGGAGGGCACGCGGGCCAAGGGCCTGGCCGAGGCGGAGGGGACCAGGGCCAAGGCGCTCGCGGAGGCCACCGCCATCGGCGAGAAGCTGAAGGCCGAGGCCGCCGGTCTGACCGAGAAGGCCGCCGCGATGGCCGCGCTGGACGAGGCCTCGCGGGGGCACGAGGAGTACCGGCTGCGGCTGCAGGCGGAGAAGGAGATCCGGCTGGCCGGCCTGGAGACACAGCGGCAGGTGGCCGAGGCGCAGGCGACGGTGCTGGCGACCGGCCTGGAGCACGCCGACATCGACATCGTCGGCGGGGAGTCCGTCTTCTTCGACCGCCTGGTGTCCTCCATCTCCCTCGGCAAGGGCGTGGACGGCTTCGTCGACAGCTCCCGCACCGCGCAGGCGCTGGCGAAGCCCTGGCTGGACGGCTCGGGCAGCTTCACCGACGACCTCTCCCACTTCCTCGGCTCACTCGGCTCGGCGGACGTGCGGAACCTGACGGTGTCGGCGCTGCTGGCGAAGCAGATCAAGAACGGCGGCCCGCAGGCGGGACAGCTCCAGAAACTCCTCGACCGGGCGAGCGAACTGGGCCTGTCGGACACACCGGTGACAGCACTGAACGGAAGCGGCACGGGGAGCTGAGGGCAGCGCCCCCGAAGGGGCGCGGGGCTCCGCCGATATGCGGCTCCGCCGCGTGGGCGTGCCCAGGCACTGTGCATCCGCACCCGGCAGATGCCCCGCAGCCCCGAGCCCGTAGCCGCACAGCCCACGAAGGGAAGCACACGCCATGGCCACCGCTGAGGCGCCGCAGGTGGACGCCGGCACCTACGAGGTGCTCCGCGACCGGCTCGCCGCGCACGCCGCCGACCTGGCCCGGAGGGCGTCCGCGCTCAACGCCCGCCGGGCCGAGGAGTTCGGCTCGGCCCGGCTGGACCTCGCGGCCACCGCTCGCCTCCGCACCGAGCACCCCTGCGTCCCGAGCGACATCGTGGCCGTAGGAGACACCCTGCTGTTCGGCGCAACCGGCGCAACCGGCGCAACCGGCGAAGCCGCGGACGTACTCGCGCTGTACGGCCGCGACGGCGAGCGGCGGCCCGAGGACACCGTCCCCGGACTGCTCGGCGACCCGGCGTTCGTGCGGGAGTTCACCGCCCTGCACCGGTACTACCGGCAGGCCCGGCTGCTGCGGCTGCGCCGGGTCGACGGCCGGCTGCTGGCGGTGTTCCGCACCGGCGAGAAGGCCGAGGACGTCCGCGTGCTGCGCTGGAGCCTCGCCGAGGACGGCCGAGTGGCGTTCCTGGACGCGCGCGGCGACCGCGACGACGTCTTCCCGCCGGCCCAGGACGTGACCTGGACGGAGACCACCCGCGAGGATCACGTCCTCGGCCGGGACCAGTACGTCGCCGTACCCGGGGGTCTGGGGGTGACCACCGTCGGCGGATCGCTCACCGTACGCACCCCGGCAGGCGAGGAGCTGTACGCCGAACCCGTGCAGGAGCCGCTGCAGGCACTCGCCGACGCGGCGGTCGCGCATGCGCGGGTCGGTGCACTCGTGCTGCTGCGGGTGCGGCCGTACAAGGAGGGGGACGACCGGTACCTCGTGTTCGACACGCTGTCCCGGACCGTCGTACGGCTCGACGGGATCGGGCAGGCGTGCCGGCGGCTGCCCGAGGAGCAGGGGATCGTCTTCCCCGGCGGGTACTGCCTGGCGGGCGGGGCCCACAAGACGTACGAACTCGACGTCGCCGGGCTGGAGTTCGAGCGCGAGGTGCACGCCCCGAACGGCGAGGACGTGCTGTACGCCTTCCGGTCCCGGGCCGGCGGACGCGCGCTGCTGCTGTCGTACAACACCCTGCGCAAGGAGGTCGCGAACCCGCTGCCGTGCCGGGGCTGGGCGCTGTTCGAGGACGGTGCGCTCGCCGTGCTGCGTGCCGGGGGCGAGGAGCCGGCGCACACCCATCCGGTGCAGTGGTGGACCTCGCCGTACGTGTCCGACACGCACGCCGCCGCGCTGCGCACCGGCACCGGCGCGTTCGCCCGGGTCGGCAACGCCGATCTCGTGCGCGGGCTCGCCGACTGCCTGTCCGTGGCCCGGCTGGTGGCCGACGGCGTCGAGACGAGCGAGGGGTACCGGGCGCTGGCGGCGGCCTGTGTGCGCGCCGCTGACGTCCATCACTGGCTCAGCGATCCCGAACTGGATGATCTGGCACGCCCGTTGGGTGAGGTCCGTACGGCCGCCGAGCAGGTGCTGGGCGAGTTCGAGACGGTACGGGAGCTGACCCGGCACGCCGCGGACGCCCTCGACGAGGCCGAGGGGCGGATCGCCGCCGTGGTGCGCCGGCTGCGCGGCGAGGCGCCGCGCGAGGCCGCCGCCTGGGTGCGCGGACTGACCGAACTCCGGCACGCGCACGGGCACCTGCTGACGCTGCGGGAGCTGCGGTACGTCGATGCCGCCCGGCTGGCGGACCTGGCGGCCGCTGCCGAGGGCGACCTCGCCTCCTTCGGGCGGCGCGCGGTGCAGTTCCTGGCGCGCGAGGACGCCTTCGCGGGGCAGCAGGCGGAGGTCGAGCGGCTGGTCGGGGAGGCGGCGGCCGTCGAGACCGTGGCCCAGGGCGCGCCGGTCGCCGCCCGGCTCGACGAGCTCGCCGACGGGCTGCGCACGGTCACCGAGGTGGTGACCGGCCTCGACATCGCCGACGCCACCGTCCGTACGGCCGTCCTGGAGCGGATCGCCGAGGTGCTGGGCGGTGTCAACCGGGCCCGGGCGACCCTGGACGCCCGCCGTCGCAGCCTCCAGGACAGCGAGGGGCGGGCCGAGTTCGCCGCCGAGACCGCGCTGCTCGCCCAGGCCGTCAGCGCCGCGCTCGCCGCGTCCGGCACCCCCGAGGAGTGCGACGACCAACTCGCCTCCGTGCTGGGCCGGTTGGAGGACCTGGACGGACGGTTCGCCGAGTTCGACGACTTCCTCGCGGAGCTCGCCGACCGGCGCGCCGAGATCTACGAGGCGTTCGCCGCCCGCAAGCAGTCCCTCGCCGACGCCCGCGCCCGCCGCGCCGAGCAGCTCGCGCTCTCGGCGGGGCGCATGCTGGAGTCGGTCGCCCGCCGAGCCGCCACGCTGGCCGACACGGACGCGGTCACCACGTACTTCGCCTCCGACCCGCTGGTCGCCAAGGTGCGCCGCACCGCCGACGAACTGCGCGCCCTCGGCGACAGCGTGCGCGCCGAGGAACTGGGCGGCCGGCTGAAGTCCGCCCGCCAGGAGGCCGCCCGCGCCCTGCGCGACCGCGCCGACCTGTACGCCGACGACGGCCGCACCCTGCTGCTCGGCGGCCACCGTTTCGCCGTCAACACCCAGCCGCTCGACCTCACCCTCGTCCCGCACGGCGACCTCCTCGCCTTCGCGGTCACCGGCACGGACTACCGCGCCCCGGTCGCCGACCCGGACTTCGCCGCGTACCGCCCCTGCTGGGACCGCCACCTGCCGTCCGAGTCACCCGAGGTCTACCGCGCCGAGCACCTCGCCGCCCGCCTGCTCGCCGAGCACGGCCCGGCCGCCCTCGCCGCCGCCGACGACCTGCCGGACCTGGTCCGCCGGGCGGCGCAGGAGTCGTACGACGAGGGCTACGAGCGCGGCGTCCACGACCACGACGCGACGCTCGTGCTCCAGGCCCTGCTGCCGCTGCACGAGGGCGCCGGCACCCTGCGGCACGAGCCCGCCGCCCGCGCCTGCGCCCAGCTGTTCTGGGCGCACGGCACGACGGGGGAGGCCCGGACGGCCTGGTCCCGGCGGGCGGCGTCACTGGCCCGGGCCCGGGACGCCTTCGGTGCCGTACCGGCCATCGGGGAACTGGAGCGGGAGCTGGCGGGGGCGATCGAGGCCTGGGACGCGTCGGTGGCGGGCGGGCCGGCCGCCGCGTACCTCTTCGAAGAGCTGACCGGCGGCCCCCAGGGCTTCGTCCTCGGCCTCACGGCGCGCACCCTGCTGGAGAAGTTCCGGCACGCGGACGGGACTTACCGCGCGGACCTGGAGGGGCTGGCCGGCCTGGCCGCGCGCCGGCAGGTGGTGCACGCCTGGCTCGCCGCGTACGCCGCCGCCAGCGGTACCGAGGCCGGACCCGGCGAACTGGCCGAGGCGGTCGCCGCCGAGCTCTGCCCGGACCTGCCCCGCTACGACGGCGACGCCCCGCTCACCGCGACGGCGGAGGGCCTGCTGGGCACGCACCCGCGCGTGGCGGGCGGCCGACTACCGTTGCGCCTCGACGAGTTCCTGACCCGCACCGCACGCTTCGCGGCCGAGGAGGTCCCGGCCTTCCGTGCCTACCAGCGCCGCCGTACGGCCCTGGTGGCCGCCGAGCGCGACCGGCTCCGTCTGGACGACCACCGCCCCCGGGTGATGTCGGCGTTCGTCCGGAACCGGCTCGTCGACGAGGTCTACCTGCCGCTGATCGGCGACAGCCTGGCCCGGCAGCTGGGCACCACCGGCGAGTCCAAGCGCACCGACACCGGCGGTCTGCTCCTGCTGGTCTCCCCGCCCGGCTACGGCAAGACGACGCTCATGGAGTACGTCGCCGACCGGCTCGGCCTGATGCTGGTCAGGGTCAGCGGCCCGGCACTCGGCCACACCGTCACCTCGCTGGACCCCGCCGACACCCCGAACGCCACCGCCCACCGCGAGATCGAGAAGATCAACTTCGCGCTGGCGGCCGGCAACAACACGCTCCTGTACCTGGACGACATCCAGCACACCTCGCCCGAGCTGCTGCAGAAGTTCATCCCGCTGTGCGACGCCACCCGGCGGGTGGACGGCGTGTGGGACGGCGAACCGCGCACCTACGACCTGCGCGGCAAGCGCTTCGCGGTCTGCATGGCCGGCAACCCCTACACCGAGTCGGGCGAGCGCTTCCGCATCCCCGACATGCTCGCCAACCGCGCCGACGTGTGGAATCTCGGCGACGTCCTCACCGGCAAGGAGGACGTCTTCGCGCTCAGCTTCGTCGAGAACGCCCTCACCGCCAACCCGGTGCTCGCCCCGCTCGCCGCCCGCGACCGCGCCGACCTGGACCTCCTGGTCCGGCTGGCCGGCGCCGACCCGACGGCCCGCGCCGACCGCCTCACCCGCCCGATGCCGCCGGCCGAACTGGCGGCCGCCGTGGCCGTGCTGCGCCATGTGCTGACGGTCCGCGAGACGGTGCTGACGGTGAACGAGGCCTACATCGCCTCCGCCGCCCAGTCGGAGGCCGCCCGCACGGAACCACCCTTCCGCCTCCAGGGCTCCTACCGCGACATGAACCGGATCGCCGGGCGCCTGCGTCCGGTCATGAACGACACCGAACGCGAGGCCGTCGTCGACGACCACTACACGGCCGAGGCGCAGACCCTCACCACGGGCGCCGAGGCCAACCTGCTCAAACTCGCCGAACTGCGCGGCACGTTGACCCCGGCGCAAGCAGCCCGCTGGACCGAGGTGAAGACCGCTCACACCCGCGCCCGCACCCTCGGCGGTCCCGAGGAGGATCCCGTGAGCCGTGCGGTGGCGGCGCTGGGACTCCTCGCGGACCGGATCGCGGCGGTGGAGTCGGCCATCGAGCGGGGGCGGGGGCGGTGAGGGGCGCGGTGCGGGGGCACGGCGAGGGGGCGGCGCCGTCGGCTGCGCCGGGAACCCGACGTCAGCAGCCGGTGTCCGGGTACAGCGGGACGAACTGCACGCGGGCGCGGTCGTCGGCGTCCAGGACCCGGTTGTAGTCGAGACGGTCGACGCGGTACCACACGTCGTCCTGCTTACGGTTGCCGTTCACGTCGTCCAGGCGGACGCACCACCGCTCCGGGCGTGTTTCCCTGAGGTACGTCTCGGTGCCGCTGCGCACCTTGTGGCAGTCCTGGTAGCGCTCGGTGGTGTACCAGGTGCGGGTGCGGCGGTGGTTGCCGGAACGGGAGCTGTGCCGGACCTGGTGGGTGCCCGTGGTGCACCTCTTGACCAGGTGCGGGCGGGTGGCGCGGGTGGTCTGCCGGGAGACGTGCCGGGTCGTGTCCTTGAGGCCGTGGACGGGGTCGGGGCTGCCGCCTGTGCGGCCACCGCCGCCGCACGCGGCGAGCGCGGCCAGCAGGAATGCCGTCGCACCTGCCGCTTTGAGTCGCTTGCCGTACACGAACATGTGTCTCTCCCCCGTCGTCGGACGCGTAGCGTAGCCGATCGACGGGGGCGGCCCGCGGGGGTGCGCGTGCCGTCAGCCGAGGCAGACCAGGACCAGGCAGAGCTGGTGGGAAGACGTCGAGGACGGGGATGTCGGGGACGTCGGTGAGGTGGAGGTACCGCTGCCCGTGCCGGTGGACGAGGTCGGCTGGGACGCCGTACCGGAGGAACCCGTGCCCGTGCTGGTGCCGGTGCCCGCCCCGGTCCCGCTGCTCGTGCCCGTGCTGGTGCCGGAGGAGGACGGTGCGGTGCTCCGCGGCTGCGCGGCGGCCGGCGCGGCCGGTTGCGGGGCCGCCGCGGCGGTGTGCGGGTGGCCGGCGGACTGTGCCGTGCGGGGCGCGGGGGCGAGGGACTGCTGTCGCGGGGCGTTCACGGCGGGCGTCTGCGCCGCCGGTGTGGCGGGGGCGTGCCGGTGTGTGGCGGCGGGCGGGGCCGGTGTGGACGGCGGGCTGCTGGGCGCGGCCGACGGGTCCTCGGTGAGGCCCATGCTCCGGTGGTCCGGTGCGGTGGCCGCCTGGGCCTTGCCGCCGTTGCCGCGGTCCAGCGAGGCGAGCGTCAGGCCGCCGCCGACGAGTGCGACGGCGGTCGCCACCACGGCCCGGCGCTGGTTCTTCTTCCAGCGCGCCAGCTGCCGGCGCCGGGCGGCGCGTCCCTGCGGGGCGCGCGGCGCGTCGGTGACGTCGGCGGGCGGTGCGTCCGTGGCCGTGTCCGCGAGGTCGGCGGACGGCTCGGCGGCGGGTTGCCCGGCGCCGAACCAGGTGTCGGCGGCGAGCGGTGCGGCCGTGACACCGGCGTGGGTGCGGGGCGGGGCTATGTCCGGGGCGTAGGCACCGCACCCGGGACAGACCAGGGCGCCGTTGAGGTGCCGGCGGCACGAGGAGCAGTAGTCCATCTGTGGTCTTCCTGAGTCCTGGGGGAGCGGGCGACCGTCACGGTAACGAGCCTTTCGAAAGGCTGTGTGCAGCACATGTGTCACTCCTGCGCAGATTCGCGGGGTTCTTTTCCCGTGTCCCGGCCGGGTCCGAGCGGGTCCGTCGGCATAGTGGCGGGCGGCTTCCGCACCGGACCGGCAGGAGGAGACGCATGCTCGGCACAGAGTTCCGCACCGGATCGCCCATCTGGATCGACCTCGGCACCCCCGACACACAGGCGGCCGTCGCCTTCTACGGTGCCGTGTTCGGCTGGGAGTTCGCCTCCGCCGGCCCGCAAGGCGGCGGCTACGGCTTCTTCCAGAAGAACGGCGGTACGGTGGCCGGGCTCGGCCCGCTGACCGAGCGGGGGGCGAGATCCGCCTGGATGACGTACTTCCGCACCGACGACGCCCGGGCCACCGCACGGGCCGTGACCGGCGCGGGCGGCCGGGTGCGCGCCGAGCCGGCCGGCCTGGGCGAGACCACCTTCGCCCAGTTCACCGACCCGCAGGGCGCGCAGTTCGCGGTGCTGCAGAACGGGCAGGGTCTGCAGCGGGTGTCGGAGGCCGACGCGCTGGTCTGGGTGGAGCTGCACGTCAGGGACCCGCAGGCGGCCATCGGTTTCTACCGCGGGCTGTTCGGCTGGCGGTCGCAGGAGATGCAGGCGCCGGGCATGACGTACCAGGTGCTCAGCATCGGGGAGGGCGACCAGCAGGAGGGCTCCTTCGGCGGCGTGGCCCCGCTGGGGGACGACGGGGAGGACGCCCGCTGGGTGCCGTACTTCGCCGTGGCCGACGCGGACACGATCGTCACGGCGGTGGGCGACAGCGGCGGTTCGGTGCTGATGCCGGCGGCGAACGTCCCCGGCGTCGGCCGCATCGCCTGGCTGGCCGACCCCGCCCGGGCGGTCTTCGCGGTCCTGAGGCCGGATCCGCGGCAGACCTGAGGGCACTTGGGGGGTACGCATGCCCTCGGCCGTTGCCGCTCAACCTCCGCGGCGCGGGAGGGAGCGCGCCGGTGTGGTCACCCGCCGCCCCCACGGCTTGAAGACGGACAGCACGACGATCGAGAGATACAGCAGCAGCGCGACGGCCGGCACGATCACGGTGTCGTAGCGGACGAACCCCAGGTGCATGGCCGCGATCGAGCCGGTCGGATGCCGGGCCACGGCGTGCACCGCGTCGTGCAGCCGGGCGGTGAGGGCGAAGGCCGACGCCGCCGTCGCCGCGAGGGTCAGCCAGAACTTGACGGCGACCCAGTAGTAGCGGAACAGCCCCCAGGGCGTGCCGAGGCTGAGCACCACGCCGCTGAGCAGGGTGAGCAGGCTCAGCGGGACGATCAGCGCGTCGCCCAGCATCCCCATCGCCCGGTACGCGGTCCGCAGCGTGTCCGCGTCGTCGGTCGCCAGTGCCGTGGCCCCGAGGGTGAGCAGGCAGAGCATCAGCGTCAGCCAGCCGACCGAGGCGACCATGTGCACGACGACCCAGCTGTTACGGGCCCTGGGCGACAATCGACGGCTCACTTCGCTTCCTTCGGATCCGGGGCCGGGAGTACGACCAGACTCGCCCGCGGCGCCGGTCCGGCGCGTCCGACGGGGGAAGCAACATCCGCTGCGCCCAGCCGAGTACACCCGGTGCGGCGAACACCGGGCGCAGTGCTGCTCCAGTAGCTTCCGGCCGGTGAAGTAGCTTGCGAATCCGCCCGGAAACACGTCACCGACCGTCACTGATCGGAGGGTTCGCCCATGCCCCGACAGGCGCCGTATCTCGCCGTCGCAGACGCCCTGCGCGTGCGGGTGCTCGCGGGGGAGTGGGAGACCGGGAAGCGACTGCCGTCCCGGGCGCGGCTGGCCGAGGAGTACGGCGTCGGGCGCAATGTCGTGCAGCGGGCCGTGGACCGGCTGATCATCGAGGGCCTGCTGGAAGGTCGCGCGGGCTCGGGCACCTACGTCCGTACGCCCCGTGAACGCCTGCGGATGCTCCGCTCGTGGCACCGCGAGCACCGGGGCGCCCGCGCCCTCGGCGGCGCGCCGGAGCGAGGACGGGCCGGTTCCTGGGACGCGCACAGCCTGGTGCGCGTCCCCGCCCCCGAGGCCATCGCCGAGCGGCTCGCCATCAACACCGGGGACCTCTGCGTCAACACGCAGTACGAGTTCCTCGCCGACGGGCAGCCCGTCCAGCTCTCCGACTCCTGGGAGCCGATGGCCGTCACGCGGGGAACGCCGGTCGTCCTGCCCGAGCGGGGGCCGCTCGCGGGCAGGGGGGTGGTCGCGCGGCTGCGCTCCATCGGCGTGGACGTCGAGACCGTCGTCGAGGTGCCGCGTCCGGCGCGGGCCGGGCGGGCGGAGGCGCATCTGCTGGGGATCGGCGTCGGGGACCTGGTGCTCCGGATCGAGCGGACCATCTACGACACCGGCGGTCGTCCGGTGGAGACCGCCGACATCGTCATCCCGGACGTACGCCGGGAAGTGGTCTACGAGTTCGCGGTGGACCTACGGTGAGCCGTAGGCCCACGGCGTCCCGGCTCGGGCTGTTGCGCGACCCGGACTTCGGGCGGCTGTTCGTCGCCACCGCTCTCGGCCAGCTGGGCGACCGCATCCTCTTCCTGGCGCTGCCGCTGGTCGCCCTCCTCGCTCTGCACGCCGATGCGTTCCAGGTCGGGCTGCTGAGCGCGCTGACCACGGCCGGCTCGCTGCTGGTGGGACTGCCGGCCGGGGCCTGGGTGGACCGCCTGCCCAAACGTCCGGTGCTGGTCGGCGCCGATCTGGTGCGGGCGCTGGTGCTCGCGACGATACCGGCGGCCTGGTGGGCGGGCCTGCTGTCACTCCGGTGGCTGTACGCCGTCGCCCTGGTCCATGGCGTGCTGACCGTCTTCTTCGACGTCGCCCACGTCAGCCTTCTGCCCCACCTGGTGGGGCGCGGCAGGCTCGTCGAGGGCAACGCGAAGCTCTCCGCGATCCGCTCGGTGACCAGCATTGGCGGGCCGGCCTTGGCGGGTCCGCTGGTCGGCCGGGCCGGAGCGCCCGCGGCGATCGTGGCGAGTGCGGCCGGGATGGCCCTGTCGGGGCTCCTCGCGAGCCGGCTCCGCGGACGCGAACCGCGACCGGAGGCGGGCGGGCGGCCCCCGATGCGCCGAGAGATCACAGAGGGGCTGAAGTTCGTGTTCGGGCATCCCGTCCTGCGCGCGACCGTTCTCGGTGACGCACTGTTCAACCTCTTCCTAGCCCTGTACCAGAGCATGCTGCTGGTCTTCCTGGAACGGGAGTTGGGCCTCGGTCCGTCGGCCGTCGGTCTCGTGCTGTCCGGCATGGGCTGCGGTGCCCTGCTGGGCGCCCTGCTCGCGGCCGGCGTCTCGCAACGGCTCGGGCAGGGCCCGGTCATCTGGCTCGCGCCGCTCGTCACCTGTCCGCTCACCGCGCTGGTGCCGGCCGCGCGACCCGGCTGGAGCGTGTGCGCGGCGGCGACCGGCCTCGCGGCTCTCTCGCTGGGCGGCGTCGTCCGCGTCGTGGCCCAGACCGGTGTCCAGCAGGCCCTCACCCCGGACCGGCTCCTGGGCAGGACGATCGCGACGGCCCGGTTCGTGTCCTGGGGCGGCCTGCCGCTCGGCGGAGTTCTGGGCGGGGCCGCGGGCACCGCGTTCGGAGCGGCGGCCACGCTGGGGATCGGCGCGGCCGGCATGACGCTGAGCTTTCTGCCGGCCTTCCGCTCGCCGCTGCGGGCCCTGCGCATTACCCCGCTCCGCAACAAGTAGCGCCCCCGCGCCTTTTGTTCACCCACTGTTCGAAGTCACTTTCCGGTGCCCCCCGCGGGTCATCACATACGGTCCTGCTGCCGACGAGTGATCGCTGTCACCCGGAGCGCAGCGCGGCACAGACACGCGCGCGCCGATGCCGCCCGTTCCGTGCACGAGTTCCCCCGGGACGCGCGGGGCCGAGACGCTCGCGGCGGACAAGCACGCACTCTTCAGGGGGCTTCGAGTTGAGATCTCGCACGCGCCGCCGTCTCGCGGCGCTCACGTCGGCCGCCTCGCTGGCGGCGGCCGGCCTGCTCGGTGCGGCCGCACCCGGCGCGCAGGCCGCGACCGCAACGGTGACGGCCGGACAGATCGGCCTGTACGGCGGTTCCACGGGGGTGGAGACCGTCAACGCGGACGGAACGGGACTGCGTTCCGTCCCCGGCATCCCGAACTACGGCTACACCCCGAACTGGGCGCCGGACGGCAGCAGGGTCGTGGCGGGCTGGAGCCAGCTGTCCACCGGCCGGGTCACCGGCAGCACCTCGCTCGTCACGCTGCCGTGGGCCACCAAGGTGCGCTCCAGCGCGTCGTACGAGGACCCCGCGTTCTGGCTGGACGGCCGGTACGTGGTGTTCAGCACGGGCGGCCAGCTCGCCTACGGGCCCTCGGACGGGTCATGGGCGCCGGAGCCGCTGCTGACGGCCACCCAGGAACCGTCGACGGTCTGTGACGTCCACCCGACGGCGAGCCCGGCCGGCACGCTGGCCTTCGAACGCCGGCACAACTACGGCTGCTACGACAGCCAGGGCATCTGGACCTACAACCCGTCCACCAAGGCGCTGAAGAACATCATCGCCTCCGGCTCCTCGCCGGTGTTCTCGGCGGACGGCGGCAAGCTGGTCTTCACGCGCGAAGTGGACGGCTGGACCCAGCTGTTCACGGCGAACGCCGACGGCAGCGACGTCAAGCAGGTCACCACCGACCCCTCCGACCACCTGTCACCGACCTGGGACCCGGCCGGCGGACGGATCGCCTACGAGGCGCACAGCTCGCACGCCGGCTGGTCCGACGACGTGCAGACGGTGCGCGTCCTCGACCTGGCGGCGGGTACGTCGACCCAGGTCACCGGAGCCGGCAAGGGCGCCAAGCCCGCCTGGCAGCCGCTGCGGAAGAACACCCTGGTCCGGGTCTACGGCACCGGCTCGGTCGGCATCGACGGCGCCGCGTCCCGGTGGACGTTCGACACCGTGGGCGGGACGCACGTACCCGGGCTCATCGCGGCCAGGTCCGCGGTGCTGGTCAACAAGGGCAACGGCACCTACTCGGCCCCCGCGATCGCGCTGGCCGCGGAGAAGCAGGGCCCGGTCCTGATGACCTCCGGCAGCGGCCTGGACTCCGCCGCGGCCACCGAGCTCAAGCGATCGCTTCCCAAGGGCAGCACCGTCTACCTCAACGGCAGCACCCGCATCCTCGGCTCCAAGGTGGCGAGCCAGGTCCAGGCACTCGGCTACAAGCCGCTGCGTCTCGACGCCCCCGACCTCTCCTCGCTGTCGGCCCGGGTCGCCAGGCAGATCAGCGCGACCCCGAGCTGGATCTTCGTCGCCGACGGCAACGACTACCACGACCCGGTCGCCGCCTCCACGGCCGCGGGCGCGCTGGGCTACCACGGCACCGGCGTGGTCCTGCTGACGAACGGCAAGACGGTCCCCACCTCGGTGAAGAACTACCTCAACGCCCTGAACCCCAAGACCACGAACATGGTGACGGTGGGCTACAACGCCACCCAGGCGATGGAGCACACGCCCCTGAACCAGGTCTGGAGCTTCTGGACGACCGGCGGCAAGACCCATGAGGACGTCGCCGCCAACCTGGCCCGCTTCTGGTGGTCCGCACCGACGCAGGCCGTCGTCGAGGACACCTGGACCTGGCAGAACGCGGTCGCGGGCGGCGCGGCCACGGCCACGTACGGCCCGATGCTCTGGTCCGCCGAGTCCAGCCTGTCGGCACCGGCCTCGAACTACCTGAACCAGGAGGCCGCGAGCGTCTGGGTGGTGCAGACCTTCGGGGGCAACACCTCGTACCCGGCGGCCAACCGCACCGCCATCGCCTCGGCGATCGCCGCGAGCAGCGCCTGGACGACCACCCACTGGGTGGCGAACGGCGAGCTGCCCGCGACGGCCGCGGCGCGGTCCACGTTCGCCTCGGCGGGCTCCGCCGCCGACAGCGCCCGGCCCGCACCCGACCCCACCGTGGTTCCCGGCCGCCACCTGCCCGCCCCCGACGCACACGGCACCCGCTAGCCGAGCCGTCGGATCGCAGCCCCCGGGTCCCGCCGGCCCGGGGGCCGCCCACGGACCGCCTCGAGCCCGAAATCGCCCTGCGGGCTAGGATCGCGGGCATGGCGTTGACCGTGGACGACGTGGACCGGTTCGAGGCGTGCAGGCCCCGGCTGGAGGCCATCGCCTATCGTCTGCTGGGCTCCGCGAGCGAGGCGGAGGACGCCGTACAGGAGACGTTCCTGCGCTGGCAGGGCGCCGACGTCGGGCGCATCGAGGTGCCCGAGGCATGGCTGACGAAGGTGCTCACCAACCTGTGCCTCAACCAGCTCGCCTCGGCCCGCGCGCGGCGCGAGACCTATGTGGGCCGGTGGCTGCCCGAGCCGCTGCTCGCCGGGGACCCGATGCTCGGGCCGGCCGACACCGCCGAACAGCGCGAATCGGTGTCGTACGCCGTCCTCGCCCTGCTGGAACGGCTTTCGCCCGACGAGCGGGCGGTGTACGTGCTGCGGGAGGCCTTCGGCTATCCGCACCGGGAGATCGCCGGGATCCTCGACCTCACCGAGGCCGCCAGCCAGCAGATCCTCCACCGCGCCAAGAAGCACGTCGCCGAGGGCAGGGCCCGCACCGAGATCGACCGGGCCGCCGCCCGGCGGGTCGTCGAGGAGTTCCTCGCGGCCGCCACCAGCGGGCGGACCGAGCCGCTGGTACGGCTGCTCACCCAGGACGCCATCGCGGTCGGCGACGGCGGCGGGAAGGTCCCGGCCCGCGCCAAGGCCTTCGAGGGCGCCCTCGCGGTCGCGAAGTTCATGCGGGGCCTGTTCAAACCCAGCGAGGCCAAGCGCCGCTTGATCGGCGGCCCGTCCGAGGTCTACGTCACGACCGCCAACGGCGGCCCCGCCCTGGTCGCGGTCGTCGGCGGCCGGGTCGTCGGCGTGATGTGCCTGGAGATCACCGCCGAGGGCATCGCCGCCTTCCGCAACCAGGTCAACCCCGACAAGCTGGAACGCGCGACGCGGCGGTGGGCGGCCGGCGACCACGGCGAACCCCTGCTCGGCATCTTCTGACCACCTCGGACCCCTCCCGACTCGAATGTGAGCTGCTTCACATCCGATTCCTGTCAGGAAACGGTGGGCCGCCCGGTTCAAGGGGCGGATCCGCTGAAGGCAGCGGTCGAAGACAGCAGCAGGCAGGAGCCGGAAATGCAGCACCGCATCGTCGTCCTGGGAGCCGGATACACCGGAACCGTCGCCGCCGGGCGCCTCGCCGGGCGGCTGCGCCCCGAAGACGTCGCCATCACCCTCGTCAACGCCGAGCCCGACTTCGTGGAACGCGTCCGGTTGCACCAGCTCGCGGTCGGCCAGTCCCTCAAGCCCCGGCCGATCGCGGAGATGTTCGCGGGCACCGGCGTCGAAGTGAAGCTCGCGCGGGTGACCGGCGTCGACGCCGACCGCAGGACCGTCGCCGTCACCGGCGCGGACGGAGCCGAGGAACTGCCGTACGACACCCTCGTGTACGCCCTCGGCAGCGGCTGGAACGACCAGGGCGTCCCCGGCACCGCCGAGCACGCCGAGCAGCTCGCGAGCCGGCCCGGAGCGCTCCGGCTGCGCGAGCGCCTGGCCGCCCTGGCCGCCGGACAGCCCGTGGTCGTGGTCGGCGGCGGCCTCACCGGCCTGGAGGCCGCGACCGAGATCGCCGAGGCCCGCCCGGACCTCGACGTCGCCCTCGTCGCCCGTGCCGGCCTCGGCGACTGGCTCTCGCCGAAGGGCCGCCGGCACCTGCGGAAGGTCTTCGGCAGGCTCGGCATCACCGTGCACGAGCACACCGCCGTCACCGCCGTCGAGGCCGACCGCGTCACCACCGCCGACGGCACGCCCGTGCCGGCCGCGGTCACCGTGTGGACCACCGGCTTCGCCGTACACCCGATCGCGCGGGCCAGCAGCCTGGAGGTCACCGGCACGGGCCAGATCGTGGTCGACCGGACCATGCGCTCGGTCTCGCACCCTGACGTGTACGCCGTCGGCGACGCGGCCATGGCGATGGGCCCCGGTGACAAGCCGCTGCGCATGTCGTGCGCCTCGGGCGGCTTCACCGCGTGGCAGGCCGCCGACGCCGTCGCTGCCCGCCTGACCGGCGCCGGCCTCCCGAAGGTACCGATCCGCTACTTCAACCAGTGCATCTCGCTGGGCCGCAGGGAAGGCCTGATCCAGTACGTCACCGCCGACGACCGTCCCGTCCGGGCGGCCCTGACGGGACGGCTCGCCGCCGTCTACAAGGAGCTGGTCTGCAAGGGCGCGGCCTGGAGCGTCGCCAACCCGATGCTCGGGATGCCGGCCCGGTGCCGTCGCGTCGTACCGGAGCCGGCAGGGGCCGGCGCGGCGGCCACGGCATCGGCCTGACCTCTCGTCACACGCGCCCACCGTCCCCAACTTCCTTTCGCGTCAGCATCGTTGTCCGAACAGAGGGCTTTATGTTCCACTGATGTCCTTTCACCACAACGATCACCTGCTCCTGGGCGGGAGAGCATCCATGGGGGATCCGTGTGTGAGGACGTGGGGTTCGAAAGACTCCTCGCGGAGGAGGGCTTCTTCGCGCGCCTGCTCGGGCGGTCGCCGTCCGGCGGCGGCCGGGAACCGCTGTACGGCCCCGACCTGCCGGTGGTGCTGCTCACCGGCGGGCCGGGCATGGGCAAGGGCCGGCTGCTGCGGGCCGTGCGGGACCGGTTCGCCACCAAGGTGCCGGTGATCCACCTGGACTGCGGGTCACCGGCCCACGCGGACCGGGCGGAGCCGGAGCCCGGCGCCCGCTCGGCCGCGACCGAGGTCCTGGCCGAGGCCGCCCGGCGGCTCGCCGGCTGGCAGGGGACGGGCGGCTCGTTCGCCTTTCCCCGGCTCTTCGCGGGCCTCGCGATGGTCGCGACCGGCGTCACGGAGGGCACCGCCGAGGCGGTCGCGGCAGAGGTCGAACGCTACGAGGAGTTACTCCAGAAGCAGCGCCTGCGCGGCCTGGGCACGGGGGACTTCTGGCGGGGTGCGCTGCGCGGCGCCCTGCGGAACCTGCTGACGACCCTGTCCGGGCAGGCGCTCGACCCGTACGCGGCCTCGGTGAGCACCGCGCTGCTCGACGCCATCTTCGCGAGCCTGGCGCCCCGGGGCCGTACGGAACTGGCGCGGATCTACGGCGCCTACCCCGGTGCGGCCGGCCAGCCCGAGCACGGGCTGCGCGATCTCGCCGCCGACTTCCAGGCCGGCGGCGAGGAGCGGGAGCTGGCGGAGAGCTTCCTCTTCCGGGCGCTGCGCGAGGACCTCGAGGCGGCGTACGCGGGGGCGCTGGGCTGGCTGAGCCGGGTCGGCCGCCCGGCGGTGCTGCTGGACCGCGCCGAGTCACCGCTGGGGGAGCAGCTGCTGCGCGCCGTGCTCCTTGACCGCAGGGCCGGGCAGCGCGACCGCGTGGTGGTCGTGGGCACGGCACGCCGGGCGGACGGCGGCGCCTTCCTGTACGGCGGACTGCCGCCGCGGGAGGTGCCGGCCCCGGCGGAGTTCCGGCCGGCCGACGGCGTGCCGGCCGACTGGTCCCGGCGCACGGACTCGGGGGCGGACCGGGCACCGCTGGCAGACGGGGTGCTGCTGCTGCGCATGCCGCTGCTGACCGGCGACCAGCTCCGGCTGGAGACCGAGCGAAGACAGCGGCGCGCGGAGCCGGAGGGCGGCACGAACCGCCGCCGTGTCGACGCCGCCGTGGCACGGCTGAGCGGCGGACGGCCGCACACGGTGATCCGGCTGGCCGCCGCTGCCGCCGCCTTCCGGATGCCGGCGGACGCCAATGACCGGGACATCCTCGACGCCCGGCTGCCGCTCCCGGGCGACGGCGGCCCCGAGCGGCCCGTGGCGGACGTACTGCTGCGGGAGCTGGTCCTGGACCAGCTGCCGGTCAGGCTGCCGGCCGAGCACCACGACCAGTGGCTCGACCTGCTCACCCATCTGTCGGTGGCACACGACACCGAGTGCGCCGACGTCCTGCTCCGCCACCACCAGTCCGGCCGCGTCCACCGCCTGACGGCACATCACGTCGCGCAGCTGCTCACCGACACCGGCTGGCCCGGCTGCGAGCGGCACTTCATCGGGGACTTCGGGCTGCGCCAGCTGCTGGTGCACCGGCTGTACGGGCTGCTCCCCGACGGCGAGGCCTGGGTCGCCGACCACCACCTGCTGCGGGACCACTACACCGCACGCACGGCGGAGGAGGGGGCGCCGGGCGGCGGTGCATTCCGCTCGGTCATGGCGCACCGGATGAACCACCACCTGGTCTCCGGCGGAGTGGACGACGTGGTCCGCCACCTGGCCGCCACGCTGCCCGGGCGCCCCCGGGAGTGGTGCGCGGAGCTGCTGGAGGTCGCCCAGGCGCCGTATCCGGGCGGAGCGGACACCCGGCGGGAGCGCGCCCAGGGCCTGGTGGCGGTGGACGGGCCGGCGCTGCGCCGCACGGTCGACCAGCTGCTGCACGCGGTGTGGCTGTGCGAGGAGCGGACCCGGCCGACCGGCAGGGAGACCGCCCGCACGCTGGACAAGCTGCTGGGCCTGCTCTCGATCATGGAGTTCGACGGCGCCGGGGAGCTCGGCCGGACGGCCACCGACTGGAGTGCCCTGGCGGAGAACGAGCAGCCGTTGCTGCGCTGCGCCTGCACCGATCAGCTCCGGCGAAGGAGGTAGCGGCGATGCCCAGGTGGAAGAAGATCCTCTACGCGCTGCTGGTCACGGCGGCGGTCGTGGCGGGCGGTCTGTTCGGCTGGTCCGTCGTCAGCCGGCCGGACACCTGCACCGAGGGGGTCGAGCGGATCGGCGGCGAGTGCGTCGGCGTCAACGGTGAGGGCTACGACTTCGGCACACCGGAGATCAGGCAGGTGGCCCGGGCCATCGCCCGGGAGAACAGGAAGATCCAGGGCCAGCCCCATGTGACGGTGGCGATGATGCTGCCGCTCCAGTCGGACAAGGCGGCCCTGCGACGGGAGATGCGCAGCGACCTCCAGGGCGCGTACCTGGGGCAGCTGGAGGCCAACGAGGGCGAGGGCGAACCGCCGAAGATCCGGCTGGTGCTGGCCAACCCCGGGCGGGACTACCGGCACCAGTCGACGGTCGTGGACACCCTGCTGCGCATGGCCGGCTCGCCCGGGGACCGGTTGCGCGCCGTCACCGGCTTCAACCTCAGCCTCGACGCCACCCAGGCGGCCGTCAGGCGCCTGACGGACCACCGGATCCCGGTGCTCGCCTCCCGGATCACCGGCGACCAGATCGCGAACGCGGACGGGGCGGACGGGATGGCGAAGCCCAGGTTCCCCGGCCTGGCCCGGATCATCCCCGCCAACCACGACGTGGCCCAGGCGCTCGCCGACTTCAACGGGGCGCAGGGCCGGGAGAACAGCAGGACGGTCCTGGTCTACGACAAGCGGCCGGACGGCTACGACGAGTCGCTGGCGAAGGCGTTCAGCGGGATCCGGGAGACGGGCGCGCCCGGTCCCGCCGCGATGCCCTTCACCTCCCCGGCGATCGACGAGGCGGGTTCGACCGGCAACCAGTTCACCCAGATAGCCAACAACATCTGCGACTCCGAGGCCGACACCGTCTACTTCGCGGGCCGCACCCTGCACCTGCGGCTCTTCGCGCTCAAACTCGCCCAAGTGGGCTGCGAGAACCGGCACTACACGATCATCAGCGGTTCCGACGCCGCCTCGCTGCAGCAGAACATGACGGACGGGGACTGGCAGCAGCTGCGCGGCGCGGACGGCAGGGCCAAGGTGACGGTGCAGTACGCCGCCCCCGCGCACCCGGACGCCTGGAGCACCGAACTGGCCGCCTGGAAGAAGCGGTTCAAGGCGGCCCACCACCGCGAGCCCACCGGGGACGAGCTCCCCCAGTACCTCACCGAGCCCCAGGCGGCCCTGGACGACCTGAAGAAGCTGATCGGCACCACGAAGGCCACCGACCTCGGCTCCGCTCCGAACCTGGACGACTCCCGGACGATGCTCGTGTACGACGGCCTCGTCACCATCGGCACGGCCCTGCACCAGGTGCAGAGCGGCGACGCCGCGAGGATGCCGGCCCTGGACGACGTCGGCGGGGAGTGGTCGCAACTGCAGTCCCGGCACCGGGTGCAGGGCACGAGCGGTCTGATCTGCCTGACCAGCGCCGGCAATCCGTACGACAAGCCGGTCGCGGTGGTCGAGCTGGATCCGGGCCGGGCGGGCCGGGGCGGGCTGAGGTTCGTCGGCCTCGGCTGGCCCACCGGCCGCGAACAGCCGAAGAACTGCGTGATCCCCAGCGGCACGCCCTGACGGACAGGACGTGCTCCACCAGGTCGGCGCTCCCGGTCAGTGCTTCCCGCCGGTCCTGCCGCCGCCGGACTGGCCCTTCCCGGCGGAGTCGCCCGTACCGCTCCCGGCGGAGTCGCCCGTACCGCCGGAGTTGCTGCCGGAGGCGCCAGTTCCGGAGGTGCCGTTGCCGGAGGTGCCGGTCCCGCCGGACGTGCCGTGGCCGGCGGCCCCGGCGCTCTCGCCGGGCTTGCCCGTGCCGGTCCGCCCGCTCGGCGTGGCGGTCGCCCGCGTCAGCTGCTCGGAGCAGTACGCGGCGACCTTGTCCTTGCCGCCGGCGGCCGTGACGAGCCGCTGCCAGGCTGTCGCGTCGAGCGCCTTGCCCCGGCTCCGGACCTGCTCGTAGGCACGGCAGTGGGCCTGGGTGTCCTTGGCGGACGGCGGACCGTCCGTCGGCCGGGAGCCGGCGGAGGGAGCCGACGGCGCCGTACCGCCCGGCCGGGCCGGGGCGACCGCCGAGGGGTGCCCGGTCCGTGGGCCGGCCCCGGTACCGCCCGTCGACGAGCCGGCCGAGCCGATGGCCGCGACGGCGACCCCGCCCAGGGCGACGCTGGCGAACACCGCGCCGAACGTCATCTTCACCGTCCGCCCGGCCCGCCGCTCCGCGGTCGGCCGCCAGTCGTCCCGCCGCCGGGTGCGTGCCCGCCGCGCGCCCGCGGCGCCGGCGTCCCGGAACGCGGCCACGGCCCGCTGCTCGGCCCGGGGGTCGAGATCACCGGTGCGCAGGACGGCGGCCAGCACCGTCTCCAGCGCGGCGACGTCAGCCGCGTCCGACGCGCCGGACACGGTGCCGGCCTGCACGCGTCGACGGCCCGGTCCTCCGTCGCCGCTCAGCCGTTCACCCATGTCCGTTGTCCGTTCTCGTCCGTTCCTGTCCGGCCGTGTCGATTCGTGCTGTTCGTGTGGTTCGTGCGGTGCACCGGGTGTAGCTCATGTCGACTCCCCCAGCGTTCGGGAAGCCTCATCCGTCACACCCTTCTCCGTCGCGTCGCCGATGCCGAGCTGGCGCGCGAGGCGTTTCAGGCCTCGGTGGGCCGCTGTGCGCACCGCTCCGGGGCGCTTGCCGAGGACGCGAGCGGCGGCGGGACCGTCCAGGCCGACCACGACCCGCAGCAGCACGGCCTCGGCCTGGTCCCTGGGCAGTCCGCGGACCAGTTCCAGGGCCCGCTCGGTGGAGAGGGACTCCAGGGCCTGCTCATGGGTGCTGTGCGGGCCGGCCAGGTGCAGTACGTCCTGCTCGGTCCCGCCCGAGCGGGGCCGAACGCGCTGGCGGCGCAGGTGGTCCAGCGCCCGGTGCCGGGCGATGGTCGCGGTCCAGCCGCGGAAACCGGCGCCGTCGCCCTTGAAACGTCCGAGGTCGCGGGCTATGTCCAGCCAGGCGTCGGCGGCCACGTCCTCGGCGTCGTCGCCGACGAATCCGTGCAGATAGCCCAGCAGGCCCGGCTGCACGAACCGGTAGGCGACCGCGAAGGCGGCCTCGTCGCCCTCCTGGGCCCGCGCGACCGCCGCGCCCAGTTCCTCGTCGTACGCCTGTACGCGCCGGGGTTGCCGTACCTGGCCCAAGATCATCCTCGTTCGCGCTGGTTCGTAGCCAGTTCGTGCCGTCAGCCGCGCACCGGTCGCATCGACGGCCCCACGGCGATCAGCGTCTGCCCCCACAGAAGTGTCACAACGTACCAGGCCTCCTTCACGAGGCCGCAGGTGACCGGGGCGGTCGCGGCGGGTGACGTTCTCCGCGGGCCGCGCGCTGGGTGAGTGCCGGGCGCGGTACCGCCCGGGTCGGCTGCCGCTCGCCGGCGCAGGTGCCGCAGCCCGCCCCGGACCCCTCTCCGTGCCGTTCCGGTCTCCCCCCTCGTGGGCGGCACGGAGAGGGATGGGGCGGCCAGGGCCCTGACCACTGCACGAGGCCCCGGCCGCCCCGCGTGGGGCGGACCGGTCCCGTCCGGCCGCGTGATGCTTCGGCACCCTCGTGCGCTCCTTGTGGCATGAGCGCGTACCTCCGTCTGCGAGCGGTGCCGCCGCCGGCACTGCGCAACAGCTCGACCTGGCTGGAACGGCTCTTCGACGACGACTCGGAGACCGTCCGGCACTACCGGGACCAGGAACGCATCTACACCGGCGCCTGCCTGCAGCCCCTTGCCCGGGACCGGCCCCAGACCCACGTGGTGCTCGGCGGCCGGCCGGTGTTCCGCGCCGACCGGCGCAAACCGCCGCTGCTGGTGCTGACGGCGGCCCAGGCCCGCCGGGTGTCCGGGTTCCTGGCCGCGGCCGACTTCGACGCGCTGTGGGGCCTGGCCCGGGACGCACTGCTGCCGCACTACGGCGGTGTGACCGCGGAGCCCGAGACATGGGGTGCGTTCGCGGTGGCGCACCAGGAGCTGAAGGCGTTCTACACGCAGACCGCCGAGTGTGGAGACGCGGTGGTGAAGTGGGTGCATGAGGACTGAGGTGTAACAGTTCCGGGGTGCCGCGCTCTGTCCATGCGGATGACCATGTCGGTCGGCCAGGACAGGGGACACGACTCGTGCAGTGGACGGACGAGAGCGGCAGGGGGTACGGCGAGGAGCCGTACGGCGGTGCCGGGTACGGGTATGCCTACGGTCACCAGGGCGGCGGAGCCGTCACCGACACGGCCACCCTGCCCTGGGACGCCGTGCACCAAGGGCAGTTCGACACGCAACCCATACCTTTCGCGCCGCAAATCCCTTTCGTGCCGGAACCGGACACACCGGTGAGCGAGCCGGCGCGGCCCGTCTTCGTGGACTCCTCGGGGCGCCGCCAGCGCCGTGTGCTGCGCGCCGCTTGGCTGCTGATGATCCCCGCCGGCGGCTATGTCGCCCTGCTGATCAGCACCCTGCTGGGCGGCCCCAGCGTCAGCGCCCCGTTCGTCCCGCAGCCGGCCGCCACGCACCCGGCCACGCCGCGCCTGAACGCCCCGGCCGGCACCGGCCGCCCGGCGGGCAGCACGAACCCCGCCGCGGCGCACACCGGCCCCCGTCCGGTACGGAAGGCGCCGGGCTCCACGGCAGCCCCGACCGCCCCCGCGGCCGGGACCACCGTGACGCAGGCGCAGACCACCTCCCCGGCCTCCGCCTCCACCCGCACCCCGGCCCCGAAGGGACGCGCCCTCGGCTCGTCCCACAAGCCCGTGAAGTGATCCCAAGGCCCTGACGTGACCGATCGCCGACGCCGCACCGCCCCCTCCCGCCGCCACGGCCGCACCCGCCAGATCACACCCCGCACCCACTGGCTCCTGCTGAGCGTGCTCGCGGTGACGCTGTCGACGGCACTCCTGCTGCAGGGCTACACCCACCACATGTTCGGGATCAGCCCGGACGACGTGACCGGTGCCCGCGGCCGGAACGACGCGGTGCCCGCCCGGGTGACCCACGGCGGCCCGGTGATCGCGAACGCCGCCTCCTCCGCGCACACCGTCCGGGTCAGGGACCGCACCATCGCCCTCACCTTCGACGACGGCCCCGACCCCGTCTGGACGCCGCGCATCCTCGACGTGCTGCGCCGCGACCATGTGCGCGCGACCTTCTTCGTCGTCGGCACCGAGGTCGTGGACCACCCGGACCTGGTCCGCCGGATGATCGCCGACGGCCACCAGATCGGCATCCACACCTTCACCCACCCCGACCTGGCCCGCCTCGCCCCCTGGCAGCGTTCCCTGGAACTGCGCGAGACCCAGCTGGCGGTGGCCGGCGCGGCCGGGGTCACCACCGCACTGCTCAGGCCGCCGTACTCCTCGTCGAACGCCGCGCTGGACGACGCCGACTGGTCCGTCCTCGAGCAGGCCGACCAGGCCGGCTATGTCACGGTGCTCTCCACCCAGGACGCCGAGGACTGGCAGCGACCCGGCACCGCCCGCATCGTCGCGAACGCGACCCCGCACGGCCACGCCGGTCAGGTCCTGCTGATGCACGACGGCGGCGGGGACCGCGCCGAGACCGTCGCCGCGCTGGGCACCCTGATCCCGAGGCTGAAGGCACAGGGCTTCCGGTTCGCGACGGTCGGCGCCGCCGTCGGCATGGCCGGGCCGGTCCAGCGCGCCGGCCTCGGCGACCACCTCCAGGGCATGGCCCTCATCACGGTGCTGCGGACCGGCGACTGGGTCGTATGGCTGCTGGGCGTGCTGATGTACGCGGCCGGAGCGATCAGCGTGCTGCGCGCCGCGGTCGTGCTGATCGCGGCCCGCCGGCACCGGCGCCTGCGCTCCGGGCGCCGGGGCCGCTCCTGGGGGCCGCCGGTGACCGAACCGGTCAGTGTCATCGTCCCCGCGTACAACGAGAGCGCCGGGATCGAGGCGGCCGTGAGGTCCCTGATCGCTTCGGACCATCCGGTGGAGGTCATCGTGGTGGACGACGGCTCCTCCGACGGCACCGCGGACCTGGTGGAGTCGCTCCGGCTGCCGGGGGTGCGGGTGATCCGGCAGGAGAACGCGGGCAAACCGGCCGCGCTCAACACCGGGCTCGCCGCGGCCTCCTGTGAGCTCGTGGTCATGGTCGACGGCGACACCGTCTTCGAACCCGACGCCGTCCGCACCCTCGTGCAGCCCTTCGCCGATCCCCGCGTGGGCGCCGTCTCCGGCAACGCCAAGGTCGTCAACCGCGGTGGCCTGCTGGGCCGTTGGCAGCACATCGAGTACGTGGTCGGCTTCAACCTCGACCGCCGCCTGTTCGACCTCGCCGAGTGCATGCCGACCGTGCCCGGAGCGGTCGGCGCCTTCCGCCGCCGGGCGCTGCTGGACCTCGGCGGCGTCAGCGACGTCACCCTCGCCGAGGACACCGACCTCACCATGGCCCTGTGCCGCGACGGCTGGCGCGTGGTGTACGAGGAGGGCGCGGTGGCCTGGACCGAGGCGCCCGCGTCCCTGAACGCCCTGTGGCGGCAGCGGTACCGCTGGTGCTACGGCACCCTGCAGGCGATGTGGAAGCACCGCGGCGCGCTGGTCCAGCGCGGCGCCGCCGGCAAGCTGGGCCGCCGGGGCCTGGGCTATCTCCTCCTCTTCCAGGTCCTGCTGCCGCTGCTCGCCCCGGCCGTGGACATCTTCGCCCTGTACGGCCTGGTCTTCCTCGACCCGCTGCGGATCGCCGGTCTGTGGCTGGCCTTCCTGCTGCTGCAACTCGGCATGGGCCTGTACGCCTTTCGCCTGGACGGTGAACGCCCCGGCCCGCTGTGGAGCCTGCCGCTGCAGCAGTTCGTCTACCGGCAGCTGATGTACCTGGTGGTGATCCAGTCCGTCTTCACCGCCGTGTCCGGCTCACGCCTGCGCTGGCAGCGCATGGAGCGCTACGGCAGCCTGGCGTCGGCCCCGGCGGCCGCGGGTCCCTCCGGGGACGACCGCACCACCGCCCCTGAGCAGCCGGAACCGTATGGGGCCGGCCCCCATGCAGGAACGTACGCGGCCGTCCCGCAGCCCGCACCCTACGGCGCCGTCCCGCACCCCGCACCCTACGGCGCCGTCCCGCGACCCGGACCGTACGAAGGCCCGCCCCAGGCCGGCTACCGGCAGCAGCCCGTCCCCCACGACACCACCCAGTGGTACTGAACCCAGTGGTACCGAACCCAGCGGTACCGGAAGGAAAGTGATCCGAGCCCATGAGCGGAACCCGGCGCCGACCGCCGCAGCGGACCAGCTCCGGCAGGCGTGCGGCGGGCGGCCGCGGCAGGCGCCGTACCGACGTGCGGAAACGTTGGATCGACTATCCGCGCGCCGACCGGAGCGGCCCGCGCCGCTGGCTGCCGTCGTGGCGCCAGGTGCTGGCGTCGTTCCTGCTCTGCGTCGGCGCAGTGGCCGTGGCCGTCGGGTACGCCTACGCCACGATCACCGTCCCCGACCCGAACCCCCAGACGCTGCTCCAGAACAACGTCTACTACTGGTCCGACGGCACCGTGCTGGCCACCGACGGCAGCGTCAACCGGGAGAACGTCACCCTGGCGCAGGTCCCCGCCGATGTGCAGGGGGACTTCATCGCCGCCGAGAACGCCTCCTTCTACACCGACCCGGGCATCGACCCGCAGGGCGTCGCGCGCGCCCTCGTGCACATGGCCGAGGGCGGCTCCGTCCAGTCCGGATCGACGATCACCCAGCAGTTCGTCAAGAACACCTACCTCGACCAGTCGCAGACGCTGTCCCGCAAGTTCAAGGAACTGCTGATCTCCGCCAAGATCGGCGCGAGCATGAGCAAGCAGCAGATCCTCCAGGGCTATCTGAACACCTGCTTCTTCGGCCGCCAGGCCAACGGCATCCAGGCCGCCGCCCGCGTGTACTACGGCCTCCCGGTCGAGAAGCTCACCGTGAGCCAGGGCGCGTTCCTCGCCGCCGCGGTCAACGAGCCGAGCCTCTTCCAGTACGCCGACGCCGACCCCCGGGCCCGGGCGCAGGCGCAGGCCCGCTGGTCCTGGGTGCTCGACCGGATGGTGAAGACCGGCAGGCTGACGCAGCAGCAGCGCGCCCGCATCGCGGCGGCCGGCTTCCCCGTACCCCGCAAGTGGGCCCCCGGATCCGGGCTCACCGGCCAGACCGGCTATCTGGTCCAGCTCGCCCGGTCGTACGTCCAGGCACACGACCCCGGCGTCACCGACGGCAGCCTGAGCCGCGGCGGCTACCAGATCCACACCACCTTCGACCGCAAGAAGACGGCGGAACTGGCCAGGGCCGTCGCGAAGGTGCGCGCCGAGCGCCTCGACCCCGCCCACCGGGCCGCCGACCGGAACGTCCAGGCCGGCGCCGCCTCGGTGGACCCGGCGACCGGCCGGATCCTGGCCGTCTACGGCGGCCCCGGCTACCAGCAGGCCCACTACTCCGACAACGCCGACACCTCCGGCGTCCCGGTGGGGTCGACCTTCAAACCGCTCGTCCTCGCCTCCGCGCTCCAGTACGGGGCCGTCCTGAAACCGGCCACGCCCCCGGCGCCGATCACCCCGGCCAGCAGGTTCGACGGCGACGACGGCATCCAGATCAAGGACCGGCAGGGCGACTACGTCACCGACGACAAGGACCCCACCGGCCTCCTCCACCAGCACAACGACACCCCGCACCGCTGGGGGTACATCTCCTTGCGCACGGCGATGGAGCAGTCGGTCAACACCCCGTACGTGCAGCTGGGCGAGGACGTCGGCTACGGCGACGTGGCCCGGACGGCGAAGACCCTGGGCCTGCGCCCGGAGAGCCTCGCCGCGCCCAGCGCCGGCTTCTACATCGGCACCTCCACGCCGAGCGCGATCCGCATGGCGGGCGCCTACGCGACGTTCGCCGCCTCGGGGCTGCGGGCCACGCCGTACTCGGTGACGAAGGTGACCCGCGACGGCGCGGTCCTGCCGGGATTCACGGCTCCCGCTCCCGTACGGGCCCTGCCGGCGGCGGTCGCCGACAACGTGACCGACGTCCTGCGGGGCGTCATCGCCCGGGGCACCGGCACCAGGGCCCAGGCACTCGGCCGTACGGCGGCGGGCAAGACCGGCACCACCGACGACTACCGCTCGGCCTGGTTCATCGGCTACACCCGCCAACTGGCCACGTCGGTCGTCCTCTTCAAAGAGGACCCGGCCCATCCCCAGCTCCAGTCCCTGGCGGGCGTCGGCGGCCTGCAGAAGGTGTTCGGCGGAGACATCCCGACCGAGATCTGGACCGCTTACATGCGCGACGCCCTGTCCGGCCTGCCCGACCTGCCCTTCCCCGCCCCGGCACCCCTGGGCCACGGCAGCAACGAGCCCGGAGCCCCCTCAGCCTCCCCCAAGCCCGCCCATCCCCCGGCCAAGCACGCCACCAGACCGGGCAAGCACACGCCCGTCACGACCACCCCCACGCCGGGCGTTCCGGCGCCTGGTCCCAGGTGCCATGCGCACAAGTGCCGTTGACAGCACTTCGCCCCGTCGGCCGACCGGCGGGGCGAAGCGGACTGTGCGGTTCTCGGTGTGTTACTTGGTGAAGGCGGCCACGCCGTTCGGGGTGCCGAGGCCGGTCGGGCCGTCGTAGCCCTTGCCCGCCTTGCAGAGGTAGTTGCTGCAGGACCCGTTGGAGCCGTCGGTGACGTCGTTCAGCTTGTCCGGGTGGGCGTAGGGGTAGGACGCCGGGACGTCACCGTTGCCCGGGGCGCCCGCGAGGGCATAGACGCCGGCGACGAACGGTGCGGAGGCGCTGGTGCCGCCGTACACGTTCCAGCCGCTGGCCTGGTAGGTGTCGTAGACGGCGAGACCGGTGGCCGGGTCGGCGACGGCGGCGACGTCGGCGACGGCGCGCTTGGCGCAGGCGGTGTCCTTCTGCCAGGACGGCTTCGCGTCGTACTGCGAGCAGCCCGAGCCTGCTCCCTCGCCGCCGGCGGAGGTGCCCCAAACGGACTCGGACCAGCCGCGGGTGCTGCTGTCCTTCTTGAGCGAGGTGCCGCCGACGGCCGTCACGTACTGGGAGGAGGCCGGGTACTCGGTGCCGTAACCGCTGTCGCCGGAGCTGACGGTGATGGCGACGCCGGGGTGCTTGAAGTACTTGTCGTCCGCCTGGGTGTCGGCGGCCTCCTCGCCGCCGCCGTAGCTGTTGGAGACGTACTTGGCGCCCTGCTTGACGGCCTGGTTCACGGCGGCGCCGAGGTCGTCCATGCTGGCGGACTTGGCCTCGACGAGCAGGATGTGGCACTGCGGGCAGGCCGCGCTGACCATGTCGACGTCGAGGGAGATCTCGCCCGCCCAACCCGAGTCGGGCGTCGGGTAGTTGGTGCCGCCGTCCTGGTCGATCTTCTTGAAGCAGCCGTTGCTCGTGCTGCACTCCGGCAGGCCGTACTGGGACCGGTAGGCCGCCAGGTCCTTCTCGGCGTTCGGGTCGTCGTTCGCGTCGACGATCGCGACGGTGGCGCCCTTGCCGCCGTCCTTCGGGAGGTTGTAGGCGGCCTGCAGATCGGCCGGCCCGAAGCCCTTGGGGGTGTCGTGGCGGCCGAGGGACTTCTGCGGTGTGAGGTCGGTGCGGACCACCGCCTGGCAGGCCATGTAGCCGGGCTTGGTCGGCTCGGAACACAGCGGGCGGGTGTGCACCGTGGAGGCCGTGGAGGTGGTGGGCGACGCGTCGGTCGTCGTGGCGAACGCCGACGACTGCGCGGCGACGGCGAGGCCGCCGGTGATCAGAGCCGCCGCGGACAGGAACGCGGGCGCGCCGCGGCGTATCAGGGTCCTTCTGCGGTGAGAACGCAATGAACTGCCCTCCGTGGGGGGATGGGTGGCTCCACACCGGCGGCCGGAAGCGCGGTGATGTCATAGACATGACAAGCGCTTGCCGTTGGGGGTGGCCGGCCGGAGTCGAGTCGGGCATCCTGCTGATGCTGCCACCCTGGTCAGTGGTGGCTACAGACGAGGCTATGGACAATTTGCCGAAGAGAACAGAGCCAGTTGGTAAAAACCTTGGGATCAACCCGCGGCGCGGCCGGGTACGTTGTGCAGCCATGGAGCTTGAAGACGGAACCATCAACGACTTGATGTCGCTGGGCCTGGCCCGCTACGAGGCACGGGTCTACCTGACCCTCATCAGGCGTGGTTCTTACACGGCCGCCGAGGTGGCCCGGGAGGCCGACGTGCCGCGCCAGCGCGTGTACGACGTGCTGGACGCCCTCGTGCGGCGGCAGCTGGCCACCACCCACCCGGGGCGGGTGGCGACCTACTCCGCCGTCACGCCCGAGCTGGCCCTCGCCCGCCTGATGGCCGCGCAACGGGAGACCGTCGACCGACTGGAGCGGGTCTCCCAGGACTTGGCCGGCCTCCTGCAGCCCCTGTGGTCCCAGGGCCGGGACCACACCGACCCGCTGGACTACATCGAGATCCTGCGCGACCCCAAGGCGATCTCCGAACGCTTCGCCGACATCCAGCGGCAGGCGCGGCACGAACTGCTCACCTTCTGCAAACCGCCGTTCGTCGCCCCCACCGAGAACGCGGACGGCCTGGCGGTGGTCCATCGGCTGCACCGTTCGGGCGGCACGGTCCGCGCGATCTACCTCGACGACGCCCTGGACGACCCCGAGCAGGTGGACCACGTACGGCGTTTCGCCGCGGCGGGCGAGGAGGCGCGCTTCGCCCCCGAACTGCCCCTGAAACTCGTCATCGCCGACGCCTCCCTCGTCCTGTGCGACATGCCCGATCCGGTGGCCGGCGCCGGCTCCACCACCACGCTCTTCATCGAACACCCGGCCCTGGCGGGCTGCCTGCGGCTGGCTTTCCACACGGTGTGGAAGGACGCCGCGCCGAGCCGCGAGCCGGGCCCGACGCCCTGAGAGCCGTGCGACACGACCGGGTGAGCCCAGGGGGCTCCGGATGGCGCTGCTGGTGAGCGCCATGGTGCATATCGGATTAGCCTCCGAAATGAGCGCTTAATGGATCTCTTGACGATGCGCTCCACTCGACCCAAGGAGGACACATGCGCAAGCTCTCCAAGGCCGCTGTCGCGGCCGCGGTTGTCGCTAGCGTGAGCTTCATAGCCACCGGCACCGCCACCGCCGCCGCCACTGCCCAAGCCGCGGTCGTGCCTCGCGGCGGGTGCGTCGACATCCTGGGTGAGGTGGGCATCGCCAACGGCGTGCTCGGCAACTTGCTGAACGGCGAGGGCAATCCAGGCGCGCAGTTCACCGAGTGCTAGCCGGTCACCCAGCGTTGTCCTCACGTGTGTAGTGGATGCCGAAGGCCCCCGGCCGTGACCGGTCCGGGGCCTTCGCGTGCGGCAGTGCCGGCCGTGGGCAGCACCATGCAGCCCCCGCCCGAAGGCGCCGCTGATCCAATGCCATGACCCCTCTCACAGCAGGGGCGGGCGTCGGGTGAGCACCTGTGAATCGATGTCTTACGCCCGGGAAACGAGGCGCCTGCCGGGCCGCCTCTAGCCTCGCCGTGCATGAGGGGGAACCGAATCCGCCGACCCGACCACTTCGTCCGCATGCCCGGCTGGGGCTCCATCCGCGGCCGTATGGCGATCGTCCTCGCCGTACCCACCTGTCTGCTCCTCGCCCTCACCGGGCTGGGCGTCGCCGACCGCGCCCACGACTGGTCCGCCGCGCGGGCCACGGAGTCCCGGGTCGGCCTCCTGCTGCGGGAACAGGACCTCGTCCGTGAGCTCCAGCGCGAACGGGGCCTCACCAACGGCCTGTTGAGCGGTGCCGAGCAGTACCGGGACGAGGTGCGCGGGCAGCGGGCGCGCACCGACGACGCGCGTACGTCCCTGACGGCGGCGCTCGCAGAGCAGAGCGGCGATCTGCCCGGAGCCGCGGCCTCCGCCTTACGCCGGGCCCAGCACCCGCTCGTCGGCCTCACCGCGACCCGTACCGCCGTCGACACCGGCACGGCCGACCGCACCGCCACCCTCCGCTTCTACACCGGGGCCGTCACCGCGCTGATCGACGCCGAAGGGGCCGGCGCGCCCGACGGCGACCGCCGCATCGCGCAGGGCGTGCAGGCACTGCAGTCACTGGCGCGCGCCACGGAGGCCGTGGCCCTCGAACGCGGCTCCCTGAACGGCGTGTTCGCGGCCTGCCGGTTCCGGGCGGGCGAGTACCTCGACTTCACCGACGTCCGCGCCACGCGGGTCGCCGCCCTCGGCCAGTACCGCCAACTCGCCGACGGTGCCGAGAAGTCGTCCCTCGACCACGCCTTCGCAACGGCTGCCGCCCGCCGCGTCACCGGGTACGAGGCCAGGGCCGAGGCGGGTGCCGACGGCTCGCGCCTCGGCGTCGACCCCACCCGCTGGTGGGCCGACATGACGACGCTCGTCGACGCCCTGCACGGCGTGCAGAAACAGGTCGGTGACGACGTACGGGCACGAGCGGACCAGGTCGGCGGCGCGGCCACCCGGGAACTCGCCGGCTTCCTGGCGCTGGGCGCGCTGATCCTCGCCGTGGCCTGCGCGCTCGCGGTGTTCTCGGCCCGCTCCATCACCCGCCCCCTGGGGGCCCTGGCCGACGAGGCGGACGCGGTCGCGGGCACCAGGCTGCCGGACGTGGTCAGGCACATCCAGGAGGCCGACCCCGACACCCCGTTGCCCGCGCAGCCCGAGGCGGCCGAAGTCCCCGGCACCGCACGGGAGATCACCCGGCTGGTCGCCGCTCTGCGCAATGTCGAGCGCACCGCAGTGGGCCTCGCCGCCGAGCAGGCCGTCCTGCGCCGCAACGGCACCGAGTCGCTGGCCAGTCTCGGCCGCCGCAACCAGGCGCTCCTCAGCCGGCAGCTCGGGCTGATCACCACGCTGGAGAGCCAGGAACTCGACCCGGACGCCCTCGCCGAACTCTTCGAGCTCGACCACCTGGCGACGCGCATGCGCCGCAACGCCGAGTCCCTGCTCGTCCTGGCCGGCGAGGAGCCCCCGGCCCGCCGGTGGCCCGGCACGGTCACCGTCACCGAGGTGGTGCAGTCGGCCGTCGCCGAGGTGGAGCAGTACCAGCGGGTCGCCGTGACCGACATCGAGCAGTGCCGCGTCCGGGGTCACTGTGTCGCCGAACTCTCCCACCTGTTGGCCGAGTTGGTGGAGAACGCGCTCATGTTCAGCCCGCCCCAGCAGCCCGTCGCGGTGTACGGCTGGCGGGACGGCGGCGAGTACTGCCTCGCCGTGGTCGACCGGGGCATCGGGATGACGGCGGAGCGCATGTCCGAGGCCAACGCCCTGCTGTCCGGCATGGCCGGCTCCCTGCTCGCCGCGCCCACCCGGTTCCTCGGCCACCACGTCGTCGGCGCGCTCGCCGGCCGCCTCGGGGTCCATGTCGAGCTGCGTCCCACGCAGGGCTCGGGCGTCACGGCGTACGTCGCCCTGCCCACCGCCCTGGTCCAGCAGCCGGACGCCTCGACGACCGCGGCGGCCACGTGAGGGCCGGTGAGGCATCCCACACCTGAGGACGGCCGGTGGCGCGCGGGCGCCGGGAGGGCTACCGTCGTAGGTAGAACGACCGGTCTTCCTGCCTCGCCGGGAATGACCCGCACGTCGAAGAGAGATCGAAAAGTGCCATGAAAGCAAACCGCGCCCCGGCCCTGCCGGGGTCAGCCGTCCGACCGGATGAGCCGGACCGCGTTCAGCAGGGTCTTGTGGGCGGCCGTCGAGTCGTCCAGGTAGCCGGCGGCCATCGCGCCGTCGTACAGCATCAGCAGCGCACCGGCGGCCGACTCCGGGTCGGCGTGCCCGAGCCGGGTGAGCAGGTCCTCGAAGAGGGTGCGGATCCAGTTCCGGTGGGTCGCCACCAGGCCGCGGACCGGGTGGTCGGCGTCCGGGTACTCGGCGGCGGCGTTCATGAACGGCGAACCGCGGAACCCGCGCTCGCGGGCGTGCTCGGCGATCGCCTCGAAGATCAGGTCGATCGCTTCGGCGGGCGGATGCCCGGCGGCCAGCGGTTCGGCCACCTCACGGTAGTAGGCGTCCTTGGTCAGCAGATAGGCCACGACCAGGTCGTCCTTGGACGCGAAGTGCCGGTAGAAGGTCGCCTTGGTCACCCCGGCCTCGGCGATCAGCCGCTCCACGCCGATCGCGCGGACGCCCTCGTAGTAGAACAGCCGCGACGCGGCCTGTACGAGGCGTTCGCGGGGCGGTAGGTCCCGCTCGGCCCCGGTCTGTCGAGGCGTGCCGTCCGTGCGCTTCTGCCCAGTGCTGCTCACTTCCCCATTGTGCCCTCGGCCCTGCCCCGAGCGGCCTCCACCCCCGTACGGCCCTTGCCCGTACATCGAAAGGCCTGAACCCATGACTCGTCGTCTTGAAGGAACCGTCGCCCTGGTCACCGGGGCCTCCAGCGGTATCGGCCACGCCACCGCGCTGGAACTGGCCCGCCGGGGTGCCTCCGTGGCCCTGGTCGGCCGGCGCGAGGACCGGCTCACCGACCTCGCCGCGGACATCACGGGCGCCGGCGGAAAGGCCCTGGTCGTGGCCGCCGACATCACCGACGCCCAGGCCGCCGCCGAGGCGGTCGAGCGGACCGTCGAGGGCCTGGGCCGCCTGGACACCCTGGTCAACAACGCCGGCCTCATGCTGCTCGGGCCCGCTCCCACGGCCGACCTGAACGACTGGCGCCGCATGATCGACGTCAACCTCATGGGCCTGATGTACACCGCCCACGCGGCCGTGCCCCACCTGGTCGAGGCAGCCGCCGAGGAGCCGCGTCGGGTCGCCGACATCGTCAACATCGGCTCGCTCGCCGGCCGGAACGCCTACGCCATGTCCGCCGTGTACAGCGCCAGCAAGTTCGGCGTCGGTGCCTTCAGCGAGGCGCTGCGCCAGGAACTGGCACGCCAGCACGTCCGTGTGTCCGTCGTCGAGCCGGGCAGCGTCGACACCGAGCTGCGCACGCACAACCCGGACGTCATCCAGCAGCACATCGTCGCCGCGCTGGGCGAGATCGAGCGGCTGCAGAGCCAGGACATCGCCGACACCGTCGGCTACATCGTCACCCGCCCCCGGCACGTGGCCGTCGCCGAACTGCTCGTCCGCCCCACCGAGCAGGTCTGACCATCCGCCGGCCCGTGGCGGACGGGGTCGGACACGCACCGGTTGCCGCCGCGCTCTCCGGCGACAACCGGGCGGAGCGGGCCGTACCCGTCTCGTGCGGCTCGCGGCTCTCTTCCGAACCGCCGGCCCGTGCGGGACGCGGTTCGCGTGTCCGCTCCCTGACCGGGTGCCACACTCCGCGGCTTTCCAACCCGCAAACAGTGCGCGACCCGCCGTCGTACCGGACGTACGGGAAACGTCACGAATCGAGGGCACGCTGTCGCTGGTGGTGAAGTCGCGGCGGTCCTGCCGGGTGATCACTTCTCCGACCTGCATCACGGGGTGGACGCGGCCCTCGATGGTCACGGCCACGCCGGTGACGGGTTCGGGCATGATCCCGCTCACAGACGTCCAGGACGTCCCGGCCCGCCCGTGCGTTCGGCAGTGTGGCCGCCTGGATCGGGAAGGGAACGGTCACGCCCTCGGTGCGCAGCGCCGTACGGGCGGAGGTTTTGTCTGTGCGGTAGCGCCTGGAAAAGCCGCTGGTACGACGGGTTCGGTTCATGGGGGACCTTCCTCGATGTGGCGTACCGAGGAATTCCCGTCGGCGGCGGGCGCCGCACGAGGAATCACAAGAATGAGCCGAAGAAAAAAAGACAAAAGCTGGGGCCCGCACCCCGAGGGTGCGGGCCTCAGCCACATCATGCGCGAGCCGGTGGTTCGCGTCAGCGTCAGGCGGGAACGATGTTCTCCGCCTGCGGGCCCTTCTGGCCCTGCGTGACGTCGAAGGTCACCTTCTGGCCTTCCTGAAGCTCGCGGAAGCCGCTGGTGGCGATGTTCGAGTAGTGGGCGAACACGTCAGCGCCGCCGCCGTCCTGCTCGATGAAGCCGAAGCCCTTTTCCGCGTTGAACCACTTCACGGTGCCAGATGCCATATTGAATCTCCCTTGGGGGGCAGTGCCGACCCCGCACTTTGCGGAGTCGAGTCGCCGCGATGATCACCCCTCCGGAAAGATCCGGAAAGCTCTGCAAAGAAAAGTTCTCTGGCAATCAAAACTGCAACTGCTATCACGCTAACACAGGTGGGTGGCAGGGCCCATGTGTTTAGCGGGGCGTCCGGTAATTCGCGCCCCACCGCAGTCCGTAATTCTGTACCGGCGGGACTAGCTATCCGCGTCGTGCTGGTCCAGCTTCCGGCGCATTTCCCGGTTCAGCCGGCGGGCGTCGTCGAGCTGGTCCTCCAGGGAGACGATGCGGCACGCGGCCTCGATGGGGGTGCCCTGGTCGACCAGTTCACGGGCGCGGGCGGCGGTGCGCAACTGGCGGCGGGAGTACCGGCGGTGGCCGCCTTCCGAACGCAGGGGAGTGATCAGCCCGGTCTCGCCGACGGCACGGAGGAAGGCGGGGGTGGTGTCGAGAACGTCCGCGGCCCGTCCCATGGTGTAGGCGGGGTAGTCGTCGTCGTCGAGGTTGCCGGCGACAGGGGCGTTCTCGGCGGGCATGACACCTTCGTTTCCAAGAGCGGCGGGGAACCCAGGCCTGCGTGGCACCCGCGCTCCGAAGACCCGGCGCCATCTGCCTCGTGCAGCAACCCTAACTCCGCCGTGGGCGGACATGTGGCCTCGCCGCTACAGACTTCCGCGTACGCGGCCGCCGCACCGGCCGGCGAGGCCGCCGGAGCCGTAGTACCCCGGTACCACCCGCCCGGCAGTGTTCAGCCCCCGGTACCACCGGATCCGGGAGATCGCCGACCTAGCGTGGTGGAGGAGGCGTCGGCCGTGCCGGGCGCCGGAGTCCGAGAGAGAGAACGCGAATGATCGAGGCACAGCAGCTCACCAAGAGGTACGGGGAGAAGACGGCCGTCGACGGTCTGGACTTCACCGTGAAGCCGGGTACGGTGACCGGCTTCCTCGGCCCCAACGGGGCGGGCAAGTCCACGACCATGCGCATGATCGTCGGGCTCGACGCGCCGACGAGCGGCTCCGTCACGGTGAACGGTCACCGCTACGCCCGTCACCAGGCGCCGCTGCAGGAGGTCGGGGCGCTCCTGGAGGCGAAGTCGATCCACCCGGGCCGCTCGGCCTACAACCACCTCCGTGCGCTCGCACTGACCCACGGCATTCCGCGCCGCCGGGTCGACGAGGTCGTCGAACTCGCCGGTCTCGGCAGCGTCGCGAAGAAGCGGGCCGGTGCCTTCTCCCTCGGCATGGGACAGCGGCTCGGCATCGCCGCCGCGCTGCTGGGCGATCCGCAGACGGTGATGCTGGACGAGCCCGTGAACGGACTGGACCCCGAGGGCGTGCTCTGGATCCGCAACCTGCTGACCTCGCTCGCCGACGAGGGACGGACGGTGTTCGTCTCCTCGCACCTGATGAGCGAGGTGGCGCTGGTGGCGGACCACCTGATCATCGTCGGCCGGGGCCGGCTGCTGGCCGACACGACCGTACGGGACCTGGTCCGCGAGGCGGGCGGCGACACCGTGAAGGTCGCCACGCAGGATCCGGCACGGCTGCGGGACGTGCTGGCCGGGCCCGGCGTGGAGATCACCGGCCGCATCGGCACGGAGGAACTGCAGGTCACCGGGATGAGCGCCCGTGAGATCGGGCTGAAGGCGGCCGAGCACGGGATCCCGCTGTTCGAGCTGACCACGAAGGCGGTGTCGCTGGAGGAGGCATTCATGGAACTGACCAGGGACGCCGTGGAGTACCACGGCTCCACCGGCACCGAGACCTCCGGGAGCGCGGCATGAGCACCCTCACGGCGACACCAGAGACCCCCGAAGCCGCCGCTCAGGCTCCTGCCCGCCCCGTCTACCGGGTGACCGGACGGCGCGTGCTGGCCTCGGAGTGGGCCAAGCTCTGGTCCCTGCGGTCCACCTGGATCACCCTCGGCCTGGGCCTGCTGTTCCTCGTGGCCTTCGGCGTCATCGCGGCGAGCCACTACAAGTCCAACCTCGACTCCGGCCGGCACATGGACCGCGACTTCGCCTCCGCGACGGCAGTGAGCCTGTCCCTCTTCGGCACGAACTTCGCCCAGCTCGCCCTCGGCGTGCTCGGCGTGCTGGTCACGGCGGGCGAGTACTCCACCGGCATGATCCGCTCGACCCTCGCGGCCGTACCGCGCCGGCTGCCCGTGCTGTGGTCCAAGGCGGCGGTGTACGGACTGGTCGCACTGGTGGTCGCGACCGCCGGCGCGTTCGTCGCCTTCCTCGTCGGCAGCCGGATCGTGTCCGGCACGCCCGCCGCCATGGGCCTCTCGCACGCCGGCGTCGTACGCAGCCTGCTGGGCGCCGGTCTCTACCTCGGCCTGGTCGGCGTGATCGGCGCCGCCCTCGGGGCACTGCTGCGGTCCGTCGCCGGCGGCATCTCGGTCCTGGTCGCCGCCCTCATGCTGGTGCCCGGACTGGTCTCCCTGCTGCCCACCTCCTGGCAGGGCGACATCGACCCCTACCTGCCGAGCCACGCGGGCGAGTCGATCTTCGCGCTGACCCATGACTCCACCACCCTGTCGCCCTCCGCCGGGCTCCTGGTCTTCCTCGGCTGGACGGCACTGGCGCTGGCGGGGGCGGCGTACCGGCTGCTGCGCAGCGACGTCTGAGCGACGTCCGGGTGACGGCACCCGCATCATGGACGGGTGAATTCCGTGACCACCGATGATCTCAGCGGGATGGGGCCGCTGGTCGCCCGGCTCGGCCGGGCCGGCCAGCGGCTCCGGCACGCCGACCGGGACCGTCCGTGGGTGCTGGACACCGCGGTGGTGGTGCTGGTCTTCCTGATGTTCTGCCTGCCGGACCTGCTGCACGGAGTCCATGGGGACGGCGACGGCCCTCGCCGCTTCCGCCTCGCGTTCACCCAGCTGCCCACGCTCGGCATGCTGGCCCTGCAGGCCGGGCTGGTGCTGCCGCTGCTGTGGCGGCGGCGGGCGCCTGCGGTGGCCTTCGGCGCCGTCACGGCCGTGTTCGTCGTCCAGTGGTCCCTCGGCGCCGTGCTCCGTGCGGACGTCGCCCTCTTCGTCGCCCTGTACAGCCTGGCCCTGCACGGGCGGCTACGGCAGCTGTCGTGGGCCTGTGCGGTCGTGGCGGGTGCGCTGGGCCTGGTCGCGGCGCGGGTCTCGGCCGCGGTGCCGGTCTGGGACGCGCTCTTCTTCCTGCTCAGCACGGCGACCGCGGCCCTCGCGCTCGGCCTGATGATCCGCATCCGGCGGGCTCAGCTGGCCGGGCTGCGGGAACGCGCGGCCCGGCTGGAGATCGAACGCGACCAGCGCGGCAGGCTCGCCGTCGCGGCCGAACGGGCGCGGGTGGCCCGCGAGATGCACGACATCGTCGGCCACAACCTGTCCGTCATCATCACCCTCGCCGACGCGGGTGCCTACGCCACCGCCGCCGCCCCGGAGCGGGGCAAGGAGGCCCTGCACCTCATCGGCGACACCGGTCGCCAGGCCCTGAGCGAACTGCGCCGCGTGCTCGGCGTGCTGCGTGAGGCGGACGGCCCGCGGGGCGAGCCCGAACTGAGCCCGCAGCCCGGTCTCACGGACATCGACGCGCTGTGCGAGGGGGTGCGCGCCGCCGGCCTGGAAGTCGTCTACCGGACCGCCGGTGACGTCGACGCCCTCGACAGCGGGGTGCAGCTCACGGTCTACCGCATCGTGCAGGAGGCCCTGACGAACACCCTCAAACACGCCGGCGCGGGCGCCCGTGCGAACCTGGCGATCGTCGTGGCGGACGCACGGCTGACCATCACCGTCCAGGACTCCGGCCCCACCGCACCGGCCGAGCGTCCCGGTACGGCGGACGAGGAAGGACACGGCCTGGTGGGCATGCGCGAACGAGCAGCGCTCTACGGCGGAGACGTGAGCGCGGGTCCCGCGGGCCCGGGATGGACGGTGTGCGCCGCCCTCGACCTCGCTCCCCAGGGCGGTGCCCGGTGACCACCGTGCTCGTCGTGGACGACCAGCCGCTCCAGCGGTACGGCTTTCGCATGCTTCTGGACTCCGTACCCGAGACGGAGGTGGTCGGGGAGGCGGCACACGGAGCCGAGGCCGTGCGCAAGGCCGCCGAACTCCGCCCGGACGTCGTCCTCATGGACGTACGCATGCCCGGCATGGACGGCATCGAGGCCACGCGCCGTATCGCCGCCGCCGGCGACCGTTCCCGCGTCCTCGTCCTGACCACCTTCGACCTCGACGAGTACGTCCACGCGGCCCTGCGCGCCGGAGCCAGCGGCTTCCTCCTCAAGGACGCCCGCCCCGAGGAACTCCTCGCCGGCATCCGCGCGGTGGCCGTCGGCGACGCGGTGATCGCGCCCGCGCTCACCCGCCGCCTGCTGCACGAGTTCGCCCGTCTCGTGCCACCCGGCGGCGGCTCCGCCGAGGACCCGCGCCTCGGTGCCCTCACCGACCGCGAACGCGAGATCCTCGTCGCCATCGGCAAGGGCTGGACCAACGGCGAGATCGCCACGCGTTTCGTCCTGTCGGAGTCCACGGTGAAGACGCATGTCGGCCGCGTCCTGTCCAAGATCGGCGCCCGTGACCGCATCCAGGCGGTGATCTTCGCCTACGACCACGGCCTGGCCCGGCCTCACTCGGACTGACCGGCGCCTTCGGCCACGGGCAGGCACCTGTGCACCCGGCTCACCTCTGGGGGCTGCAGTCGTACAGGGTGAAGCTGCCGCCGGTGCGGCGGCCGTAGGCGGAGGGCCGGACGCGGGTGCAGTGGGACTTCACCCAGGTGGTGGCGGGGGTGGTGGGGCGTGCGGTGGTGAGCAGCGCGTAGCGCAGCTGGTGGGCGGTGACGAGGCTGCCGAGCTGCTGGGCGGTGGGGAAGGGCGTGCTGCCGGTGAAGCCGCCCATGACGAGGATCGGCTCGGACTTCGCGCGCAGCAGGGGCTCGGCGGTGTAGGCGGCCTGGGTGGCGAGCAGGTACTTCTCGCCGTGACGGTGCGTGGTGAGGTAGCCGAGCAGGGCGGTGTCGCGGGCGCCGGGCTGGTCGAGCCCTATCCTCCGCGGGGCGTGGCGGGGGTGGTACGCCTTGCCGACCGGACCGGTCATCGGCGAGGTGGCGGCGCCCGCGTAGAGCGGGTCGAGGCCGGCGAAGGCCCAGCCGGCCGGTACGACCAGGGTGGCCGCGATGCCGGCGGCGAGGGCGCCGTGGACCATCCGCGGGGAGGTGCGCGGCCCGCTGGTCCACAGGCCCACCGCGCTGCACAGTGCGAGCATCACGGCGACCGGCAGCAGCCAGGAGACGAACCGGGTCGGCCAGTCGAGCACCAGCGCCCACGCCGCTGTCAGCACGATCGCCGCCGGCAGGGCCGTGCGCCGCCGGGCGCCCGACTCGGACTCCGAGTCGTACTCCGACCGGAACAGCGCGAGCCCGCCGCCGGCCAGTGCGGCCAGTGCCGGGGCGATGACGGCCGTGTAGTAGGCGTGGTTGCCGTTGGAGACGCTGAACACCACGGCATGCACGGCCAGCCAGCCGCCCCAGAGCACGAATCCCGTGCGCAGCGGGTCGGTTCGCGGTTGTCCGGTGCGCCAGACGACGCCCAGGACCGCGGCGAGCACGGCGAGCGGCAGGAACCAGGCGATCTGCGGGCCGACCGTGTGGTTGATCAGCATGTCCCAGCCGGTGTTGCCGGTGGTGCGGCTGGCGGCGGTGCCCGCGACGGCGCCGAACGCGGTGGAGTCGCTGCTGAAGCGGCTCAGGCCGTTGTAGCCGAAGACCAGGGTGAACGGATCGTTGTCGGACGTGCCGTCGAGGTACGGGCGGCTCGCGGCCGGTGTCACCCAGGTGATCAGCACCCAGGAGCAGGAGACCGCCAGGGCGACCGCACCGGCCAGCAGGACGCGCAGGCCCCGGTTCAACCGGGTTCCGGGCGCGGCGAGTTGGTAGACCGCGGCGAAGACCGGCAGCACCAGCCACGCCTGCAGCATCTTCGCCTGGAAGGCGAGCCCGACCCAGATCCCGCAGGTGATCAGCGGCAGCAGCCGCTCGGTGCGCACCGCCTTCTGCAGCGCCCCGGCGGCCGCCACCAGCAGCAGGGTGAGCGCGGTGTCGGGGATGGTGGCCCGGTCGAGGGCCACGGTGACCGGGGTGAGGGTGAGCGTCAGCGCGGCGACCAGCGCGGCGAACGGCCCGGCCCAGGCCCGGACGATCCGATGCAACAGCCATACGGTGAGCACCCCCTCGACGACCTGCGGAAGCGCGGCCGCCCAGGTGTGCGGGCCGAAGAGCCAGACGGACACGGCGTCGGGCCAGAAGGCGCCGGGCAGCTTGTCGATGCTGATGGAACCGCTCGCGTCGAGCCCGCCGAAGAAGAAGGCCCGCCAGCTGTCGGCCATCGACCGTATCGCCGCACCGTAGAAGGGGTGGAGCGCGGCGTGCCCGATGCCCCAGGAGTACAGCACCGTGGCGAGGACCAGCACCGCGGCGAGCGCAGGGCGCTCCCAGCGCGGGGCGTCTTCCGGCGGGCCGGAGCGGCGGTTCGCCGCCCGGCGGCCTCGGTGCGCGCCGGTGGGCTGGGCGGCGGGGATGGCGGTCATGGCAGTGGTCCTCGGATCAGCAGGTCAGGTGAGGCGGTGGTGCTCAGGCGGTGGGATCACCGGGCGGGGGTCACAGGCGCGGGGTCACAGGCGGCGGGCCGCCCGGAAGCCGCGGGCGTAGAAGTCGGTGCCGTCCAGCAGCGAGCGGCCCGACAGGTCGCCCAGCGTGGGGCCGTTGGCGGCGGAGCGGCTGGAGTAGAAGCGGTGCCGGCCCTGGTCGTCGAGGCCCATGTACATGCCGCAGTGGTCGATGAAGTCGGGCCGGTCCTTGATGATGGCGAAGAAGACCAGGTCGCCGGGTTGCAGGGCGCCCAGGTCGGTGGGCTGCGCGCCGGTGTCGGGGATCACCAGGCGGCCGGGGCCGTAGGCGGCGATGGCGAAGGCGCGGCGAGGCAGGCCGGTGCCCCGGGTGTTGGTGTTGTGCAGGGGGACGCCCATGCGGTAGCCCCACACCAGACGCTGGAAGCCGGAGCAGTCGACGTCGCCGTAGCGGGCCTGCTCCGGCTGCACGCGCGTGCCGTCCGGGAAGGTCCAGTCAATGCCCAGATAGTCGTAGAAGTCGGACTGTTCGTCGTGGTAGGCGAAGTCCAGCGGGTTGTTGACCTTGGAGTTGCGCGGGCCGAAGTGGGCGGTGCCCGCGTAGCGCACGCCGGACGCGTTGTGCTTGTCGGGCGCCCCGGCGCTCGAGTACTCGAACGCCACCGCGAAGACGTCCGGGCTGCTGTCGCCGAGCGCCTTGTGGAACCAGCCCTTGAACCAGGCGGACTTCTCCATGCCCTGCCGCCACTCGTGCGGCAGCACCCGCACCCAGGCGTCCGTGGTCACCTTGACCTCGGTGGTCCGCGGCTCGCTGAAGGTGCGGCTGGGCCCGGTGAGTACGGCCGTACGGGCTCCGTCGGTGAAGGTGGCGAGCGTGCCGCCGTCGGCGGCGCGGACCACGGTCCGGTCGGGGGCGGACAGCCGCTCGAAGGTGTGCGGCCCGGTGGGCCGGGCGCTCGGGCCGGTGCCCGTGCCGTCGGCGGCCGTACCGCCGAGGTCGCCGCCGCCGCGGTCGTGCCCGAGGTGGTCCCAGGCGTACCCGCCCGCCACTCCGGCGGCTGCCACGCCTGCGATCGTCCCGAGCACGGCGCGGCGAGTCGGGCGGCTGCCTCTGCCGACGGGTTGGGAGTGCATGGCCGGTCCTCCTGGAAGTGCGAGGTGAGGGGCGGTGGTCAGGTCAGCCGGTGGGCAGGACGCCGATCAGCAGACCGGAGACCAGCACCACGTACGTGGCCAGCGTCACCGCCGTGGTCGAGATCAGTGTGGCCGCCATCGGCTGGCGGACCATCTGGTAGGAGACCAGGCCGGGGACGATGAAGCCAAGGGTCTGTGACGTGTACAGCAGCGGAAACTCGTGGCTGAGGGCGAGCATCACGGTGGTCTGCATCAGCACCGCGCACAGCACGACCGCGGCGAACAGCCGCTTGCCGTAGAGAATCACCGTGCGCTGCACCAGCTTCGTCGCGAAGTACGTGAGCGCCGCGACGCCGACCATCAGGGCGGCCATCTGCACGTCGGTGACGAGCGTGAGGGCGATCCAGCCGGGGGTGATCATCCCTCCGGGGGAGAGGTTGGTGGTCAGGTAGCAGACGAGCGAGAAGACCAGCCCGAGGGCGATCCCGAGCGCGGCGGTCTGTGCGGTGAGGTTGGCGGGGATCACGGGTTCCTCGTGGGCTGGTGCGGGTCGTAGGAGGGGTGCGGGGCGTCCGCGGCGCGCTCGCCGTCGGGCCGGCCCTGGCGGGCGGCGAACCGGCGGGCCAGTTCACGCTGTTCCGGGATGTGGAAGCCGTACGCCGGTGTCTCCAGCGGTGCCACCCAGCTGTACGGCTCCGGCTCGGGCGGCCGGGCCACCGCGATCCGCGGCCGGGGCACGGCGATCTGCATGGTCTCCTGGTCCAGGCCGTCGCCGTCGGGTACGGCGTCGAGCGGGTCCTCGGACTCGTCCAGCGGCAGCTCGGCGAGGCATTCCAGGAACAGCTCGCCCTGGCCGTGGATGTTGCCGATCGCCACCAGCGAGGAGGCAGGGCCGAGTTCCGCGAGCATCGCCGCGGTCAGTTCCTCGGGGTCCCGGCGGTCGCCGCCGAGATCCACCACCCGCCCGGTGAAGGAGGCCGGGATCGCGTCGCGGGCGCTCTTGGTGGGGTGGCCGATCAGGAACACCGTCTCGGCGGCGAGGTCGGGGACGATCGCGCCCATCTGGCCGTTGCGCTCCACCCGGTCCGGGCGGCAGTTGATGACCACGTTGAGCGGCCGTCTGATCGCGCCGAGATCCTCCAGCTGCTTGACGTTCATCAGCGTCGACTCGGGGTCGTTGGCCGCGAAGACGTTGGCGAACCGCAGCCGCTTGCCCTCGGGGGTGACGTAGCGCTCCACCGACAGCACGCCCGGGTCCGGCGGCGCGTCCCACATGCCCTGCATCGCGGTCTGCCGGTCCACGCCGAGCAGTTCGGCGACGGTGAGCGCGATCGCCACGTTCTCCTTGAAGGTGAACCAGCTGAAGCCGCGCAGTTCCTCGTCGGTGACCGTCTCCGGATCGGCGTAGACGAGCTTGCAGTTACGGGCGTCGGCCTCCTCCTGGAGGATGTGGAAGCGGTCCTTCTCCGCCGTCACGCACACCCCGCCCACCGGCATCGAGCGGGACAGGGAGCGGGCGACGTCGTCCAGCGTCGGCCCCATCTCCTCCAGATGGTCCTCGCGGACGTTGCACAGCACGCCGATCGTGGACCGGATCAGCTTCTCCTGGTTGATCTCCTGCAGTGCGGGCATCACCGCCATGCACTCGATCACCAGCGCGTCCGGCCGGTAGGTCGCCGCCCGCCGCACGATGCCGATCTGCTCGACGATGTTGGACAGCCCGAACTTGCGGTACACCGGCTCCTCGGTGGCGTCCGGGTGGATGAACCGGGCCGCGGTGCCGGTGGTCTTGGCCACCGTGACCAGGCCGCCGCCGCGCAGCGCGCCCGCGCACAGCCGGGTGATCGAACTCTTGCCGCGGATGCCGTTGACCAGCACCCGCGTCGGTATCTGCTCCAGCGAGGCGAAGTGCCGCTGCTGCTCCAGGATTCCGGCGATCCACAGCGCGGCACAGGACAGCAGGACTATGACATAGAGGAAGAGCATGCCGATTCCGTCCTTCTACCGCTGGAGGGTGTTCTCGCGCAGGGACCCGGAGGCCCTGGCGGCGTGGCCGGATCTGGCCGCCCGGTCGCGGTCCGCCAGGGCCTGGCGTATCAGCTCCAGGCCGCGGGTGACGGAGCCGATCTCGTCGTGGTTGACCGGGTGCAGCACGGTGCGGCGGTCTCCGCCGGCGAGCCGCTCGACGAGCACGGCGACGGCGCGCAGCGGCCGGATCACCACGACATGCAGCCAGCCCAGGCAGGCCGCGCCCAGGCTGAGGCCCAGGATCCCGGCGAGCATGGTGCGCTGCTCGGCCTGCACCGCGGGGATCTGGAGCGCGGCCGCGGGCTCCGCGGTCACCACGTGCCAGCCGAGACGGGCCGTCGGGCCACTCTGCGCCAGCGGCGCGGCCGCGTCGACCGACGGGCCGGAGGACGTGCGGAGCACCGCCGAGGTCGCGGTGCCGGCCGTACCCGCGGCGCCCTGGGTGGCGCGGGCGAGACGGGTCATGCCGGAGTCGGGCAGCGACTGGAAGGCGCGGTAGCCCACGCTCGCCGCCAGCACCCTGGTGTCGTCGTCCGTCACCCAGACGCTGCCCAGCTTCGGCCTGGCCAGAACGGAGTTGAGTGCCTTGACGTCGATCTCGCCGAACAGGACCACCCCGGCCGCCGGGGCCTTGCCCTTGACGGCCCGGACCTGGGCGTAGGCGGCGATCGCCGGGATCCGGCCCGAGGTGTTGACGGTGGTGATCCCGCCGCCGTCGGGCACGTGGACGAGGGTGCGCAGCGGTGTGTCGCCCACCCTCAGCGTGATGCCGCCCGAGCGGTCCAGGAGATACAGCGAGCGGTACTGCTTGTGGTCGGCGAGGGTGTGCCGCAGAACCTCGGTCTGGGCGGCGCGGCTCCGGCCCGGCAGACCCGCCGCCACGTCGCTCAGGTCGGTGTACGACTGGTCGAGGGACTGCCGGATCCGGTTCGCCGCGATCTGGGTGCGCGCCTGCTGGTCGGCGAGGACCGGGACCGGAACCGCGGTCGCGGTGTCCGCCCGGTTCAGCATGAAGATCATCGGCACCGCCCAGCAGGCCAGCACCACCACGCCGACCACGGCCAGCGCCCGGTAGCCCGGTCCGCGCCGGGCCGGGAACTCCTGCGGGCCGCTCTCGCCGAGCAGTTGCCGGCGCAGTGACTCAAGGGCCCGCCCGATCCGGGCCAGTTCCCCGAAGCCGTGCACCGGAACCGGCCGGAACAGCTCCTCCAGTGCGCCCGGCCCGTCCTCGGTCGCGCCCCGGGCCAGGCGGCCGGCGGACAGGTACAGCCGCAGCAGGGGCTGCTGCACGAAGAAGTGCAGCACCAGCCCGAGCAGCAGCGCGAGCGCGGCCAGCGCCCCTGCGGCCTCGAGCGCGAAGCCCGAGTAGTCGGCGGCGGTGGTCGTGGCGGGCACCGCGCGGGAGGTGAACACCACCAGACCGAGGTCGTCGGTGTCGCCCGAACCGGTCGCCGAGGCGACCTGGGCCCAGCCGGCCACCGTGCGCCGGCTGCCCGTGGCGGCGCCCAGCAGGCTTCCCGAGGCGTCGGTGTCACGCCCCGCCCCCTTCGCCGCGCGGGCCGCCGACGCGGGCAGACCGCTGTCGGCGGCGGCCGGCGACGCCGCGCCGTGGGCCGTGGTGGCGAGCGACGTGCCGCTCGCGTCCAGCACTTCGGCGGTGCGTCCGTCGCCGTACGTCGTGAGGGCGGGGAGGGTCTCGCAGACCACCAGCAGCCACTGCCGCTCGGGCCGGCTCGGCGCCTGGAACTGGTCCTGGTTGGCGTCCTCCTGCTGCGCGGGCAGCGTGACCCTGGCGAAGTACAGCAGTTGCCGCGTGCCGCCCGAGGTCACCAGCCGGGGCGGGACCGCCCCGTGCCCGGACGCCGTCCTGGGGACGTCCACCCCGCCCAGCGGCACCGGTCTGCCGCCGGCCGCCAGCAGTTTGCCGGTGTGCGGGTCGAGCAGCGCACTGCCGAGGACCGCCTTCCTGGCCGAGGTCAGCGCCTTGAGCGCGGCCGCGGGGGTCGAGGTGCTCGTCGCCGGGTACGCGCCCGCCGAACGGCGTACGGTGCTCGCCTCGACGTCGATCGTGGTGCGCACCGACTGCGCGGTGTCCGCGGCGATCTGCTGCTCGCCGTTCAGCACGGCCTGCGGCACCCGCTCGGCGTGTACGCCGTCGAGGCCGATCACGGTCAGGGCGGCGACCACCAGCAGGAGTACGACGAGCGCGGCTATCGGCGGGCGCACCCCGCCAAGCATCGGCATATCGGCGCGGCGTCGGATGCGGTGCCGGCGCGGCGCCCGGGGTGCGGAGGGCAGGGCAGCGGGTCCTTCCTCAATTGGCGCCGAGCGCCCGAATGTTCGACAGTGCGAACACTTTAGCCTCATGCGATCACATAACCATCACACTTTCGTCCCCGTGTCGTACGTGCGGCCGGGGACACCGGGCGACGACCGGCGGAAGCGGGGCCGCTCCGCCACTGCCTCCCGGACACGTCGAAGGGCGGACCACGAACAGATCCCGCCCTTCGGATGCCCGGTCGGCTGTCCGGTCAGCGGACGAAGGAGATCTCCGGGTACTTCTGGTTGGGCCCGTCGAGCAGGCTGCTGTGCTGGTGGCGCAGCTCCTGGTCGAAGAAGGCCGCGAGATAGGCGCGTTGGACCGCGACCGCGCGGTCCGGATCGATCGTGCCGAACTGCTGCTGGAGCTGAGCCTGGGAGAGCCCGAGCAGGCCCGCCTCCTGCGGCACCATCCACTCGTTGTCGCTGAACGACAGGTGCGCCGCGCCATGGAGCTGGACGTCGACCCGGTAGCCCTTCAGATGCGACCACAGCGTGCGCCACGACCCGTCGTCGTTGCGGTTGTGGGTGCCGGAGCTGAAGAGCATGAAGGGGCGGTCCAGGTCCTTGCTCGGCGCCGTCCCGAAGAACTGGCCGTCCAGGTTGGCGCCGGCCTTGATACGGGAGTCGAGCTGCATGGCGGTGTCGACCGCCGCGCCGCCCAGCGACCAGCCGAACATCCCGATGCGGGACATGTCCACGGCGCCCGACAGCCCGGTGGGGAGCGTGGGGTGGCCGGGGTCCGGGTTGCCGCCCTTGCTGATCGTGCCGAGCTGGTTGATGACGAACCGGATGTCGGCCGCGCGGACCTTCAGCGTGTCGGAGGAGTGGGTGCCCGCCGGCATCGTGTTGACCTCGACCCGATTGCCGGGGAACTGCACCTCGTTGGCGTCGTGGGTGTGGTCGACGGTGACGACGAGGTAGCCGCGGCTGGCGAGGTCCTGGGCGAGCGCGGTGCCCATCGCGCGGTCCGAGTGCAGCCCGGTCGAGTACAGCAGGACGGGCAGCTTGCCGAGCTTGGTGTTCACCGGGGCGAGGACATGGCCCGCGGTCCTCGGCAGGGTCACCTGCTGCGGCGACAGCCCGCGCGTGGCGAGGAAGTGGGCGCCGGAGAGCGACGGCATCCACGGCGCCTGGTAGTGCCCGGAGGTGGCGGTGGCCGGGTACCAGAGCGACACCATCAACTCGCGAGACGTACTGCCGGGCACGTACGGATCCGTACGGGACTTGTCGACGAGGTGCAGGCCGACCATGCCCACGCTGTACGGCCCGGTCGGCGCGGGCATGTTGAGCTGGAGGGCGGACGCACCCGTGCGGCCGGACGAGAGGGCCTCGGGGTGTACGGCCTTGTGGTGCAACGGCGCGTCGTCGTTCTCGGGCGCCCAGGGTGTCTTCTGGCCGGGCTGGTCGGTCTGTTCGGGCTGGTCGGGCTGGTCGGGCGAGTACCCGGTGGCCGCGGGCTTGTCGGACGTCTTCCCGGCGGCCATCGCCGGCGTCATCCCCGCACCCAGGGCGACGGCCAGCGCACCCGCCGTACCGACCGCTCTGGCTATCCCTCTGCGACGGTGGCGCGGGCGGCGGTGTTTCATGGGACCCCCTTGTTGGTCAGCGATCGCAGAACGGGCGACCGACTGCCGCACACCGTACCGCCGCAGTGGCCGACGGACCCACGCTCCCCCGGATGCCACCGGAGCGGACACACTCGGCGTGGGGGTCCACCGCCGCCAAGCCCTTCTCATTTACACTCTGGTTGTCACATAGGGTGAGGATCATTCCACAGAGGGTGATGATGGATGTGAGAAGCGTGCTCGAAGCGCTGCGTAGTCCGCGGCGCCCCCTTGTGCTCGGCGCGGTGCTGACCGTCGCGCTCGTCGTGCAGTCAGCCGTGCTCATCGCCCAGCAGATGTGGATCGACGATCTGCAGACACAGCCGGTCGGCCTCCAGGAGCGCCTCCAGACCACTCCGTCGGGCCCCCCCGGCCCGCCGGGACCTGCCGGTCCCATCGGCCCGCCGGGCAAGGACGGGACGGACGGCCAGGACGGACAGAACGGGACCGAGGGCCGTTCCGGGAAGGACGGGACGGACGGGAAGGACGCCGTCTGCCCACCGGCGTCGAGCTAGACGTTCGGTCGGCTGCGGACAGCACCCTGGGCGAACTGCAGCACCCGACTTTCACTTTGGGTGTCACACAGCATGAGGAGCGATGTGAACAGCGTGAACGAGGCATTGCGTGGCCCGCGGCGCCGCCTTGTGCTCGGCGCAGTGCTGACTGTCCTGCTCATCGTGCAGTCAGCTGCGCTCGTCGGCCATCAACAGCGGCTCGACGAGCTCCAGGCACGGCGCATCGACCTCCAGGGGAACGGCATCAAGCACGACCCGCTCGGCTCGCCCGGCCCCTCAGGTCCCTCCGGTCCGCCCGGCCCCACCGGCCCGACAGGCAGACCGGGGCACCACGGGCGTCCCGGTCATCCCGGCAGGAGGGGTCGTCCCGGCCCACGGGGGAGGAACGGCAGGCCGGGGCAGGTCATCATTGCCAAGCCGTCCTCGAGTGCGCGGGGTGAGCGGGATGACCGGGGCGAGCGGGACGACGACGAGTAGAAGACGGCCGACGCCGTTTCACGGTTTTCGCGGCGGCCCGTCGCAGCGGCGGACCTGCACCCGGCCCGAATCGCTGAGCGGCACCCGTTCCGCCCGGCTCAGCGCCTCCTCCTCGGAGGGGACGTCGGTGATCCACAGCCCGCCGACCTCCAGCACCCCCTCGCCGGCGCGCTCCTCGTGTTCGGCGGCGGCCGGGCGGGCGAGCCGTGCTCCGTAGACGATCCGGACACCCGCCTCCGTCATCGCGCGGCCGTACGCGCGGTTGGCGGTGAAGCGCTCCTCGCGCTCCTGCGGGGTCATCCGGTCCCAGTCCGACTCCTGCCCGAAGACCGGCAGCGCGAATTCCATGGTCCTCCCCTCTCCAGTCGGCCCAGCGGTTTCCAGGTGCCTTCCGGTCGGCGCCCGCGCCTTCGCACCGGCTACATCTGACGGCTCGCCAGGCGGGCGAGGAGTCCGTCGCGGCCGGCGAGCAGTTCCTCGTACCGGCCCTGCTGGACGACCCGGCCCTGGTCCATGACGATGATCCGGCCGGCTTCGGCGACCCGACCGGCGTCCGGACTGGACAACAGCTGAGCCCCAGGCAACTGACCTGGGGCTTCCCATGGAGCGGGTGCTGAGTTCGACGCTGTCGCCGACCCGAACCCGACAGCCGCCCAGGCAGAACGCCCGGCTGGGAATCCCAGCCGAGCGCTTGCCCGAAGTGCTCCTGGACTCAGTCGGAGGTGATGTCGACCGTGACGGTGCCATAGGCACTGGCGTGCCGCGCGTCGCCCGCGTACTGGACGGTGTACTGCACATCGCCCTTGGCCCTCGGACGGTCGGTGTAGCTGAACGTCCCGTCCGCGGCGACGGGCGCGGACCCGATCAGCGTGCCCTCACCCGCCGTGGGGTCGTCGAGCCGCCAGATGTCGACGGTGCTCCCCGCGCCGAACCCCACGGGCGCTTCGAGCCTTCCGGTGAGGGTGAGGTCCTGGTTGCGGGGTGAGGAAGCGGGTGCCTGCACGGTGACGGTGGTGGAGACCTGCGGGTGGTTCAGGACCTGCAGGCTCAGGGACGAAGAGCTGCCGGCCTGGGTGACGGCGAAGATCCGGCTGCCGTCCGGGGTCCAGGCCAGACCGCCGGGCTCGAGGGTGGTGGCGGCGTAGGCGGAGGGCGGCGGGAAGTCCCAGGCCGCGAAGGCCGTGGAGTTGCCCGGCGTGAACAGCTGGACGTCGGGCCCGGAGGGTCCGTAGACGCCCGCCGCGATCGTGCCGTCGGGGGCGACGGCCACCGCGCTGGGGGACCAACTGGTGGTGTAGAGGCCGTCGTCCGACAGGTCGGCCGTGCGCAACACCTGGTGGTAGTGGGCCGAGGCACAGGCGATGACGACCTGCCCGGCGTCCGGCGTCAGCGCGAGGTCCTGCAGACTCTCGCATCCGTCCGGCCCCGGATTGACGCGCTCGGCCCGTACGCCGGCCTGGCCCGCACTCACGTCGTACACCGCCACGGTGGCGTAGTTGCCGTCCGACTCGGCGGCGACGAGGGTGTCCGGATGCTGCGGCGTGGCGGCCAGGAGGGGCGCGTCGCGGAACGTGTCGAGTCCCTGGCCGCGTGCGACGACCGGCTGGGCTCCGCTCAGGTCCAGGGAGCCGAGGGCACCGTTCCAGGTGTCGACGCTGTAGCCGAACCAGATCTTCCCCCCGGCCAGCGCGAGGGAGGTCGGGCCGGCGTAGGCGCCCGCGCCGGTGCCGGTGTCGTACCGGGCGGTCTCCTGCAGAGTGGCGGTGTCGATCGCGGCGATCGCGCCGGCGTCGCGGAGTGCCACGTACAGCGTGCCGGAGTCGCTGGACAGCGCCATTCCCCAGGCGCCGGCCTCACCGTTGAACTGCTTCACGACCTGGCCGGTGTAGTCCGTCACCACAACGCTGCCACCGGACGGGTCGCTGAGAAACACATGCTGATGAGCTGCGTCGACAGCGATGTCACGATACGAGCTGATCGGCAGTGAGGTACTGGTGTCCGCGGCAGCCGTGGTCACACCGAAGCCGAGGAGCGAGAGGCCCAGGGCACCCGAGAGTGCTGCTCTTTCGGCGAACTGTCCTATGCGCAAGTGTCCGGTCGCTTCCTTCAGTAGGACGTCTGCAGGTGAGCCAGGCAGGAGGCACGACAAGCAGAGCGGTCGGGCGTGTTGCTCGTCGCCGCCGGCGTCTTGATCAACAAGCGGCACTCATCCAGCGCAGAGGCCCAGCCGGACGTCACACCTTCGATCGCAACGCCGTCCTCACCCTCGATCGACACGGCTTCCGCGTCGTGGGACCACTGGGCCGCCGTGATCCGCGGACCTCGACAGCCTGCGGATCAGGATCCGACGGCGGTCACCCCGCCGTGTCCGCCGTGGCGAGCGGCGGGCTGGGCTTGAGCCGGGCGGCGACGCGTTCGGCGGTGGCGGTGGCCCAGGGGCCGGTGGTGACGGTGCCCAGGGCCAGGATGGCCGCCCCGCACCCGGTGACGATCCACCAGGCCGCAGGCCGCGCACCGGAGGCGACCGCGGCGCCGATCACCGCGATGCCGAGCGAGGAGCCGACCTGACGGCTCGTCGCCGCGACCGCGGCGGCGACCCCGGCCTGGGCGCGCGGCATGCCGGACACCGCCGTGTAGGTGATCGGGGCGTTGACGAAGCCGAAGCCGACACCGAACAGCGCGTACGTGACGTACAGCAGGAGGTCCGAGGGGTGGGCGGAGCGGGTGACGACGACGGCCAGTACACCGCTGGCGGCGATGCCGGCCCCCGCGAGCAGCAGCGGAATCCGCGGACCGCGGCTGCCGACGATCCGCCCGGACAGCGGCGGGCACACCAGGGACAGTACCGCCATCGGCAGCAGGTGCAGCCCGGCGCCCAGGGCGCTCAGTCCCACCACCCGTTGCAGATAGAGGGTGTTGGCGAACAGGAAGCCGCCGAGCGCGCCGAAGGCGAGGATGGCTGTCGCGGTGGCCCCGCTGAAAGGTGCGCTGCTGAACAGCCGCGGATCGATCAGCGGTTCGGCGCGCCGGTTCTCGTACGGTACGAAGGCGGCCAGCGTGCCCGCCGCCACGATCAGGCAGGCCACGATCGGCGGGGCGGTCCAGCCCTCGCCGGGCGCCTCGATGACGGCGTACGTCAGCGTGCCGAGCAGGATGATCACCAGCAACTGGCCCACAGGGTCGGTGCGTCGGGCCGTCGGTGCGTGGGACTCCGGGACGAACAGTGCGGCGAGCGCCAGCGCGGCCAGCCCGATCGGCACGTTCAGCCCGAACACCGACCGCCATCCGGCCGACTCCACCAGTACCCCGCCGAGAACCGGCCCGGCCGCCATGCTCAGGCCGACCACCGCGCCCCAGACGCCGATGGCCCGTGCCCGCTCCCGTGGTGCGGTGAAGGTGTTGGCGAGGATGGCCATGGCGACGGGGGTGAGCATGCTGCCGCCCACCGCCTGCACCATACGGAAGACGACCAGCCAGCCCGTCGTGGGCGCCAGGCTGCACAGGGCCGACCCACCGGTGAACAGCACGAGACCGAGCTGGAAGACGCGCCGCCGTCCGACTCGGTCGGCGGTGGCACCGGCCAGGGTCAGCAGCGAGGCCAGGACGATGGTGTACGCGTCGAGCGTCCACTGCAGACCTGGGACGGACGAGTGCAGGGACCGCTGCATCGAGGGGAGTGCGACGTTGAGGACGGTGACGTCGAGACTGACCAGCAGCACGCTCAGGCAGCAGACGGCCAGGACGGGGGCGCGCCGCCCCGGTACGGGATCGGGCACGTGGGCTCCCGCGCTCAGTGGGTGGGCCGATGGGCGGCGTGCGCGTCGGCGAAGTCCCAGACCACGGGCAGGAGTTGCTGGGGGGTCTCGATCTGGGGCATGTGACCGGTGCGGGGGAGCAGTTCGAACGCGGCGCCTGGGGCGGCGGCGGCGTACGCACGTCCGTACTCGACGTCGACGACCCGGTCGCTCTCGCCCCACGCGACGAGGAGCGGGGGCACGACCTTGGCCAGGCGCTCGCGCAGGGTGGGGTCGGCCATGGCGTGCGGGCCCGAATAGACCCGCAGCGCGGCGCGGTTGGCGGCCGCCAGGGCGCGCTGCTCGTCGGAGAACGTGCTGGGGTCGATGCGGAACCTCTCGACGTCGTGGAAGGAGAGAGCGGACAGTTCGGCGGGCGTCAGGGTGAAGGGGTCGGCGACCGGGTGTCCGGGGACCTGGATGCCGGCGGCGTTGACGAGGACGACGCTGCTGATCCGGTCACTGCCGAGCAGGGCGACTTCGGCGGCGATCCAGCCGCCTATGGAGTTGCCGACGACGGTGACGTCCTCCAGGCCGAGCTCGTCCAGCAGTCGTACGTAGACCTGGGCGAGGGTGGGCACGTCGGTCAGCCAGTCGGGCCGGGCGGTGCCGCCGAAGCCGGGGTGGACGGGGGTGATGACCCGCGCCGGCCGCTGCCCGGCGAGGAGGGCGGCGAACCCCGTGACGGTCTGCGGACCGCCGCCGCCGTGCAGGAGCAGGAAGGGGTGACCCTCGTCCCGCTCGTCGACGGTGAAGCTGAGGTCGACGTCGCCGGAGTCGAGGGTGAGGGTGATCGTGCGGGCGGTGCTGGTCATGTGAGTCTCCAAGTCGGTTGTCGGTGACGGGGGTTACTGACGCGGGCCGTCACGCGTAGTCGGTCGCCGGCTCGGTGGCGTACCGGCTCATCACCTGGGCGGTCGCCTGCGGGGTCAGTTCCCGGCCGCCGGCGATCATGTCCCTCAGGTCGCGGAAGTACTGGACGTACAGGTCGGGGGTGAAGGTGTTGAGCATCACCGCCGGCTCGTCGCCGAGGTTGGCGAAGGTGTGCGGGGCGCCGGGCGGGATCATCGCGAGGGTGCCGGCCGGTGCGACATGGGTCGTCTCCCCGACGGTGAAATGCACGGTGCCGGAGACCACGTAGAAGCCTTCGTCGTGCTGGGCGTGGCGGTGCTGCGGGGGGCCTTCGCTGTGCGGGGCGAGGGTGATCTCGCCAATGCCGAGACGGTGCCCGGTGGTGCTGCCGTCCTCGAGGATGCGGATCTGCGCCGGCCCCAGACGGATCGTCTCGCCGTCGTCCGGGCCGACCACGGAAACCTCGGTCATCGCCATCTCCTTCGTGAGAGTCAGCTCTCACGAAGAAGGTTAGAGGGCGGCATCTCGTTATGCAAGTGAACTCTCATGACGAGGGTAGCCAGTGATAAGGTGACGGCGGATGGACGGACGCGAAAGGGGACGTACCGGTGGCGACGACTCGGACGGACACCGGCCGCAGCAATCAGAAGAGGCGCACGCGTACGGCGATCGTCGAAGCCGCCCGCGAACTCATCGGCACGGGCGGCGAGGTGACCATGCCCGCGATCGCACGCGCGGCCCTGGTTTCCGAGGCCACCGCCTACCGATACTTCCCCGACCTCCCCTCGCTGATCAGCGAGGCCCTGGCCGGCGCCTGGCCGCCCCCCGCCGAGGCGCTCGCGCCGGTCGCCGACTCCGCCGACCCCGTCGAACGGGTGGCCTTCGCCTGCGAGTTCCTGTTGCGCGGCGTACTCCTCAGGCAGGGAGCGGTGCGCGCCATGATCGCGGCCACCATCACCCGCCCCGAGGCGGCGACCGCCAGACCGGGTATCCGATTCGGTTTGATCGACCTCGCCCTCCAGCCCCTGGAGGAGAAGCTGGGGGTGACGGATCCGGAAGCCCTCGCCCAGCTCAAGCGGGACCTCGCCGTGGTCGTCAGCGCCGAGGCCCTCTTCTCCCTCACCGACCTGTGCGGCCTCGCCCCCGACGACGCCATCGCCAGCGCGGTACACACGGCGACCACGCTGACCGAAGCCGCACAGCGGACGACCCCGCGCGGGTGAGCCGAGCACGCAGAGCTCCGAAGCGTTCCCGGCAACGCACAAGCCCCAGGCCACTGGCCTGGGGCTTCGGCGGTTCTGGCTGACCTGGGCGAAGGGTCGGGATGGCCCGCCTGGCCGGCTGTTGTTACGGGGTCCGCGGAGTTGTGCGGTGGCGTCCGCCCGGCAGGGCCGTCCTGGCCGTCAGCCCGCGCGACTGCCAGGCGTTGTCGCGGAGCTTGAACAGTGCCCAGTAGCGGGTGGGGCACAGCAGCACGATGTTCATGAACACGGCCGCGGGTGTCCCGACGAGCCAGGAGCGCCAGCGCTGGCGTGTGGTCAGGTCCGGCCGCATGAGCACGTACAGACCCGCCTGGCCGTACCGGACGACGACGTACGTCGCCAGGTACACCAGGGCCACGCCGGGATCGTGGTAGCGCCCACCGAGGGTCAGCACCGTCATGACGACGGTCCAGGCCAGCATGATCGGGGTGATGACCAGCTGGAGCAGACCGAACGTCGGCGATATGAGCTGCTTGAAGGACAGCCGTGCGTACACGAACGGCAGCATCCACCACCAGGACCGCGCCCAGCGCAGACGCTGGCGGTATGTCTTGCCGAGGGTGGTCGGCATGTCGGTGACCACGCCGGCCTCGTTGACGGCCACGACCTCACCGCGCATGAGGGCCCTCAGTGCGAGCCACCGGTCGTCACCCGTGCCGCACTCGACCTCGTAGGCGTCCAGGTGGTCGTAGAGCAGGCCGGCCCGGTAGAGGGCCAGTGCTCCCGACGTCGTCTCCAGGGCTCCGAGCATGGAGCGCGAGGAACGCATCATCACGCAGGACGTGCCGATGTCGATGTCCGCGGCCCGGGAGACCCAGGTCTCCTCGAAGTTGCGGATGTAGATCATTCCGGTGGTGGCCTGGATCTTCGGGTTGCTCATGGCGCGGAGCTGCTGCTCCAGGGCGTCGGGGAACGGCTCGCCGTCCGAGTCGATGGTGAGGACGAAGTCGAAGTGCTTCCCCTCCGCCTGGAGATGGCGGAGCACGGTGACCTGGGCCCCGCGTTTGCCCTTGTTCTCCTGCCGGTGCCAGAAGACCCGGGGGTGGCCGAAGGGCTGCACGGGATGTTGCCGGGAGCCGTCGTCGATCACGTGGATCTCGTCGACCGGATGTGTCTGCGCCAGGAGCGACCGCACCGTGCGGTGCAGATTCTCCGTGGGTTCTTCGAAGGCCGGGACGATCGCTACCGTACGGCCGGGAGCGACCGGAAGGTGAGCGAAGGACCGGCCCTTGAGGAACGAGAGCAGGCAGAGCAGGATCACGACCATGCCCAGCCACCAGTAGAACGTCAGGATCGGGCTCTTCGACCGAAGGTGGACCACCACGGTGGCAGCGGCGAGAGCCGCCGCCACCACAGCGGTCACCACGGTGAACCTGGCCCGTGATGAGGTGCTCAAGCGGACACCCGCCTGCCGCGGGTCGCCAGGCGGAAGACCGCCGCCCCGCCGATCACCAGGAGCATCGCTCCCAGCACGATCCATCCCAGCCCCGTGCCGCCGGTGGCGGCCAGTGCTGCTCCTCCTGCTGCGGTGCCGATCGCGGCACCCGCACCGTTGTGTCCGTACATGCTTCGGTCCTTGTCGGGGTGTCGAACGCGCCGTGAGCATCGGCCAGGCAGGAGACGTCCACTGCCAGTGGAAAGGAGATCCGTGCCGGGAGTCGTCCGTGCTTCGGGTGTCCCGACGGCGCCTGCCGGCCGTCGCTTGCCCAGGCGGCTGTTCTACGGGTGGGTCAGAGCCGCTCGACGTGCGGCGCGCGTGCCATGGCCCCACGGGTGTCGAGCACGTAGGCGGCCTCGTCGGCGAGCTGGGCGAGGTCGAACTCGGCGTGCGGCGTGAGCAGCACGACGGCGTCGAAGTCGGCGACGCTCTCGCCGCCCGCTGCTCCGGCGAAGGGAATGTGCCGGCAACCGCCGTCGGGCAGATGGGGATCGACGACGACGACTTCGGCTCCCATGGCACGCAGCCGGTCGATGACCTGGACGGCCGGCGACTGCCGGGCGTCCGACGTACCCGGCTTGTAGGCCGCGCCGAGCGCCAGAATGCGTGCTCCGTGCACGCTGCGGCGGAAGCGGCTGCTGAGGGCGTCCTGCAGACGCCGGACGACGTAGTCGGGCTGGCTCTCGTTGATGTCCTGGGCCAGTTCGATGAGCCGGAAGGTCTGCCCGTGCCGTGCCTTGACGTGGTGGCTGAGGTAGACGGGATCGATGGGCAGACAGTGCCCGCCGACACCTGGGCCGGGCAGGAACTTGGTGAAGCCGAACGGCTTGGTCGCCGCCAGCTCCAGGGTGTGCCACACATCGACTCCCAGCGTGTGAGCCATGCGTGAGAGCTCGTTGACCAGGGCGATGTTGACGTGCCGGTAGGTGTTCTCGAACACCTTGGCCAGCTCTGCCTCTTCGAGCCCGGAGGCGGGCACGGTGACGTCGGTGACCGAGTCGTAGAAGGTCTTCACACGTTGCAGGCACGCGTCGGTGAGACCCGCGACGATCTTGGGTGTGTTTTCCAGGCGCCAGTCGGCGTTGCCGGGATCGATGCGCTCGGGACTGAACCCGACATGGAAGTCCCGCCCTGCGATGAGGCCGGAGCCCTCCTCCAGCAGGGGTATGAGCACGTCGCGGGTGGTGCCGGGGTGCGTGGTGGACTCCAGCACCACGGTGGCGCCCGGCTCCAGCCACGTCGCCAGTGTCCGCCCGGCCTCACGCACGCAGGTGAGGTCCGGGGCTCTGTCGGTCAGGGGTGTCGGCACGGTGATGACCGCGACGTCGAAGCCCTTGAGGTCCTTCGGATCCGAGCTGGGCCGGTAGGCGCCCGAACTCAGCACCGCCTTGAGTCGGTTCGACGGGATGTCCTCGACGTACGACATGCCGGAAGCCAGCTTGTCGCAACGCTTCCGATCGGGTTCGTAGCCGGTCACGACGTGTCCGGCTTCGGCGGCACTGAGGGCTAAGGGCAGGCCGACATAGCCCTGCCCGAGCACGCAGATGTGCATGGTGGTTCCTCCCCTTGAGCCGGCCCGCGAACGAGCGCAGACCGGAAAACGGCGCCCCTGAAGTGCGGCTGCCTGTTCCTGAAGCAGGCAACCGCGGCGTCGGGTACTGCATGAACCGCGGTGTGTCAGCGACTCGGCCGGAGCCCCCCGTCGGGCCACTGCGGTCGCTGGTTTCGATGCACCGCCATCTCAATCGCGGGTCTGAGGACCTCGTGTCCGGTACCGCGAGATGATCTTCACAATTCCCCCCTATATGTGGACCTTAAGGGTTCAATAGGCCACCTCGGCGTGGAACCCTCTTTGCCGAGCCGATACCTACGAATCGCCTCTGAGGTCTGTGCGGGCACCCGACAGACGGCCAAGTGCCCCGCATGCACGGGTGATCCACCGTGAGGCCTTCGACGGATGCCCGGTCTGGAGCTGCCCGGCGCCGACAAGGGACCGTGATCCACCGGTGCGGGCCCAGTCCCGACCCGTCGGTTGATCTTCACGATTTCTTCCCGTTCGTGCTTGGTCAGGGTTTCAAGATGTGCCCCTCAAACGGAAGCGGTGTTCCCATATCACTACCCGTGAGCGGAAGCACGAGCAGTGGCCGCGCGCCGTTGTGTGCGCCCATGTACCACTGCCCGAGGTCGTGCTGCCGAATGTCGAGCAGTCATCTTCGAGAGTCGCCGCGAAGCCGGGGTCGGCTGCGCGACGCTGTGCCAGGAGGCGCGGTCGCATCCCGGACGACGGGGAATCGGGGCGAGTGGGGAGCGCGCGACCGGATCGGCTCGGCAGCGCCGGGGAGCAGAAATGCGTACAGGGGGCACGTCGTGAGCGCACCGTCTTTCGGCCGGAGGTCGGCTCTGCGCCTTGCCGGAGCATCCGGCCTGTTCGTGGCAGGGGGCGCACTACTGGGGGACGCCGCTGTGCTCAACGGCGCTACGACGCCGGCCCACGCCCCTTCCGGGCGCCGCCCGCGGTACCGCCGTGCCGCGTGGTCGCAGCAGCTCCAGCGGGGTCACGGGTGGACGGCCGCCGGAGCCGGCACCGCGTCCACCGACCTCGGCGACAACTTGGATTTCGCCCGCGGAAGCCAGTCGGTGCGAGTGACCACCAACGGTAGCGGCAGGCAGTCGTACGTCCGCAGGACCGGCATGACCGAGCTGAACCTCACCGGCAGGATGATCCGCCTGATCTTCCGTGTCGAGGACACCACCCAACTGGCCAGGCTCGCCTTCTACGTGGGCACCGACTCGTTCGCCAACCACTTCGTCTGGCAGTTCCATGCGCACTCAGCGACGGCAGCCAACTATGTCCAGTCAGGGGAGTGGGTGACGGTCCACCTGCAGTGGGCCGACGTCACCTCGGCGGCCGGGACCTGCTCGATCGGCCCGACGGGGGCGCCTTCCACCAAGGCCGGCTTCACCGACATGTCGTTCGCCGTGTACGACAATGCCGGTGGGCCGGTGACGTACTGGCTGCAGGCAGTGGAGCTGGTCCCCGACACCACGTCCGTCTTCCCCAAGGGCGTCGTTTCCGTCACCTTCGACGACTCGCACGGCTCGGTGCACGATCTGGCGCGGCCGGTGATGGACCCCTACGGGTTCCCGGGCACGAGTTACAACATCGCGGACGCCATCGGTGCCGGCGGCTCCCTGACGATCGGCAGGATGCGGTCGCTGCAGGACCACTCGGGATGGGAGATGGCGGGGCACGCGTACGCGTCGAGTGCTCATGCGGCGGGCTACAGCGCGCTGACCGCCCGACAGGTCGACGACGACTTCCGCAAAGTGCGCGAGTGGCTGGTGTCGAACGGCTTCACCAGCGAGCACTTCGCCTACCCGCACGGCGCCTTCGGGAAGACGAAGGACGGCGTACCGGTGGATCTCATGGCCGGCAGGCACTTCACCACGGCCCGGTCGATCATCTCGGAGACGACCGAGTCCTTCGCACCGGCCATGCCGTACCGCTTGAAGGCGCTGACGGGCATCACCGACGGCAACGGCATCGGCGGCACGGTTCTGTCCCGGCTGACGAGCCCGGGCGGCAGACTCGACCGCTGCGCCACCAACGGCGACTGGCTCATCCTGTGTCTGCACCGGGTCGTTGCCGGGCGGCCGCGCAGCAGCACCGAGATCAGCCAGAGCGGCCTGGCGGCGCTGATGAAGGCGATCTCGGACCGGCACATCCCCGTCGCGACCGTCGGTGAGGTGATCGAGTACTACACGTAATGCGCCCCGCGTCGGGCCGCCTCTTCTCGGCGCCCGGATCCTCCACAGCGTCTTCACGAAGGCGCAGTCCGGACACCGGGCCGAGCACCTGCGCCACCGGGCCGAACACCCGCCTCCGACCGGCTGACCTCCCCTGCCAATGCCGGCATCGGGGCGCAGCGTGACCACCGCTTGATCGTTGTCACGTTGGGTTCCCAAGTATCTCCCGTTCATCTTCGCTCCGTTCGGCCTTCGCATGACCGTGCGCACAGACACCCCACAGCCGGTGACTCTCAGGTGCGCTAGGGGGATGCCTTTCGGTCAGGGGCGAGAAGTTTTCGCAAAGGTGGAGGGGGGTCGGTCCGTATGGTCCGCCCGCGCTTTCTGTATGTGCCGACGGAGGAATTTGGCATGGCCCCGTCGCTCAGCCAACAGAGACATGCCAGACCGGACGGGGGGTCCAGACCCGTCGGCTGGCGGTTGATCGGCGCCAACAACCGTGAACTCGGCCGCTGCGCCGCCACGTTCGAGAGCCTGGCCGCGTGTCAGGCCGCGGTGAACCAGCTCCGCGAGCGCATAGCGGACGTACGGCCGGTCCTCGCCATGGCCCACATCGCGGGCACCTGGACATGGCGGGTCGCGCTCGACGGCCAGAACGTCGCCACATCCGGACGGCCTTACCAGCGGCACCGGGAGTGCCAGCACAACCTGGGCCTGTTCCTCGCCGCGCTGCCGGTGGCCGAGCTCAGCTCCGGGCTGGTCAGCCTGCCGCGGCTGCGCGGTCTGCACGTGCCCGGCCCGGTGCGGCCCGTGCCGCCGGGGGTCCCGGGCACCGCGCCGCCGGACGCCCCCGGTGAGCGAGCCGACCCGCTGGGGTCCACGGTTCCCCTGCGGATCCAGGCCGGGGCGGGGACGCCGTGAGCGCTGCCACGTCCGGCTTCGGGCAGCCGAATCCGTTGAACCCGACGGGTCCGGCGGACCCGGATCTTCCTGACGTACCGCGTGACATCCGGGCCAGAGGAGAACTGGCGGACCGCCTCTTCCGTGGCGCGGCGCGCGGCAGTGGTGGCGTCGTGCTGGTGATCATGCTGCTGGTCGGCGTCTTCCTCGGCTACCGCGCGTGGCAGGCGCTGCGCGTGGCCAAGGGCTCGTTCCTGACGACGTCGGCCTGGGAGCCCGACTCCCATCACTTCGGCATCGCCGCGGTGCTGACCGGCACCGCGCTCATCGGTGTCGTGGCGATCACCATCGCCCTGCCGCTGGCGCTGGGCACCGCCCTGTACATCTCGGAGTACGCGCCGCGCCGGCTGCGGCGGACGCTGGTCAGCCTCGTGGACCTGATGGCGGCGGTACCGAGCGTGGTGTACGGGCTGTGGGGGGCCTTCTTCCTGCAGAGCCGGGTGGTGGGGCTGTCCCGGTGGATCTCCACGTACTTCGGCTGGATCCCGGTCTTCAGGGTCGACGGGACCGACCCGCACGACCCACTGGCGACGAGCACGGTCTACACCTCGTCCACGTTCATCGCCGGGACGGTCGTGGCCCTGATGGTGACCCCGATCGCCTGCTCGGTGATGCGCGAGACGTTCTCCCAGGCGCCCGGGGGCGAGCGGGAGGGGGCGTTCGCACTCGGGGCGACCAGGTGGGGCGTGATCCGTACGGTCGTGCTGCCCTTCGGCCTGGGCGGGGTGATCGGCGGCACCATGCTGGGCCTGGGCCGGGCGCTGGGCGAGACGATCGCCGTCTACATGATCATCTCCCCGGTCTTCGCCGTCCAGCCGCACATCCTGCAGAACGGCGCCAACTCCGTGTCGGCGCTGATCGCGCTGCGCTACGGCTCCGCGAGCGACTTCGGCATGTCCGCCCTCATGGCCGCCGGACTCGCCCTCTTCCTCATGACCCTTGTCGTCAACTTCATCGCCTCCTCGATCGTGGCACGCAGCCGCTCGGGCGCGGGGGCGGAGGCCTGAGATGAGCGACCTCCTCAACAGCGACCCCGACGGCGACCTCCTCGAGAAGGAACCGATCCGCAGGGCCGGCCCGCCCCTCGAAGGACCCGAGGGATCCGGGGGACCCGAGGTGCGGCGCAGCACCTCGACCGTCCACGCCACCGATCTCCTCGCGTTGGCCGGTGCCGCGGTGGGAGCCGTCGCCCTGGCGGCCCTGCTGTTCGTCCGCATCGCCCCGTTCGACTCGGTGCTGGGCTTCGTGGTGGTGACCTATGTGCTCTTCCTCGGTCTGTACGCGGTGCTCGTCTCCTTCGACGAGAACGGCGTCGCGGTACGGGACCGGGTGGCCGCGGTGCTGTGGCACAGCCTGGCCGTGCTGCTGCTGACCGCCCTGGTCTTCGTGATCGGCTTCACCCTGTGGCGCGGTCACAGCGCGCTGGCGCACCTCAACTTCTTCACCCAGGACATGTCGAGCACGGGCCCGCTCCAGCCGCTCACCGACGGCGGCGTGGTGCACGCGATCGTCGGCACGCTGGAGCAGATCACCATCTCCCTGGCCGTCACCGTCCCGCTCGGGCTCGCCTGCGCGGTGTTCCTCAACGAAGTGCCCGGACGCTACGCACGTTTCGTACGGACCATCGTCGAGGCGATGACGGCGCTGCCGTCGATCGTGGCCGGTCTGTTCATCTACGCCACGGTGATCCTCATCCTCGGCGTCGACAAGTCCGGGTTCGCCGCCGCGCTGGCGCTCGGCGTGATGATGCTGCCGATCATCATCCGCGCAGCCGACGTGGTCATCCGGCTGGTGCCGGGTTCGCTGCGCGAGGCGTCGTACGCGCTGGGTGCGAGCCAGTGGCGGACGCTGTGGACCGTGGTGCTGCCCACCGCGCGCTCCGGCCTCACCACCGCGGTGATCCTGGGGACCGCCCGCGGGATCGGCGAGACCTCGCCCGTGCTGCTCACCTCCGGGGTCAACGCCGGACTGAACGCCAACCCGCTGAGGGACCCGCAGATCTCGCTGCCGCTGGCCACCTTCGATCTGGTGCGCTCGCCCCAACCCGCCTACATCGCCCGGGGGTTCGGGGCCGCCGCGCTCCTGATGGCCCTCGTGCTGCTGCTCTTCGTCGCGGCCCGGATCATCGGCGGGCGCGGGCCGGGTGAGCTGACCCGGTCCCAGCAGCACCGCAGGGTGCTGGCCTCCCGCCGGGACGCCGAGCGGATGGCGGCCCGCCGCACCGGACCGTCCGCCGCCCGTTCCCGCCCGAAGCACCGCTGACCAGGCCCGAGCAGGACCAGACCGACCCCACCACCCGGAAACCAGGAGCCAGGAGTCAACCCGCCATGTCCGGATCACGCCCGGCAGCCCGGGCACGCGCCCGAGCCAGGGCCCTGACCGCCCTTGCCGCCTTTGTCGTCGCATTCCTCCACTGCGCACTCGTGCCCGCGAACGCGGCGACGTACGTCCCGATCTCCGGGGCCGGGTCCACGTGGAGCCAGAACGCACTCGACCAGTGGCGGGCCAACGTCAAGCAGTACGGCATGACGGTGAACTACAACGGCACCGGTTCCTCCGACGGCCGCAACCAGTTCCGCAACGGCACCGTCGACTACGCGGTGTCCGAGATCCCGTACGGCATCAAGGACTCGGGCGTGGTCGACCCGCCGCCGTCCCGCCACTACGCGTACATGCCGATCGTGGCCGGCGGCACCTCGTTCATGTACAACCTCACGATCGCGGGCCGCCGGGTGACCAACCTCCGGCTGTCCGGGGAGGTCATCGCCAAGATCTTCACCGGGGCCGTCACGACCTGGAACGACCCGGCGATCAAGGCCGACAACCCGGCCCTCGCCGCGGCGCTGCCCGCCCGCCGGATCGTGCCGGTGGTGCGCTCGGACGGCTCGGGCACCACCGCGCAGTTCTCGACCTGGCTGAGCAAGCAGTACGGCTCCCTGTGGGACGCCTACTGCGGCAGAGCCGGACGCAGCACTCCGTGCGGGACGACCTCCAACTTCCCGCTCGTACCCGGCAGCGGCTTCGTCGCCCAGTCGGGTTCGAACGGCGTCTCCGGCTATGTCGCCCAGGCGGGCAACGTCGGCACGATCACCTATGTCGAGTACTCGTACGCCGTGTACACCACGGGGTTCCCGGTGGCCAAGGTGCTCAACTCGGCCGGGTACTACGTGGAGCCGACCGCCAAGAACGTCGCCGTGTCGCTGCTGAAGGCGCGGATCAACGAGGACAGTTCGTCGCCCGGCTATCTCACGCAGATCCTCGACGACGTCTACACCGACCAGGACCCGCGGGCCTATCCGCTCTCCAGCTACAGCTACATGATCCTGCCGACCGCGCTGGAGTCGAACTTCAACACCCAGAAGGGCAAGACCCTCGGCGCCTTCGCGTACTACTTCCTCTGCCAGGGGCAGCAGCACGTGGACGACCTCGGCTACTCCCCGCTGCCCATCAACCTCGTGCAGGCCGGCCTCAACCAGGTCCGCAGGATCCCCGGGGTCGACGTCCAGTCGATCGACATCAAGAACTGCCACAACCCCACCTTCTCCGGCGACGGCGGCAACACCCTCGCCGAGACCGCCCCCTACCCGCCCGCCTGTGACAAGAAGGGCGCGACGCAGTGCGACACCGGTACGGGCGGCGCGAAGACCCCGACCAATGTGGGCGGCGGCTCCGGTGGCGCGGGCGCCGGTGGCACCAGCGGGTCCGGCGGGGCCTCCGGCGGCGCCACGGGGGGCGCCACCGGAGGCGGCTCGGGCGGACCCGCCTCCGGCGCGGGCGGCGGGAGTTCGGGCGGTACCACCACGGGTGCCGGGGGCGGCAGCGCGAGCCCGTCGGTCGATCCGGACACCGGCCAGGTGATCGGGACCAACGGCACGGCGGCCGGTGGCGGCAGCGGCGCGTACGCCGTGCCCGTGGCGACGTCCAAGAGCATCGGGGACGGCGTGCAGCAGGCGCTGATGGTGCTGGCGGGCGTACTGCTGCTGGCCCTCACGGTCGGGCCGCCCCTGATCAACTCCAGGCTGCGCGCCAAGCGGGGACGCTCATGAGCGCCCGCCGCCGGTCCCTCGCCGTCCTGCTCGTCGCCCTCGCCCTCGCCCTCGCGGCGACCGGCGCCGCCGTCCAGTCGGCGGCCCCGAGTGCAGCGGCGGGATCCGGATCCCCGGTCACCGTCTCCGGGCACGGCGACTACGCGAACCTGAAGGTGACGGTCGGTCAGACCACGCATCTGGTCAACCAGGTGGTGAAGATCTCCTGGAAGGGCGCCACCCCCACCGTCTCGGACACCAACTACGCCGCGGACTACCTCCAGATCATGCAGTGCTGGGGCGACGGCGCCGACGGCCCGGACCCGGAGCAGTGCCAGTTCGGCGGCTCGTCCGCGCTCGGTGCCGGCGCGGGCAGCCAGGCCGCCGGCGCGTACAGCAACACCCGGCAGCTCACCTACGGCGGCCTGAAGGACCCCGCCCAGCAGCTCCCGCCGCCGACGCCGACCGGCATCTCGTACATGCCCTTCCGGTCGGTGACCGGTGATGTCGTCAAGAAGGGCAACTGGAACGAGTTCTACGACGTGAACAGCACCAACGAAGTGCCGTACGCCCGCAGCGGTACCGATGGCACGGGCCAGGTGTACTTCGAGGTCCAGACGTCCCTCGAGGCGCCGGGCCTCGGCTGCGGCGCGGTGCCGGCGGGGCAGCGGAATCCGGTCACCGGACGCACGTGCTGGCTGGTCATCGTGCCGCGCGGCGAGAAAGAGGTCGACGGCGGCGCGTACACGTCCCAGCCGAACGGGCTGCTCCAGTCGTCGCCGCTCAGCGCCACCAACTGGAAGCAGCGCATCGTCGTACCCCTGTCGTTCGAGCCGATCGGCAACTTCTGCCCGATCGGCGCCGACGAGCGCAGCACCCTCGGCGACGAGACGGTCGCCGAGGCGGTGCTGCGCTGGCAGCCCGCCCTGTGCCAGACCGGAAGCAAGGCCATCTACGGCTACGCCCAGGTGACCGACGACACCGCCCGCGCCAAGCTGGTCTCCGGCAGCCCGGGCATGGTCTTCCTCGACCGCCCGGCCACCGGCGACCAGGTGCCCGCGGGACAGAGACCCGTCTACGCACCCGTCACGCTGTCCGGGCTGACCTTCGGCTTCTTCGTCGAGAGCCGGGCGGGCTTCAACGCCCCCGCGGGCGTCAAGGCGCGCAACGGCACCCGCCTCACCTCGCTCAACCTCACCCCGAGGCTGATCGCCAAGCTGCTCACCGAGTCGTACCAGGACGGCAACTCCCGCTTCGCGCCGAGCACCCGGAACAACCCGTTCAACCTGGCCCACGACCCCGAGTTCGCCAAGTACAACCCCGACTACGCGGACCTGGACTTCGGCGGCTCCCTCGGCGACGCCCTCGTGCCCGAGGCGCTGTCCGACGCGGCCTGGCAGCTGTGGAACTGGGTCGGCCAGGACCCGGCCGCCCGTGAGTTCCTCGACGGAACCCCCGACACCAAGGGGAAGTACGGCGACGCCTCCTTCTCGGGGATGACGGTCAACCCGGCCTACAAGGGCATCAAGCTGCCCGTCAGCGACTTCCCCAAGAGCGACCCGTTCTGCCAGCAGTTCCAGGACCACAAGGACAACCCGCTGTGCGTGCAGGACAAGCACCCGTACGCCTCCGACATGCACGCCGCAGCCCGTGCGGTCGCCCGCGGTGACACCCTGGCCCGCACCACCTGGGACAACACCGCCGTCCCGCCCGTCTACAAGAAGGACCCGCCGCAGGCCGCGGGACAGCGGGCCGTGCTCGCCGTGACCGACACGGCGACCGCGAGCCGCTACGGGCTGGTGACGGCGAAGCTGCAGAACGCGTCAGGCCGCTTCGTCGCCCCGACCACGTCCGCGCTGCTGGCGGGCGAGGCGACGATGAAACCCGGCGGTGTCCCGGGCGTGCTGGAGACCGGCCCGCGCACGACATCCGCGAGCGCCTATCCGCTGACCCTGCTCACCTACGCCGCGACCGTGCCGGAGAAGCTGACCAAGAAGGAAGGCCAGGACTTCGCCGCGCTGCTGAAGTTCGCGGTGGGCAGCGGGCAGCAGCCCGGCGTGTCCGCGGGGACCCTCCCGGACGGGTACGCGCCCCTGCCGACGGCACTGCGCCGGCAGACCGAAGCGGCGGCGGACTCGATCGCGTCCCGGGCGGGAACGGCCCCCGGCTCGACATCCGGCGGCGCAAGTGGTGGTTCGGGTGACTCGGGCGGCTCCGGGGCGTCGGGCGGCGGCGACGGCGGTGCGACGAGTGGCGGGGCCGGTGCCGGCGGGACGTCCGGCGGGCCCCCTGCGGGCGGGTCCGGGACGTCCGGCAGGTCCCCCTCGTCCTCCCCGCCGTCGGGGAAGCCGTCCGGCGCGCCGAAGGCCACTCCCGCGGGCAACGCGAGTCCCCTGCCGCTCACTCCGGCCTGGGCGCTCGGCCTCCTGCGCTACACCCTCCTGATCGCCCTTGTCGTCGGGCTCGCCGCCGCCGTCAGCGGCCCCCTCCTGCCGAGGGTGGCACCGCAGCTGGCGGCAGCCGTCGCGGCCTGGCGCGCGAGGGGCCGAACGCCCCACGACCGAGAGAGGTGATGCCCGAACCCGAACGCTCGACAGGTCCGCGCCAACGAACTGTCCGAAACCGGCGCCGGGCATCACCCGGCGCAAGCCTATCCGAGGGGTAAACCCACGTGAACAGAACGAAGATTGCGGTCGCCGCCCTCGGCGCCGCCGGTCTCCTCACCGGTACCGTCTGCGCCAGCGTCGCCGTCGCAGACCCGTCCGGCTCCCCGACCTACCGCCAGCTGGCCGGTGTGGGCTCCGACACCACCCAGGGCGTGATGAACGGCCTCGCCAACACCATCACGGTCAACGGCACCAAGGTCCTCGGCTCGTACGACGCCACCGGCTCGGCGAACATCACCACCAAGGACCCCGCCACCACGCCGGGCTGCACCATCGCCCGGCCGAACGGCTCGGGCGCCGGCCGCACCGCCCTGCAGAACTCGCTCCAGGCGAACAACGGCTGCCTGGACTACTCCCGCTCCTCCAGCCTGGACCTGTCGGCCGCGACGCCCGGCCTGACCTACGTCCCGTTCGCCGTGGACGCGGTCAGCTACGCCATCACGCCGACCAGTACCGTCCCGCGCAAGCTCGCCCTGGGCGACCTCAAGGCGATCTACCACTGCGACCCCAACTACGTGGGGACCGGGCCCAACTACAGCCTCACCGTGTACCTGCCGCAGGCCGGCTCCGGGACGCGCAAGTTCTGGGAGTCCACGATGGGCATCACCGACGCCGACGTGGTCGCCGGTGTCTACCCGTGCATCAAGGACACCAAGAACGGCTCGCCCGTCGAGGAGCACGACGGCCGCGTCCTCGACGACAAGTCGATCGCCCCGTTCTCCATCGCCCAGTACAGCGCGCAGAGTTCGCAGACCATCGCGGACGTCCGCGGCCGGGCCATCCTCGGCACGATCGACGACGTGGCGCCGACCACCCTCAACGGCAACTTCGGCGTGAAGCGCGACGTCTACAACGTGATCCCGACCAGCAGGATCGGCACCGCGCCCTGGAGCACGGTGTTCGTCGGCTCCGGCTCCCTCATCTGCCAGCAGGCCAACGTGATCAACACCTACGGGTTCGCGACCAACCCGAACTGCGGCGACACCACCAAGCAGACCCCCTGAGACCCCTGAACCCTGCGCAGAAGGAGAGCACTACCGTGTGGAAGCTCAGACCCTCGCGGGTGATGGCAGGCGGTCTCGCGTGCCTCGTGTCGCTGCTGGCGGTCGGCCTCGCGGCCCCGTCGGCATCCGCCGCCGGCATCGGCACCGCGACCGTCACCCCGGCGACCGGCACCGACACCTCCAGCATGAGCCTGACCACGTCGGGCCCCTGCCCCGCGAACGCGACCAACCTCATCGTGTCGGTGACGGGCTCCGGCTTCCCGGCCGCCGGCCAGAACGTCGTCGCCAACTCGCCGATCAGCACGTACAGCACGACGTCCGGCGGCGGCTACATCATCCCGCTGACGCAGACCATGCGGGACTACGCCAACACGGCCGGTTTCACGACCCTGTCGGGCCGGTACGACTTCACCGTCACCTGCCGTACGGCGTTCAACGGCACCAGCCTCGGTGACTTCCCCGCCTCGGTCTGGTTCACCTCCAACACGGCGTACCAGAACACCGACCCGGCCGCGAAGACCCCCACCACCACCTCCGTGGCGGTGTCCCCGGCGAGCCCCGCGACCGCCGGCACGAACGTCACGCTGACCGCGACCGTGGCCCCGGCCTCCGCCGCGGGCACCGTGCAGTTCCGCGACAACGGCACCGCGCTGGGCGCCCCCGCGACGGTGACGGGCGGCACGGCCACGTTCAGCACGACCGCGCTGGCCGTGGGCACCCACTCGCTCACCGCGGACTTCACGCCGACGGACACCACCTCCGCCGCGTCCTCCTCCACCGCGGTCTCCTACACGGTCGACCCGGCCCCGGCCCGGGCGACCACCACCGCGCTCGCCGTCTCCCCGGCCGGTACGGCGGCCCAGTACAGCCCGGTCGACTTCACCGCCACCGTCACGCCGAACGGCGCGGCCGGTTCCGTGAAGTTCCAGGACACGGTCGGCACCACCACGACCACGCTGGCCACCGTGCCGGTCGCCGGCGGGCAGGCGGCGTACAGCACCTCCGGCCTGACCCCCGGCGACCACTCCTTCTCCGCCGTCTTCGTCCCGACGGACACCACCGCGTACACCGGGTCGGCCTCGGCCCAGGTCGCGTACACGGTCGGCCCGTTCGCCGGCGTCACCGCCGCGGAGAACATCACCACCACCGTCAACCCGGGTGCGCTGGTCATCAGCGTGGCCAACCCGAACGTCACCCTGCCGTCCCCGGCGCTCGACACGGGCGGCGACCTCATGACCACCGCCGGCAAGATCAACCCGGTCACGCTGACCGACACCCGGGCCGGCAACCCCGGCTGGTCGGTGAGCGGCCAGGTGTCGGACTTCTCCGACGGCGGAACGCACACCATCAACGGCCAGAACCTCGGCTGGACCCCGAACGTGGTCGACAAGTCCACGGCCCAGACCGTCACCGCCGGTGCCGCCATCGCCGCGGCGAACGGTGTCGCGCCGGCCGACGCGGGCAGCGCCGGGCTGAAGTCGTCCCGTTCGCTGGCCACCGGCACGGGCCTCGGCACCGCGCACCTCGGCGCCGACCTCGCGCTCAACGTGCCGACCTCGACCGTGGCCGGCACCTACACCGCAACGCTGACCCTGACGGCCATCTGACCCCCGGATGGCCGGGGCCGGCGCCACCCCCGGCGTCGCCCCCGAGTCCGGGGCGGGCCCCGCACCCGCCCCGGACTCACCCCCGCGAGCCGTACGCCCCGACCGCCGGCCGGGGCGGGCGGCCGTACCTCCGCCTCCGTCCCTCACCCGCGCTCGCGCCCGATCGGACGACCCGACATGATCAGCACGACAGCCCACCGCCTCGCCGCCCTCCTCGCCGCCTGCGTCCTCGCCGTCCTTGCCGTCCTCGCCGTCCTCCCGGCCGGTGCGGGCAGCGCGTGGGCCGCCCCCTCGACTCCGGCGGCCGCCCCGCGGGGCCGCACCACCTTCGGCATCCAGCCGTCGGCGGCGAAGAAACCCGACCGGCGGCCGAACCTCTCGTACAGCGTGACCCCGGGTGCGGCCCTGCGGGACCACGTCGCCGTGTGGAACTACGGCACCGCCCCGCTCACCCTGCGGCTGTACGCGGGCGACGCCTTCATCACCGGCGACGGCGGCTTCGACGTGCTCGCGGCGGGCAGGAAGTCGACTCTCGTGGGGTCCTGGGTGAAGCTCGGCAGGGGGCAGGTGAGAGTGCCCGGCCGGTCGCACGTCATCGTCCCCTTCACGCTGACCGTCCCGCCGGGCGCGACCCCCGGCGACCACGCGGGCGGCATCGTCGCCTCGCTCTCCGGCACGGGCACGGACGCCAGGGGCGACAAGGTCAAGGTCGACCAGCGCGTGGGCGCGCGCATCTACCTGCGGGTCTCCGGCACGCTCAGCGCGCGGCTCGTCGTCGACGGCCCGCACACCGAGTACCACGGCACGCTCAACCCCTTCGGCACCGGATCCGCCACGGTCACGTACACCGTGCGCAACACGGGGAACGTCCGGCTCGCCGCACACCAAGTGCTGCGCGTGAGCGACCTGTTCGGCGGCGACGCCACCGTGCGCGGCCTCCGCGACATCCCCGAACTCCTGCCCGGCTCCGCCCTGAAGGTCACCGCCACCGCGACGGGGGTCCTGCCCACGGTGCGGGACTCGGCGACGGTCACCGTCGACCCGGTTCCGGTACGCGGCGACGTCCCGCCCCCCGTGCGGCCCCGCGTCACCGCGTCCGCCGGTTTCTGGGCCGTGCCGTGGACGGCACTGGGCCTGATCCTGCTCCTCGGGGCGGGCGTGGCGGTGGCCCTCGTGCGTCGCCGGCGGCGGAGCGCCGGTTCCGCGAGCCGCCGCACGGCTCCCTCCGGGCCGGGGCGGGTCTCGGCCGGGCGCGCGGCGGCGACGGCTGTGACGGCGGCGACGCTGCTCGTGAGCGCTCCCTCCGCTCGAGCAGCCGACTCCGGGCAGCTCACGGTCTCCCCGCAGCACGGCAGCGACACCCAGCCGATCACCCTCACCGCGTCCGCACCCTGCCCGCAGGGCACGTCGAACGTCATCGCGCGTGTCACCGGCGCCGGATTCCCGCGCGGCGGACAGATCGTCGTCGGCAACGCGCCCCTCGCCACCTACCCGAAGGCGGCCGCAGGCGGCCCGTCGATCCCGCTGATCTACACGATGCGGGACTACGCCACCACCGCCGGATTCCGCACCCTGCGCGGCACCTACACCTTCACGCTCACCTGCCTCAAGGGGGCGTTCGCCCGTACCGGCCTGGGGGACTTCACCGGCTCGCTCCGCTTCTCCTCGGGCACGGCCTACCGGGACGGTACGAAGGCCGAGGCCGCCCCGACGGGCGTGGGCGCGGGGGCGGGCACGGGGGCGTCGTCGCAGCCGCCGTCCGCGCCGGGCGCGTCCGGTGCGCCGGGCGGAACCGCCACGCCGGGGGCCGCCGGCCCGGGCAGCAGCGGGGCATCGCCGTACGCCTCAAAGACGCCCACCGGCGCGGCCGGAGGCACGAGGACGAACACGGCCGCCGAACCCCCGGTCCAGCACTCCCACACCACTCTCATCGCCCTGTCGGTGTCCGGGTTCGTCGTCGCCTTCCTGGCCCTGCTCGCGGGCGCCGCCTACTGGACCCGGGGGCGCCGGACCCGCACCACCACAGCCGTATCGGGCGACCGAACACCACAACCTGAGCCAGAGGAGACAACACCGTGTCGATGAAACGTCTGTCCCGGCCGGCCGCCGCCGGCCTCGGATCCCTGCTGCTGGCCTGCGGCGCGGCGGCCCTGGTCGCCGCGCCCGGCGCGCAGGCCGCCGCCGGCGGCAAGCTGGAGGTGGGCCCCGCCAAGGGCAAGGACACCGAGACCGTCACGCTGACCTCGGCGGCCGCGTGCCCGTCGACCGCCACCAACCTGATCGTGTCGGTGAAGGGCGCCGGCTTCCCGGCCGAGGGCAAGATCGTGGTCGGCAACTCGCCGCTCGGCACGTACGGCACGACGCCCGCCGGCGGCTACGTCGTCCCGCTGACGGAGACGATGCGGGACTACGCGAACGAGGCCGGCTTCAAGACGCTCCAGGGCCGGTACGACTTCACCCTCACCTGCCGTACCGCGTTCAACGGCACCAGCCTCGGTGACTTCACCGCGCCGATCTGGTTCACCTCCAACACCGACTACCAGAACACCGACCCCAGCGGCGGGTCCACGACCACCCCGCCCGCCACGAAGACGCCCACCGGGACCCCCGAGCCGACGAAGTCGTCCTCGCCGACGGCCACCGCGAGCCCGACGGGCACCGCGTCGCCGACCGGCACCGCCACGCCCACGGACACCGCGAATCCCACCGACTCGGCCGTTCCCACCAACTCGCCCACCACGGGCGGCGGTTCGGGCGGCAGCACCTCCGGCGGTTCCGAGGACGTCGGCACCAAGGTCAGCGGCGGCTCCACCGGAGGCGGCGGGACCCTGGCCCACACCGGCGGCAACGCGGCCCTGCTCTCCTCCGCCGCCGCGGCCCTCGTCCTGGTGGGCGCTGTCCTCGTCCGGTCGGTCCGCCGGCGCGGACTGCTGACCTTCGCCGACACCCCGCACCACATGACCGACCGCCCGCAGGACTGAGACCCCCTGCACCACTGAGGCCAGGAGAAGACACAAGCCATGATGTTCACTTCAGTACGCCGAGCACGCCACGTACGCCGAGTACGCCGCGCCGTGCCGGCCGGCGTGGCCGCCGTACTCGTCGCGGGCGCGATCAGCCTCGGCGCGAGCGGAGCCGAAGCGGCCTCCCTCGGCACCCTGGACGTGGGTCCGGCCACGGGCACGGACACCACCGGGATCACCCTCACCACGTCCGGCCCGTGCCCCAGCCCGGCGACCAACCTCATCGTCTCGGTGACCGGTTCCGGGTTCCCGGCCGGCGGCCAGAACGTCGTCGGCAACTCACCGGTCAGCGCGTACCAGACGACCAGCAACGGCGGCATAGTGGTGCCGCTGACGCAGACGATGCGGGACTACGCGAACACGGCGGGCTTCACGACCCTGCAGGGGCGGTACGACTTCACGCTGACCTGCCGGGGGGCCTTCGGCTCGGCGACGTACGGCGACTTCGGCGCCCCGATCTGGTTCACCTCCAACACGGCGTACCAGAACACCGAACCGGCCGCGAAGACCACCACCTCCCTGGCGGTGTCCCCGGCGAGCCCGGTCGTCGAGGGCACGTCCGTCAAGCTCACCGCGACGGTCGCGCCGAACACCGCCGCCGGTACGGTGCAGTTCAAGGACGGCACCCAGGCACTCGGCGGCCCGGTCGCCGTGTCCGGCGGCACGGCGACGCTCACCACGGGCGCCCTGGCCGCGGGCAGCCACTCGCTGACCGTCGTGTTCACGCCGTCCGACGCCTCGGCGTACACAGCCTCCACCTCGGCGGCGGTGTCCTACACCGTCAAGATCAAGGCACCGCAGGTCGTCACGGCGCCGAAGGTGACGGGCACGGTGCGGGTCGGCTCCACGGTGACGTGCAGCGCGACCTTCAGCGGCGCGACCTCCTACACGTACGCCTGGCTGCGGGACGGCGCCGCGATCAGCGGCGCGACCGGTCGCACCCGCGCCCTCGTCGCCGCCGACTACGCCCACAGGCTCGCGTGCCGGGTGACCGCCGCCAACAGCACGGGCAGCACCACGGCGACCAGCCCTTCGGTGACCGTGGCCCTGGGCCCGGCCCTGAGGAACACGGTGCACCCGTCGATCTCCGGGACGGCCCGGGTCGGCAAGCGGCTCACCGCCAGGCCCGGCAGCTGGACGCCGGCGGCCACGACGTACACCTACGTGTGGAAGCGCGACGGGCACGCGATCCGCGGCGCGACGCACTCCACCTACGTCCTCACCCGCGCGGACAAGGGCCACCGGATCACGGTGACCGTCGTCGCGAAGCGGACCGGATATGCCAACGGCACGGCCACGTCGTCCTCGGTGAGGGTGGGATGACCTCGCCCACCACCGTGGTGCGGGCTCCCTTCGCCGGCGGGTCGTCCGACGACCCGCCGCGGGGGGAGCCCGGCCGGGTACGCCGGCCCCGCCCGGCCGGTCCCGCAGTGCGCGTCCTCGGGGTCGCGTTGAGCATTCTCGGCGCACTGCTGCTCGGGTTCGTCCTGGACGTCGGCCCGTTGGGCGACCTCCGCCATGTCCGTGACCGGCAGGTCGACTACGCCGCCCTCCGGGGCGACCTCGCCAACGGGGTCGCCCCCGTCGGTGGCCCGGTCGGGCCCGGCACGCCGGTGGCGCTGCTGGACATCCCCGCCCTCCACCTGCGCGAGGTCGTCCGGGAGGGTACGACGGCGCAGGACCTGGCCCGCGGTCCGGGCCACCGCCGGGACACGGTCCTTCCCGGGCAGGCCGGGGTCAGCGTCCTCATGGGCCGCCAGACGACGTTCGGGGGCCCGTTCCTGCGCCTGCGCGAGCTGCGTGCGGGGGACGAGTTCACCGTGACGACGGGCCAGGGAAAGCACACCTACCGGGTGCTCGGCCTCCGCCGCGCCGGAGACCCGCAACCGCCGGCGCTCACGGCGGGCCACGGCCGCCTGACCCTGATCACGGCCGACGGCACGCCGTTCATGCCCCGGGGGATCCTGCGCGTGGACGCGGACCTGGTCTCCCGGGCCCAGGCCACACCCGCCCCGGGCGTCCCTCCGGGCGCCCTGCCCGAGGAGGAGACGCCGATGGCCGTCCAGCGCTCGGCCTGGCTGCCGCTGGTGCTGTGGGGGCAGGCCCTCCTGCTCGCGGCGGCGGCCGTCGCCTGGACCCACGCCCGCTGGGGCCGCCGGCCGACCTGGGTGGTCGGCGCGCCACTGCTCGCCGTGCTGGGCCTCACGGTCGCCGACCAGGCGGCACGGCTCCTGCCGAACTTGATGTGACTCCAGATGCCCAGATGTGACGCGTGATGCGACACGCGACGCGAAACCGATCGAGGACTTGCGTTGACCGAACAGAGCAGTGACACCGTGACGGAGACGACTCTCCCCCTCCCGCCGCACCCCGCCCCCGCCGGAGCCACCCTCGACACGCGCCGGATCTCGGCCTGGTTCGGTGACCACAAAGTCCTCGACCGCGTGTCGCTGACCATGCCGGCCGGCCAGGTGACGGCGCTCATCGGCCCCTCCGGCTGCGGCAAGTCGACCTTCCTGCGGATCCTCAACCGCATGCACGAGCTGATCCCGGGAGCCTCCCTGGCCGGCGAGGTGCTCCTGGACGGCGAGGACATCTACGCCCGGGGCCGCCGTCTGACCGAGACCCGGCGCCGCATCGGCATGGTCTTCCAGAAGCCGAACCCCTTCCCCGCGATGTCGATCTACGACAACGTCACCTCGGGCCTCAAGCTCACCGGCACGCACGTGAACGGCGACGCCCGCGACGACCTCGTCGAGGAGTGCCTCGCGAAGGCGGGCTTGTGGCAGGAGGTTCGGTCCCGCCTCCGCCAGCCCGGCGGCGCACTCTCCGGCGGCCAGCAGCAACGCCTGTGCATCGCCCGCTCCCTGGCCGTACGCCCCGCGGTCCTGCTGATGGACGAGCCCTGCTCCGCTCTGGACCCCACCTCCACCCTCCGCATCGAGCAGACGATCCGCGAGCTGGCCCACGAGGTGACGATCGTCATCGTCACCCACAACATGCAGCAGGCGGCCCGCATCTCCGACCAGTGCGCCTTCTTCCTCGCCGAACAGGGCACCCCCGGCGCCATCGTGGAACACGGCCCCACCACCACGATGTTCTCCGCCCCCGCCGACCCCCGCACAGCGGACTACGTCGAGGGCCGCTTCGGCTGACCCGCCCAGCGGATCAGACCCGAACAACACACACCCCAGGCCACCGACTTGGGGTTTCTCTCTGGCGCGAAGCACCAGCGCAGGCCGGCCCAGGGGATCGACGCGGAGGTGCGGCAGCAGCTGGACGAGTCGGCTGCCGACCGGTGCCGAGCCGGGGAGCATGACGACGTCCTTGAGCGCAGGCGTGGCCGGACGCGTGCCGGCGGGGTCCGGCCACGTAGCCGTGGTCGTCGCGGGCAAGCGGCCCGGAACGCGGATGGGTTCTGCGGTCCGGGCCGGGTGACGACCGGTGTCAGGCGTTGTGCCGGTCGAGGAAGTCGGTGATGAGCTTCAGCCATTCCTCGGGCCGTTCCACCATGGGCAGGTGGCCGGTGGGGATCTCCACGAGCTGGGCGCCTGGGATGGTGCCGGCGATCTGACCGTGGAGGCGGGTGGAGGTGAACCAGTCCTGGGTGGTGGAGATGACCAGGGTGGGTGCCTGGATGCCCGCCAGGTCGTCGCGGACGTCGACCCGGCCGGCGAGTTCGGCGTGTTCGGGGGTGCCGTCGGCGATGTCGGCGGCGGTGAATGCGAGGGCCTGCTGGATCTGCTCGTCCGACATGGCCTCCAGCGCGTCGACGCCCATGGCCATCATGACCAGGAACTTGGCCAGCAGTTCGCGGTCCGTCTCGGCCAGCTTGGCCCAGATCGGTGTGGCGAGGGCGAGGCGGTTGTCGTGGTGCGGGAGGGTGGCGGTCAGCACGAGGGCGGTGACGCGCTCGGGGTGGCGGGCGGCCGCGCGGACGGCGACGGTGCCGCCGAGGGAGTAGCCGGAGACCGCGAAGGTGTCCAGGCCCTCGGCGACGGCGGCGGCGACGAGCTGGTCGGCCAGGTCGTCGAGCGACAGCGGCGTGGCGGAACGGGCTGTGTCGCCGCTGCCGGGGTAGTCGATGCCGACGATCTTGTGGTGGGCGGCGAGGCCCTGGAGGATCGGGCCGTAGGTGTTGTCGATGCTGCTGCCGGCGCCGTGGGCGAGGGCGAGGCCGGGGCCGGAGCCCAGGACGGTGCGGGCGAAGGTTGCTTCGGGCAGGGTGCGTGCCGACATGGCGGATGGTCCTTCTCGGATCGTGCAGTGAGTCCGGCGCCGCCGCGTTGCGCGGTGACGACGGTCGGTGGCGGAGAGGGGTCAGGGCAGCAGGACGGCCTTGCCGTGGTTGCGGTGGGCTTCCAGGTCGGTGTGGGCCTGGGCCGCTTCCGTCAGGGGGTAGGTGCGCCAGATGGGCACGGTGAGCTTGCCGGCAGTGGCCAGCCGCACCAGCTCCGGCAGGGATTCCCGGGCCTGTTCCGCACTGCCCGCGCTGAAGCGCACACCGTGCTGCGCGGCCGACATGTCGGCGATGGTGATGACCCGTGCGCTGTCACCGGTCAGGGCGACGGACTCGGTGAGCACGCCCGCGCCGGAGGCGTCGAGGACGAGGTCGACGCCCTGCGGCGCCGCCGCCCTCACCCGCTCCGCCCAGCCGTCGCCGTAGCGGACCGCGGTGGCTCCGAGTGCGGTGACGCGCTCGATGTCGTGCTCGCCGACCGTTCCGACGACGGTGATGCCACGCGCGGCGGCCAGCTGTACCGCGATGAAGCCCACGCTGCCGGCGGCGCCGTGGACGAGCAGCGTCTGCCCCGCCTGCACATCCAGTTCCGCAAGGACACGGAAAGCAGTCCGGCCGACCGTGACCAGCGAGGCGGCGACCTCCCACGACAGGGCCTCGGGCTTGGCAACCGGCCGGTCGAGCAGGGCGTACTCGCCGTAGCTGCCACCGGCGGCCGCACCGAGGACCTCGTCGCCCACGGATGCGTTGGCTCCCTCGCCGACGGCGTCGACGACACCTGCGGCGTCCAGGCCGGGGATGACGGGGAAGTGCGCAGGGACGGCGCCGGCCATCAGACCGGACCGGATCTTCAGGTCGAGAGGGTTCACGGAGGCGGCCCGCACCCGGATCCGGACCTGGCCCGGACCCGGCTCCGGTGGGGTGACCTCGGACAGCTGCAGCACTTCGGGGGTGCCGTACTCGGAGAAGGTGATCGCTTTGGACATCGGGAACTCCAGGGAGAAGCAGGGGGTGAAGACAGCCGCACGCGCTCTGACTCACTGTGCGGCCGGGCCGGCGGGGCCGGCCGCCGCTCAGGCGGTGAGGGTGGGGTAGTCGGTGTAGCCGCGGTGGTCGCCGCCGTAGAAGGTGGCCGGGTCCGGGGTGTTGAACGGACCACCCGCGGCGAGACGCCGGGGCAGGTCGGGGTTGGCCAGGAACAGCGCCCCGTAGGCCACCATGTCCGCGCTGCCGTCCTCGATCAGCTTCAGCGCGTCCGGGCCGGTGGCGTCGGGGTGGGTGAACGGGTTGAGGACGAATGTGCCGGGCCAGGCCCTGCGCAGCGACGCGGTCAGATCGCGGTCCGGCCCTTCCATCAGGTGCAGGTAGGCAAGGTCCAGGCCGGTGACCCGGTCGAGCAGGGCGGTGTAGACCTCGCCCAGGTTGTCCTCGGACATGTCGTTGTAGGGGTTTCCGGGCGAGATCCGCAGACCGACCCGGTGGCCGCCGATCGCCTCGGCCACGGCCGTGACGACCTCGACGGCGAAGCGGATCCGGCCCTCGGTGCCGCCGCCCCAGGCGTCGGTGCGACGGTTGGTGCCGGGCGCGAGGAACTGGTGGATCAGGTAGCCGTTGGCGCCGTGGATCTCCACGCCGTCGAACCCGGCCTCGACGGCGTTGCGGGCCGCGTCGGCGAAGTCGGCGATCGTCTGCCGGATCTCCACCTCGCCCAGCTCCTTCGGCGTCACGAAGTCCTTCGGGCCCTCGTGGGTGTAGACCTGGCCCTTGGCGGCCACCGCCGACGGCCCCACCGGCGCCAGGCCGTCGGGCAGCAGGCTCGGGTGACCGATCCGGCCGGTGTGCATCAGCTGAGCGAAGATCACTCCGCCCTCGCGGTGCACGCCATCGGTCACCGTCCGCCATGCCCGGACCTGCCCGGGCGTGTGCAGGCCGGGGGTGTCGGGGTAGCCCTGGCCGACCGCCGAGGGCTGGATGCCCTCCGTGACGATCAGCCCGGCGCCGGCGCGCTGCGCGTAGTACGTCGCCATCAGCTCCGTCGGTTCCGCGCCGGGTCCGTAGGCACGGCTGCGGGTCATCGGCGCCATCACGACGCGGCTGGCCAGGTGCTTGCCGCCCAGGACGATCGGTTCGAAAGCAGTGGTCATGGTCTCTCCCTCACAGTGAATGCCTGTCCGAACAAGTAAATCACCTGTCCGAACAGGTAAATCCGGCAATCCATTCCCGAGGCAGCGTGTGAAGCAGGTCACCCTTCCCGCCTGGCCATGTGCCTCCAAGGGCAGATGCGTTCAACAGGCGGCGTTTGATCAGGGAGGTAGGATTAAGTTGCCCAGACAGCAAAGTGAGGAAGAGATGGCACAGTCCAGACCCGAGGCAGGGCAGGCTCCCCGGGAGGCGGGGCAGGCGGCCACGGTCCCGGTGCCGGGCGCGGCAAGCGGTGGGCCGGTCAGCCACGCGATCTTCCGCCTGGCCCGCCTGCACCGCATGTTCGCGGGTCAGCTGCTGCGCCGTATCGGTCTGCATCCGGGCCAGGAGCTGGTCATGATGCACCTGTGGGAGCTCGGCCCCCAGCGGCAGGCCGACCTGGTGCGGCTGATGGACTCCGACGCCGCCACCATGACGCGCACCGTCCGGCGACTGGAGCAGGCCGGCTTCGTCCGCCGCCGGCCCGACCCCACCGACAGACGCGCGTCACTCATCGAACCCACGGTTGCCAGCCATGCCCTGCGCCGGGAGGTCGAGCGGGTCTGGAGCCAGCTCGAGGACATCTCGACGGCGGGCCTCTCGGACGACGAACGCACCGCGGCCCTGCACACCCTGGAACGCCTGGAACAGAACCTCGTACAGGCCGCCGCCGATCCGGCGGGCGTGGACGTCGAGCGCTAGACCGTCGGCGCCTGGCCGCGTGCCGACGGCCTCCGGGCCCGAAGCGGCAGGCTCCTCCACCGCCCCGGCACTCTCGGCCCTGGCCGGGAGAGACAGACGCGCATCACGCACCCGAGCCACGCTCGGCTCAGGGCAGGCGCCGGATCTGCTGCCACCTCTGGACCAGGGCACCGGCGGCCACCCGGGGTTTCCCTCCCAAGTGCCCACCACCGCAAGGGCTTCGGACTCGCACACGGGGGCGCCGTGCACGTACCGCAAGCGGTCGGCCGACCGGCGCGAGCTCGACGGCGCTCGGGCCATGCCGCCGTGTCAACAGGGCCTCTGCATAAGCGACTTCCTCGGCGCTTGCGTGTGGCGTGGCGCAGGCCGCGGAAAGTCCATCTCGCCATTTGAGAGGCACCAGGCGCTTCCGGCTGTAAATCGCGCCTGGCGGCCCGTCGGGAGGGCGTGCCACCTGCAAGAACCGAACTCGCACTCTCAGCTTGGGAAGCTGCGATCATTCGGGGCCGGTTTGGGCGCTGAGCTGGGCGAACGGTCGTGATGCGGCCTTTTCGGGCCCCGTCACCTTCACCGTGGTTCCCCGTTGTTCCCCGCTCGATCGGGCACAGGAGGGGCACGGCGCCTTCTGATCCGTAGCTCTACATGGATCGGTCAACGGGGGTCATGTGGGCATCGTTTGGTCCCTGAGAGTGGCTGTCGGTCGTGGTCGGTTGCTGTATTTCGCTGCTGTGCAGCAACCACCACCGCGCGCCTGTTGAACTGATGATCAGCCGCGCCGATCGATATACGAGAATTTGGACATATTGTCCGACCTGTGCAGTAAACGGGTGATCGCGAGTTGCGGCCGTCGCCCTCTCGGAAGCACGCGCCGATATCCACACATGCCAGTGGTTTGCATCAGTACGAGAAGGAGAGCGCATTGGCACGCAGGATGACGGCACTCTTCGCCGTCGTGGGACTGGTGGCTATGGTGCTTGGCCTGACCGCCCCCGCTCAGGCCGATTCCCAGCGGCAACTCAGGGTCACCACGTACAACGTCTATCAGGGCGCCGATCTCACGCCGCTGCTGACTGCCCCCAACCTTCAGGAACTCGTCAGGCGAGCCGGCATCGCCTATGACCAAATGGTGGCCACCGACTTCCCGTCCCGTGCTCAAGCAATTTCCCGCCTGCTGCGGCGGGAGCACCCCGATGTCATCGGTGTGCAGGAAGTCGCCTTGTGGAAGAAGGGACCACTGAATGGTTCTCTCCACACCACCTATGACTTCCTGGACATCCTGCTCCGGCAGCTGCGTGCGGCCGGTCTCCATTACCATGCCGCTGCGGTAGACACGACCTTGAGTGCCACCCTGCCGATCAGCGCCGCCGAAAAGGCAAGCTTCACCGACCGTGACGCGATCCTGGTGGAGGACGGGCTCCCGGTGACGAATCCGCAGTCGCATCTCTATGCGGCGAAACTGGTCGTCACCACCCCGGCCGGCCTTACTTTCACCATCCCGCGCGGCTGGTCGGCGGTGGACGTCAACGTGGCCCATGAGCGGGACACGGACCAGTCGGAAACTGTACGGGTAGCTACCACGCATCTGGAGCCGACGGTGCCGCCCATTCGAAACGCCCAGGGCAGGGAGCTGTACGCCTCACTGGCCCAGTCGCCGTATCCGGTCACTGCTGTCGGGGACTTCAACTCTCTGCCCACGGATGCCACGGGCCCCTACGGCACGTTCACCTCCGGCGGCTATGACGACGCGTGGAACGTTGTGCACGGCCCCAGGGACGGCTTCACTGCCCAGCAGGACCCCGATCTGCGCAACGTGCCGTCCAAGCTGGACCACCGCATCGATTACGTCTTCTACCAACCCCCGCGGCTGTCGGCGTCAGTGGCCAAAGTCATCGGGGACCGCGTGAACGAACGAACTCCCAATGGACTGTGGCCGTCCGATCACGCCGGTGTGTCGGTATCGCTGCGTCTGGAGAAGGAGCAGAAGCAGAAGCAGAGTTGTCACTGCCTTAGCTGACATAGCAATCGGTGGAACGACTTTGGGCTCGCGCCAAAGTGGCTGCCTAAGGCCGTGGAGCCGGCCGCCCCAGCCACAGCGGATTTTCCTCCTCGCCCGCTGCACGTAGCGCGACGCAGAGGCGGCGCGCGCCCGCGCAGTGTGCGGGCCTTGATCGGGCGCCACCCTGAAAGACACGGAGGTCCGCGCGGGACAGTCTTCCGAGAAGGCGGCCATGATCCATCAGCACTCCGACGACGAGCGTCAGCGTGAGGTCGCCGCCGGCCTGGACGACATGGTCCGCGCCGAACGTGCGAAGCACCGCAAGGGCAACGGCCTGCACCATAAGCCGGAGTCATCGGCGGGCTAGTGGTGCAACCCCCGCCCACCGGTCTAGACAACAAAGAACCCCCGGGCCTCTGACCTGGGGGTTTTACGTGGAGCGGGTGACGAGAATCGAACTCGCTCTCAGCTTGGGAAGCGACGGCGCTTGCCGCACAATATGCGCTCTGACCTGCATGGAAGCTGGTTCGGCAGCACCGATGCAGGTGCTTGCTCGCACCGCTCATGACCGTGGTTGACCACCCTTACGGGCACGCTGTGGGCACGGGCTGAGCAGACTGGTGGGCAGAGCACCTGCAAGAAACCGGCGCGGCGGTCAGCCCGCGCTCCGCTCCTGGTCATGTCGAAGGCCCTTCCGGGGAACGAGTCCGTGGGTCGACGCCGGTTTCCGCCCCTGGCCGGAACAGCTGAGGTTGCGGCGATCGTCCCCGGATCCAAACATGGGCTCAGGCGGACAGCGACAGAGCCCTTGGGAGGGCCACGCCCCGGGGAGGCACGGGAGCCATGACGTTTCTTGCGGTCCGGTCCGCCGGCCGTCGCCGGACCGGGCGCACGCGACCGGCGTGCGTGCGATCGACATGACCGACGAGGACAGGCCGTTGCGCTGCCTGGTCACCGGTGCCACCGGTTACCTGGGCGGCAGGCTGGTGCCGGAGTTGCTGGCCTGCGGGCATTCCGTGCGTTGTCTGGCCCGCTCGCCGGGCAAGCTGCGGGACCATCCGTGGGCCGGGCAGGCGGAGGCCGTGCGCGGGGACGTGACGGACGAGGGGGCCGTGCGCGCGGCCATGGACGGCATGGACGTCGCGTACTACCTGGTGCACGCGCTGGGCACCGGTCGGGGCTTCGAGGAGACCGACCGGCGTGCGGCCAGGATCTTCGGTGAGCAGGCGCGTGCCGCCGGAATCCGTCGGATCGTCTACCTCGGCGGGCTGACCCCGTCCGGAGTACCCGAGCACGGGCTGTCGCCCCATCTGCGCTCCCGCACCGAAGTGGGCCGCATCCTCCTGGCCTCGGGCGTGCCGACCGCCGTACTGCGGGCAGCCGTGATCATCGGGTCGGGTTCGGCCTCGTTCGAGATGCTGCGATATCTGACCGAGCGGCTGCCCGTCATGGTCACTCCGAGCTGGGTGCGCACCCGCATCCAGCCGATCGCCGTCCGCGACGTGCTGCGCTTCCTCGTGGGGTGCGCGCGGCTGCCGTACGACGTGAACCGCACCTTCGACATCGGCGGACCGGACACCGTCACGTACGAGGAGATGATGCGGCGGTACGCCGTCGTCGCCGGGCTGCCGAAGCGCGTTATCGTCCCCGTTCCGCTGCTCACCCCCCGACTGTCCAGCCTCTGGGTCGGTCTGGTCACCCCGGTGCCGGGCGCCCTCGCGCGCCCGCTGGTCGAGTCGCTGAAGCACGAGGTGGTCTGCGCCGAGCGGGACATCGTCCGGTACGTGCCGGACCCCCCGGAGGGACCGGTGACCCTCGATCGGGCGCTCCGGCTGGCTCTGAGGCGCGTGCAGGACGCGGACGTCGCCACCAGGTGGTCCTCGGCCTCGACTCCGCGCGCCCCCAGCGACCCGCTGCCCACCGACCCCGACTGGGCGGGCGGGAGCCTCTACACCGATCACCGCGAGCGCACGGTCGCGGCGTCGCCGCAGGCGCTGTGGCGGGTGGTGGAGGCGATCGGCGGCGAGAACGGCTGGTACTCCTCACCGCTGGCCTGGTCCCTGCGAGGGTGGCTGGACACTCTGGTGGGCGGTGTCGGTCTGCGCCGGGGCCGCCGGGACGCGATTCGGCTGCGGGTCGGCGACAGCCTGGACTTCTGGCGAGTGGAGGAGATCGAGCCGGGCCGGCTGCTTCGATTGCGCGCGGAGATGCGGCTGCCGGGCCTGGCCTGGCTCGAGATGGCCGTCGACCGGGATCCACAGGGGCGCACGGTGTACCGGCAGCGGGCACTGTTCCATCCACACGGATTGGCCGGGCACGCGTATTGGTGGGGCGTGGCGCCCTTCCACGCCGCGGTCTTCGGCGGCATGGCCCGCAACATTGCCGCCGCGGCCGAATCGGCCGCCCCTGAACCGGCCCGTAGTCACTGAGGGGGCTCAAGGAACCGTGCGCGTCTCGGTCGCCCTGTTCACCGCCGACCTGCGGGTGCACGACAACCCGGTCCTGGTGGCCGCCCTCAAGGACGCGGAACGCGTGGTCCCGCTCTTCGTCGTCGACACCGGCATCCGCCGCACCGGCTTCGTCGTACCCAACCGGGCGGCGTTCCTCGCCGACAGCCTGGCCGACCTGGACGCGGCCCTGCGGGCTCGGGGCGGCCGGCTGGTGGTGCGCGTCGGGGACGTGGTCGAGGAGACCTGCCGGGTGGCGGCGGAGACCGGGGCAGCGGTGGTTCACATCGCGGCCGGGGTCAGCCGTTACGCGGCATGGCGCGAGGAGCGGCTGCGCGTGGAGCTGGGCGGCGACAGGCGTGAACTACGCGTCCACGCCGCCTCGTTGACGGCGGTACCGCCGGGCGCACTGACGCCCACGGGTGGGGACAAGGACCACTTCGCGGTCTTCACCCCGTACTTCCGCCGGTGGGAGGGCTTCTCCGTACGCGGCGTCCTGCCGGCTCCGGACGCGGTTCCCGTGCCGGACGTACGGTCGGCCGACCTGCCGCGCGCGGAGTCCCTCGCGGCGGGCCCCACCTCGCCGGGTCTGCCCGCGGGCGGGGAGTCCGAGGCCCGCCGCAGGCTGCGGTCATGGCTGGCGGGCCCGCTGTCCGCATACGACGATCACCACGACGACCTGGCCGCCGACGCCACCTCCAGACTCTCCCCCTACCTCCACTTCGGCTGCCTGTCACCGACCGAACTGCTGCACCGGGCCCGTGGCCAGGACAACCCCGGGGCGCATGCCTTCGTCCGCCAACTCGCCTGGCGGGAATTCCACCATCAGGTCCTGGCGGCCCGCCCCGACGCCGCCGACCACGACTACCGCCCCCGGCACGACCGCTGGCGCCACGCCATGGAGGAGGTCGAAGCCTGGCAGGAGGGCCGCACGGGCTACCCCGCCGTCGACGCGGCCCTGCGACAGCTGAGCCACGAGGGCTGGATGCCGGGCCGGGCCCGCCTGCTGGCGGCGAGCTTCCTCGTCAAGACGTTGTACGTGGACTGGCGGGTGGGGGCCCGCCACTTCCTGGGCCTCCTCGTGGACGGCGACATCGCCGACAACCAGCTCAACTGGCAGTGGGTGGCCGGTACCGGCACGGACACCCGCCCCAACCGGGTCCTCAATCCACTCACCCAAGCCCGTCGTTTCGATCCCCACGGAGAATACGTACGCCGCTGGCTCCCCGAGCTCCGAAACCTCGACGCCCCGATGATCCACCGTGTCCCGCACCTCGACGCCGCCGCTCGTTCGGACCTGGGCTACCCCGCCCCCATCGTGGATCTCGCGACGGCTGCCGCCCGGTTCAGGAAGGGGCGGGGAGCGGCCGGGCAACGTACGGCACGCAAGTAGAAGAACCCGCAAACAGCAATCCCCAGGCCACCGACCCGGGGTGTCGCGTGGAGCGGGCGACGAGAATGAACTCGCGTTTCTCGGCCTGGGAAGTGACGGCGCGTGAGCGGATGCTTGACTGCTGACCTGCGTGGATTCATTCTGCCGACACAATGGCGCGGGTCGCGGGTCGCGGGGCTCGCGGGAACGGGCGTGCCGGCGTCGTACCGAGCGGCTCACACCATGCTCTCCGGAGTGACGTCAATCACATCCGCTTCGGCGTCTGTGGGGCGGGAGCCGGGGCGGTCGCGAGGGCTCCGAGTGCGCCGCGCTACCTGCACCTGCTCACCTATGCCGGGGTCTACCTGGCCTTCTGGCACCAACTCGCCACGGTACCGGGCCCGTACGGCGGAGGAACTGGCGTTGCGGGACGAACTGGAGGCGATCGCGGACGCGCGCGGGGCGCAGTTGCTGTACGCCGTGAACAGACCCGATGGCCGCCGCACGGCGATCACCGCGAAGCTGCTGCGCAGGATCCTGCCGGACATCGCGCGGCACGACGTGTACCTGTGCGGGCCGCCGGGCCTGGCCGAGGAGTCGTACGCCGCACTGCGCGAGGCGGGCGTCCCGCACCGCCGCATCCACCACGAGTCCTTCGAGTTCTGAGGCGGAGCTGTGACACCCCGTACTGCTGATGCGCTGGTATCCCAGTGAGGAAGAAGCACCCGTTCCGCCACGCCCTGCTGGCCACGGTGGGCACTGTCTCCGGCATCGTGCTGCTGCTCGCGCTCAAGCCGACCACGGACCCGTCGCTGGCCCACGCCGAGCCGGCGATCACGTCGAGAGCCGCCGCGTCCCCCTCCCCGTCGGCGTCTTCACGCTCCGCGTCAGCGTCACCCTCGCCGTCGAAGGCGCCCACGAAGAAGCGCACTCCATCCCCTTCCGCGACGAGCACGAAGCCCTCGCACGCGGTGTCGGCCGCCCCTACCAGAACCAGTAGGGTCCCCTCCGCCCCGAAGACCACGTCGGCCGCACCCACCACCCGCACCGTCACCGGGGCCACGGATCAGACGAAGTACGGTCCGGTCCAGGTACGGATCACCCTCACAGGCAGCAGGATCACCGGGGCGACCGCTGTCCAGTCTCCCGACGGGACGGCGCGGAGCAAGGACATCAACTCCACGGCCGTCCCCAAGCTCAATCAGGAAGCCCTCACGGCACAGAGCGCGAACATCGACACGGTGTCGGGCGCGACGTACACCAGCGAGGGCTACAGGCAGTCCCTGCAGAGCGCCCTGGACCGGGCCGGCGTCTGAATTGCCCCCGGACAACGAATAACCCCCAGGCCACTGGCCTGGGGGTTCACAGTGGAGCGGGTGACGAGAATCGAACTCGCGCTCTCAGCTTGGGAAGCTGATGTTCTACCATTAAACTACACCCGCGTAAGTCGGACATGATCCTCGCGGGGTCGATGTCCGGACCTTGCTCACTGTACATCATCGCAGACCCCTGGTGCTCGGGCCCGGGGGTCTGAGCCTGTTTCAGGGGTGGGATCCGGCTGCGGGTGGGGCGAGTTGGGGCGTACCGTGGAGGCCTCGCGGAAGGCTCGCGGAGGGCTCGAGGGAGGCCGGAGCGCCGCCTGGAGAGTCGTGTCTTTGATCCCGTAATGTGGCTTTTGTCGTCAGGGCGGGAAGCCCGACGAGGCTCTTGGGGAAGGGACTTAAGGGACTTGATGGAACGCACCGTCGTCCGCTGTGCGGACGGGCACGTCTTCAGCGCCGCTTCGTTCCCGATGCAGCAGGCCGATCGGCTCGGCCCCGGCCGGCTCATGAGGTGCCCCCGGTGCGCCCGGCTCCGCAGTGTGGTGCCGGTCGCCCTGGAGAAGCGGTAGCGCAGCAGCGGTACCAGAGACACCAGCGGTAACGATGGACAGCAGGGTTAACACAGACGGCCAGCTGTAACAGACACGCCAGCGGTAACACAGGCGCGTGGAGTCGTCGCGATTGTCACGGCTCCGCGCGCCTTGCGTATCCTCGCTACGTGCTTCTCTCAGACAAGGACATCCGGGCCGAGATCGACGCCGGGCGGGTACGGATCGATCCCTACGACGAATCCATGGTGCAGCCGTCGAGCGTCGATGTTCGGCTGGACCGTTACTTCCGGGTGTTCGAGAACCACCGGTACCCGCACATCGACCCCTCGGTCGAGCAGCCCGATCTGACCCGGCTGGTCGAGCCGGAGGGCGACGAGCCGTTCATCCTGCACCCCGGGGAGTTCGTGCTCGCCTCCACGTACGAGGTCATCAGCCTGCCCGATGATCTCGCCTCCCGTCTCGAGGGGAAGAGCTCGCTCGGGCGGCTCGGGCTCGTCACGCACTCCACCGCCGGGTTCATCGACCCCGGCTTCAGCGGGCACGTCACCCTTGAGCTGTCCAACCTCGCCACTCTGCCGATCAAGCTCTGGCCCGGTATGAAGATCGGCCAGCTGTGCATGTTCCGGCTCAGCTCGCCCGCCGAGTTCCCGTACGGCAGCGAGCGCTACGGCTCCCGGTACCAGGGGCAGCGCGGGCCCACCGCCTCGCGGTCCTACGTCAATTTCCACCGGACCCAGGTGTGAGGTCAGCCACAAACATGAGTGACGTTCGGGAGAATCTGACCTACGAGCGGTTCGGCGCCGCCGTCCGCGACCTCGCGCAGACCATCGCCGACGACGGGTACGAGCCCGACATCGTGCTCAGCATCGCCCGGGGCGGGGTGTTCGTCGCGGGTGGTCTCGCGTACGCCCTCGACTGCAAGAACATCCACCTCGTGAACGTGGAGTTCTACACCGGGGTGGGGACCACCCTGGAAATGCCCGTCATGCTGGCGCCCGTCCCCAATGTGATCGACTTCTCCGACAAGAAGGTGCTGATCACCGACGACGTCGCCGACACCGGCAAGACGCTGAAGCTCGTGCGCGACTTCTGCCTCGACACCGTCGCCGAGGTGCGCTCCGCGGTGATCTATGAGAAGTCCCACTCCCTGGTGAAGTGCGAGTACGTCTGGAAGCGGACCGACGACTGGATCAACTTCCCGTGGAGTGTCCTGCCTCCGGTAAGTAGGTCGGGGGAGGCCGCCAAGCCGAACAAGGAGGCCCTGTAAGCCGGTCCCGATTCACTTCGCGCCCGGTGCGCCGCAAGGTACGCCAGGGCGCGGCGCAGTGGGACGAGGTGAACCGGTGGGGAGCAGGGGCGGCACCCGGTCGCCGTCGGCGGCACGACGAGCCTTCGCTGATGCGCCGCCCCGGACCAGAAGCACTGCACCGGCCGCCGGCGGTCAGTGCAGTTCTCGCCGTCGCTGCCGACCGCCATCCGGTTCCGCTCGGTGATGTCCGCGGGCGCGTGCCGGAGGGATCCTTGTCCAGGGAACGTTCCACGGAAGGTGCCTGGATCCGGGCCCCGCTCGCCGCGGGCGCATCCCGCGGAAGGCTTCGAGGGGGCCGGAAGCCCGATCGGAGCGGCTCATCATTGCACCCCGGCGATCTGCCGACGCACCTGCCTCCGGCTGGTGAGGCGGAAGGCTAGAACGTGCCCAGCTTCACGATCGACAGCAGCGCGATCAGCTGGATCGCCGACGCCCCCAGCGCCCGCGGCCAGGGCAGGTCGTGGGAGCGGGAGACCATCAGGGTCAGCAGGGCGCCCGCGCCGATCCAGGTGGCCCAGCCGAGCAGCTGGACGAAGGTCGCGTCGCCGCCGAAGAACATGGCGACCAGGAGTCGTGGCGCGTCCGTGAGGGCCGTGATCAGCATGGACAGGCCGACCGTCGGCTGCCAGGCGCCGTCGCCGCCGAGCTGACGGGCCAGGGTGTGGGTGACCACGCCCAGGACGAACAGGCCGAGCACCATCACGACCGCCGTGATCAGCACGATCGGCACCGCGTTGGCGAGCGTGGCGCCGATGGCGTCCTTGCGGGCGTTGTCGAAGCCGAAGACGGCCAGCAGGCCGTACAGGAAGGTGGTGATGAGCGCCGGGGCCCACATCGTGTAGTCACGCATGCGCAGGAAGGTCTGGTCGGGGGAGAGGATGATCCCCTTCAGCAGCTCCTTCCAGTGCAGCCGCGGGCCCAGCGGGGCGGCGGGCGCCGCGGTCGAGCCTGCCTGGTAGGTCGCGCCCTGCGTGTAACCGGCGGCCTCGTCGATCGAGAACGCCTGGGTGTGGCCCGGGTTGTTGGCCGCGTAGGGGTCCGGACCGGGAGCGCCGCCGCCCGGGTGGCCGCCGTCGTCCCCGAAGTACTCCGGCCCGTCGTCGCCCGGGCCCGGATAGCCGTAGGACTGTCCCGGCCGTCCGTACGGCTGCTGCCCCTGCTGCGGGTACGACCGCTGTCCGGGCGGCGGGTACGGCCGCTGCGGTGCCTGCGGGTAGCCGTACGCGGGCCCCGCGGGCTGCCCGTACGACGGTCCCGGCTGCCCGTGCTGCGGTCCGGGCCGGCCGTACGACGGTCCCTGCGGCGCCTGCTGTCCTTGGGGGGTGCGGTTGTCCCGGCCCCCGCGTCCGATCCTGAATCCAGCCACGTCATCGAACGTACCTGGTCCCGGAGAGTGACATGCCGGGCCCGGGCGTCCGGGCCCGGCTTTGCGGCCGACCTGTGACATCCCCTAAGGGACCGTCAGCGAATCGACCAGGGTGCGCTCAGGGGTTTCCCCCGGTTTCCCGCTCCGGCAGGGGCCCCGGCATTCATGCATGCGTCCGACAGGCCGCGACACCCCGGGGCGGCGGCGGAGCGCGGTGGTGGTGGGCGAGGATGGTGCCATGAGCGTAGTGAAGATCAATGTGCTGACCGTCCCAGCCGAGCAGCGGGAGGTGCTGGAGAAGCGGTTCGCCTCCCGGGCCCACGCGGTGGAGAGCTCCGACGGCTTCGAGTGGTTCGAGCTGCTGCGTCCCGTCGAGGGCACCGACACCTACCTCGTCTACACGCGCTGGCGTGACGACGAGTCCTTCCAGGCGTGGCTGGAGGGGCCGATGAAGGCCGCCCACCAGGGCGGCGGCGAGGACGCCGGGCGCCCGAAGCCCGCGGCCTCCGGCTCCACCCTGTGGTCCTTCGAGGTGGTGCAGCAGGCGGGGCCGAAGGAGGCGTAGCCGCGGGTCGGCAACTGCCTTGGCAGCAGGGTGTGTTGGCAGACGTCCTCGCGGTGCATGGGGTCTGCCTGTGACCTGTTGTTGTCCGCTGACCATCCTCGAAAGGCATCGGCACCATGGACGAGCGACAGCAGGACACCGAAGCATCGCTGGAGGAGGCGGCGGAGGTGTTTCAGCGGCTGCGGCCGCGGCTGTTCGGGGTCGCCTACCGCATCCTGGGCAGCGTCGCGGAGGCCGAGGACGTCGTCCAGGAGGTGTGGGTGCGCTGGCAGGGCGTCGACCGGGGCGCGGTGCTGGATCCCGGGGCGTTCCTCGCGACGGTCGCCACCCGGCTGGCCGTCAACGTGGCCCAGTCGGCGCGGGTCCGCCGTGAGGCCTATGTGGGACCGTGGCTGCCCGAGCCGGTGGACACCAGCGTGGATCCGCAGGTCGGCGCGGAGCGTGGTGAGGCGCTGGAGCTGGCCGTGCTGGTGGTCCTGCAGAAGCTGAACCCAGTCGAGCGGGCGGCCTACGTGCTGCGCGAGGCGTTCGCGTACTCGTACGGCGAGATCGCGGGCATGCTGGAGCTGAGCCAGGCCAACGCGCGGCAGATCATCAGCCGGGCCCGCAAACGCCTGTCCGACGAGCGCCGCGAGCCGGTGGCGGCGGCACAGCACCGACGGCTGGTCGAGGCCTTCGTCGCCGCCGCGCGGCACGGTGACGTGGCGGCCCTGGAGAGCGTGCTGTCGGCCGACGCCGTCGCCTACGCGGACGGCAACGGCATGCGCGGTGTGGCCCGGCTGGCGGTGGTGGGGGCCGGACGCGTGGCCAGGATCAGCGCCTTCACCCGGAAGTTCTTCCCCGGCGCCGAGTACGGCGTCGTCGAGGCCAACGGCCGTCCCGGCATACGTCTCACGCGGGACGGGTCCACCGTCGCCCTGGTCGGCGTCACGGCCGGCCCGGACGGCATCGACGGGCTGTACTGGATCCTGGCCCCCGACAAGCTACGCGCCTACGAGCGGTCCGCCCGCAGACCCACAGGCCACACGTGACGCACGTCCGCCACCGCAGGGCGGTCGTCCGGCGGCGACGCCGCAGGTTTGTCGGCCGCCGGCGGCGCGCGGGCGACGTCCCGGCCGACCGGGGGGGGGCGTAGCGGACGGGGTGATGCCGCGGGCCCCGTCGGTCGCCCGTGACGGGTGACGAGCTGCGGGTCTGCGAGCGTTCCGCCCGCAGGCCCGCAGGCCGCCCGTGGCGCACGTCCGCCACCGCAGGGCGGTCGGCCGGCCGCGACGCCCGGGCGACGCTGCAGGGCCGTCGGCCGCCCGCAGGCCCGCAGGCCGCCCGTGACGCACGCGCGACACCGCAGACCTCTCGGCCGCCCCTGGCGCACCCGCGGCGGTCGGCCGTCGGCTAGTTCCGCCCGAGCCAGTCCTCGTACCGGGTGGCGGCGAGGTGCGCGGTGGTGTCGCCCACGAGTACGTCGGGCATGCCCGCGAACGGTCCGGCGGTCTCGTCGGTGACGACGGTACGGCCGTCCGGCTTCGCCGCCAGGGTGATCTCGCCGAACCGGTCGAGCCGCTGGATCTCGGGGCCCGTGATGTTGCGCACGCCGTTCGACGGCCCGCCCTGCGCCGCCTCCGCGACGGCGGCGGCGACGTCGGAGGAGGCCATGGGACGCAGCCGCACGGACGGCAGGTGCACCTCCGTGCCCTCGGTGCACATGTCCATCACGGGAGCGATGAACTCGAAGAACTGCGTGGCGCGCACGATGCTGTAGGGCACGCCGCTGTCGCGCACGGCCTCCTCCTGGGCGACCTTGGCCCGGTAGTAGCCGTAGTCGGGCACCTGGTCGACGCCGACGATGGACAGCGTGACGTGGTGGCGCACGCCCGCCTCCTTCTCGGCCGCGAACAGGTTCCGTGCCGAGCGGGTGAAGAAGTCGAGCGCGGGCTCGGTGTCGAAGGACGGGGAGTTCGAGACGTCCACGACCACGTCCGCGCCCTTGAGCGCGTCTGCCAGGCCCTCGCCGGTGAGGGCGTTCACCCCCGTGGAGGGAGCGGCCGGCACGGCCTCGTGACCGCCCTCGCGCAAGCGCGCGACCACCTGTGAGCCGATGAGCCCCGTACCGCCGACAACCACGATCTGCATCACTGTCTCCGTTCGCTGACCGGACCTTCCGGCGGGTGCCGGCGCCATCCGCCGGACCCGGTGCGTGAGCACGCACACCAGCAGGACAGGGCAGCGGCCGGATCTGTGACAGCCGGGCGGGGCGTTCGGGTGTCGGTGCGCCCCGCGATCAACCGTGCCGGCGCCGCCCGGCCGTGCGTCAGCGTGAGCGCCGTCGGCAAGCGCTGGGCGAGCATCTTCGGCAAGCCCGGCATCACCGCCTCCGAGGAGACCCACCGCCGGGTGCCGGCCGTACTGTCCTGTCCGAACCGGTGAGGACATGACGGCGCCCCCTGCCTGTGCGGGGCAGGGGGCGCCGTACGACCTGGACAGCCGCCGTCACTTCACCGGTTCGGGCTCCGGCTCGGTCTCGCTCTCCGTCTCGCCGGCCGGGTCGACCGGGGTCCTTACCGAGTCGAGCAGCAGCTGGGCCACGTCCACGACCTGGATGGACTCCTTGGCCTTGCCCTCGTTCTTCTTGCCGTTGACCGAGTCGGTCAGCATGACGAGGCAGAACGGGCAGGCGGTGGAGACGATGTCCGGGTTGAGGGAGAGGGCCTCGTCGACGCGCTCGTTGTTGATGCGCTTGCCGATCCGCTCCTCCATCCACATCCGGGCGCCGCCGGCGCCGCAGCAGAAGCCGCGCTCCTTGTGGCGGTGCATCTCCTCGTTGCGCAGGCCCGGGACCTTGCCGATGATCTCGCGCGGGGGTGTGTAGATCTTGTTGTGCCGGCCCAGGTAGCACGGGTCGTGGTAGGTGATGATGCCCTCGACCGGAGTGACCGGGATCAGCTTGCCCTCGTCCACCAGGTGCTGCAGCAGCTGGGTGTGGTGGATGACCTCGTAGTCGCCGCCGAGCTGCGGGTACTCGTTGCCGATCGTGTTGAGGCAGTGCGGGCAGGTGGCGACGATCTTCTTCGCCGACTTCGGCTTCTTGGTCGACTCGTCCTCGTCGTCCTCGCCGAACGCCATGTTCAGCGCGGCCACGTTCTCCATGCCGAGTTCCTGGAACAGGGGCTCGTTGCCCAGGCGGCGGGCGGAGTCACCGGTGCACTTCTCGTCGCCGCCCATGATCGCGAACTTGACGCCCGCGATGTGCAGCAGCTCGGCGAAGGCCTTGGTGGTCTTCTTGGCGCGGTCCTCCAGGGCGCCGGCGCAGCCGACCCAGTACAGGTACTCGACCTCGGTGAGGTCCTCGATGTCCTTGCCGACGACCGGGACCTCGAAGTCGACCTCCTTGGTCCACTCCAGGCGCTGCTTCTTCGCCAGGCCCCAGGGGTTGCCCTTCTTCTCCAGGTTCTTGAGCATCGTGCCCGCCTCGGAGGGGAAGGCGCTCTCGATCATGACCTGGTAGCGGCGCATGTCGACGATGTGGTCGACGTGCTCGATGTCCACGGGGCACTGCTCGACGCAGGCGCCGCAGGTGGTGCAGGACCACAGCACGTCCGGGTCGATGACGCCGTTCTCCTCGGCGGTGCCGATCAGCGGGCGCTCGGCCTCGGCGAGCGCGGCGGCGGGGACGTCCTTCAGCTGCTCCTCGGAGGCCTTCTCCTCGCCCTCCACGGTCTTGCCGCCACCGGCCAGCAGGTACGGCGCCTTGGCGTGGGCGTGGTCCCGCAGGGACATGATCAGCAGCTTCGGGGAGAGCGGCTTGCCGGTGTTCCACGCCGGGCACTGCGACTGGCAGCGGCCGCACTCGGTGCAGGTGGAGAAGTCCAGCAGGCCCTTCCAGGAGAACTGCTCGACCTGGGAGACACCGAAGACGTCGTCCTCGCCGGGGTCCTCGAAGTTGATCGGCTTGCCGCCGGAGGTCATCGGCAGCAGGGCGCCGAGGGAGGTCTCACCGTCCGCGTTGCGCTTGAACCAGATGTTCGGGAAGGCGAGGAAGCGGTGCCAGGCCACGCCCATGTCCGTCATCAGCGAGACCGTGATCATCCATACGAAGGACGTCCCGATCTTGATCATGGCGGTGAGGTAGACCAGGTTCTGCAGCGCGGAGACGCTCAGGCCCTTGAACGCGAGCACCAGGGGGTACGAGGCGAAGTACGCGGCCTCGTAGCCGTGCACGTCGGCGAGGGCACCCTCCAGGCCGCGCAGGGTCATGATCGCGAGGCCGATGATGAGGATGACGGACTCGACGAAGTAGGCCTGGCCGAAGTTGGAGCCCGCGAACCGGGACTTGCGCCCCGGGTTGCGCGGGTGGCTCAGCTGGCGGATGACGATCAGGGTGAGGATGCCGAGCGTGGTCATCATGCCGATGAACTCGACGAACAGCTCGTACGGCAGCCAGTGCCCGATGACCGGCAACGTCCAGTCGGCCTGGAAGAGCTGGCCGAAGGCGTTCACCAGCGTCAGCACGAGCGAGAAGAAGCCGACGGCGACGAACCAGTGCGCGACGCCGACGACGCCCCACCGGTTCATCCGGGTGTGGCCGAGGAACTCCCGGATCACTGTGGCGGTGCGGGCGGTCCAGTCGTTGGTCCGGGTACCCGCCGGGACGTCCTGCCCGAGCCGGACGAACCGGTAGATCTGCGCGATGGCGCGGCTGAACAACGCGACGCCGACCACGGCGAGTACCAGCGACACGATGATCGCGGCGAGCTGCATGTGGGGCTCCTCGGGCCTGCGAGGGGTTCTTCGAGGGAATTATTACTAAGCGGTAACTTATGCGGTCCGTCTGAGACTACCCCCATCTTCCTGCGGGATGCAGCCGGGCGCGGGGTGATGCGCATCATCCCACGGCTGATCGGATCGTGTTATTCGTACCTAATCGCTCCTTTCGCCCCTACCTTAGAGCCGTGCTCTACGGGATCGCCGCCGCTACCGCCGCCCTGCTCCTCGCCGCCTTGCTCTCGGCGCTGCTCAGGGTGCCCGCGCTGCGGGCGGGCATCGTCGACCGGCGCCGTCAGCGGCGGCTGCCGCTGCTCGGCGGGCTCGCCGTGGTGGTTGTCACCTGTCTCGTCGCCTGGGTGGGGCAGCGCACCGCGATCGCGCCGCTCGGGGACGGGGTCGACCGGCTGCTGGTCGCCGCCGCCTCGGTCGCCGCGCTGGGCCTGGTCGGCGACGTCTGGCGGATCCGCGCGCGCGTGCTCGTCGCGGGTACGGCCGTGGCGGCGGCCTGTGTGGTGCCGTACCAGGAGACGGGCGTGCTGGGCGGGATCCTCGCCGTGGGGTGGATCGTCGTCGCCTCCCTCGCCTTCAGGGGGCTGGATCACGCGGACGGGCTCGCGGGGACCGTCGGGGTCGTCACCGCGTTCGGGGCGGGGGCCTGCGCGGCCGCCGAACTGATGGACGGGCTCGCGGTCCTGCTGAGCGTCCTCGCCGCCGCCCTGACCGGCTTCCTGATGCACAACTGGCATCCCGCACGGATCGGGCTCGGCGCCTGCGGCTCGCTGTTCACCGGGTTCCTGCTGTCGTCGTCCCTCGTCTTCACGCGCGCGGGGTACGGTCTCGTGCCGAGCGTGGCGGTGATGTTCTGCCTCAGTGCGGTGGCCGTCGCCGACGCCGTCCTCGTGGTCCTCGCCCGGCGGCTGGCCGGGCGCCCGCTGCTGCGGCGCGGCCCCGACCATCTCGTGCACCGGCTGCGCCCGCTCGGTCTCACCCCGCAGGGATCCGTCGTGCTCCTGGGGGCCGGCACCTTCTCCTCGGCGCTCGTCGGGGTGCTCGTGCACACCGGATGGACCGGCGAGGGGGCCGTGCTGTGGGTGGCCGGAGGGGCGCTGCTGATCGTCGGTGTCGCCCTTCGCATCCCTGTCCAGCAACCCCGACAGGTGCCATCGACGCAGGTCAGCGGCCCATTGCGTGTAAGGAACGGATAAGACTTGAGTCCTGCTGACTCAGGTCTGTTGACCGGGCGCGGGCCGTCGTGCACACTTGAGTCCGTTCCACTCAAGTCAGCTGGAGGAAACAACCATGGCACGTGCGGTCGGCATCGACCTGGGCACGACTAACTCCGTCGTCAGCGTTCTGGAGGGCGGCGAGCCCACCGTCATCACCAACGCCGAGGGTGCCAGGACCACGCCGTCCGTCGTCGCCTTCGCCAAGAACGGTGAGGTGCTCGTCGGCGAGGTCGCCAAGCGTCAGGCGGTCACGAACGTGGACCGGACCATCCGCTCGGTGAAGCGCCACATGGGCACCGACTGGAAGATCCAGCTCGACGGCAAGGACTTCAACCCGCAGCAGATCTCCGCGTTCATCCTGCAGAAGCTGAAGCGGGACGCCGAGGCCTACCTGGGCGAGAAGGTGACCGACGCGGTCATCACCGTCCCGGCGTACTTCAACGACTCCGAGCGTCAGGCGACCAAGGAGGCCGGTGAGATCGCCGGTCTGAACGTCCTGCGCATCGTCAACGAGCCGACCGCGGCCGCGCTGGCCTACGGCCTCGACAAGGACGACCAGACGATCCTCGTCTTCGACCTCGGTGGCGGTACCTTCGACGTCTCGCTGCTGGAGATCGGCGACGGTGTCGTCGAGGTGAAGGCCACCAACGGTGACAACCACCTCGGTGGTGACGACTGGGACCAGCGCGTCGTCGACTACCTGGTCAAGCAGTTCGCGGCCGGCCACGGCGTGGACCTCGGCAAGGACAAGATGGCCCTGCAGCGTCTGCGCGAGGCCGCCGAGAAGGCCAAGATCGAGCTGTCCTCCTCCACCGAGACCTCGATCAACCTGCCGTACATCACGGCGTCCGCCGAGGGCCCGCTGCACCTGGACGAGAAGCTCACCCGGGCTCAGTTCCAGCAGCTGACGGCCGACCTGCTGGAGCGCTGCAAGACGCCGTTCCACAACGTCATCAAGGACGCCGGCATCTCCATCAACGAGATCGACCACGTCGTCCTCGTCGGCGGCTCCACCCGTATGCCCGCCGTCGCCGAGCTCGTCAAGGAGCTGACCGGCGGCAAGGAGGCCAACAAGGGCGTGAACCCGGACGAGGTCGTCGCCATCGGCGCCTCGCTCCAGGCCGGTGTCCTCAAGGGCGAGGTCAAGGACGTCCTGCTGCTCGACGTCACCCCGCTGTCCCTCGGTATCGAGACCAAGGGCGGCATCATGACCAAGCTGATCGAGCGCAACACCACGATCCCGACCAAGCGCTCCGAGATCTTCACCACGGCCGAGGACAACCAGCCGTCGGTGCAGATCCAGGTCTACCAGGGCGAGCGCGAGATCGCGGCGTACAACAAGAAGCTCGGCATGTTCGAGCTGACCGGTCTGCCGCCGGCGCCGCGCGGCGTCCCGCAGATCGAGGTCTCCTTCGACATCGACGCCAACGGCATCATGCACGTCACGGCGAAGGACCTCGGCACCGGCAAGGAGCAGAAGATGACCGTCACCGGCGGCTCCTCGCTGCCGAAGGACGAGGTCGACCGGATGCGCCAGGAGGCCGAGCAGTACGCGGAGGAGGACCACCGCCGCCGCGAGGCCGCCGAGACCCGCAACCAGGGCGAGCAGCTCGTCTACCAGACCGAGAAGTTCCTCAAGGACAACGAGGACAAGGTCCCGGGCGAGATCAAGACCGAGGTCGAGGAGGCCGTCGCCGAGCTGAAGGAGAAGCTCACGGGCGAGGACACCGCCGAGATCCGCACCGCCACCGAGAAGGTCGCGGCCGTCTCGCAGAAGCTGGGCCAGGCCATGTACGCCGACGCCCAGGCCGCGCAGGCCGGCCCGGAGGGTGCCGCCGCCGGTGGCGCCAAGGCCGCCGACGACGACGTCGTGGACGCCGAGATCGTGGACGACGAGCGCAAGGACGGTGCCGCGTGACGGAGGAGACCCCGGGCTTTGAAGAGAAGCCCGACGTCCCCTCCGGCGCCACCTCCGACGACGCCGAGCCGAAGGCCGCCTCCTCCCAGGAGGGGGCGGCCCCGGCCGGGGACGGAAACGAAAGTGCCGGTCTGGTCGCCCAGCTGGACCAGGTGCGCACCGCGCTGCACGAGCGCACGGTGGACCTCCAGCGGCTCCAGGCCGAGTACCAGAACTACCGCCGCCGGGTCGAGCGGGACCGGATCACGGTCAAGGAGATCGCCATCGCGAACCTCCTGACCGAGCTCCTGCCCGTGCTCGACGACATCGGCCGCGCGCGGGAACACGGCGAACTGGTCGGCGGCTTCAAGTCGGTGGCCGAGTCGCTGGAGACCGTCGCGGCCAAGATGGGCCTGCAGCAGTTCGGCAAGGAGGGCGAGCCCTTCGACCCGACCATCCACGAGGCCCTGATGCACAGTTACGCGCCGGACGTCACGGAGACGACCTGCGTGGCGATCCTGCAGCCCGGGTATCGCATCGGCGAGCGCACCATCCGCCCCGCGCGGGTGGCCGTCGCCGAGCCGCAGCCGGGTGCGCAGACCGTCAAGGCCGAGGGCGCCGAGGACACCACCGAGGCGAAGCAGGCCGACGACAAGGAGAACGGTGGCCCGGACGAGGGCTGACGTGAAGACCACTGAGGGGAAGGAGGGACGTCGGGGATGAGCACCAAGGACTTCATCGAGAAGGACTACTACAAGGTCCTCGGCGTCCCCAAGGACGCCACCGAGGCCGAGATCAAGAAGGCGTACCGGAAGCTCGCCCGCGAGTTCCACCCGGACGCCAACAAGGGCAACGTCAAGGCCGAGGAGCGCTTCAAGGAGATCTCCGAGGCGAACGACGTCCTCGGCGACCCCAAGAAGCGCAAGGAGTACGACGAGGCTCGCGCCCTGTTCGGCAACGGCGGCTTCCGCCCCGGGCCGGGCGCCGGCGGCTCCTTCAACTTCGACCTGGGCGACCTCTTCGGAGGCGGCGGGACCACCACCCAGGGCGGAGGCTTCGGGGGCGGACTCGGTGACGTCTTCGGGGGCCTGTTCAACCGCGGCGGCACCGCCGGCACGCGGACCCAGCCCCGGCGCGGCCAGGACATCGAGTCCGAGGTCACGCTGAGCTTCACGGAGGCCATCGAGGGCGCCACGGTGCCCCTGCGGATGTCCTCCCAGGCGCCCTGCAAGGCCTGCTCGGGCACCGGCGACAAGAACGGCACACCGCGCGTGTGCCCGACCTGCGTCGGCACCGGGCAGGTCGCCCGGGGCTCCGGCGGCGGCTTCTCGCTCACCGACCCCTGCCCCGACTGCAAGGGCCGCGGCCTGATCGCCGAGCACCCCTGCATGGAGTGCAAGGGCAGCGGACGCGCCAAGTCCTCGCGCACCATGCAGGTCCGCATCCCGGCCGGGGTGACCGACGGCCAGCGCATCCGGCTGCGCGGCAAGGGCGCGCCCGGCGAGCGGGGCGGATCGGCGGGCGACCTCTACGTCGTCGTACACGTCGGCGAGCACCCGGTGTTCGGGCGCAAGGGCGACAACCTCACGGTGACCGTCCCGGTGACCTTCGCCGAGGCCGCGCTCGGCGGCGAGGTGCGGGTCCCCACCCTGGGCGGCCCGCCCGTCACCCTCAAGCTGCCGCCCGGCACGCCCAACGGCCGCACCATGCGCGCCCGGGGCAAGGGCGCGGTCCGCAAGGACGGCACCCGCGGCGACCTGTTGGTCACCGTCGAGGTGCGTGTGCCCAAGGACGTGTCGGGGAAGGCTCGTGACGCGCTCGAGGCGTATCGCGAGGCGACCGCGGGCGAGGATCCGCGGGCGGAGCTGTTCGAGGCCGCGAAGGGAGACTGAGAGAGATGGACGGCCGTCGACGTAACCCGTATGAACTGACCGAGGAGACCCCGGTCTACGTCATCTCGGTGGCGGCCCAGCTCTCCGGACTCCACCCGCAGACGCTGCGCCAGTACGACCGCCTGGGCCTGGTCTCCCCCGACCGCACCGCGGGCCGGGGCCGCCGCTACTCGGCCCGTGACATCGAACTGCTCCGCCAGGTGCAGCAGTTGTCGCAGGACGAGGGCATCAACCTGGCCGGCATCAAGCGCATCATCGAACTGGAGAACCAGGTCGCCGCCCTGCAGTCCCGCGTCGCGGAGCTGGAGGCGGCCCTGGACGGCGCGGCGGCCGCGATGCAGCAGCGCGAGGCCGCCGTCCACGCCTCCTACCGCCGCGACCTGGTCCCGTACCAGGAGGTCCAGCAGACCACCGCGCTGGTGGTGTGGCGGCCGAAGCGGCAGCAGGACTGAGCAGGACTGAGCGAACACGGTGAAGGGGCCCGCGGTCTTCCGCGGGCCCCTTCACCGTGTCAGGAGCCGCACGGAGCCTGGCTGGGTTCGTTCGGTCGTCTGGTCGAGTCGGGGAAGCGGCGCACGACCGCCGGTGATCACGACTCGCGGAGAACCCGGCTGGTTGCACCGATCTTTGCCGATCCGTGAACTCCCTTTGAATGGAGGGTCCGTAAAGAGTGTTTGGAGATGATTCCGCTCCTCCTTCACAGGGTCAGCCGAGCGTGGTGTTGCGGACTCGTTAAGTGATTCCGCTTGACGCCGGGTGGGGCCTCCGCGTTGTCTTTTCAGACACCTGGGTCGTATAGCAGCCCTACGTCCGGAACGCACCTGAAGTGAGCCCTCGAATGCGTCGTATCGCCATATCCGTGGCCGCATCCACGATGACCCTCTCGCTCGCCGGTTGTGGCGTGCTGGGAGCAACGGGGGACGGCGCGAGCGCGAGCCCGAGCAAGGGCAACGACATCACCGTGGGCCTTCTGCTGCCGGAGAAGGCGAACACCCGTTACGACAAGTTCGACTACCCCATCATCAAGGACAAGGTGGCCGAACTCACCGGCAAGCAGGGCAAGGTCGAGTACGAAAACGCCGACGCGAACGCCTCCCAGCAGGCCTCGCAGATGCAGAAGATGATCGACGAGAAGGTCGACATCATCATGATCGACGCGGTCGACTCGCACGCCATCGCCCCCGAGGTCACGAAGGCCAAGGACGCGGGTATTCCGGTCATCGCCTACGACCGTCTCGCCGAGGGCCCGATCGACGCCTACGTCTCCTTCGACAACGAGCTCGTCGGCGAGGTGCAGGGCCGCACCCTGCTGGAGGCCCTCGGCTCGGCCGACAGCTCCCACAAGATCGTCATGGTGAACGGCTCGCCCACCGACCCGAACGCCAAGCAGTTCAAGCAGGGCGCGCTCTCCGAGCTGACCGGCCATGCGACGATCGCGGCGACGTACGACACCACGGACTGGAAGCCGGAGCTCGCCGAGACCGAGATGGCCAGGGCCATCAGCGCGATCGGCAAGAGCAACATCGCCGGCGTCTACGCCGCCAACGACGGCATGGCCGGCGGTGTCATCAAGGCCCTGAAGGCCGCCGGCGTCACGAACCTGCCGCCGGTCACCGGCCAGGACGCGGAACTCGACGCCGTCCAGCGGATCGTGGCCGGTGAGCAGTACATGAGCGTCTACAAGGCCTACCCGGACGAGGCCGAGGCCGCCGCACAGATGGCCGTCGCCAAGGTTCAGGGCAAGGACATCCAGTTCGACGCGCTCACCCAGGACAAGGTCGACAGCCCCACCACCAAGAGCATCCCGTCCAAGCTGATCCAGCCGGTCGCCCTGACCAAGAGCAACATCAAGTCCACGGTCGTCGCGGACGGCATCTACACCGTGGCCGACATCTGCACCCCCAAGTACAGGGCGGCGTGCGCGGCGCTGGGCTTGAAGTAGGGCACGAATCCCCGCGCCCGAAGGGGCGCGGGGTTGTGACGGGCATGCGGCTTTCCGGCGGAGCGGGCCCGCCCCGCGCCACCCCCGTGGGCGCGGGGCGCGAGCCCCTACGGGATCCCTCGGGTTTGCCGGTGTGACACCCGGGGGAAGTGGGACCAACGATGCCGTGACGCAGTCCGGGCCACCACCGTCAGCTTGTTGCAATGCGAGGGGCGGAGCCTGACCGATACCCGGACATAACAGCGTTTAACGGCAGCTCTGTTGTGGTGAGCCGTGTTGCGGACCCGGTCGGCGCCGCGCATAGTTGCGCTGCGGAAGTGGCAGCACACCGGGGGTGGAATGGGCGATGGCCGGGCGCGGGGCGGAGGAACATCCACACGGCGCCGACCGACTGTGCGCGGCCGGCGACCGGATCTATTCCCGGGCCGTACGCCGGGGGCGCGTGCCGCGCACTGATGCCGAGGCGGTGCCCTGCCTGCTGGAACTGGCCCTGCTGCACCCGGACCCCGACGACATGGACTGGCTGGTGCCGACCTCCCCGCAGGAGGTCATGACCAGGCTGCTGCGCGGGGTCTACGACGAGGTCAGCGAGAGCCAGCGGCGGGTGGGCTCGGCGGTGGCCGCCTTCGAGTGGTACGCCGGACTCGGCCGTCAGCTGGGCGCACTGGCCGCACCGGCCGAGGGCAGCGCTATCCGGGTGCTGGACGGGCTCTCCCGGATCCAGGCCGCGATGGACGAGGCGACCGAGGCCTGCACGACCGAGGTGCTCACCGTGCAGCCCGGCGGCATCCGCCGGGAGGCCGAGCTGACCGAGGGGCTGCACCGGGCGCTGGCCCTGCGCGGCCGGGGCGTGCGCATGCGCGACCTGTACACGCATGTGGCCCGGCACGGCCAGGGCCTGCTGAACTACCTGGAGCTGATGGGCGACACGGTGGAGGCCCGCACCCTGGACGAGGTGATCGACCGGCTGATCCTCTTCGACCGCACGGTGGCCTTCATCCCCGCCAACGCCGACCGCACGATGGCCCTGGAACTGCGTCACCCGGCCCTGGTCGAATACCTGGTGACGGTCTTCGAGCGGCTCTGGCGCCTCGCCATCCCGCTGACGGCGCCCCTCCCCGACACCGGTATCGAGGGCATCTCGCACCGCGAGCAGTCCATCGCCGCGCTGCTCGCCGAGGGCCACCAGGACGCCGTGATCGCCGAGCGGCTCGGCATCAGCGTGCGCACCTGCCGCGCCCACATCGCCCGGCTGTCGGAGACCCTCGGCGCGGCCAGCCGTACCCAGCTGGGCGTCCGGATCGCCCAGGTCGGCCTGGACGGCCACCGCGGGGCCGGCCTGCCGGCCCGCGCGCTCACGGTTCCTGATCAAGAATCCCCGAGCGTGCGATGAGGTAGCCCAGCTGGGCCCGGCTGTCGCTGCCGAGGGTGGCGGCGAGTTTGGCGATGTGCAGGCGGGCGGTGCGGATGTTCATGCCCAGGCGGTCGGCGATGACGGCGTCGGTGTGGCCCTCGACCAGCAGGGCGGCGATGGCGCGCTGGCGGGGCGTGACGCCGTTCACCGACGGCGGCTGCACCGCCTTCGGGAACATCGGCGTGGCCAGCCGCCAGAGCCGGTCGAAGGTGGTGACGAAGTACTTGATCAGGGCCGGGTGGCGGACCTCCAGGGCGAGGGTGCCGTCCTCGTTGGCCGGGAGGAAGGCGATCTTGCGGTCGATGACGATGAGCCGGTCCGGCACCTCGTCCAGGCTGCGGGCCTCGGTGTCGCCGTGCCGGAAGTGCTCCAGCGGGCCGTACACGAGCGGCACATGGCGCAGGGTGTGCTGGTAGAGGACGCGGATGCGGCCGCCGCGGTCCAGCAGGGCCTGGTCGCGCAGGAAGGCGGCGTCGCGGGCCGCCTCGCCGCGCGCCCCGGTGAGGCCGGAGTGCGGCTGGATGGTCAGGGACTCCTCGGTGGCGTCGACCATCGCGTCGGTGATGGCCCGGTTGATCTGCTCGGTGCCGCTGAGCAGCCGCAGCATCGCCGGCCCGGTGCCGGTGCCGGGCGTCTGCCGTACGCCGATCCGCAGGAGCCGGCCGAACCGCTCCACCAGCCGGTCCTCGCGCCGCCGTTCCGCGGCGACCCGTGCCGCGGAGGCGCGCAGCAGCCGGTGCAGTGCCGCGGCGGGTGCGACCGGTTCGAGCAGACCGACGTCGTCCAGGGCCGGGTGGAGCAGCCCGAAGTCGGTGAGGCAGGGCACCTCGGCGGCCTCGCCGACGGGTATCCGGCCCTCCCGCAGGGCCCGCTCGTACACCTCCTCCCCGGCGGCGCACAACTCCTCGACCCCGTGTTCCCGGTGCGTCACCGGCCCGCCTCCCCCTGCTCGTCGAGGATCCCGGACCGCCCGATGAGATATCCCAGCTGGGCCCGGCTGTCGCTGCCGAGGGTGGCGGCGAGTTTGGCGATGTGCAGGCGGGCGGTGCGGATGTTCATGCCGAGTCTCTCCGCCATGTCGGCGTCGGTGTGGCCTTCGATCAGGAGGGCGGCGATGGCGCGCTGGCGGGGCGTGACGCCGTTCAGGGTGGGGGGCTGGGCGGCTTCGGGGTGCATGGGGGTGGCCAGGCGCCAGAGGCGGTCGAAGGCGGTGGCGAGGAACTCGACGAGGGCGGGATGGCGGATCTCCAGGGCGAGGGTGCGGTCGGCGTTCGCCGGGATGAAGGCCACCGTGCGGTCCACGACGATGAGGCGGTCGGTGATCTCGTCCAGGGTGCGGGCCTCGGCGGCGCCTCTCAGCTGCTCGTAGCGGGCGACGACCGAGGGAGCGTGCCGGAGGGTGTGCTGGTAGAGGGTGCGGATACGGCCGCCGCGGTCGAGGAAGTCCTGGTCGCGGGCGAGTGCCTCGGCACGCGCCTCGGCGGGCGTCCGGGTGTGACTCACGTGCGGCTGGACGGCGAGCAGTTCGCCGTGGCTGTCGGCCATGGCCCGGGCGATGGCCCGGCCGATGCGGGGGAGTCCGGTGAGGACGGTGACCGCCGGCGGGTCGTCGGCCCCGGTGCGCCGGCCGTCGATCCGCAGCAGGGGTTCGAACAGCTCGGCCAGCCGGGCCTCGCGCCGCCGTTCGTCGGCGATGCGGTCCTCCGAGGCGCGCAGCAACCGGTGCAGGGCGACGGCGGGCGCGAGGGGCTCCAGTCTGTCCGGGGCCCCGGCAGACGGCCGCAGCAGGCCGATTTCGACCAGGCAGGGCGCCCCCTCGGCGTCCCCGGCGCGCAGGTGGCCGTCGCGCAGCGCGCGTGCGTACAGCGCCGCTCCCTCGGCGCACACCTCCTCCGCACCGTGTGCCACATGCGTGGCCCGGGCCATCGTGCCCTCCCTCCCGGACTCAGAGGTCCTGGTCCAGGATGCCCGACTGCGCTATGAGAAAGCCCAGCTGGGCCCGGCTGCCGCTGCCCAGTGCCGTCGCGAGCTTGGCGATGTGGGCCCGGCAGGTGCGGACGTTCATGCCCAGGCGCCGGGCGATGGCCTCGTCCACGTGTCCCTCGACCAGCAGCTTGGCGATGGAGTGCTGGATCTCGGTGATGCCGTCGGGGGCGGTCTCGTAGGGGGCGCCGGCGCTCAGCGGGACCGCGCGGGCCCACATGAACTCGAAGACCTTGACCAGGTAGCGGACGAGCCCCGGATGCCGGAGTTCCAGGGCGATCTCCCCGTCGTCGCGCGTCGGGATGAAGGCCACGGTCTCGTCGCAGATGATCAGTCGCTCGACGAGTTCGTCGATGGTCCGGTACTCCACCTTGCCGTCGGTGAACTGGGCCACGTACGCGAGCGTCTCCGGGCTGTAGCGGGCCGGGTGCTGGTAGAGGGTGCGGATGCGGCAGCCGCGCTCGATCATCGGCCGGTCGCGCTCCAGTGCCTTGGTGAGGGTGTGCTCCAGACGGCGGCGGCTCGGCTGGACGGTGAGCATCTCGGTCTGGCACTGGGAGGTGGCCAGATCCAGTGCCGCGTTGATCCGGTCGAGGCCCTCCAGCACGGTGATGGAGTGCGTGGTCGCCGTGGGCTGGGCACTGATGCTCATGAACGGCTCGAAGGCGTCGGCCAGTTCGACGGACTGCCGCCTGCGCTGGCTGATCTCCTGCTCGATGGGGTTGAGCCGCTGGGCCAGGGCAATGGATGGGGGGACCGGGCGTAGCCAGTTCGGGTCGTCGGGGTCGGGATGAAGGAGGGCGAACTCCATCAAACACGGCGCGGGTTCCACCTCCGCACGGGCTAGGCGTCCCGTCCGGAGAGCGTTGCCGTACAGGCGGCGCCCGTCCTCGCACAGGTCGGTCAGCCCGTGGGGATGTGTCCGCTTAGTCTCATTTATCGCCAAATCTCCACCCCCCAGGGTCCTGAACGTGCAGGAACATGATGCATCGATTGTGTGGCCATGACGTGCCGGAATGGGCCATCGTCGTATTCGGACGGGGGAGAGGTGACCTTCAAATGAGGACGAAGCCGACTATGCATAAGAGAATGCTTCGCTCGGCGCTTGTCGCCGCCTTCTCCGCCGTGCTGGCCTTCGGAGTGATGACCGGTCATGCGGGCGCGAAGAGCGATGCCGCACAGGACAGCAGCTGGCTGGTCAAGGCCGCGCCCGGCGACAGCAGTTGGGTGATCGCGGCGTCCGCCGCCCCGGGCGACAGCTCGTGGCTCGCTCCTGCCGACAGCTCGTGGGTCGCCCCCGCCGACAGCAGTTGGGCCGTGCGGTCATGACCACCCCACCCGACGACCGGTCCTTCCGCCGCGAAATGGCCACGGCCTACCGCTCCGGCTGGCACTTCATCGACCTGGTCACCGCCATCCCCCACAGCGGTGACTCGCTGATGGTGACCGTGTTCGGTGAGCCGGTCGTCGTGACGCGGGACGAGGACGAGGACGTGCGGGCGTACCGGTGCCTGCGCAAGCCGCGCGGTGCGCCCCAGCCGGTGCGGTGTGCCGTCCGGTACGGAATGATCTTTGTGAACCTTGACCAGCGGGACCACCGGCTCGCCGAGCCGACGGACCAGAACCTCAGGACCATTTCAGCCACCCCCCGCAGCGCCTGACGCGATTCCCCCGTCGTAAAAGATCGCTCAGGTGCTTCCCCCCGCAGCGGCGTCACCGTGACCTGAACACGGTGACGCCGCTGCAGTTTCTGGTGATATTCCATGGCATGTCGCGGTATGGGGCCGCCGCCAGGGTGGCTGAAAGTTTTCGGTCATGTCAGCCGTTCCCCAAGGTCCGCTCGACCGTGATCTCGATCACCACGCGCGCCGGATTCGGCCTCGGTGTCCGCTCGTAGCGTTCGGCGTAGCGCCGTACCGCCTCCGCGACCCGTTCCGGTTCCGTGCGCACCCTCGCCCGCCCCTCCAGCGTGGCCCAGCGCCGGCCGTCCACCTGGCACACCGCGACCCGGGCGCCCTCGGGCCCGGCCGCCAGGACGTTGCGGACCTTCGCGCTCGACTTGCCGGTGATCACCCGTGCCAGCCCGGCCTCCGCGTCGTACGTCACGCCCACCGGCACCACGTGCGGGCTGCCGTCGGGCCGGAGTGTCGTCAGGGTGCACAGGTGACGTTCTCGCCAGAACTCCAGGTACTGCTCAGAATGCTTCGCCATGACCGCAACCTAGTCCCACGCGAACCGGTTCCCGCGACCTGGTCCCGCAAGGCTCTTCCCTCCCGCCTTGAGCGGAATAGACTCAACTTTGTGTACGCTGGCTAAGTCAGCAGTGGAGAGTGCGGCCGAGGAGGAGAACGGACAACGTGGACGCCGAGCTGACCAACAGGAGCCGGGACGCGATCAACGCGGCCGGCAACCGGGCCGTGACCGAGGGGCACCCGGACCTCACCCCTGCTCACCTGCTGCTGGCTCTGCTCCAGGGGCAGGACAACGAGAACATCACCGACCTGTTCGCGGCCGTCGAAGCCGACCAGGCCGCCGTGCGCGCGGGCGCCGAGAAGATCCTGGCCGCACTGCCCAGCGTGACCGGATCCACGGTCGCGCCCCCGCAGCCCAACCGCGAGCTGCTGGCCGTGCTCGCCGACGCCGATGAACGCGCCAAGGAGCTCGGTGACGAGTACCTGTCGACCGAGCACCTGCTCATCGGCATCGCCGCCAAGGGCGGCCGCGTCGCCGAACTGCTCCAGGCGCAGGGCGCCGATGCCAGGAAGCTGCTGGAGGCCTTCAAGAAGGCCAGGGGAGGACGCCGCGTGACCACCGCCGACCCCGAGGGCCAGTACAAGGCCCTGGAGAAGTTCGGCACCGACTTCACCGCCGCCGCCCGGGAGGGCCGGCTCGACCCGGTCATCGGCCGGGACCAGGAGATCCGGCGGGTCGTACAGGTGCTGAGCCGCCGTACGAAGAACAACCCCGTCCTCATCGGTGAGCCGGGTGTCGGCAAGACCGCCGTGGTCGAGGGGCTCGCCCAGCGGATCGTCAAGGGTGACGTGCCCTCGTCGCTGAAGGACAAGCGGCTGGTCGCCCTCGACCTGGGCGCGATGGTGGCCGGCGCCAAGTACCGCGGCGAGTTCGAGGAGCGGCTGAAGGCCGTGCTGTCCGAGATCAAGGAGAGCGACGGCCAGATCATCACCTTCATCGACGAACTGCACACCGTCGTCGGCGCCGGTGCCGGCGGTGACTCCGCCATGGACGCGGGCAACATGCTCAAGCCCATGCTGGCCCGCGGCGAGCTGCGCATGGTCGGCGCCACCACCCTGGACGAGTACCGGGAGCGGATCGAGAAGGACCCCGCGCTGGAGCGCCGCTTCCAGCAGGTGCTGGTCGCCGAGCCGACGGTGGAGGACACGATCGCGATCCTCCGCGGCCTCAAGGGCCGGTACGAGGCCCACCACAAGGTCCAGATCGCCGACAGCGCGCTGGTCGCGGCGGCCACCCTCTCCGACCGCTACATCACCTCCCGCTTCCTGCCCGACAAGGCCATCGACCTCGTCGACGAGTCCGCCTCCCGACTGCGCATGGAGATCGACTCGTCCCCCGTCGAGATCGACGAACTCCAGCGCGCCGTCGACCGGCTGAAGATGGAGGAGCTGGCGATCGCCAAGGAGACCGACCCGGCCTCCGTCGCCCGCCTGGAGAAGCTGCGCCGCGACCTCGCCGACAAGGAGGAGGAGCTGCGGCACCTCACCGCCCGATGGGAGAAGGAGAAGCAGTCCCTCAACCGGGTCGGTGAGCTCAAGGAGCGCCTGGACGACCTGCGCGGCCAGGCCGAACGCGCCCAGCGCGACGGCGACTTCGACACCGCCGCCAAGCTGCTCTACGGCGAGATCCCGCAGCTGGAGAAGGAGCTGGAGGCCGCCTCTCAGGCCGAGGAGGAGGCCGTTTCACTCCGGGGCAAGCAAACCATGGTCAAGGAGGAGGTCGGCTCCGACGACATCGCCGACGTCGTCGCCGCCTGGACCGGCATCCCGGCCGGCCGCCTGATGGAGGGCGAGACGCAGAAGCTGCTGCGCATGGAGGACGAGCTGGGCAAGCGGCTCATCGGCCAGAGCGAGGCCGTACGGGCCGTGTCGGACGCCGTACGCCGCTCCCGCGCGGGCATCGCCGACCCCGACCGCCCCACCGGCTCCTTCCTCTTCCTCGGCCCGACCGGCGTCGGCAAGACCGAGCTGGCGAAGGCCCTGGCGGACTTCCTCTTCGACGACGAGCGGGCCATGGTCCGCATCGACATGTCGGAGTACGGCGAGAAGCACAGCGTGGCCCGGCTGGTCGGCGCGCCTCCCGGGTACGTCGGCTACGAGGAGGGCGGCCAGCTCACGGAGGCAATCCGCCGCCGCCCCTACTCCGTCGTCCTGCTGGACGAGGTGGAGAAGGCCCACCCCGAGGTCTTCGACATCCTGCTCCAGGTGCTGGACGACGGCCGCCTGACGGACGGCCAGGGCCGCACGGTCGACTTCCGCAACACCATCCTGGTGCTCACCTCCAACCTGGGCAGCCAGTTCCTGGTCGACCCTCTGACGTCCGAGGCGGAGAAGAAGGAGCAGGTCCTGGAGGCCGTCCGGGCGTCCTTCAAGCCGGAGTTCCTCAACCGGCTCGACGACCTGGTGGTTTTCTCGGCACTGACCAAGCCCGAGCTGGAGCGGATCGCCCAGCTCCAGATCGACCGCCTCGGCAAGCGGCTGGCCGAGCGGCGCCTGACCCTTCAGGTCACCCCGGAGGCGCTGGCCTGGCTCGCGGAGGAGGGCCTGGACCCGGCCTACGGCGCCCGCCCGCTGCGCCGCCTGGTCCAGACCGCCATCGGTGACCGCCTCGCCAGGGAGATCCTCGCCGGTGAGATCAAGGACGGCGACACGGTCCGCGTCGACCGCTTCGGCGAGGGCCTGCTGGTGGGGCCGGCGACGGGGAAGACGCTGTGACGCTCACACCGTGTACGCGGTGAACCGTACGAGGGCCTGGTCCGGGCCCTCGTACGTCACGTCGATCTCCACCGCGTTCGCGGCGATGCCGGGCGGCACGGTGTCCTGGCTGTTCATGTTCACGCAGAAGTCCGCGCCGTAGGAACAGAGGTCGGTGTCCGGCTCGGGAGCACCCGGGTAGGTGTGCCGCAACCACGCCCACAGCTGTGCCCGGGGCATGCGGAACTCGGCTCGGTAGTCGGTGTCCATCCAGGTCTGCACCGTGCACGCGTCCTCGAACGCCCCGTGCGGGAGCTTCGCCCCGCCGAAGTCCAGCGCCTCCGCGCACGGTGCCTTCTCCGGGGCCCCGCCCAGCGGGTAGTCCGAGGTCGCGAACCTCACCACCATCACGGCCGACCCGGCCATGATCAGCACGGGCAGCGCCAGGATCGCCGCGACCATCCCCCACCTGGTCCGTCCCCGTTCCGCCACCTCTGCTCCCCGTCCGCCCACGGCCCGCCGACCCGGCAGCCGTAATCATGTCGGCCAAAGGCTGACAGGCGCCGCCAGGGCTTGCCACCCCCCTCCCCGCATGGGGGAGGATGGCGGAATCCGCATGAAGGGAAATTCACGGTGAGCATCGACCCGTCCTCGATTCCGAACTTCGGGGGCCAGCCCGAACCGCAGCCCCAAGGACCGGCGGGCCCCGTCGTCCCGGATCAGGATCTTGTGAAGCAGCTCCTCGACCAGATGGAGCTGAAGTACGTCGTCGACGAGGAGGGCGACCTCGCGGCTCCGTGGGAGCAGTTCCGCACGTACTTCATGTTCCGGGGAGAGGCCGAGCAGGCGGTCTTCTCGGTGCGGACGTTCTACGACCGCCCCCACAAGATCGACGAGAAGCCGCAGCTGCTGGAGTCCGTCGACGACTGGAACCGCCGCACCCTGTGGCCCAAGGTGTACACCCACACCCACGACGACGGCACCGTCCGTCTGATCGGCGAGGCCCAGATGCTGATCGGCACGGGCGTCGACATCAACCACTTCGTCTCCTCGACCGTCAGCTGGGTGCGGGCCGCGATCGAGTTCGACCGGTGGCTCGTCGAGCAGCTCGGCCTGGAGGAGGAGGTCAACGAGGCGGACAAGCCCGAGGGCGAGGACGAGTAACCCCGCTCTACAGCGGTGCCTGCGCGTACACCACCAGGTACGCGCCGTAGACATAGCTGAGCCCGGCCAGGGTTGCGACCAGCACGGTCGCATGCCAGGGCCGGGCTTTCGCCGTGCGTGCCAGCCCCTGGGCCAGCGGCAGCAGCAGCGGGAACGCCGGCAGCAGGAACCGCGGCTTGGACTCGAAGAAGCCGGACCCGCCGAGCGCGATCAGCAGCAGCACCCCGCTGTGGACGAGCAGCGGCAGCGGGGCGCGGTCCAGGAGCAGCAGCGCGTACAGCACCGTCGCCGCCGCGACCAGGACCAGCGCCATCGGGAACACGAACCGGCTGCCGTGCAGCAGCAGCTCGCGCAGGAACTGCAGCGAGCCGTACCCGAAGTCGAACGTCGACCCCCACAGCCGCTGCACCTCGAAATAGCCGCCGAGCAGATCCCCCTTCCGCCGCCCGACCCACAGCACGTACGCCGTCCAGCCCAGCGGGGCGAGCGCCGCGCCCGTCCACAGCCTGTGGGAAACCTTTCCGCGCCGCCGCCACACCTCGGCCGCGGCCGTGGCCAGCACCGCGGCGGCCACCGCGAGCCCGTTCGGCCGGGCCAGCCCCGCGAGCGCCGCGAGCCCGCCCGCCCACAGCCAGTTCCCGGCCAGCAGCGCGTACAGCGCCCAGGCCGCGAACGCGGACAGCACCGGCTCGGTGTACGCCATCGACAGCACCACCGCGTGCGGCAGCAGCCCCCACAGCAGCACCATCGCGATACCGGTGGCCCGCCCGTGCAGCCGGGAGCCGACCGCGTGGATCCCGGCGGCGGCCAGCGCGGCCGCGGTCCACGAGATCAGCAGCCCGGCGGCGCCACCGCCGACCGGCGCCAGCGCGGTCACCGCCCGCAGCAGCACCGGATACAGCGGGAAGAACGCCAGGTCGCTGTGCGGGTACGGGTCGGAGGAGGGCAGGTCGTGACCGTAGCCGTGCGCGGCGATGCCCAGGTACCAGACCGAGTCCCAGGACCGGGCGAGCAGGGTCATCGGGTGCCGGCCGGCGACATGCGCGACGAGGGCGAGCACGGCCACCCCGGTGAGGCGGACGCCGAGGAAGAGGCCTACGGCGACCCCGCTCGCTCGCAGGAGTGACGGCCCGGTCCGGGCGCGTGGCGCCGGCGCGGGGGCGGCTACGGGCGTGGCGAGGGTGGTACTGGCGTGGGTCACATCTGAGCACCCTGCAAGGGCGGGGCCGCGGATGCGAGCAGGTGACGGCCGAGTGCGGGGTGGGTTCACCTGTGTCGAGTACGTCGGGTGTCCCGAAGGGGGCGGGGCGCGGGGCCCTGTGCACGGGGCTCGGGGCTTCGGGGCTTCGGCGTCGAGGTGCCTGCCACCGCCGGTCGGCCCGCCCCGTTCGCCGGGCCCGGCCGTGCCGGTCCGCGCTCAATTCCCGGCATCCCGACGCGGGTTCCGGGGACGGTCACCCGGCGCACATGATGTGGGCATGAAGATGGTCGCACTTTCACCCTCGACCTCGACGAGCTCCCGCGTCCGGAGCCCGAGGCGGACGCCCGCTGACGAAGGACTCCCGGTGTGGCCGTGCCGTTGGCACGGCCCTCGTCGGACGTGGTCGTTCCGGGTCGGGCGCGACTGGCCGTGGTCGGCGGGGGTGACTGCCCACGTACCGCCCCGAGGCAGCGGGCTGCTCGTCCTCGGCAGAGTCCACGGCCGTGGTGCGGCGTGGCGTGGCACGTCAAGGACTGCTTCGGACAGGTGGGGCGTGACGCGCATCGCCGCCCGGAAGCCCTTCGCGCAGACCCGCTGTCGCGGGCCAACCGGAACCGCCAGCACCAACTCCGACGGCGGCAGAGTCCGCTACCTGGTCAGCCCTGACACCTCGACGGTGATCCCTGTGTACGCTTCCCCGCGACACCCGAAGGACACCGAATAGCCTCGGCTGTCCCACGTCGCCACCCTCATCGACGAGATACCCGCAAGTAGGGCGTCCGGAATTGTGACTTTCGGTATCGGCGATGCATGCGGATCGCTACCCTGCTCGACCAGGCGTAGTAAATGTCTGAGTGCGGGAGGGACATGGCTGAGCACATCAGCGGCGTGGGGGATGAACTCCGGTCCACCTTGATACCGCTCGAAATCGACGGGACCTCGGTCTATCTGTCGGTGCAGGAGTTGGGGGGAAGCAGCCACGCCGAGTTCGATGAGTTCCGGGAGACCGAGATCTCGTCGCGCAGACCTACCTTGGAACAGGCTCTGGACGGCCTCACCGGCCTCGCGCGGGCCATGGGAGCCCGACTTCAGGAGTCCGACGCCTCACGCGTCGTCGTCGAGTTCGGCTGCGACTTCGCTCTGGAGACGGGAACCTTCGTTGCCGTCGTCGGCAAGGCCAGCACACGCTCTTCTTTCAAGGTGGGGTTGGAATGGGAGAGACCGGCGAATTCCTGAGTTCCGGTCGCCGTGGGTGGGAGCAGTTGCTCACGAACGCGACCGTTGCTCTTGACGTGCCAGGGCAGGGATCCGTCAACACCGGGAAGGGAACCGGTTTCTTCATCACACCAGACATCGTGGCCACCTGTGCTCACGTGATCTCGCCGGGCATATCGAGCGAGTCTGTCGTCGTCCGAGCGTTCGCGCGCGGCCGAGAATGGCGACTTGAGGCACACCCCGAGCGTTTCCATCGCGACTCCGCAACAGGACTGGACTTGGCACTGCTGCGGGTGACAGGTTCCAGCGATGACGAGGCGCCGGTGATCCCGGTGTGGTTGGGTGCCGCAGCAGAGGTGGGGGACGACCTGTGGACGTACGGGCATCCGGACAACGAATACCGTGACGGGGGACAGCCGGCGACCTTCACCTTCGAAGGGGTTTCCCGGCAGAGTGGAGAGGCCGAGGCCATCGGCTTGCCGAGACTGCGCGGCACTCCGGTGGGCGCCGGATTCAGCGGCAGCGCGGTGGTCAATCAACGTACCGGCGCGGTCTGCGGAATGCTGTTCAGGTCGAACCTCATGGGCGGGGCTCATCTCCTGTCGGCCGCGGAGATCCTGGCTTGGTGCCCCGAAGCCCGCAGTGCCCAGGCTGCGGTGCACGCGCACACGAGCTGGCTGCGGACCCTGTCCGACGCCCAGTTGCGCGACGGAGGCGTCCCGTTTCCGGGGCCGCAACTGCGTGCCTACCTGGCAGCCGTGGAGCGTGTCGCGGAGAAACACCCGTATCCCGGCGTCGTGCCGGGAGGGACACTGCCGCCGCTGTCCGCGGTCTACATGGAGCAACAGACCGGACGGACGCAGTCGGCCGACGACACGACTGCGGCCGAGGAGGAGCGGGACGGGGGGTCGGTGGAACGCCTCCCCGCCATGGAGCTCTTCGACCTGGACGGCGACTGCCTGCTGACGGGCAGCGCGGGAGCGGGCAAGTCGACCCTCTTGCGGCGCGGGCTCGCCGAACTTGCCAGGAACTGGCAGGGCGACACCCATGGCAACCGCTTCGTACCGGTGCGGGTATCGGCCGCTGACCTGGACCGGGGAGCGCTCTACGAGGCCATCGCGGCCGGCGTTCGGGACGACCTGGAACCGATGGGCCTCTGGCAGGGCTGGACAGCGGAATTCTTCCAGGAAGCCCCTGTGGCCGGGGCCCGATGGCTCGTCCTCGTCGATGGACTGGACGAGATCGTGAGCGTGGAAGCCCGTAACCGGGTGCTGGGAAGGGTCGCGGCAGCGGCTGCGGAGACGGCTGCCAGAGCGCGCTTCGTCGTATGCACTCGACCGCTTCCGGCGAGCGAACTCGATGACAAGTTCAGCAAGAGGGCCGTACGCCTGACGCTGCTGCCCTTCGAACCCCGGCAGCTGACAGCCTTTGCCACTGCCTGGTTCACCGCCTTGAAGCTGTCCGATCCCGCCCGGACAGCCGAGAAATTCACCGCGGAGATCGCTCGCGTCCGCCTGGACGCTGTGACGAACACGCCGCTGATGGCGACGATGTTGTGCCAGCTCTACATCGCTGGTGGATCGTTGCCGACCGGCGGCCGCTTCGGCGTGTACGAGGCGTTCATCGACCTCCTGATCAACCAGCAGTACACGGACAAGGCTTCGGGGCTGTCGCAGCAGGTTCGAGACAAGTTCGAAAAGTTCGGTAAACTCGTGGAAAACATGGCTGCTGATGTCCAGGGACGCTCGCATGAATTGATCGGTCATGTGGCCCTGGCCCGCTACAACGGCGACCTGCGTGCCATTCGGACGCTTGCGGTCGAATGGTCCGGCGGAGCACGGCTTCCACGCCCCGCATTACAGGAATGGGATTCTCTGATCGCTGACCTGCTACGACGCAGTGGCGTGTTCGTGCAACGCGGCGAGGATTTCGAGTTCCAGCACCAGACCATGATGGAATTTCTCGCAGCTCGGCGGATCGCCGAAGACGACGCCCTGAGTGCCGCCACAATGCGGAAACTGTTCGGTGTCGCAGCGGGCTTCAGATTGGTGGGCCGGACACCCCAGGCCAACTCTTTCAATGGTTTTCTGATGGCCGCCTGGGGCAGCAATCCTGGACTTACCAGGATCCTGCGACGTCTTGCAGGTCACTATTCCGGCGCTCAGTTCCTGGCAGCGCAAGTCCAGGAGGGTGCCCAGTTGGGGCCTGACGTGGTCGACTCCGCAAGGGCAACCCTGAAGTCGGCTGCGTCATCGCGCAATCCGCTTCGTGGCGGCCGACGTATCCCTGCCGCGCGTGCCCTGCTCATGCTGGGTGACGCGGAAGGAGCCGACCTCCTCGAGTCGTTGGCCAAGAACACCAAGAACCGGGCCGCACACCGGGTGGCCGCCGCAGCGGCACTCGCGGGAGCCGGGGATCCTCGCGGGCCGGCCCTCCTTGAGGCGTTCGTCCGCGACTCGGCTCTGAGCGGGAGCCACCGGGTCGAGGCCGCCACCCAACTGCTGCGTATCGCGCATCCGAGAGGTGCGGAGTTGCTCGGCGGACTGGCCACTGACCCGAACCTGCCGGACGGCAACAGGGTGACAGCAGCGGTGGCACTGGCGGAATGCGGTGACGGTCGGGGCACAGCCCTCCTCGGTGCCCAGGCGGCGGACGATCGGTTCGGAGGCGGACAGCGACTCCGCGCGGCCACGGAGTTGACACGGTTCGCTCCGTCGCGCGGCCGGGACGTGCTGTGCGCGCTGACCGTGGAGCAGCGATTGGAGGACGTGTACCGAGTCGGGGCGGCGAATGAACTCACCCGCCTGCGTGACCCCTGGGCGCGGGACGCGTGGGCGGGGCTTGCAGCCGACGCAACCCTGACCGCGGGGCGTAGGGTTGAGGCGGCTCGTACGCTGCAGGGCCTCGGGGATCCCCGTGGCGCCGACCTTCTTGCCGACCTCGCCGCCCTGGACGGATTGCCTGCCGCCCAGCGCATACGGGCCGCCGCCTTCCTCATGGAATCCGCTGACCCGCGGGGGGCGGAAGCGTTGAACACGCTTGCTGCCAGCCCAGGCATCGACGGTGCTCACCGCATCGAGGCCGCTGCGGCTCTGGCGCGGTTCGGTGACCCACGCGGCGGCGATGCGCTCCGCGCGCTCGCCATCGCCTCTACGCTGGCGGCGGGACACCGTATCGCGGCGGCGCGGGTCCTCGCCGAACTCGGTGATCCTCGCGGCGCCGATCTCCTTGAGTCGCTCGCGCGGTCGCGGCAACTGGAGAACTCGCATCGGGTCGATGCCGCCCAGGCACTGACGGATATGGGGGATGCACGCGGTCCCGACGCGCTTGCGGCCCTGGCCTCGGACCCGGCATTCGACGTCGGCTCCCGGATTCGTGCCGCCCAGCTGCTCGATGAGGCGGGTGACCCACGTGGGATCGCCGCCCTCCATGCCGTTGCATCGGCTCCCCGGATCGCAGACCCGCAGCGTATCCAGGCTGCTGAGGCACTGGGCCGGCTCGGTGATTCCCGCGGAGCCGATGTCCTGTTCGTTCTGGCATCTGACACAGGCGGGAAGGGTGGCGACCGGGTCGATGCGGCCAAAGCCCTGGATCGGCTGGGAAATCCGTCCGGTAAGCAGTTGCTGACCGAGCTGGCGGCCGATGACAGGATCGGCCGTCTGGCCCGGTTCAAGGCGCGCGAGGCGGTGAGCAATCCCTTGCGGTTCAGAAGGAAGTGATCAACTAGGCGCCGAAAGCGGTGATCCCTCTTCGGCGCCGATGAGTCCGGGGGCGACAGCCCCCGGACAGGGCTCACATGCGCCGCAGCCGCTCCGCCGCCTCCCGCAGGACCTCCTCGCGCTTGCAGAAGGCGAACCGCACGAACGGCGCCCCCGCCTCCCGGTCGTCGTAGAAAACGGCGTTCGGGATCGCCACCACGCCGGACCGTTCCGGCAGGGCACGGCAGAAGGCGAAGCCGTCCTTCTCGCCGAGGGGGCGGATGTCGGTGGTGATGAAGTACGTGCCGGCCGGCCGGAAGACCGCGAAACCCGCCTCCGCCAGGCCCTGCGCGAGGATGTCCCGGCGGGCCAGCATGGACCGGCGGAACTCCGCGAAGTACGCGTCGGGCAGCGCGAGCGCCTCGGCGACCGCGTACTGGAAGGGGCCGGAGGAGACGTACGTCAGGAACTGCTTCACCGAACGCACCGCCGTGACCAGCTCCGGCGCGGCCGTCACCCAGCCGACCTTCCAGCCGGTGAAGGAGAACGTCTTGCCGGCCGAGCCGATCGTGACCGTGCGCTCGCGCATCCCGGGGAAGGACGCGAGCGGCAGATGCTCGGCGTCGTCGAAGACCAGGTGCTCGTAGACCTCGTCCGTGACCACCAGAAGGTCCCGCTCGACCGCCAGCTCGGCGATCGCGGCCAGCTCCGCGCGGGTGAGGACCGTACCGGTCGGATTGTGCGGGGTGTTGATCAGCAGCAGCCGGGTGCGGCCGGTGACGGCGGCGCGCAGTTCGTCCAGGTCGAGGCGGAAGCCGCCGTCGTGCGGGCGCAGGGTCACCGGCACGCGCCTGCCGCCCGCCATGGCGATGCTCGCCGCGTAGGAGTCGTAGTACGGCTCCAGGGCCACGACCTCGTCGCCCGGCTCCACCAGCGCCAGCACCGCGGCCGCGATCGCCTCCGTCGCGCCCGTCGTGACCAGCACCTCGGTGCCGGGGTCGTACGACAGCCCGTAGTGGCGCAGCTGGTGCGCGGCGATCGCGGTGCGCAGCTCCGGGATGCCCGGCCCCGGCGGGTACTGGTTGCCGCGGCCGTCGCGCAGCGCCCGTACGGCCGCCTCCCTGACCTCCTCGGGCCCGTCGGCGTCGGGGAAGCCCTGGCCCAGGTTGATCGACCCGGTGGACAGGGCGAGCGCGGACATCTCGGCGAAGATCGTCGTCCCGAACTCGGCGAGCCGGCGATTGAGGTGAGGGCGTGCGCTGGAGGTCATGGCGGCCATCCTGCGCCCAAGCTCTGGACTTCCTCAACTCCGCTTTGAGCCCCGGTACGGCCGGGCATCTGCCGGTCACCGCGGTCCACGGGGGGCCGCCCAGGGGGATTGGAAGGAGGGTGACGCCATGGTCGTCGGCATCATCTTCATCCTGGTGGTGGCCGCGTTCGTGACGGTCACGGCGCTGGCGGGCGCCCGGTCCGGGAACCGGCAGCGCAAGGTGTCGCTCGGCAAGAGCGGCCGCGGCCGGTCCCGGTCGTACCGCTCGTCGTCCTCGTCCTCGTCCTCGTCGTACGACGGCAGCGGCAGCTGGTGGGCGGGCAGCGTCGACTCCGGCTCGTCGGGCGGGCACCACGGGGGCCACCACGGCGGCCACTCCTGCGGAGGTCACTCCTCCTGCGGCGGGGGCTCGTCCTGCGGCGGAGGCTCGTCCTGCGGCGGGGGTTCGTCCTGCGGCGGCGGGGGAGGATGCGGGGGAGGCAGCTGACACGGGGCAGCCGAGCTCGTCGGGGGAGCCGTATCCGGGCCGCATGCGAGCGCCCGCCGGGCAGGACGACCGGCGGGCGCTCGCCGTTGGTTTTCAGCGCCTGGCGTACGCCATAGTTGAACAGTTGAGCTGTGGAGCCCTCTGAGGGATGGAAACCCGGTGAAGTTGGGTAAAAACGCTGTGGGGGCGCCTCTGTTCATGATTCCCTCTAAACCGCCAACGCAGCCCCCCGGAACCTCACTGAGACTCCCGCCCCGGCCGAGCCGGCTGGGCTGACATGGCCGATCTCCCCCTCATCGCGTGTTAGCGGAGCCGATCCATGCTCACGACCCTGAACACCTCCTACACCGATACGCGGGCCGCCGACCTGGCCTGGGCCCTGGGACGCGAGCCGCTGCCGGCGCTGGCCACCCTGGATCTGGAACTCACCGGCGCGAAGCTCCAGTTGAGACTCCTCGGCGCCTCCCATCAGGTGCTGCTGGACGAGGAGCGCGGCGGCTGTTCGGAGACGGTCGCCTGCATCCCCGGCTCCAGCACCCCGCTGCCGCTCGGCGTCGCCAAGCGCGTCGGCGACTGGGAGTACGAGTTCGCCGCGCGCGTCGAGGTGCTCACCCCCGGCTCGTTCGCGGGCCGCGCCCAGGAGTTGCTCGACCTCGTCTCCGACCATCCGCACGGCCTCGCCGGCGTCTTCCCCGGCAGCCCGCACGCCTTCACCGCGATGCTCGCCCAGCGCCACGAGGGCCAGGTGCACTGGCGCACCTGGCACGCCTACCCGCAGGACGGGCAGTTGGTGGCAACCCGGACCCGGGTAGGGGCACGGGTACAGACCGCACACCTGAGCTGAGCACGCCCGCGCGGAGATAAACCCCCAGACGTCAACTGCCCCCAGATCCACACGTGTGGGTGACGAAGCGTACCGCGCGTGTGACGTAACGTCGCAGAGTGATCGAACCGCACGCTCCCGCGCCCCCGGGTTGCCCGCCGTCCTGGACAGCCCCCGCCCGGCTGCCCGTCCGGCCCGGCACCGGGCGGTTCCTGGTCCTCGTGTGCGTCTTCGTCTGCGCGGCCTGCGGACTCGTGTACGAACTCGAACTCGTCGCATTCGCCTCGTACTTGATGGGAGACTCCGTCACCCAGGCCTCCGTCGTGCTGTCCGTGATGGTGTTCGCGATGGGCATCGGCTCCCTCGGCGCCAAACGGCTGCGCTGGCACGCGGCGGCCGGCTTCGGCGCCATCGAGACCGCCCTCGCGCTGATCGGCGGGTGCAGCGCGATGGCGCTGTACGCCGTTTTCGCCTGGACCGGCGGCTGGGGCGGGCTGTGGGGCGAGGGCCCGCGCTGCCTCCTGGTCGCGTTCTCCCTCGCCATCGGCCTGCTCATCGGCGCCGAGGTGCCGCTGCTGATGGAGCTGATCCAGCGCATCCGCCACCAGGACGCGGGCGGCGCGGTGGCCGACCTGTTCGCGGCGGACTACGTCGGCGCGCTGGTCGGCGGTCTGGCCTTTCCCTTCCTTCTCCTGCCCGTTCTGGGCCAGTTGACGGGTGCGCTGCTCACCGGCACGGTCAACGTCGTGGCCGGCGGCGCCCTCGTCCTCGGCCTCTTCCGCCGCGACCTCACCCGCCGGGCCCGCTGGACCCTGCTTCTCGTCGGCGTCGCCGTCCTCGGCGTCCTCGCCTCCGCCGCGGCCCTCGCCGACGAGTTCGAACGCGCCGCCCGGCACGCCGTCTACGGCAAGGACGTCCGGGTCGCCGAACAGACCGACGTCCAGGAGGTCGTCCTCGCCGGCGGCACCGACGGCAGGCCCCTCGACCTCTTCCTGGACGGCCGGCTCCGCGTCGGCGGCCGCGACGAACGCCGCTACCACGACGCCCTCGTCCACCCGGCCATGTCCGGCGGCCCCCACGCGCGCGTGCTGATCCTCGGCGGCGGCGACGGCCTGGCCGCCCGCGAGGTGCTGCGCCACGGCGCAGTGCGCCGCGTCGACGTCGTCGAAATCGACCCCGGCCTGGTCCGCCTGGCCCGCCACGACCCCGGCCTCGCCGCCGCCAACGGCCACGCCTACGACGACACCCGCGTCCACGTCACCTACGCCGACGCCCTCGGCTGGCTGCGCGGCGCACCGTCCTCGGCATACGACGTGGTGATCGCCGACCTCCCCGACCCCGGCATCACCGCCAGCACCAAGCTGTACTCCCAGGAGTTCTACGGCCTCGCCCGCCGCGTCCTCGCCCCCGGCGGCCGGCTCGTCGTCCACGCCGGCTCGGTCACCACCCGGCCCCGCGCCTTCTGGACGGTCGCCGCGACCCTGCGCGCCGCCGGCTTCGCCGGTTGCGCCTACCGGGTCCTCGGCCACGACACCGGCTTCCCGGCCGGCCCCGACCGCTCGGCGGGCACGCCCGGAACCCCGCACGACTGGGCCTTCCTGCTGGCGAGCCCGGGGGCCGTTCCACCACCGCTGCGCCTGGCCCCCGGGCCGCCGCACTCCCTGACGCAGGCGGAGCTGACCGCGGACGCGCGGGCGGCGGAACGGACCCGGATCGGCGGGCTGCCCGCGTCGACGCTGGTGCATCCGCGGTACTGACGACCCGGTCAGGTAGGAGTGAATTCCGGTCACACCTGGGTAGGCTCACCGGACATGGAGCACCAGGTCTTCGTCCCGGTACCGCTCGAGTCGTTCAGAGCCGCCCTCGCCGACCCCGCGCGCATCGCCCGCGCGGTCCCCGGCCTGCAACAGGACGCCGGTGCCGAACCCGTCACCGGGCGCCTGAAGCTCCGCGTCCAGGGACACTCGGTCACCTACCGGGGTACGGCACGGGTGGCCGCCCGCGACGACGGCACGTACGCCCTCGAGGCCGACGCCACCGAGGCCCGCGGCACCGGCGCCGTGAAACTCGCCCTCACCCTGCGCCTCGCGGACACCGGAGACGGCACGACGGTGACGGTCGAGGGCACGGCGGGCACGGACGGCCGGATCGCCGAGCTCCCCGGGGACGCGGTGCACGCGGCGGCCACCCGCCTGCTGAACCGTTTCCTGGAGAACCTGGCGACGCCGGAGCCTGCGGTGGCTTCGGAGCAGAGGGAAGAGCCGGCACCGGAGCCTGAGGCGGCACCCGAGCCCGAGGCCGGGCAGCCCTCCGTCTTCGACACCGAGATCCCGCCGTCGTCCCTGGACCCGGCGGCCGACCGCCTCGCCGAGGACTTCGCCGACACCGGCGAGCCCCCGGCCGAGGCCGCGCACGCGCGCCGGACGATGATCGGCCGCAGCGCGGAGGAGGTCGACCACGCGCCCCCGCGGGGCCGTTACGCACCCGTGCCGGCACCCCAGACGGTGACGGCGACATCGGCACTGCGCTGGGCGGCACCGGCGGCGGCGCTGGTCGTGGCGTCGGCGATCGTCGTGAGCAGGGCACTGCGCAAACGCCGGTGAGCACCCCCGAAGTGGGTACGGCGCTCAGCCCCTGTGGCGAGCCGCCCCCCAGTAGCCTCTTCTCGTGAGTAACGAAGACATCACGCTGACCGCAGGCAACGCAGAAGTACACGTCAGCCCCGCCAACGGCGGCCGTATCAGCAGCGTCAAGGTCAACGCCCTCGAACTGCTGAGGCAAGGGCCCCGCTACGGCTGCTTCCCCATGGTGCCGTGGTGCGGCCGGATCCGGGACGGCCGCTTCCTGGACGGCGGCACCGTCCGTCAGATGCCGCTCAACTCCCCGCCCCACGCCATCCACGGCACCACCCGCGACGGCGCCTGGCGCACCGCGCGCGTCTCGGAGAACGAGGCGGTGATCACGTACGACCTGGTCGACCCCTGGCCGCACCCCGGCCGCGTCACCCACGTCGTCACGCTCGCCGAGGACGGCCTGACGCTGACGATGTCGGTGGAGGCGCGGGACGACTCCTTCCCGGCGCAGATCGGCTGGCACCCCTGGTTCAACCGGACCCTCGCCGGCGAGGACGGTGCAGTCGGCGAGGACGTCACGGTCGGCTTCGAGCCCGCCTGGCAGGAGGAGCGCGGGGAGGACCATCTGCCCACCGGGAACAGGATCGACCCGAAGCCCGGCCCCTGGGACGACTGCTTCGGCATGCCCGGCGGCGTCGACGTCACCCTCACCTGGCCCGGACAACTGGAGCTGAAGGTGACCAGCCGCGAGGAGTGGGTGGTCGTCTACGACGAGCAGGCCGAGGCCGTGTGCGTGGAGCCGCAGACAGGCCCGCCCAACGGCCTGAACACCCTCCCGCACCTGGTCACCCCGCTGGAGCCGCTGGAGGCGAGCACCACCTGGAGCTGGCGGCGCCCTTAAGCTGGTCGGCATGACGGACGTACGCGGCGCTCTGCTGCAGCAGATCAAGGACAAGGCCGTGGTGCACGGCAAGGTGACCCTCTCCTCGGGTCTGGAGGCCGACTACTACGTCGACCTGCGCCGCATCACCCTCGACGGCGAGGCCGCCCCGCTGGTCGGCCAGGTGCTCCTGGATCTGACCGCGGACCTGGAGTTCGACGCGGTGGGCGGCCTGACCATGGGCGCCGACCCGGTGGCCGCGGCCATGCTGCACGCCGCCGCCGCGCGCGGGCAGCGACTGGACGCGTTCGTCGTCCGCAAGGCCGCCAAGGCGCACGGCCTGCAGCGGCGCGTGGAGGGTCCGGACATCGCCGGTCGGCGGGTGCTCGTCGTCGAGGACACCTCCACCACCGGCGGATCCCCGCTCACCGCCGTCGAGGCCGTGCGCGAGGCCGGCGCCGAGGTCGTCGCCGTCGCGACCATCGTGGACCGGGCCACCGGTGCCGCCGAGAAGATCGAGGCCGGCGCGGGCGTTCCGTACCGTTTCGCCTTCTCGAAGGATGAACTGGGTCTGGACTGACACGCCCCGGTGACCTGGACTTGGCGGGGCGCCGACCAGCATCCCGTGTCTGGAAAGATGGGGCCGACGACGACGTCACCCCCCAGGTCTAGGTCAGGGCCGTAACGCAGCAATCCACCCGCAACACAAGGAGCGGACAGATGCCCATCGCAACCCCCGAGGTCTACAACGAGATGCTCGACCGGGCGAAGGCAGGCAAGTTCGCCTACCCGGCCATCAACGTCACCTCGAGCCAGACCCTGAACGCGGCGCTGCGCGGCTTCGCGGAGGCGGAGAGCGACGGCATCGTCCAGATCTCGACCGGCGGTGCCGAGTTCCTCGGCGGCCAGTACAGCAAGGACATGGTCACCGGCGCGGTCGCCCTCGCCGAGTACGCGCACATCCTCGCCGAGAAGTACCCCGTCAACATCGCGCTGCACACCGACCACTGCCCGAAGGACAAGCTCGACGGGTACGTACGTCCGCTGATCGCGGTCTCCGAGGAGCGCGTGAAGGCCGGCCGGAACCCGCTGTTCCAGTCGCACATGTGGGACGGCTCCGCCGAGACCCTCGCCGACAACCTCGCCATCGCCCAGGAACTGCTGGAGCGCACCCGCGCCGCCCACATCATCCTCGAGGTGGAGATCACCCCGACCGGTGGCGAGGAGGACGGCGTCTCGCACGAGATCAACGACTCCCTCTACACCACCGTCGAGGACGCGATCCGTACGGCGGAGGCCCTGGGCCTCGGCGAGAAGGGCCGCTACCTGCTGGCCGCCTCCTTCGGCAACGTGCACGGCGTGTACAAGCCGGGCAACGTCGTGCTCCGCCCCGACCTGCTGAAGGAGCTGAACGACGGCGTCGCCGCCAAGTTCGGCAAGGCCTCCCCGTTCGACTTCGTCTTCCACGGCGGCTCCGGCTCCACCGAGCAGGAGATCCTGACCGCGCTGGAGAACGGCGTCGTGAAGATGAACCTCGACACGGACACCCAGTACGCCTTCACCCGTCCGGTCGCCGCCCACATGTTCCAGAACTACGACGGCGTCCTGAAGGTCGACGGCGAGGTCGGCAACAAGAAGGCCTACGACCCGCGCACCTGGGGCAAGCTGGCGGAGGCGAGCATGGCCGCGCGTGTCGTCGAGGCCACGCAGAACCTGCGCTCGGCGGGCAACAAGATCAAGTAAGCGGTACGTCCGATCCGCAAGGGGCCCGGCGGCTGTTCTCGGTCGCCGGGCCGCTGTATACCTGGGGACGTGCCCGACGTCCGGCTGGCCTCGCCCCAGGGCAAGGGGATCCTGCTCACCACGGTCCTCGGCTCCAGCATGGCCCTGCTGGACTCGACCGTCGTCAACGTGGCGCTCCCGCGCATCGGCGAGGACCTGGGCGCGAGCCTGGCCGCCCTGCAATGGACGGTCAACGCGTACATGGTCACGCTGGCCGGGCTGATCCTGCTGGGCGGCTCGCTGGGCGACCACTACGGCCGGCGGAAGATCTTCGTGCTGGGGGTGGTGTGGTTCGCCGCCGCGTCCCTGCTGTGCGGCCTGTCGCCGAACCCGCCGGTGCTGATCGCCGCTCGTGCCCTGCAGGGCATCGGCGGTGCGCTCCTGACCCCCGGCTCCCTGGCGATCATCCAGGCGTCCTTCCACCGCGACGACCGCAGCCGGGCCGTCGGCCTGTGGTCCGGCTTCGGCGGGATCGGCGCGGCTGTCGGCCCGTTCCTGGGCGGCTGGCTGGTGGCCGGCCCCGGCTGGCGCTGGGTGTTCCTGCTGAACGTCCCGCTGGCGCTGCTGTGCGTGCCGGTGGCGCTGCGGCACGTCCCGGAGTCGAGGGACAGCGGACAGCACGGCCGCTTCGACGTCCTCGGCGCGGCCCTCGGCGCCCTGGCCCTGGCCCTGGTGACGTACGCGCTGATCGAGGCGCGGGCGGGCGGTCTGGCGGTGGCCCTGACCGGGGCGGCGGGTGTGCTCGCGGCGGTGGCCTTCGTCCACGTCGAACGGCACCGCCCGGACCCGATGCTCCCGCCGGACATCTTCGCCTCGCGCCAGTTCACGGCAGTCAACCTGGTCACCCTGTGCGTCTATGCGGCGTTCGGTGGCTTTTTCTTCCTCACCGCGCTGCAGCTCCAGGTGGTGGCGGGCTACTCACCGCTGCAGGCCGGCGCAGCCTTGCTGCCGACGACGGCCCTGATGCTCCTCTTCTCCGCCCGCTCCGGCGCCCTGGCCGACCGTACCGGCCCGCGCCTTCCGCTCACGGTCGGTCCCCTGCTCTGCGCGGCGGCGATGCTGCTGATGCTGCGGGTGGGCAAGGGCGCCGACTATCTCACCGACGTGCTTCCGGCCCTGCTGGTCATGGGCGCGGGCATGGTGACTCTCGTAGCCCCTCTGACGGCGACGGTGCTCGCCTCGGTCGACAGCGCGCGTGCGGGCCTGGCGAGCGGCATCAACAACGCGGCGGCGAGGGCGGCGGGCCTGATCGCGGTCGCCGCGCTGCCGCTGCTGGCGGGGATGGGGCCGGAGGCGTACCGGGTCCCGTCGGCCTTCGACGCGGCGTTCAACCGTGCGATGCCGATCTGTGCGGGGGTGCTGGTGGCCGGATCCCTGCTGGCCTTCACCATGGTCCGCCGCCCGCCCCCCGACTGCCGCCACCCGGAATGCCACGTACACGGCTGCGTGACGGCGCCGCCGTTGGAGGGGGAGCGGCGTACCTAGCCGGCGCGCTCGTGGTGCGGGGCGGCACGGGGCACATGCCACCAGCACGGGAAACCGTGGGGTGAGCCAGACTGGACCCCATGACGATTCACCAGAACCTCCTCGGCGGTCCGCCCCCCACCCACCTCCCCGACGAGCCCGAGCCCCGCGAACAGCTCGCGGCCGGCATCGCTCCCGCGGACGTCGCCGCCAAGTACCCGACCTCCTCTCTCGCCTGGGCCCAGCTGGCCGACGAGGCGTTCGAGCGCGGCGCGGTCGTGGAGTCGTACGCCTATGCCCGCACGGGCTACCACCGCGGCCTCGACGCCCTGCGCCGCAGCGGCTGGAAGGGGCACGGGCCGGTCCCCTGGGAGCACGAGCCGAACCGCGGCTTCCTGCGCGCCCTGCACGCCCTCGCCCGCGCCGCCCAGGCGATCGGCGAGCAGGAGGAGTACGAGCGCTGCACGCAGTTCCTGAACGACTCCTCGCCCACGGCGGCCCAGAGCCTCGGCTAGCCCGGCCGGAGCGACGGCAGTGACCGGTGTGGCCCGTCTGGCAGCGGACGGGCCTTGCCGGATCCGGGTCGATTGCGGAGGATGCCGGTGGGGACCGGGGCCCCCGTGCCGGCATCGGCAGGGGCGGACCGCTACCCGGAGCTACAACAGGAGACAGCGATGTCCCAACCGGCTCAGCAGTCCTTGGAGACTCAGGAGCCCGAGACTCCGCATCTCGATTTCGCGGGCACGACGCCGTACGAGGACTACGTCAGGGCGGACGTGCTCACCCACCTCCAGCACACCCTCTCCGACGATCCCGGAGAGATGGTCTTCCTGGTCACGACCCAGGTCATGGAGCTGTGGTTCACCGTCGTCGTCCATGAGTGGGAGACCGCGGCGGCCGCCGTGCGCGGCGACGACGTACCGACCGCGATCGCCGCGCTGAAGCGTTCCGTACGGGAACTGGAGGCCCTCAACGCCTCCTGGACGCCCCTCGGCCAGCTCACCCCGGCGCAGTTCAACTCGTACCGCTCCGCCCTCGGCGAGGGCTCCGGCTTCCAGTCGGCGATGTACCGCCGCATGGAGTTCCTGCTCGGCGAGAAGTCCGCGTCCATGCTCGTACCGCACCGCGGCGCCCCCCGCGCGCACGCGGAGCTGGAGAAGGCGCTGCACGAGCCGAGCCTGTACGACGAGGTGCTGCGGCTGCTGGCCCGGCGCGGGCATCCGGTCCCCGCGTCCGTCCTGCGCCGTGACGTGTCCCAGCGCTACGAGCCCTCCGACGGGGTCGAGCGGGCCTGGGCGGCGATCTACTCCGGCGACCAGGACGCCGAACTCGCCCGGCTGGGCGAGGCGTTGACCGACGTGGCCGAACTGGTCTGGCGCTGGCGCAACGACCACCTGGTGGCCACCCGCCGAGCCATGGGGGCCAAGCCCGGCACGGGCGGCTCGGCCGGCGTGGCCTGGCTGGAGAAGCGTGCCCGCAAGAACGTGTTCCCGGAGCTTTGGACGGCGAGGTCCCATGTCTGAACTCGCCCTGGAGGCAGAGAAGCTGGACGCGGCCGACGAGCTCGCCCCGCTGCGTTCCCGCTTCGTCCTCGATGACGTGGTCTACCTGGACGGCAACTCGCTCGGCGCGCTCCCCACGGGTGTCCCGGACCGCGTGGCCGACGTGGTGCGCCGGCAGTGGGGCGAACTGCGCATCCGCTCCTGGGAGGAGAGCGGCTGGTGGACCGCGCCGGAACGGATCGGCGACCGGATCGCCCCGCTGGTCGGCGCGGCGGCCGGGCAGATCGTCGTGGGCGACTCCACAAGTGTCAACGTGTTCAAGGCACTTGTGGCCGCCGTACGGATGGCGGGCGAGGACCGAACCGAGATCCTGGTCGACGCCACCACCTTCCCCACGGACGGCTACATCGCCGAGTCGGCGGCCCGCCTGACCGGCCGCACGCTGCGCGCGGTGACGCCGGCGGAGGTGCCTGGGGAGTTGGGCGACCGTACGGCGGCGGTGCTGCTGAACCACGTCGACTACCGCACGGGACGCCTGCACGACCTGCCGTCCCTCACCTCGGCGATCCACGCCGCGGGCGCCCTCGCGGTCTGGGACCTGTGCCACAGCGCGGGCGCGCTGGAGGTGGGCCTGGACGAGCACGGGGTCGACCTGGCGGTCGGCTGCACCTACAAGTACCTGAACGGCGGCCCGGGCTCCCCGGCGTACCTGTACGTCCGCAAGGAGCTCCAGCCCCGCTTCGACTCCCCGCTGCCCGGCTGGAACTCGCACACCGACCCCTTCGGCATGAGCCCGTCGTACGCCCCGGCGCCGGGCGCCCTGCGTGGCCGCGTGGGCACCCCGGACATCCTGTCGATGCTGGCCCTGGAAGCGGCCCTGGACGTCTGGGACGACGTGTCCGTCTCCGCCGTCCGCGCCAAGTCCCTCGCGCTGACGGACTTCTTCCTGCGGTGCGTGCGGGCGTACACCGGGCCGGGGCGCGTGGAGTCCGTGACCCCGGAACGCCCCGAGGAGCGCGGCAGCCAGGTCGCCCTGCGCTGTGACGACGCGGGTGAGGTGATGAAACGCCTGATCGCCCGGGGCGTCGTGGGCGACTTCCGCCACCCCGACATCCTCCGCTTCGGCTTCACCCCGCTCTACGTCGGCTTCGGCGAGACCGAGCGGGCGGCGCGGATCCTGGGCGAGGAGCTGGCGTAGGGGAGGCGTGGACCAGGCATAGGCGAGGCGTGGGCGAGGGGCCGAGGGCCGGTCTGGGAGGGGGTATCCCGCTCAGACCCGGCCCTGGCCTTTCCCTACAGAACCGTTTATTCCTCACCCTGCGTGACATCCCCATGTCCCCGCACGTCACCGGCCTGATACCGTCCCGCCAACGGCGAACGGGAATCCCCCACCTGGTCCGCCACCCCTTGGTCCGCCAGACGCCAAACAGGTTCCGTCGCTGAGAGGTTGGAGCATGCCGGACGACGCCGCAGGAGCCCGCGCCGCCGCCGAAGAGGAGTCGGCCTTCTCGCACCCCCCGGTCGACCCCGACGTCACGTCCGCTTACGGCAGCCACCCCGACCAGGTGATCGACTTCTACGCTCCCCGGACCGCCCCGGACGCCCCGGCCCCCCTGGTGGTGGTCCTGCACGGAGGTGCCTGGCGCGCCCGCTACGACCGCCGCCACATCACCCCCTTCGCGGACTATCTGGCCCGCCGGGGCTTCGCCGTGGCCAACGTCGAGTACCGCCGCGGCGGTGACCCGCTCACCGAGGAGACCGGCGACACCACCCCTCCGGCCGGCCGCTGGCCCGACACCTTCGACGACATCGCGGCCGCGCTGGACGCGCTGCCCGCCCTGGTACGGGAGGCGCTCCCGCAGGCCGACCGCGGCCGTACGGTGCTGACGGGCCACTCGGCCGGCGGCCACCTCGCCCTGTGGGCCGCCGCCCGCCACGTCCTGCCCGCGGACGCGCCCTGGCGCATCGACGAGCCCGCCCCGCTGCGTGGTGTCGTCGCCCTCGCGCCGATCGCGGACTTCGAGGTGGCGGAGAAGCTGGACGTCTGCGGCAACGCGAGCCTGCAACTCCTCGGCGGCCACGACACCTTCGCCGAGCGCCGCCCCTGCGCCGACCCGGTTCTGCTCCTCCCGACGGGCATCGCGACGACGCTGGTCCAGGGCTGTACGGACCTGGTGGTGCCCCAGGCGGTGGCCGAGTCCTACGCGGCCGCGGCGGCGAAGGCCGGCGAGGTGGTGGGCCTGACGCTGCTGGAGGACGTCGGCCACTTCCCCCTCATCGACCCGGCGGCGGACGCGTGTGCGGTGGTCGCGGAGGAGATCGCACAACTGGCCTGGTGACAGGGGGCGTTCGATGCGTGGGCCGATTCATGGGGTCGATTCGTAGGGCCGACTCGTGGGGCCGACTCGTAGGGCTGACTCCTGGGGCCGACTCGTGGGGCCGACTCGTGGGGCCGACTCGTGGGGCCGACCCCTGCGGGTCCGCCCCGGTGATACCCGTAATACCTGAGAGCTACCTCGCAGAACGGCTCCCTGGCGGGACGCCGACGACACGCCCCGATCCATAACTTCCTTCTCGGACAAGCCCGATGGCCGGGCAATCTGAAAGGAAGCCCGCCCATGGGGCACACCCGACGCACCACACCCTCAAACCCACCGACGAACACACCGTCCGGCTCCGCGGCCGGGGTACGGGCGACGGGCACGGACCCCTCCTCCACGGAGCGGCAGCTGCTCACGGTCATGGACTCCCTGCCCGCGGTCATGGACTCCGTGCCCACGGTCATGGACTCCGTGCCCACCGACCCGCAGCCGCCGACGGCGATTCCGCACCGGACGACGGAACTGTCACGGGTGGTGCGGGTGGGGACCCGAATCCCGCCGAAGCCACCGCGCACCCGCACTCAAAAATGGCGCCGCGCCCTCCTCGCCACCCTCCTCACCGCAGCCATAGCCGTCCCCCTCTCCGGCGCCGCCCGCCGTCAGATTCCGGCCCCGGCCCCCGCTGCCCTCCCCAAGCTCACGGCGACCACCCTCCAGTCGGCCTACGCGGCCAACCGTGCCAACGCCACCCGCGCCGCCGACATGGCCGCCGCACACGGCGACACCCACCGCGCCGCCGCCGACCGCACCCTGGCCGCCCCGTCCCGCCACCTCCTCACCTTCGACGGCCGAGGCGCCGGCCGGGCCACGGAGGTGCTCGGCGACCTCGCCCACGCCGACCACATCGCCGTCCTGGTCCCCGGCTCGGACACCTCCCTGGACACCTACGCCCGCTTCCACAAGGCGGCCTCGGCCCTGTACACGGACCTCACCCAGCGCGCCCCGCGAGGCACCCGCACCGCGGTCGTCGCCTGGCTCGGCTACGAGACACCGGCCACCGTCAGCACCACGGTGACCACGACCACCCGAGCCGAGGAAGCCGGCCCCCGCCTGCGCGCCTTCGTACGCGACCTGCGCACCGCGACCCCACCGCAGGCGCACCTCTCCCTGCTGTGCCACTCCTACGGAACGGCCGTCTGCGGCCGAGCCGCCCATGGCCTGGACGCCGACGACATCGCCCTCGTCGGCAGCCCCGGCACCGGCGCGGACTCCGTCGGGGCCCTGCACACCCGCGCAAGAGTGTGGGCGGCCCGCGGCAGCGAGGACTGGATCGCGAATGTGCCGCACGTCAGCGCCACCTTCTTCGGCACCACCGTCGGTCTGGGCGCCGACCCGGTCTCCCGAGCCTTCGGCGCCCGGGTCTTCGACGCGGGCGACGCCGACCACAGCGGCTACTTCACCCCGGGCTCGGCGGCCCTCGCCAACCTCGCCCGGATCACCCTCGGCGAGACCTCGGAGGTGCCCCATGCCTGACCCGACCGCACCCCACACCCCCCACCGCACCACTGATCCCAGCCCCCCGGCCGAGGGCCACCCGCACCCGACGACGAAACCGTCACGGGCGGTGCCGGTGGGAACCCGGATCCCGTCGAAGGCGCCCCACACCACCAGCCCCCTCCATGCCCTGCGCCGATCCGCCCGCCACCTCGACACCCTCACCCCCGCCTCCCGGGACCGAGCCGTCGACGCCCTCCGGGCGACAGCGATCCTCGGGGTCGTCCTGGGCCACTGGCTGGTGACGGCACTCGTGGCCAAGGACGGCGGACTGCACACCACGAGCCCGCTGCAGCACATGCCCTGGCTGGCCCCGATCTCCTGGCTGTTCCAGACCCTGGCCGTGTTCTTCCTGGTCGGCGGTCATGTGGCAACCCGAAGCCTCGCCACCGCCCGCGACAGAGGCGAGACCTACGGCTCCTGGCTGCGCGCCCGCCTGACCCGCCTCCTCCGCCCGGTGGCCGCACTCCTGTGCCTGTGGGCGGTGGCCGCCACGGCCCTCCTCCTCACCGGCACCCCTCTCGCCACGATCGAGGCCCTGCTCAAGCTGGCCCTGTCACCGCTGTGGTTCCTGCTGGTCTTCGCCGGGCTGACGGCCGCCACCCCGCTCCTCACCCGCCTCAACCCGCTCTGGCCCCTGGCCGTCGTCCTGCACGTGGACCTGCTCCGCTTCGGCCTGCACACCGGCCCGTCCTGGCTCGGCTGGCTGAACCTCCCGGCGGGCTGGCTGGTCCCGTACACCCTGGGCGCGGCGTGGACGCGGGGCGAGCTGGACACCCGCCGCGCGGCCCGGGTCCTGTTCCTCGGCGGTACGGCCGCCACGGCCGTCCTCGTCGGCTGCGCCGGATACCCGGCGTCCATGGTCGGCGTCCCCGGCGCGCGGATCTCCAACCTCGACCCCCCGACCCTGGCGGCCGTCACCTTCGGCCTGGCCCAGTGCGGGCTCGCCCTCCTCCTTCGCGACCGGCTCCGCCGTGCGATGGCCCGCCCGCTGCTCTGGGCGGCGGTGGCCCTGGTCAACCTCTCCGCGATGACGATCTACCTGTGGCACCAGACGGCCATGATGGCCACGACGGCCACGGGCCTCCTCGCCGGCCGGCTGCCCGGACTGCACACCTCACCCGACTCGTTGGGCTGGGTGCCGTACCGCCTCGCCTGGCTTCCGGTCTTCACCCTGACCCTCGCCCTGTGCCTGACGGCCTTCCGCCACCACGAACAGGGTCCCCGCCGCCCCCGAAACCGCAGGTCCCATGTGGTCCGCCACCATCTGCCCCCAGCAAAGAACCCGCGCAATGCCTAGTGTTGACTCCGTGAAGCCCGCGGCCGCCGACGGTGAGAACGCCCCCCAGGGGCCATCCGCACCCGACCACGCACCCGCGACCGCCGGTGCACTCACCCCCAGGACCCGCCGGCGCAGACTGCGTACCTGGCTCGGCGAGAACCCCACGCCGAACTCACCCCCCTTCTCCCGGCACCGCTGGGTCCGCCTCCTCACCTACCTGCTCACCTTCTACCTCGCCCTGGGCATCGCCCTCGGCGGCGGCGAGGAGCTGGCCAACAGCCACGGCTTCACTCCGGCCGTGGCGTACTTCAGCACGTTCCTCCAGGCCGCCGCCGTCGTCCTGGCCCTGTGGCGCCCGGTACCCGCCTGGGCCGTGTCCCTGACCGGCGCCGTCGCCACCGCGCTGCTCGCCCGCCAGCAGCTGGCGACACCGGGACTCAGGCCGCCCGGCCCCAACTGGCCCTGGACCACACCCGTCCTGCTGGCCCACATGGCCGTACTGCTGCTCCTGGCCCTGCGCGTCCGGCTCCGCGGGACGGTCGCCGCGCTTGTCACGACCGCCCTGGTGACCGCCGTGGTGGAGGGCGGCTTGGGAGCCGTGCGCTACTCCCCGACAGGCGTCGTCGCCGTCGGCCTGTTCGCGATCGCCGCCGCCATCGGCGGGGCCCTGCGCAGCCGCAGCGAGGCCCGCACCGAACTGGTCCAGCAGACGACGATCACCGCCGAGGAGCGGGCCCGGCGCACGCTCCTGGAGGAGCGCAGCCGTATCGCCCGCGAGCTGCACGACGTGGTCGCGCACCACATGTCGGTGATCTCGATCCAGGCCCAGGTGGCCCCGCACCTGGTGGAGAGCCCCTCCGAGGAGCTGAAGGAGAACCTCGCCGGCATCCGCAACAACGCCCTGGAGGCCCTGACCGAGCTGCGTCGGGTCCTCGGCGTGCTGCGGTCGGAGGGCCCGGACGACCCCGAGGCCGTCGAGGAGACCCACCGGCTGTCCGCCCCCGGCACCGGCCCGGCCCCCGACGCCCCGCAGCCGAATCTCGCCCGTCTGGACGCCCTGCTGGAGAACACCAGGGCGGCCGGCCTGGACGTGGTCAAGTCGGTCGAGGGCGAGCCCCGCGGCTATCCGCCGGGCGTGGAGCTGTCGGCGTACCGGATCGTCCAGGAGGCCCTGAGCAACGTGCTGCGGCACGCCCCGGGCGCGAAGGCCGACGTGGTGGTCGTCCACCACGCCGACGGGCTGTGCCTGGACATCACCAACTCCCGGCCCAGCCGGCCCGCCCCGCCGTCCCCGGGCAGCGGTCACGGTCTGCTCGGCATGCGGGAGCGGGCGGCGATGCTGGGCGGGCACGTCGTCGCGACGGGGGAGCAGGAAGGCGGCTTCCGGGTGAGCGCGTTCCTCCCGCGTGACGGTACCCCGGTCCCGACCGACCTCGCCCTGCCCGCCGCGTTGCGGAGGCAGCTGCCATCCGGCTCCACCCCCGATCCGTACCCGCCCGAGCCCCCGACAGGAGAACAGGACACATGACGAGCGGCGCCGGTCCCATCCGCGTACTCATCGCCGACGACCAGCAGATGGTCCGGCAGGGTCTCGGCGTGCTGCTCGGCGCCCAGCCCGGCATCGAGGTGGTCGGGCAGGCGGTGGACGGTCTGGACGCGATCGTGCAGACCGCCGAACTGACCCCGGACCTGGTGCTGATGGACATCCGGATGCCCGAGCTCGGCGGCATCGAGGCGACCCGCCGGATCACCGCCGAGCATCCCGCCGTCAAGGTGCTGGTGCTGACCACGTTCGACCTGGACGAGTACGTGTACGAGGCGCTGCGGGCCGGGGCCTCCGGCTTTCTGCTGAAGGACGCCTCCGCGGACAAGCTGGCCGAGGCGGTCCGGGTCGTGGCCGCGGGCGACGCCCTGCTCGCGCCCGGCATCACCCGCCGTCTCATCGCCGAGTTCTCCCGTCTGGACGGCAGCCGCCGCGCCCCGCTCAAGCAGCGCGTCGGCGACCTCACCGAGCGGGAGACGGAGGTGCTGGCGCTGATCGCGCAGGGCCTGTCGAACGCGGAGATCGCCGAGCGGCTGGTCGTGGCCGAGCAGACCGTGAAGACGCATGTGGGCCGGATCCTGGTGAAGCTGGGCCTGCGCGACCGCACCCAGGCGGCGGTCTTCGCCTACGAGTCCGGCGTGGTTCGCCCCGGTGGACGGTGACACCCGCAAGGGGCGACCCGTAGTACCTGAGGGGGATGTGCGAGAACCCGCCTCCAAGGTGACGACCGCGCCCCCGGCCCCGCCTACCGTTTTCCTCGTGACCGAGACGACGCACACGCAGACGACACCGCCCGGCCCGGCCGGCCGGCCGCGCAGCCCGGAGTTCCGGCTCGCCGCGGACGCCCTGCGCGGCCTGCGGCAGGACCTGTTCGACGACGCCTTCGCCTATCGCCCGCTGCCCCGCCTGAGCACCGACGGCCCGCGCACCCGTCGTCTGTCCGGCGTGGGCCGGCTGCCGCACGCGGTGGTGGCCGCGCTGGGCGTGATGGCGTTCTCCCTGGCCATGGCGAGCTCCGACTCCGGGCCGGCCGCCCTGCTGTGCGGGCTGCTGGCCCTGGCGCCGGTCCTGCTGACGCTGGCGCGTCCGGTGGGGGCCTTCTGGTTCTCGCTGGGCGCGAGCACGGTCGCCGCCGTGATCGGCCGGGGCGACGGGAGCGACTGGCCCTGGCTGCCGGGCAGCTTCCTGTCCCACCTGGTGGTGCTCACGGTCGTCGCGCTGCGCACCCGCCCGCGCACCGCGGCCTCGATGTGGGTGATGACCGCGGTCTACGGCTTCGTCGCCGGAGGCCTCTTCGGCTGGCGCCGCTACGACACGAACGTGCCCCCGATGCTGCTCGTGTCGGCCCTGATCCTGCTGGCCGTCTCGCTCCGGCACATCCGCCGTCAGGCCCAGCAGGAGGTGACCGCCCAGCAGACGGTCACCGAGCACGAACGCTCCCGCCGCACCCTCCTGGAGGAGCGCACGACGATCGCCCGTGAGCTGCACGACGTGGTCGCCCATCACATGTCGGTGGTCGCCATCCAGGCGGAGGCCGCGCCCTACCGGGTGGAGAACCCGCCGGAGGAGCTGGAGAAGGCGTTCGCCACCATCCGGGAGAACGCGGTGGCGGCCCTGACCGAGCTGCGCCGGGTCCTCGGGGTCGTACGCGCGGAGGACTACGAGGCGCCGGACGCCCCCCAGCCGACCCTGGCCGATCTCGACGGGCTGCTGGCCAATGTGCGGGAGGCCGGCCTGACGGTGGACAAGGCGGTGACCGGAGCGGTGCGTGAACTGCCGCAGGGCGTGGAGCTGTCGGCGTACCGAATAGTGCAGGAGGCCCTGAGCAACACCCTGCGGCACGCGCCGGGAGCGAGCGCCCGCGTGGAGATCGGCTATGTTCTCGGCGGCCTGGGCCTGCGCATACTCAACACCCCGCCGCCCGCGCCGCACCTCGTGAAGCCCTCGCCGGGCGCGGGGCACGGCATCACGGGTATGCGGGAGCGCGTGTCGATGCTGAACGGCGAGATGACGGCGGACCCTTCGCAGGACGGGGGCTACGAGGTGACGGTGTTCCTGCCGGTGCCGGCGGTCACCGCGAGTGAAGGGGACGCATGACCATCCGCGTACTGATCGCGGACGACCAGATGATGGTCCGCGAGGGCTTCTCCGTCCTGCTGAACGCGATGCCGGACATCGAGGTCGTCGGCGAGGCCGTCAACGGAAGGGAGGCGGTGGACCGGGTTCGTGAACTCGCCCCGGACGTCGTCCTGATGGACATCCGCATGCCGGAGCTGAACGGCATCGAGGCCACCCGGGAGATCGTGGCGGCGGACGCGACCGCGAAGGTGCTGGTCCTGACGACCTTCGACCTGGACGAGTACGTGTACCAGGCGCTGCGCGCGGGAGCCTCCGGTTTCCTGCTGAAGGACGCCTCGGCCCGCCAGCTGGCGGACGCCGTGCGCGTGGTGGCCGCGGGCGAGGCCCTCCTGGCTCCCTCGGTCACCAAACGCCTGCTCACCGAGTTCTCCCGCCTCTCGGACCCCCCGCGCCTGGTCCCGTCGGGCCAAGCGGCCTACGGCGAACTCACCGAGCGGGAGACGGAGGTCCTGATCCTGATCGCCCAGGGCCTGTCCAACGCGGAGATCGCCGAGCGCCTGGTGGTGGCCGAGTCGACGATCAAGACCCACGTGAGCCGCATCCTGGTCAAACTGGGCCTCAGAGACCGCACCCAGGCAGCGGTGTTCGCGTACGAGGCACGCCTGGTGACACCGGGCTGACGGCGCCCGAGCAGGCAGGACCGGAAACACCAAGGCCATGGATCTCCTGCTCGACCCGCCACACGGAGTCGCGCCGCTCCCCCTGGTCAGACCTCGGCCCGGCGCGTTAGCGTCCCCGCATGGCTGGCACCACCGACCTGACCTTCGACCCCTGGGACCCGGCGTTCGTGGCCGACCCGTACCCGGCCTACGCGGAGCTGCGGGCGCGGGGCCGGGTGATCCGGTACGAGCCGACCGACCAGTGGCTGGTGCCGCACCACGCGGATGTCTCGGCGCTGCTGCGGGACCGGCGGCTGGGGCGGACGTATCAGCACCGGTTCTCGCACGAGGAGTTCGGGCGGACGTCGCCCCCGCCGGAGCACGAGCCCTTCCACACCCTCAACGACCACGGGATGCTCGACCTGGAGCCGCCGGACCACACCCGGATCCGGCGCCTGGTGTCGAAGGCGTTCACACCGCGCACGGTCGAACGTCTGAAGCCGTATGTGCACGGTTTGGCGAACGACCTGGTGGCGGGGCTGGTCCACAACGGCGGCGGTGACCTGCTGACCGACGTCGCGGAGCCGCTGCCGGTGGCCGTGATCGCCGAGATGCTCGGCATCCCCGAGGCGGACCGCGCCCAGCTCCGCCCCTGGTCGGCGGCCATCTGCGGGATGTACGAGCTGACCCCGTCGGAGGAGACGGCCGCGCAGGCGGTCGGGGCCTCGGTGGAGTTCTCGGAGTATCTGCGGATGCTGATCGCGGCGCGTCGCAAGGAGCCGGGCGAGGATCTCGTCTCCGGCCTGATCGCGGCGCACGACGAGGACGACGACCGGCTGACCGAGCAGGAGATGATCTCCACGGCGGTCCTGCTGCTCAACGCGGGTCACGAGGCCACGGTCAACGCCACGGTGAACGGCTGGTGGGCGCTGTTCCGCAACCCCGGACAGCTGGCCGCCCTGCGCGCCGACCACTCCCTGGTCCCGTCCGCGATCGAGGAGCTGATGCGCTACGACACCCCGCTCCAGCTCTTCGAACGCTGGGTGCTGGACGACATCGAGATCGACGGCACGACCGTCCCGAGGGGCTCGGAGATCGCGATGCTCTTCGGCTCCGCCAACCACGACCCGGCCGTCTTCGCCGACCCCGGCCGACTGGACCTGACCCGCACCGACAACCCGCACATCTCCTTCAGCGCCGGCATCCACTACTGCATCGGCGCCCCGCTGGCCCGCATCGAGCTGGCCGCCTCGATGACGGCCCTCCTCCGGCAGGCCCCCACGCTGGCCCTGGCGGCGGAGCCGCGGCGCAAGCCGAACTTCGTGATCCGGGGGCTGGAGGGGCTGAGCGTCGAGGTGGGTTGACCTCTCGTTCGGATGATCGCACTCCCCGATCCCGTCGGCATCGAGCTCGACACCGAGGAGCTGAAGCAGTACGTCGACTGAGCCTCAGCCCGCCAGATCACGGCGCCGCACGCCCGCCAGCCCGCCGGCCACCAGCACCACGGCCAGTCCCAGCAGAACCAGCACCGGCCCCCACTCCATCCCCCCGCCCGGCAACTTCGGCAGATGCCCGAAGGGGGACAGGTCCAGTACCGCTCGTGGCGCGTTCAGCGCGGGGCCGATCCAGCCGATCAGCAGGACCGCACCGGCCACGCCCCACGCCGCGACCGCGCCCCGTGGCAGGACGCCGAAGAGCAGGACGGCGATGCCGCCGATGACCCATACCGCGGCCACCTGGAGCAGGCAGGCCCCCAGTACCGGGCCGATCTGCCGGCCGTAGCCGACGGCGAAGCCCAGGCCGACCAGGAGCATCAGCAGGGCCGAGCCGCCGAAGGCGATGACCAGGTGGCCGGCGGCCCAGCGCAGCCGGCCCACGGCCGCGGCCAGCACCGGTTCGGCCCGTCCGGAGGTCTCCTCACCGCTCAGCCGCAGCACGGAGGAGACGACGTAGAGCGCGGCGACCAGACCGAGCATGCCGACCATCGCGGCGAGGAACGCGTCCGTCAGCCCCGACTGGCCGCCCATCCGCTGGAAGATCTCCCGCGCCTTGGCGTTGTCGCCGACGAGTTTGGCCGCGCCGTCCGTCATTCCGCCGTAGACGACCCCGGCGAGGAAGAAGCCGATCGACCAGCCGAGCACGCTGCCGCGTTGCAAGCGCCAGGCCAGCGCGGCCGCCGTGCCGAGGCGGCCGGCCGCCGGTCCCGGCCGGGTCGGCAGGAAGCTCATGCCGATGTCCCGGCGTCCGGCCAACTCGTAGGCGATCACCGCCTGGAGGGCTGCAGCGGCGGCGAACAGCAGCAGCACCCACCAGCGTTCGGCCGCGAAGGCGCGCAGGTCCTCCAGCCAGCCCAGCGGGGACAGCCAGGTCAGTACCGACGCACCTCTCCCAGTGCCGAAGGCCTGGGAGGTGCCCCCATCCGACGCCGAGTCGCCCGCCGCGCGCAGCACGAACGCCGCGCCCAGCACGGCCGCCGTCAGCCCCCGGGCCAGCCGGGCGCTCTCCGTGAGCTGGGCGACGATCGCCGCCATCGTGGCGAAGACCATGCCCACGCCCGCCACTCCGAGCCCGAAGGCCAGGGCACCCGGTGCGCCCTGTCCGGCCAGTCCCGCCACGAGCAGGACGCACAGGGCCGCGTTCGCGACGGCCGCCGTCAGCAGGGCCGCCGTGAGCGGAGCCCGGCGCCCCACCATTCCGGAGGACACCAGCTCCTGCCGCCCGCTCTCCTCCTCGTCCCGGGTGTGCCGTACGACGACGAGCAGGCTCGTCACGGCGGCGAGGGCGCCCGCGTACACCCCGACCCGCCAGGCCGTCAGCGCACCGAGCGAGTCGTCGAAGACGGGTCCGACCATGGCGCGCAGGGAGGTGTTGGTCGCCACCTGGTGCATCAGGTCGGCGCGGGCGGCCGGGGTGCCGTACAGGCCCTTCAGGGTCTTCGGCATGGAGAGGACCATCAGCGCGTTCACCGCGACCCAGACCGGAATCAGCACGCGGTCGCGGCGCAGCGCGAACCGCAACAAGGTCCCGGTGCCGGTCAGTTGGCGCGTCACACCGTCACCTCGCCCGGCTCGTCCTGGTAGTGCCGCAGGAACAGCTCCTCCAGGGTCGGCGGCGTCGAGGTCAGCGAGCGCACCCCGGAGGCGGTCAACGAGCGCAGTACGGCGTCCAGTCGGTCGGTGTCCACCTGGAGGCGGACCCGGTGCCCCTGCACGTCGAGGTCGTGTACGCCCGGCAGGTGGGCCAGTCCGTCGGGCGGCCCGGCGAGTTCGGCGCGCACGCTGGTCCGGGTCAGATGCCGCAGGTCCGCCAGCGACCCGCTCTCCACCGTGCGGCCCTTGCGGATGATGCTGACCCGGTCGCAGAGTTCCTCGACCTCGCTCAGGATGTGCGAGGAGAGCAGGACCGTACGGCCGCGCTCCCGCTCCTCCTCCACGCAGCGCTGGAAGACCTCCTCCATCAGCGGGTCCAGGCCCGAGGTCGGCTCGTCCAGGATCAGCAGGTCCACGTCGGAGGCGAAGGCGGCGACCAGGGCGACCTTCTGCCGGTTGCCCTTGGAGTAGGTGCGGCCCTTCTTGGCCGGGTCCAGCTCGAAGCGCTCGATGAGTTCGGCGCGGCGCCGGGTGTCGAGTCCTCCGCGCAGGCGGCCGTAGAGGTCGATGACCTCGCCGCCGGAGAGGTTGCGCCACAGCGTCACGTCGCCGGGCACGTAGGCGATCCTGCGGTGCACCTCCACCGCGTCCCGCCACGGGTCGTGGCCCAGCACCCGAGCGGCGCCCGCGTCGGCGCGCAGCAGCCCGAGCAGCACTCGGATCGTGGTCGACTTGCCGGCGCCGTTCGGGCCGAGGAAGCCGTGCACCTCTCCGGCCTCGACGTCCAGGTCGAGGCCGTCCAGCGCGCGCGTACGGCCGAAGGACTTGTGGAGCCCGGAGACCGTGATTGCCTTCGTCATGGATCCGAACGTACGCTTCTTTCAGAAATTTGTGAAGTTAAGGAAGTCCATGAATCCCGGTTAGGGTGAGGGCATGACGGAGTCGAGGACAGGAACGCCGGAGCGGGACCCGGAGTCGGTCTCACGGTTCGTGGAGCACTTCGCGGCGCAGCTGGTCGAGGCGGGGATGGCACGCATGCCCTCCCGGGTCTTCGCCGCCCTCCTCGCCTCCGACACCGGCGCCCTGACCTCGGCCGAGCTGGGCGAGCAGCTGCAGATCAGCCCCGCCGCCGTCTCCGGTGCCGTGCGCTATCTCGCGCAGGTCCACATGGTGTCGAGGGAACGGGAGCCGGGCTCGCGCCGGGAGCGGTACCGGGTGCACAGCGACCAGTGGTACGAGGCCCTCACCAGCCGCGAGGCCGTCATCAAGCGCTGGGAGGAGGCCCTGCGGGAGGGCGTGGCCGGCCTCGGCGCCGACACCCCGGCGGGGCGCCGGATGGCCGAGACGCTGGACTTCTTCGAGTTCATCGAGCAGGACGTGGCGCAGATGATGGAGCGCTGGCGGGCTCATCGGGAGCAGAAGTACGGCCGCTGAGCCCGTTCAGCGTTCCTTCGTCTCCTCCAGCACCGTCCGCCCCAGCAGCGCGTACCGCTCGGGCGCCCGCCGCTTCAGGTACTGCGCGTAGCCCACGCCGGTCGCCGCGACCAGCGCCACGAGCCACGGCGTCGCCTTGAGCAGCAGTGAGCCGGACTCCGCCCCCGCCGCGACCCCCATGTTGGACACCAGCAGGACGACCACGCCGAGCATCGCGATGCCACCGACGAGCGGGGCGGTGAAGGTCCGGAACCAGTGGCGGCTCTCGAGGTGGTGCCTGCGGAAGTAGACGAGGACCGCGAAGGAACACACGGCCTGGACCACCAGGATCGCCATCGTGCCGAGGATGGCCAGCAGGACGTAGAGCGCGTTGTACGGGTCCTTGCCCGCGACCCAGAACGCGGCGATCAGTACGGCGCTCACCACCGTCTGCACCAGTCCCGCGATGTGCGGGGAGCCGTGCCGGGCGTGGGTGCGGCCGACGGTGTTCTTCAGCGACGGCAGGACGCCCTCCCGCCCGAGGGCGTACAGGTAGCGGGCGGCGCAGTTGTGGAAGGCCATGCCGCAGGCCAGCGAGCCGGTGATCATCAGCCACTGCATGACGTCGACGGCCCAGTGCCCGACGTACCGATCGGTGGGGCCGAAGAACAGGGCGAGGGGGTTGGCGGAGGAGGCGGCCTTCACGGCCTCGGCCTCGCCGTTGCCCGTGATGGCCATCCAGGAGACGAAGACGTAGAAGACACCGACGCCCAGGACGCTGATCATCGTGGCCTTGGGGATGATCTTCTTCGGATCGCGGGACTCCTCGCCGTACATCGCGGTGGACTCGAAGCCGACCCAGGACCAGAAGGCGAAGAAGAGCCCGAGCCCGGCGGACGTGCCCTTGAAGGCGTTGACCGGGTTCACCGGGGCGAAGGTGAACCCGTGCGGGCCGCCGCCGTGGAAGGCGACCGAGACCGCCATGGCCGCCAGCACGGTCACCTCGGTCGCCAGCAGCGCCACCAGCAGCTTCTCGGCGACGCTGATCCCGAACCAGGTGCCGGTCGCGTTGATCGCGAGCATCAGGACGGCGAAGGCCCACCAGGGCACGTGCAGGCCCGTCTGGTCCCTCAGGGTGGTCGTGGCGAAGGTGGAGAAGATGCCGATCAGCGCCGGTTCGAAGACGACGTACGCGAAGGTCGCGAGCAGCCCGGAGGCGAGGCCGGCGGTACGTCCGAGGCCGTAGGAGATGAAGCCGTAGAAGGCCCCGGTCGATGTGATGTGCTTCGCCATCGATGTGAAACCCACGGAAAAGATTGCCAGGACGACCATTGCGACGAGATAGCTCGCGGGTGCCCCGATGCCGTTGCCGGACGACACCATGAAGGGCACGTTGCCGGTCATCGCGGTGATCGGCGCGGCGGTGGCGACGGCCATGAAGACCACCCCGAGCAGCCCCACGGCATTGGGTTTCAGCCGATGAACCGTCTCCTCGTCCGCCGTGCCCGCCGCGGGGGCAACGCCCTCGTCCACTGCCATCGGGTGGCCCCTTCCGTGTCGGGTCCCTGGGTTCTGGTGGGTCCTGATGGAGCAGGATGGTGCACGGGGGAGGGGCGCGGGAAGGGGTCGGGCCGGTTAAATATTTGTCACCAGACCATTGGCGGATCGGGCTTTGAGGATCAGGCTCCGGATGTGTAGCTGATCGGATACGCTGAGTGGCCGCTGGTTCGCATCGGAGGGAGGGGGCATCATGACGTCGATGGCAGAGCGACCGGTGATGAACGACGCCGCACCCCGCGGCAGCTTCGAGGAGCTCCTGGACCTCCTCGACGAGCTGCACGTGCCCGACGGCTACAAGGCCGAGATCATCAGGGGGAGCATCGTCGTGTCGCCGTGGTCGAAGGCGTACTACGCGGACGTGATGGACATGGTCTGCGATCAGCTGCGTCCTCATCTGCCCGAGGAGCACCGCATCAGTTGGGGTCCCTTGCTGTACGTGTTCCCGGGCGTCGAGCGCGCCTACGGCCCCGACATCCACGCGGCCCACCGGCGTGCCCGCCGCTCCACCAGCAACCGCCTTGACGGGCAGGCCCTCTCGTTCGTGGCCGAGCTGACCTCCCCCGCCACACGAGACGAAGACCGCACGGACAAACTCGACGCGTACAGCAAGGTCGGCGTGCCCATCTACCTTCTCCTCGACATGCAAGAAGAGCAGGCCACCGTCTTCTGGGAGCCGACGCCCAACGGTTACCAGGGGCGCCTCAGCAAGTCCTTCGGTGAGAAGCTTTACATCCCCGACCCCATCGGCTGCACGCTCGACACCGACGGCTTCCAGGCGCCGCCGGACGACGAGGACTGACTCACCCCGCCGACTCCGGCAACACCAACCCCCAAGCCCCCTCCACCACCCGCCACGTCCGCCTGCGTACCGGCCCCGACACCCCCGCGTCCGCCCGGTACCGGAAGTCCGCGCCGGCCACCGTCACCGTCCGCCCGGACGCCCGTACCGGTGTCGCCTCCGCGCCCACCGACAGCGGCCGTACCTCCACCGCCGCGAGCCCGCCGGTGCCCGGTGTGACCGACACGGTCTCCACGGGCTGGTCCAGGTCGAGCACCGTCTGCCCGTCGACCTCGACCCGGAGCCGGGCGGGGCCGGGGGACGGCACGGCGGCGAGGCGCGGCGGGCGGGGGGCGAGGGTGCGGACCAGGGAGCGGTACCAGGCCCGGCCCGAGGACGCGGTCACCGGCACGGCGGCCGCCGCCCGCACCACCGGCCGCGGCGGAATGCCCAGCCCGCTCAGGACGACCCCGTCGCTGTCGTCGACCAGCAGGTCCAGGCGCCGCTCGGCCCCGTCCAGCACGGCCCGCGCCGCCGCCACCGCCCCGCCCGGCACTCCGAGCGACTCGGCGAGCCCGGTGTCGCCCACCGGGACCACCGACAGCGCGCATCCGGCCAGCTCGCGCGCCCGGTGCAGCAGGGTCACGGCCCGTACCAGAGCGTGACCGTCGCCCACCACGACCGGCCGCCTCGAACCCCGCCGGCCCAGTGCGCGGGCGAATTCCTCCGGCCCGTCCGGCAGGCACACCTTGGCCGCCGCACCCGCGCTGAGCACGTCTTTCGCGATCCGTACGGACTCCCCGTCCGTCTGCCGTGCCGCCGGATCGATGATCACCAGCAGCTGTTCGGACGTCGCGAAAGTCGCCACCTCGGTCCTGCCTCGCTTCCTCGGGTAGCATCTTTGTGCAAGAGCCCCTTGCGCTATTGCGCCAGGGGCTTCGTCTATTCCGGGGCATCCGGTCCGACGGTCGGCGACCAAAGGCGGTCGCTGTGGTACGCGGCGGTGAACCTTACGCCCACGCCCCCGACCTTGGACATGCCCCACCCGGAAGGGGTGTACGCGCGTGCCCGCACTTGTGCTGCTCGGTGCTCAGTGGGGTGACGAAGGCAAGGGAAAGGCGACCGACCTGCTCGGTGGCTCGGTGGACTATGTAGTGCGATACCAGGGCGGCAACAACGCCGGCCACACGGTCGTCGTCGGCGACCAGAAGTATGCGCTCCACCTCCTCCCTTCCGGAATCCTCTCACCTACTTGTGTCCCGGTCATCGGCAACGGCGTCGTCGTCGACCCGTCGGTACTGCTCTCCGAGCTGAGCGGTCTGAACGAGCGTGGCGTCGACACGTCCAAGCTCCTGATCAGCGGTAACGCGCACATCATCACGCCTTACAACGTGACCGTCGACAAGGTGACGGAGCGCTTCCTCGGCAAGCGGAAGATCGGGACGACGGGGCGCGGCATCGGCCCGACCTACGCCGACAAGATCAACCGCGTCGGCATCCGGGTCCAGGACCTGTACGACGAGTCGATCCTGCAGCAGAAGGTCGAGGCGGCCCTCGACGTCAAGAACCAGATCCTCACCAAGCTGTACAACCGGCGCGCCATCGGCGCCGACCAGGTGGTCGAGGAGCTGCTGGGCTACGCCGAGCAGATCAAGCCGTACGTCGCCGACACGGTGCTGATCCTGAACCAGGCCCTGGAGGACGACAAGGTCGTCCTGTTCGAGGGCGGCCAGGGCACGCTGCTCGACATCGACCACGGCACGTACCCCTTCGTGACCTCCTCGAACCCGACCGCCGGCGGTGCCTGCACCGGCGCCGGCGTGGGCCCGACGAAGATCAGCCGTGTCATCGGCATCCTCAAGGCCTACACGACCCGCGTCGGCGCCGGTCCCTTCCCGACCGAGCTGTTCGACGAGGACGGCGAGGCGCTGCGCCGGATCGGCGGCGAGCGGGGCGTGACGACGGGCCGTGACCGGCGCTGCGGCTGGTTCGACGCCGTCATCGCCCGGTACGCGACCCGCGTCAACGGCCTGACCGACTTCTTCCTCACCAAGCTGGACGTGCTGACCGGCTGGGAGCAGATCCCGGTCTGTGTGGCGTACGAGATCGACGGCAAGCGCGTCGAGGAACTGCCGTACTCGCAGACCGACTTCCACCACGCCAAGCCGGTCTACGAGACGCTGCCCGGCTGGTCCGAGGACATCACCAAGGCGAAGTCCTTCGCCGACCTGCCGAAGAACGCCCAGAACTACGTCAAGGCGCTGGAGGAGATGTCCGGCGCCCCGATCTCCGCGATCGGCGTGGGCCCGGGCCGGGACGAGACGATCGAGATCAACTCGTTCCTGTAGGCCGCTGCCGGGCACTGCGCGGTGTGCGATCGGCCCCCGTCGGACTGCTTCCGACGGGGGCCATTAATCATGTCATCCGAGTTATTGCAGGTGGCATATGTTCAGCCACGCGGTATTTCTCACGGTGTGCCGCATACGACCCTCCGCTCGGGGCGGTGGGCGGTCGGCGCGAGATTCCGAGCAAGGAAGTGGAGAAACACGTGCGCCGAGTTCTCAGGCTGCTGGCAATGACATTGCTGGCTCTCGGTATCGGGGTGACCCCCGCGCTGGCCGCCAACCCGCACTTCATCGGTGAACCAACCTGTTCCAAGTCGATCAGCGGCAACCGCGCGACCGTCACGTGCAGCGGCAAGGCTGCCGGTCTCGGCACGGGGCCCGCCAAGGTGTTCCTGACGGCCGACCAGGTGATCGCGAACTACGTCTGCGTCAACAGGGGTGGCAACACGGCCCCGGGGCATCCGGCCTTCTTCCAGTTGGTGACCGGTCCGACCCAGAACATCACCCCGCGCGCGGGCCAGATCACCTTCAACGCCTCGCTTCAGTCGCCGCCCAACCCCTCGTCCAGCCAGGTCTGCCCCAACGGCAACTGGAGGGTGGTTCTGCTCTCGGCGACCTTCCACAACCTCACCCTGCACATTCAGCAGCCGGCCGGCACCGACGTCCTCGTCTGGAACTTCGGGGACGTCGACCCGCGTTGATCCCGGCTGACACCGTCCCGTACGCCCCTGTCGGCCTCCGGCCGGCGGGGGCGTCGTACGGGCGCTGCCCCGGCGTCCGGCGGGTGTGATCGTCGGGCACTGCCGCGTCATGCGCGGTGCAATGGGGGTATGGGTACCCACTGGCAGACACTGTGCCGGGGACCGTACGGCGGCGAAGGCGCCGACGCCGAGCTCACGGACTGCTCCGACCCCGCGATCTTCGAGGTCGCCCGGTACCAGCTGCCTCCGCTGCGGGTGTGCCCGGTGCATCTCGGCCCTTCTCTGCTGATGGCGAGCGGGGTGCTGTGGCCGCCGGAGGTCAGGCTCATCGGCCGTGTCTGAACATCAGGGTCATCGGCCGTATCCGACACCGGCTGTTTCCCCAGGGTTCGCACAGGGCGCACGCTGACCCATACTTGACCTGGACATGACCTTTTCCTGGTTTTCTGGCAATCCCGGACGCGAGCAGCATCTACGCGGGTAGCCTCCGCACTGCACCGCCACTGCTCGTCGCCAACTCCAGCCAAACCAGGAGCCTTGAATGCCCCTCAGTCCCATGAACCGCCGGGAGTTCGTGAAGAAGTCGGCCGTCACCGGGGCGGCCGTCGCCGCTGCCGGGACCGTCGCGGCGGCCCCCGCGCAGGCGGCCGAGCAGAAGCGCGAACACAAGCCGCGCACCTGGTCGTTCTCCATCCTCGGCACGACCGACCTGCACAGCCACGTCTTCGACTGGGACTACTACAAGGACGCCCCCTACACCGACAAGGCGGGCAACTCCGTGGGCGTGGCGCGCGTCGCCACCCTCATCAACCAGCAGCGTGCGGCCAAGGGCGAGGACCACGTCCTCCTCGTCGACGCCGGTGACATCATCCAGGGCACCTCGCTCGCCTACTACTTCGCGCGGATCGACCCGATCACGGGCACCGACGGCAAGAGGGGCCCCAGGCACCCGATGGCCGTGGCCATGAACCACATGCGCTACGACGCCGCCGCCCTCGGCAACCACGAGTTCAACTACGGCATCGAGGTGCTGCGCAAGTTCGAGAGCCAGTGCCGCTTCCCGCTGCTGGGCGCCAACGCCCTCGACGCGAAGACCCTGCGCCCGGCCTTCAAGCCGTACACCGTCAAGCGCATCTGTGTGCCGGGCGCCCCGGACATCAAGGTCGGCATCCTGGGCCTGACCAACCCCGGTATCGCGCTGTGGGACAAGGACAACGTCAGCGGCAAGATGGTGTTCCCGGGCCTGGTCGAGCAGGCGAAGAAGTACGTGCCGCGCCTGCGCGCGCTGGGCTGTGACGTCGTCTTCCTGACGGACCACTCGGGCATGGACGGCTCGTCCTCCTACGGCGACTCGCTCCCGTACGTCGAGAACGCGTCGAACCTGGTGGCCGAGCAGGTGCCGGGCATCGACGCGATCCTGGTGGGCCACACGCACGTCGAGGTCCCGTCCTACACGGTGAAGAACGCGGAGACCGGCGAGGAAGTGCTCCTGTCGGAGCCGTACTGCTGGGGCTACCGCCTCAGCGTCTTCGACTTCGAACTCGAACTCCACCACGGCCAGTGGAAGGTGACGAGCAAGACGGCGCAGACCCTCAACCCCAACACCGTGGACGAGGACCCGGAGATCAAGAAGCTCCTGGAGGCCGACCACGAGCTGGTGGTCAAGTACGTCAACACGGCGGTCGGCACGTGTACGGCGGACCTCTCGGCGGCGGATTCCTGCTGGAAGGACGTGCCGATCATGGACTTCATCCACAAGGTCCAGACGGAGAGCGTGAAGGCCGGCCTGTCGGCGTCGGACGCCGCGCTCCCGCTGATCTCGGTCGCGGCCCCCTTCTCCCGCACGGCCGACATCCCCCAGGGCAGCGTCACCATCAAGGACATCGCCGGCCTCTACATCTACGACAACACCCTGTACGGCAAGAAGCTGACGGGCGCCCAGCTCAAGGACTACCTGGAGTACGCGGCGAAGTACTACCACCAGGTCCCGGCCGGGACGAAGGTCGACACCGCGACCCTCACCAACGCCAACAACTTCTGGGACTACATGTACGACACGGCTGCGGGCGTCGACTACGAGATCGACATCGCGCAGCCGGAGGGTTCGAGGATCAAGAACCTCACCTACAACGGCGCGGCGATCGCCGACGACCAGGTCTTCGTCGTCGCGGTCAACAACTACCGCGCGAACGGCGGCTCGGGCTATCCGCACATCGCCTCAGCGCCGATCGCCTACAGCTCGACCAACGAGATCCGTCAGCTGATGATCGACTACGTGACCGCGAAGAAGACCCTCGACCCGGCCGACTTCGCCGCCACCAACTGGAAGCTGACCCAGGCCGGCACGCCGGTCTTCTAGGAGCGGCGTCCTCGACGGAGGCGGAGCGATGAGCGGTGCGGACGACCAGGTCCGCACCGCTCACCCGTCGGACGAGCGTGTGGCGCCGAAGTTTGTCTCGTGGGTCCATACATGGGTGCACGAGGGGCACTGCAGGTGCAGCAGGCTGCCGGTGTTGGAGAGCAGGTAGCGCCAGTGCGCGGTGCAGGTGCCGCCCTGCCGGCAGGTCTCGCAGCCGGCCCGGTCGTCACAGTTCGGGCACGCCACCCAGGCGCGCCGTCCTATGTCGGCCTGCGGATCAAGCGGCAGCATCGCCGGGCCCCGCCGGGAGCACACCGGCCGCCACGAGCTCGTCGTAGATGCGCTGCTGCTCGGCGTCCAGCCCGGAGTACAGCAGCGCACGCGCCTCCTCCTCGCCGCGCAGCGCCGCCGCGGGGTCCCAGCCGGGGCCGAGGGCGGCCATGACGTGGGTGCGCCGGAGCATCTCGTGCGAGCTCAGGTCGACACTGAAGTCGAAGGCGGGGTCGTGGGGGGACATGCCACCGAACGTAGGCACGCATTTCCCCCACGGCAAGAAGAGGTGGGTGAAATCACACCAGCTCGCACATCCCCGGCCGACGTGACACTCAGCTGAAGACGATCATCGAACCCTGTGCCAGGGAGCGCGTCGCCGCCGCGTGCAGCCCCAGCCACACGTGCCGTTCGCGGGCGAAGGGGCTGGGGTCGTACGGCGCCGGAACGGCCGGTTCCTCCAGTTCCGTGGGGGCCGTGGGCGGGGCCGGGGCGGCCGGGGGGTTGGCCGGGTCGATGCCGATCGACCCGGCGACGTACTCCAGTTCGCGCAGCAGGGACTGGGACGAGCCCAACGGGCCGCCGCCCGCCAGCAGTTCGTCGTTGGACAGCGGGTGCGGGAAGTCGACCGGGACGTAGGCGCCCGCGTGGTCGTAGTGCCAGACCAGGTGGGACTGCTGGGCCGTGGACTCGAACATCTCCAGGAGCTGCTCGTAGTCGCCGCCCAGGTCGTCCACGGGCGTCACCGGCAGGCCGCAGACCTGGAGCAGGTACGCGCGGCGGAGGAAGTGCAGGGCGTCGTAGTCGAAGCCCGCCACGGGGGCGACCTCGCCGGACAGGCCCGGCATGTACTGGTACACAGGCACCGGCGGGAGGCCGGCCGCCGCCAGTGCGTCGTTGTACTGCGCGAGTTCCTCGGCGAACGGGTTGTCCGGGGTGTGGCACAACACGTCCACGAGCGGTACCAGCCACAGGTCACAGGCCAAAGAGAGCTCCTCGCACAGATGGGTCCGCCAGTAGGTCCGCAGAAGGTGGTCTGGGCAGGGTACTGGTCATCTACCCGTTGGTCAGGTGTTCCAGCAGCTCCAGCGAATGGGCGTTGGAGGCGGCGACGATGCCGCGGGCGGTGTCGGCCTCGCGGCGGGCCAGCGCGTCGACCAGGTCCGTGTGCCCGGCCCACAGGCGGCCGCGCAGGTCGGGGAGGCGGAGCAGGTGCTGCACCGCGCAGACCCAGGACTGTACGCGCAGCCGGTTGAGGAAGTCGCCGAGGTAGGGATTGCCGAACAGCGCGCTGAGCTCGCGCCAGAAGCGCAGGTCGTAGCCGATCAGGATCGTCAGGTCGCCGGCCGCGGCGGCCCGCGCGGCCTCCTCGCCGCGGCGGCGCACCGTGGTCAGCGCGGCCGTCGTACGGGGGTCCTCGGGCGGTGTGCGGAAGGCGGGGTGGCCGGTGCTGAGGGCCTGGAACATGCCGTCGGTGACCAGGCTGCGGGCCTCGATCATGTTCCGGTAGTCGGTGACGGAGTACTCCGGCACCCGGAAGCCGCGGTGCTGGTCGGCCTCGAGGATGCCCTGCGCGGACAGGTCGACCAGCGCCTCGCGGACGGGGGTGGCGGAGACGCCGTACTGCTCGGCGATCTCCTTGACCGTGAACGCCCGGCCCGGCCGCAGCCGCCCCGCGAGCACCTCGTCACGGAGCGCGTCCGCGATCTGCTGGCGCAGGGTGCTGCGTGTCACGGCGCCGTTGCCGGGCATGGTCGGGGTCACTCCTCACGCGTGGACGACGTGCTCGCGCATCTCTCACGAGATTTTCTTACGAGCACGTCACCTTACGCGTTCGGGTCTCCCCGGCGGCAGGCGTGGTTCGGTTACGCCGTGTACTCGTCCGCCACGCTCAGCGCGGCGTCGAGGGCGGCGAGGCCCTCCTTCAGCTCGGCCTCCGTGACATTGCACGGCGGGACCACATGGGTGCGGTTCATGTTCACGAAGGGCCACACGCCGTGCTGCTTGGCGGCGGCCGCGAACGCGGCCATCGGGGCGTTCGCCTCACCGGCCGCGTTGTACGGCACCAGCGGCTCGCGGGTCTCGCGGTTCTTCACGAGCTCCAGCGCCCAGAACATGCCGACGCCGCGCACCTCGCCGACGCTCGGGTGGCGCTCGGCCAGCCCGGCGAGGGCGGGGGCGAGGACGGTCTCGCCGAGGCGCGCCGCGTTCTCGACGACGCCCTCCTGCGCCATCACGTTGATCGTGGCGACGGCGGCGGCGCAGGCCAGCGGGTGCCCGGAGTACGTCAGACCGCCCGGGTAGGGCCGCTTGCCGAAGGTCTCGGCGATCTCCTGTGAAATCGCGACACCGCCGAGCGGCACGTAACCCGAGTTCACACCCTTGGCGAAGGTCACCAGGTCGGGTACGACACCGAAGAGATCGGCCGCGAACCACTCACCCGTGCGCCCGAAGCCGGCCATGACCTCGTCCAGGACGAAGACGATGCCGTGGCGGTCGCAGATCTCGCGGACCCCGGCCAGGTAGCCGGGGGGCGGGACCATGATGCCGGCCGTGCCGGGGATGGTCTCCAGGATGATCGCCGCGACCGTGCCCGGCCCCTCGAAGGCGATCGTGGTCTCCAGGTGCTCCAGGGCGCGCGCGGTCTCCTGCTCCTCGTTCTCGGCGTAGAAGCGGGAGCGGTAGAGGAACGGCGCCCAGAAGTGGACGACGCCGTTCGTGCCGCTGTCGCTGGCCCAGCGGCGCGGGTCGCCGGTGATGTTGACCGCCTGCTGGGTGCCGCCGTGGTACGACCGGTAGGCCGAGAGCACCTTGGGGCGGCCCGTGTGCAGCCGGGCCATGCGCACCGCGTGCTCGACGGCGTCGGCGCCGCCGTTGGTGAAGAAGATCTTGTCCAGGTCGCCGGGGGTCCGTTCGGCGATCAGCCGGGCCGCCTCCGAGCGCGCCTCGATCGCGAAGGCGGGCGCGAAGGTCGTCATCTTCGCCGCCTGCTCCTGGACGGCCGCGACGACCTTCGGGTGCTGGTAGCCGATGTTCGTGTAGACGAGCCCGCTGGTGAGGTCCAGGTACCGCTTGCCGTCGTAGTCCCAGAAGTACGACCCCTCGGCGCCGGCGACGGCGAGGGGGTCGATGAGGTCCTGGGCGGACCAGGAGTGGAAGACGTGCGCGCGGTCCGCCGCCTTGACTGCGGCTCCGGCGTCGGGGTTGGGCTGAGGGGTCATGCGGCCGAGGGTAAATGTCCGCGATGCGGAAGCGACATCGGCGTCTTGTTCCCTGGACGAGGGCTTTCCGCGACAGGTTGTCGACACCCGCGCCGGCCACGAGGTCCTGAGCGTGGGGCCGAGCCGCTGCCGGTGGCCGGTGTCGCCCCGGCCATGGCGTCACCCGGGCCACGGGCATCACCCGGCAGCGCGTGCAGCGCATCGCCGATCTGCTGGTCGAGCAGGGACTCGCCCGAGTACCGGCCGAACCCGGCGCACCGGCGCGCCGGACTCCTCGCGCCCACCGAGGAGGGCGGGCCGCAGTGGCCCGGAGCTGCCCCTCACGCGGCCTTCGCCGACCGGCCGGCCGAGGCGATGGGGCAGCGTGAACCCGCCAGGCGGTACGGCTGCCGGAGCGGCTGCCGGCGGTCCTGGACGAACTGGGCAAACCTGTTACGGAACCGTAGGCGGCAGGCCGCGCGACTCCCCGGTAGGGCCGCATTATTCTCGGTCCGTCGCACACGTATGCGTCGTAGTCGTATGCGTTGCGTGTATGGGGCGTATGGGGTGCACGGGGCGGATCGGGGGGAGGCGGGCGGCCATGGAGAAGCTCGGGGCGGGGGATCCGCAGCGCATCGGGGGTTACCGGCTGCTGGCGCGGCTCGGCGCGGGCGGCATGGGGCACGTGTATCTGGCCCGGTCGGACCGGGGCCGTACCGTCGCGGTGAAACTGGTCCGCCAGGAGCTCGCCGAGCAGGAGGAGTTCCGGGCGCGGTTCCGGCAGGAGGTGCAGGCCGCGCGGCGGGTCGGTGGGTACTGGACCGCGCCCGTGCTGGACGCGGACACCGAGGCGCCGGTGCCGTGGGTGGCCACGGGGTATGTGGCCGGGCCGAGCCTGCAGCAGGTGGTCGGGCACGACCACGGGGCGCTGCCCGAGCGGTCGGTGCGGATCCTCGCGGCGGGGCTCGCGCACGCGCTGAAGGACATCCACGCGGCGGGGATCGTGCACCGGGATCTGAAGCCGTCGAACGTGCTCGTGACGATCGACGGGCCGCGTGTCATCGACTTCGGGATCGCCCGGGCGCTGGAGACGACCTCGCTGGGCGGGGAGGGGCTGACCCGGACCGGGTCGCTGGTGGGGTCGCCGGGGTTCATGGCGCCCGAGCAGGTGCGGGGGGACCGGATCACGTCGGCCTGCGACGTCTTCTGCCTCGGGTCGGTGCTGGCGTACGCGGCGACCGGGTCGCTGCCGTTCGGGAGCGCCAACAGCGGGGTGCACGCGCTGATGTTCCGGATTGCTCAGGAGGAGCCGGATCTGGAGGGGGTGCCGGAGGGGATCGGCGACCTGGTGCGGGACTGCCTGCGCAAGGATCCCGGGGCCCGGCCCTCGCTGGATGCCGTTCTGGAGCGGACGGGGGCGGAGGACACCGTGGCCGGGGGGCGGTCCCGGGATCCCTGGCTGCCGGGGGCGCTGGTCGCGCAACTCGGCCGACATGCCGTGCAGTTGCTGGAGGTCGAGGATCCGGAGGGGGACGGGTCTGCGCCGGCGGGGGCGGGTTCGTCTTCGGGTACGAGTGGGTCTACGAGTGGGTCTTCGGGTGCAGGTGTGTCGTGGGGTGCGGGTGCATCGGGGGGAACCCGGCCTTCGGCCGAATCCGGGTTCCCACCGGCACCACCCGCACCACCGGCACCACCCGCACCACCCGTGCAGGCATCGTCGTCGGGTGTGGATGGCCCTGGTGGGGCGGATTCGCCGTCGGCGGGCGCGGGTGGTGCCGGTGGGGGCGGAGCGCCGTCGGCGGGCGCCGTGGGCTCTGGCCCGGGCAGTGGTGACGGCGTCGTGTCGCCCGAGCATGCTGCCGTTGCCGATGACGGGAGTGCGCCGGGGGCGGTGGGACAGCCGGGGGGCGCGGGCGGGGTGAATCATCTGCCGACCGTCGTGGCGGGGCAGACTCCGCCGCCGGGGACGCCGCCGGCGGTACCGGGGTTCGGGGCCGCGCCGGGGGCGTACGGGTATCCGCAGCAGCATCCGCAGCCCCAGCCGTATGCGCAGTCGGGCGCTGCCTACGGGTATCCCCAGCCGGGCGCCGGGGCGTGGGGCGGGGCCCAGCAGCCGTACACCCCCTATGGCGGCGGGCTCGGGTCCACGCCGCCGTACGGGCCGCCGCCCTTCGGTGAGGTGCGGGAGCCGGAGCGGCGCAGTGGGCGGTCCACCGCGCTGCTCGTCGTGATCGCCCTGGTGGTGGCGCTGGGCGCGGGCGGCTCGGTGTATGCGCTGATGAGGAACGGCGGCGGGGACGACGACAAGGGTGGCGGGACCGTCACCCCCGCGCCCACCGTCAGCACCTCCGGTACCTCGGGGGCGCCCAGCACGGCCGGGCCGACGCCGTCCGACTCCGCGTCCGCCTCCGCCTCCTCGGACGGGGCGGTTCCGGCCGCCTACCTGGGTACCTGGGAGACGACCATCGACAACGCCAACGGGATCAACACCCGTCAACTGACCATCCGTCAGGGCCGGGTGGGCGACAGCGTGCTGACGCTGGTCGCGGACGGGCCGACGGACGGCGGTGGCACCTACCACTGTGTCTTCGACGCCAAGCTCGCCCAACAGCCCGGCACGGACGGGCCGTTGGAGATCGGGCCGTCCACCGTCACCAGTGGCGAGCCCGCCTCCTCCTGCACTCCGGGCGAGGCCACCGAGGTCACCCTGCTGCCGGACGGCAGCCTGAAGCGGGCGAAGGCGGGCGGCGGGGAGAGCCTGACGTACACCAAGCAGTGACGCACACCGGGCAGTGACGCACACCGGGCAGTGAGGTCGGCGGACCCGTTACCGGGCTGCTTACCGCGGCTCCGGCGGCCGCTGCCGTGGCATGTTCGGCCGGGTCCCGTTCGCGGGCGGCAGCGGAGAGCGGCCCGCCGGGCCCGCGGCCTCCTGCCGGGGCACGCAGGCCACCGCCGACTGCATGCCCAGCGGCGCGGAGCCGGTGCGGAACTCGACCATCCAGTCGGTCGTCTCCGTGCGCACCAGTTCCGTGACGTCCTCCGCGAAGCGCCGCAGCACCGCCAGGCACCGCTCGGCCGCCTCGCTCGCCGTGCCCTCCGCCGGGCCCAGCACCTCCCGGATGCTCTCGGAGGCCCAGTCGAACTGCAACGCCTGCAGCCGCCGCTGTACTGCCTGCGCGGTGGCCACGTCCCTTATCCAGCCGGACGTCACGCCGAAGAACCGGTCGATGCCGACGCAGGCGACGGCGAGCAGCAGCGCCAGGCAGCCCCAGGGCGCGACCCCGTGGGCCGCCCCGGCGAGGTCCAGCAGGGGGAGCGCCGCCCCGGCCACCGCGCCCGCCGCCGCGCCCGAGCGCAGGATCCAGGCGCCGCGCCGCTTCCACGTCCGGTCCCGCAGATACCAGGACGCCGTCTGCAGTGCCCCGCGCTCCACCCACCGGTACAGCTCGTCGAGCCGTTCGGCGGGCTCGCCCCAGTCCCCGAGCGGAAAGGCCCGCCCGGTCAGATCGCCCGGCCGCAGCCCGGCCGCACCCTCGCCCCGCCCGTCCTGAGGCGGACCCTCGGGCTGCATCTCCGGCTGACCCACCCGGCACTCCCTACTGATCCCTGCTGATCCCTGACGCACGACCGGTCACGCTGTGTGACATCCCATGCCGATTCCATGCCGCTCACTGCCGATTCCATGCCGACGCGCGGCACCCTTCCTACCGCCCAATGGGTGGCGAAGAAGGACCTTTGCCGGCTTTTCCGCTCGGATGAGGGCCTTGATCAGGTATAGGGCTGCCGCGCTTCTCACTCGAAAGAGTGGCGGGGCGACGCGCGCGTGGACCACGTAGGCTCGTGCCCAAGGAGAAGAACGTAGAGGAGCTGATCGTGATCCCCGGTGGTGGCCAGCCCAACATGCAGCAGTTGCTCCAGCAGGCCCAGAAGATGCAGCAGGACCTGCAGCGGGCGCAGGAGGAACTGGCGAACACGGAGGTCGACGGGCAGGCGGGCGGCGGGCTGGTGAGGGCCACCGTGACCGGTGCCGGCGAGCTGCGCGCGCTGAAGATCGACCCGAAGGCTGTCGACCCGGAGGACACCGAGACCCTCGCCGACCTGATCGTGGCGGCCGTGCACGCGGCGAACGAGAACGCGCAGACGCTGCAGCAGCAGAAGCTCGGCCCGCTGGCCCAGGGGCTCGGCGGCGGCACGGGCATCCCCGGTCTGCCGTTCTGAGGCCGGGCCAACTACGGTACGTACCGAAAGGTCTTGAGGAAGGGCAGTCCGGTGTACGAAGGCGTGGTCCAGGACCTCATCGACGAGTTGGGGCGGCTGCCCGGCGTCGGTCCCAAGAGTGCGCAGCGGATCGCCTTCCACATCCTGCAGGCCGAGCCGGCGGACGTGAAGCGGCTCGCGCAGGCGCTCCTGGAGGTCAAGGCGAAGGTCCGCTTCTGCGCGACCTGCGGCAACGTGGCGCAGGAGGAGCTGTGCAACATCTGCCGTGACCCGCGGCGGGATCCCTCCGTCATCTGTGTGGTGGAGGAGCCGAAGGACGTCGTGGCCATCGAGCGGACCAGGGAGTTCCGCGGCCGGTACCACGTCCTGGGCGGCGCCATCAGCCCGATCGAGGGTGTCGGTCCCGACGACCTGCGTATACGAGAACTTCTCGCGCGGTTGGCCGACGGTACGGTCACGGAGCTGATCCTTGCGACGGACCCCAATCTTGAGGGCGAGGCCACGGCCACCTACCTCGCCCGCATGATCAAACCCATGGGCCTGAAGGTCACCCGCCTGGCCAGCGGCCTCCCGGTGGGTGGCGACCTGGAATACGCGGACGAGGTCACCCTCGGCCGCGCCTTCGAGGGGAGACGACTCCTAGATGTCTGACGCCACACTGCACGCGACCGGTCGGAACCCGGACGATTTCGCGGTCCAGATCGCGGACCAGATCGAGAGCTTCCTGGTGGCCGTCACGGAGGTGGCGAGGGGCGACGAGCCCGGCTCGACCGTTCCCTTCCTCCTCCTGGAGGTCTCCCAGCTGCTGCTGGCCGGCGGTCGGCTGGGCGCCCACGAGGACCTCGTCCCCGAGGAGCGCTACGAGCCCGACCTGGGCCCCGAGCCGGACGTGGACGAACTCCGCGAGAACCTGGCCCGCCTCCTGGAGCCGGTCGACGTCTACTCCGAGGTCTTCGACCCGTACGAGCCCCGCAAGGCCCCCGTGCCGGCCCGGATCTCCGACGACCTCGCCGACGTCATCACCGACCTCCGCCACGGCATGGCCCACTACCGCGCGGGCCGCACCACGGAGGCCCTGTGGTGGTGGCAGTTCTCCTACTTCTCCAACTGGGGCCCCACGGCCTCCGCCGTCCTGCGCGCCCTGCAGTCGGTCCTCATCCACGTCCGCCTCAACCAGCCCCTGGAGGAACTGGACGGCCTCGACACCGACCAGTCCGACATGGGCGACGAGACCCTGGAGTTCGAGGCGGGACGGGTCATGGCCCAGGAGATCGGCGGACCGCTGGGGATGCGGCAGGGGAAGTGACCACGAGCGGCGCCTCCGCGTCGGCGTACGGCGCGGTGTGCGTCGGCCCGGCCGCATCACCTTGAGTCCCGCACGGCCCTCGCAGCCCTCACAGCCCTGAAAGCCCCCACAGCCCCTTCCCCATCGCCGTGCCGCCGCCCGCCAGGGCCAGGAGGAGGACAAGGTGGCGGGCCCGGTGCTCGGGGACGCGGGCGGCGACGGCGTGGCCGATCAGGGCGCCGAGTGTCATCGCCGCGACGACCACGGCGACTTGAGTGGCCGTCAGGCGCGGTGTGCCGTTCGCGGCGATCGAGAAGGCGTTGACGGCGACGCCGTAGAACTGCGCGTTCGGCACGAACTCCCGTACCGTCCAGCCCGCGTTGAGGGCGTACAGGGACACCGGCGGGCCGCCCACGCCCGCCGCCGCGTTCATGAAGCCGCCGAGGGCGCCGGCCGTCACCGCTCCCTTGCCGCCCCGCAGGGCCGGTACCCGGGCGCCGCGCATCACCAGCAGGACGGCCGTCGTCACCAGGGCGCCCATCACCAACAGCAGGGCGGGACGGGGGAGTTGGCGGGTCGTCCAGGCGCCCGCCGGTACCGTGCAGGCCGCCGCCGCGCACAGTGGCACCATCGCCGCCGGACGGACGCGGCGCCAGCCGCCCGCGAGGCCCACGACGCTGATCGCGCCGGCGGCACAGTTGGCGAGCACCACCCCGTCGGCGGGGCCGAGCAGCAGTACCAGCGCCGGTACGGCGACCAGGGCGAAGCCCATTCCGGTCAGCCACTGCACGCATCCGCCGAGCAGGACGATGGCCGCGAGCAGCGTCTCCGTCATCTCGCCCCCCGTTGGTTGAAAGTTCATGTGGCAACCAGGTGCCACCAGTGTGACCCGGGGCACTTTCCCGCGTGGCCCGGCGGAGGCTGGGCAGGTGCCGGACACGGGACGCACGATGTCTCACCATGCGGGAGCAGGGTGGTGGAATTCGGGCGCTCGTTAGACTGAGCCGACACAAACGAACCGAGCGAGGAGCGCACGTGGGCCTTGTCGTGCAGAAGTACGGAGGCTCCTCCGTAGCCGATGCCGAGGGCATCAAGCGCGTCGCCAAGCGGATCGTGGAAGCGAAGAAGAACGGCAACCAGGTTGTCGTCGTCGTTTCCGCGATGGGCGACACGACGGACGAGCTGATCGATCTCGCCGAGCAGGTTTCTCCGATGCCTGCCGGGCGTGAGTTCGACATGCTGCTGACCGCCGGAGAGCGGATCTCCATGGCACTGCTGGCGATGGCGATCAAAAACCTGGGTCACGAGGCCCAGTCCTTCACCGGCAGTCAGGCAGGCGTCATCACCGACTCGGTCCACAACAAAGCCCGGATCATCGACGTCACGCCGGGCCGGATCCGGGATTCGCTGGACAAGGGCAACATCGCGATCGTCGCCGGGTTCCAGGGCGTCAGCGCCGACAAGAAGGACATCACCACGCTGGGCCGTGGCGGGTCCGACACCACGGCCGTGGCGCTCGCCGCCGCGCTCGACGCCGAGGTCTGCGAGATCTACACCGACGTCGACGGCGTGTTCACCGCCGACCCGCGTGTGGTGAAGAAGGCGAAGAAGATCGACTGGATCGCCTTCGAGGACATGCTGGAGCTCGCGGCCTCCGGCTCCAAGGTGCTGCTCCACCGCTGTGTGGAGTACGCCCGCCGCTACAACATCCCGATCCATGTCCGGTCCAGCTTCAGCGGGCTGCAGGGCACCTGGGTCAGCAGTGAGCCGATTGGGGACAAGAAGGTGGAGCAGGCCATCATCTCCGGTGTCGCGCACGACACCTCCGAGGCCAAGATCACGGTCGTCGGCGTGCCGGACAAGCCGGGTGAGGCGGCCGCGATCTTCCGGGCCATCGCCGACGCCGCGATCAACATCGACATGGTCGTGCAGAACGTGTCCGCCGCCTCCACGGGCCTGACGGACATCTCCTTCACGCTGCCGAAGACCGAGGGCCGCAAGGCCATCGACGCGCTGGAGAGGAGCCGGTCGGGCATCGGCTTCGACTCGCTGCGCTACGACGACCAGATCGGCAAGATCTCGCTGGTCGGCGCCGGCATGAAGACCAACCCGGGCGTCACCGCCTCCTTCTTCGAGGCGCTGAGCGACGCGGGTGTGAACATCGAGCTGATCTCGACCTCCGAGATCCGCATCTCGGTCGTCACCCGCAAGGACGACGTGCCGGAGGCCGTGCGCGCCGTGCACACCGCCTTCGGGCTCGACTCCGACACCGACGAGGCCGTCGTCTACGGCGGCACCGGCCGATGACCGTCTCCACGACGTACGGAGGCGTACGACGATGACCGGCAAGCCGACGCTCGCGGTCGTGGGAGCGACTGGAGCCGTCGGCGCGGTCATGCTCCAGATCCTGTCCCAGCGCGCGGACGTCTGGGGCGAGATCCGCCTGATCGCCTCCCCGCGCTCGGCCGGCCGCAAGCTGGCCGTGCGCGGCGAGGAGGTCGAGGTGGTGGCCCTGAGCGAGGAGGCCTTCGACGGCGTCGACATCGCCATGTTCGACGTCCCCGACGAGGTCGCCGCGCAGTGGGCGCCGATCGCCGCCGCGCGCGGCGCGGTGGTCGTCGACAACTCCGCCGCCTTCCGGCTGGACCCCGAGGTGCCGCTCGTGGTGCCCGAGGTCAACCCGCACGCCGTACGGGTCCGCCCGCGCGGGATCGTCGCCAACCCCAACTGCACGACCCTGACGATGATCGTCGCCCTGGGCGCGCTGCACGCCGAGTTCGGGCTGCGCGAGCTGGTGGTGTCGTCGTACCAGGCGGTGAGCGGGGCCGGGCGGGCCGGTGTGGACGCCCTGCGGGCCCAGCTGTCCCTGGTGGCCGGCACCGAGCTGGGCACCAAGCCCGGCGACGTGCGGCGGGCCGTCGGGGAGGACACCGGGCCGTTCCCGGAGCCGGTCGCGCTGAACGTCGTACCGTGGGCCGGATCGCTGAGGGAGGACGGCTGGTCCTCGGAGGAGATGAAGGTCCGCGACGAGTCCCGCAAGATCCTCGGGCTGCCGCGGCTGCCGGTCGCCGTGACCTGTGTGCGCGTCCCGGTGATCACCACCCACTCCCTGACCGTGCACGCCCGCTTCCAGGGCGAGGTCACGGTCGACCGCGCCCGGGAGATCCTCGCGACCGCGCCCGGAGTGGTGCTGTGCGACGATCCGGCCGCCGGTGAGTACCCCACCCCCGCGGACGTCGTGGGCACCGACCCGACCTGGGTGGGCCGGCTGCGGCGGGCCCTGGACGACCCGACCGCGCTCGAGCTGTTCGTGTGCGGCGACAACCTCCGCAAGGGGGCCGCGCTGAACACCGCCCAGATCGCGGAGCTGGTCGCGGCGGAGTGGGCCGACCGCTGATCCCGGTCTTACAAGAACTTTGTAGGATCTGTGTAAGAAGTGTGGCTCGAGACATGGTCCAAACCACTTGAACCATTGCTCAAGGCAACAGAGGATTTCTCTCCCCGTCCCCGCAACCGTGCGGAGGGCGGGGAGCGTCTTTGCCGTCACTCTTCGGGCGTGGGGACGCCGTGATCGGGCCGGGTGTGGGGACACCCGCCCATATCAGACATAGGGGAAGAGCGGGACGCATGACGTCACTTGAGGCTCGGCCGGTTGTCGCACATGTGACGCCCGGCACGTACAACCCTGGCGGGGGGAGACGTGTCCAACTGGCGTGGCAGAGGTACTCGAACTCAGCGTGGCCCGCGGCGCGGCGGCTCTTCGGCCGCCCCGTGCGGCGGTCCGGCCCCGCACGCCCGGCGGCATGCCGGTGATCGCGCCCATGCCCGCAGCGCGGCCCGCCCGCATACCCAGTCAGCGTGACGGTGCCGAGGACGCCGCGACCACCGCGGCGACCGAGGTCGCCGGCACGACCGTCGACCACCTCACCGAGACCTACCGGGCGCACTACCGCTCGCTGCTCGGCCTCGCCGCGCTGCTCCTGGACGACACCGCCTCCTGCGAGGACGTGGTCCAGGAGGCCTTCATCCGCGTGCACTCGGCCCGCAAGCGCGTCCGCGACCCCGAGAAGACCCTCGCCTACCTCAGGCAGACCGTCGTCAACCTCTCCCGCTCGACCCTGCGCCGCCGCATACTCGGCCTGAAGCTGCTCTCCAAGCCGATGCCGGACATGGCGAGCGCGGAGGAGGGCGCCTACGACCAGCTGGAGCGCCGCGACCTCATCAAGGCGATGAAGGGCCTGCAGCGCCGCCAGCGCGAGGTCCTGGTCCTGCGCTACTTCGCGGACATGACCGAGGCGCAGGTCGCCGAGACCCTCGGGATCTCCCTGGGCTCGGTGAAGGCGTACGGCTCGCGGGGCATCGCCGCGCTGCGGGTGGCCATGGAGGCACCGGCATGAGCGAGCGCGCCGAAGGGGGCGATTCCGATGAACGCCATTCCCACGAACGTCACGAGCCCTTCGCCTGGCACGAGCCGACGAGGCGGGATGAGCAAGAGCACACGCAATCGCACGCTGGGAACGGAACTGTGAACCACGGCCCCGACGAGAAGGGCCCGGAGGGCCTCGGCCAGGGCCCGGACGGGCGCGGCAGGCGTCAGGGCGGCCCCGGCGCCGACGCGGACGGCTTCGAGCTCGACGGCCTCGGCAAGGATCTCGACGGCCTCGGTGGCGACGAGTCGGCCCTGCGCCGGATGCTGCGCTCCGCCGTCGACGACATCGAGCCGCGCACCGGCACGCTGGAGCATCTGCGCCGGGCCGTGCCCGCGCGGCGGGCCCGCAAGCGGCAGGCCGCCGTCGGCATGGCCGCCGCGGCCCTGTTCATCGGCACCGCGATCCCCGCTCTCGTGCACGTCTCCGAGTCCGGCGGCACCGACCCCAACACCGCCATGGCCGGCCAGTCCTCCCAGGCCCAGGGCGGCACCGGGCAGGGCAAGGACAAGGGCGGCGACACGGGCGGCAGGAAGGACGACGGCGGTACGACCGCCAAGCCCGGCAAGGAGCCCGGCAGGTCCGGGACGAAGGGCAAGGGCGGCGGCAGCGGCACCGGCGGCTCCAGCGGCGGCGCCAACCCGTCCTCCACCCTCGCCTCGAGCGGCGTCCCGCTGTGCACGACGGCCCAGCTGGGCTCGGCCACCGGCACCGCCGTCGCCCCCGACACCGCGGGCGTGGTCTACGGCACCTTCCGCGTCGTCAACGTCTCCTCCACCGCCTGCACCGTCGCCGGCGCGGGCACCATCACCCCGACCGCGACGGGCGCGGCCGACCCGGCCAAGATCGGCACCGCCCGGCATGTGGCCGGGGACGCGGCGACCGGACTGCCCGACCCCTCCCTGGAGGTCACCGGGCTGGTCCTGCAGCCGAGCGCGGCGTACGAGGAGAAGTTCGCCTTCGTACCCTCCGAGACCTGTCCCACCACCGGCGGCGGCACCAGCACCACCGGCGGCTCGCAGACCGGTGGCCCCACACCGGATCCGTCGCCGACCCAGGACGCGAGTGCCACCGGCGGTTCGGCCGACGGCGGGACCTCGGCGGGGACCACCACCCAGCTGATGACCGAGGACGGCACGGCCGACGGCAGCGTGCAGATCACCCACACCGCGCAGGGGGGGTCCCCTGCGGCCACGGCGACGGTGACGGGGGAGTGTGCGGGGACGGTCGTCTACACCGGGGTGCTGGCGGGCGCGTAGCCCTTCGGGCCGCTCGTGCTCAGCCGCCGGCCACCGGCTCCCGGGCCGGCTCCTCCGGTACCAAGCCCAGCGCGGCGTCCCGCGCCGCCTCGGCCTCCCGTCGTACCAGGCGGAACCACATGAACACCACGAACCCGGCGAAGACGAACCACTCCCCGGTGTAGCCGAGGTTCTGGAAGGCCTTCAGGTCCAGCCCGGTGCCGTCCGGCGCCGTCGCGGGCACGGCCTTCATCCCGGCGTCGGCCCTGTCCAGGGTCACCCAGGCGTCGTACAGCCTGTCCGGCACCAGGTTCACCAGCGAGGCCGTGCTGATCGCCGCCGTCTGCCCGGCCGGCAGCCCGCCGGCCGCGCTGACCCCGTTGTCCCCCGGCGTCTCGGAGGCCTGCAGCGCGCCGGTGACGGTGACCTCACCGCTCGGCGCCGCGGGCGCCTTCGCCGCCTCCGCCTTGCCCGGCAGCCAGCCCCGCACCACCGGCAGCGCCTTGCCGGAACCGGTGCGCAGCAGGGTGAGGACGTAGAAGCCGTCCCTGCCGTCGAGCTGCCGGCCGGGCACCAGCAGCTGTGCGCCGTAGTGCCCGCTCGCGGTGACCCGGCGGCCCGAGGTGGCCTTGTCGACGGGCAGCATCGACTCCAGCGGGCGCGCGGCCTCGTGCCGGTCGGACGCGGCCTGCTCGGTCGCGCTGCGGTGCTCCTGCACCCGGCCCTCGAACCGGCTCAGCTGCCAGGACCCCATGAAGACGCAGAAGGGGATGGCGAGCAGCACGAAGACGTTGATGCCCCACCAGCGGGGTGTCAGCAGAAACCGGTACACGCCTCCCACGGTACGGCGCCGCCGCCGGGCGCCCGCCCGCGGGTCAGCCCTTGCTCGCCTTGAGGGAGTAGATCAGCGGGATGCGCGGGTGGTCCGGCGGGAAGCGGTGGTAGCCGTCGCGGACCTCGAAGTTCTGAAAGCGCGGGAACAGTGACACGTCGTGCTCGTGCAGGAACTCGATGCGCAGCCCGGCCGCGGCGAGCGCGGAGACCACGTCGCCGAGGGTGTGCTGCCACTCCACGCTGCGGTTGTGGACGGTGACGGCGTCCGGGTCGGCGTAGGTGCCGGGCTCGTCCCACACCTGGGCGCCGCGGCGGAAGTAGTCGCGCACGATCAGTGAGCCGGTCGCGTCGTCCAGGGCCTCGGTGATCGGGTGGAACTCGGCGAGGTAGAGGAAGCCGCCGGGGGCGACGAGGGAGGCGGCCGTCCGCGCCCAGCGGCCGATGTCGGGCAGCCAGCACAGCGCGCCCAGGCCGGTGTAGACGATGTCGTACGAGGACTCGGGCACGGCGTCGGCCGTGTCGTACACGTCGCCGGTGACGAAGGCGGCGCGCTCGGGACCGTGGCCGAGGCCGGCGGCGAGGGAGCGGGCGGCCTCGACGGCCGGGGCGGAGAAGTCCAGGCCGACGACGCGGGCGGCGCCCCGGTGGACCCAGGACAGGGTGTCGGTCCCGATGTGGCACTGGAGGTGGAGGAGCGTCTTGCCGGTGACGTCGCCGACCTCGGCGGTCTCGAAGTCGCGCAGGACGTCCGGGTGGGCCCGGAAGCCGTCGAGGTCGTAGTACTCACCGGCCACGTGCACGGGAACGCGCTCGTCCCACATGGCGCGGTTGTCCTCGCGCCAGCCGTCGGGGGCGGAGTGATGGTCGACCTGGGTGCTCATGGTCGGGAAGTTATCCACAGGCTGCGCACACCCGCCACCCAATTGTCGGCGCGGCCAGGCAGTATGGGCGCATGACTGGGGCGATGAGTGAGAGCAACGGGCCGGGCGTGCGGGACGCGGCCGGCATGCCGGACTGGGAGAAGCGCTTCCGGGCGCCACGGGTGTCGCTGCCCGACTGGGCGGAGGACGCGCCGGACCGCTCCCTGTTCGTGTCGAACGCGACGGGCACGTACGAGCTGTACGCATGGGACCGCGCGACGGGCGGGCAGCGGCAGGCGACGCACCGGCCGAACGGCACGACGGACGGCGAACTCTCTCCGGACGGCGCCTGGATCTGGTGGTTCGACGACAAGGACGGCGACGAGTTCGGCATCTGGCGCCGCCAGCCCTTCGAGGGAGGTCAGGACGAGCCGGCCGTCCCGGGCCTCGACCCGTCCTACCCGGCGGGGCTCGCCCTGTCCCGGGACGGGCGCACGGCGGTGGTCGGCCGCTCCACCGACGAGGACGGTACGACGATCCACCTGGCCCGCGAGGGCGGGGACCCGGTCGAGATCTACCGGCACCGCGAGTCGGCGGGCGTCGGCGACCTCTCGCACGACGGCTCCCTGATCGCCGTCGAGCACACCGAGCACGGCGACGCCATGCACGCGGCGCTGCGCGTGCTCCGCCCGGACGGCACGCCGGTCGCCGAGCTGGACGACACCAAGGGCGGCACCGAGGAACTGGGCCTGGAGGTGCTGGGCTTCGCGCCGGTCGACGGCGACACCCGGCTGCTCATCGGCCATCAGCGCCGGGGCCGCTGGGAGCCGCTGGTCTGGGACGTGGCGACGGGCGAGGAGACCGACCTCGCCCTGGACCTGCCGGGCGACGTCAGCGCGGAGTGGTATCCGGACGGCTCGGGCCTCCTCGTCGCCCACGGCTTCGAGGCCCGCAGCGAGCTGTTCCGCTACGACCTGGCGAGCCGTGAGCTGGCCCGCATCCCCACCCCGCCCGGCACGGTCTCCGGCGCCACCGCCCGCCCCGACGGCAGCGTGGAGTACCTGTGGTCCTCGGCCGCCGAACCGCCCGCGGTCCGCTCGACGTCCGGCGGCATCGTCCTGGACCCGCCCGGCATGGCCTGCCCGCCGTCGGTGGCCGTGGAGGACGCGTGGGTGGAGGGCCCCGGCGGCCGCATCCACGCCCTGATCCAGAAGCCGGCGGGCGCGAGCGGCCCGCTGCCCACGGTCTTCGATCTGCACGGCGGCCCGACCTGGCACGACAGCGACTCCTTCGCCGCCGGCCCGGCCGCCTGGGTCGACCAGGGGTATGCGGTGATCCGCATCAACTACCGCGGCTCCACCGGCTACGGCCGCGCCTGGACCGACGCTCTGAAGCACCGGGTCGGCCTGATCGAGCTGGAGGACGTGGCCGCGGTCCGCGACTGGGCGGTCTCCTCCGGCCTCGCCGACCCCGCCCGGCTGGTCCTCACCGGCGCCTCCTGGGGCGGCTACCTCACCCTGCTCGGCCTCGGCACCCAGCCCGACGCGTGGACGGTGGGCATCGCGGTCGTGCCCGTCGCGGACTACGTCACCGCGTACCACGACGAGATGGAGGCCCTGAAGGCCATGGACCGCACCCTGCTGGGCGGCACCCCCGAGGAGGTCCCCGAGCGTTTCGAGGCCTCGTCCCCGCTCACGTACGTCGACGCGGTCAAGGCCCCGGTCTACATCTCGGCGGGTGTCAACGACCCCCGCTGCCCGATCCGGCAGATCGACAACTACGTCAAGCGCCTGGAGACGAGAGGCGCGATCCACGAGGTGTACCGCTACGACGCCGGGCACGGCTCCCTGGTGGTGGACGAGCGGATCAAGCAGGTGGGACTGGAGATCGACTTCGCGGCCCGGCACCTGGGCGCTTCCTGAGTGCCGGCACCCGGGGCGGAGTGAGCGTCACCGGAGCTCCGCCAGGCCCCTGCGGGTAACGGCGACGACGACCCGGTCCCCCTTCTCCAGCACATGGTCCGGTGCCGTGTCGGTGCGCCCCTCCAGTGCCAGCACCCGCCAGGACCCGGCCCGGAAGGCGTCCCGTACCGTCCGTCCCTCCAGCTGGGGGTGCCCGGCGACATCGACCGCGGCGAACAGCAGCACCCGCCGCTCCACCGCGATGGCGCCCAGCACCTGCCGTCCCAGCATCGCCCCGGCGAACGCGGGCGCGGCAAGATGGGTGACGCTCCGGCTCCGGGTGAGGGCGTGCGGGTAGGCGGCCCGCAGGGTGCGGTACACCGCGGTGGCGAAGTCGTCGTCGTACAGCCGCAGTACCACCCGCAGATCGGGCCGTACGCTCCGCGCGTACAGCACGGCCTCCAGGTTGGTGGTGTCCGCGCTGGTCACCGCGAGCAGCGCGTACGCCCGGTGGATCTTCGCGGACTCCAGCACCCCTTCCTGGGTGACGTCCCCGAGCACCACCGGCACCCGCAGCCGTCGCGCGGTCGCGAGGCCTCGCGCGTCCGGGTCGGACTCGACGCACACGACGGGGATGTTGAGCTCGCGCAGCCGGGTCAGCACCCGGGTGCCGATCTTGCCGAGCCCGAGCAGCACCACATGACCGCCGAGACCGCGCGGTGGTTTGCGCAGGGCGGAGGCGGTGCGGAAGGTGCCCAGCGCCTCCAGTACGGCCGCCAGCAGCACCGGGAGCAGCAGCAACCCGACCAGTCCGGAGAGGAGTTGGAGGATCTGCCGGCCGAGCGGCGCCCCGAGGGCGGGGTCGTCGATCGCGAACATGTCCAGCAGCGTCAGATAGAAGGCCCGCAGCGGATGGATCCCGGTGACCACCCACAGCGCGACGGCGAGCGCGAGCACGCACGCCACCATGCCCGCCAGCGACCACCGCAGCCGCCGGGAGAACAGCGAGGCGAACGGCGGCACCCCGCCACGGCCGGGCGCGGCCGACTCGCCGCCGCCCGCCGAGGACACCTGCTCCAGCACCACGGCCGACCGGCCGGCGGCCTGCCGTACCTCGTCGTCGCCCGGCAGCAGCCGGGGATCCTGGTCGCCGCCGGCCTCGGGATCCGCGCCCGGCGGGGAGAGCAGGGCGAGCGTGCACAGGCCGGTGCCGGCCGTCGGCCGTTCGACCGCCCGCAGCAGCAGCCCCTCGGTCTGGACGACCTTGCTGGTGCCGGCGACGGCGGTGGCGGCCAGTGCGGGCGCGGCGGTGTCGGCGTCGGACAGCACGGTGGTGGACGCGTCGGTGCCGCCCTCGCCGTTGCCCGTGGCCAACGCGGCGGCCTGGTCGAGAAGTTCCTCGATGTGCTGGCCCAACCGCCGGTTGTAGAGCCTCAGGACGAGCCGCAGCCGCGGGTTGAGCCGGCGGGCGGTCAGCGCGGCCCGGATGTTGGTCTCGTCGTCGTCGAAGACGAGGGCGAGCGCGGCGGCCCGTTCCACTCCGGCCCGGGCGAGCACGGACTCGGTGATCTCGGCGGCCTCCAGCACCCCGTGGGCCTCACCGCCGTTGCCACCACCGGCGGCGCCGCCCGTACCGCCGGTGCTCGTGGCCGTCGCTGCCGATCCGGAGCTGGACCCGGAGCCGGACCCGGAGCTGGAGCCGGAGCCAGATCCGGAGCCGGTGCCGCCGCGGCCGACCGCGGCGTTGACCATACGGTCGAACAGCGCGGCCGAAGCGGACCGGGCCCGTCCGACCACCGGAGGTCTGGCGGTGCGCTCGTTCGGCGGTACCACGAGGGTGACCTGCTCGCCGTAGACTCCGCGCAGCTCGGCGGCCAGCCGGTGCGCGAGCCCGTCGTCACCACACACCACCATGTGCGGGGCCCTGGGCCCACCTTGATACGGAACGCTCCCCACGAGGGAAAAGACTGCCCCAAGGAGAGGAGTGGTTCCAGCAACGGTGTGAACACCCGGGGGACGACTCGCGTACCGAGGGGGAGGGAGCGAACGAGGACAGCCAGCCGGAGGTAACCGCACGTGGCCATCACGGAAGACGCCCCGCCCGGCGCGGAGGCCGGCCCCGCCGGCGAGCCGGGCGGCCCGGACAGCCGCAGGCTCAGCTCCCCCCTCGTGCTGACGCTGATCCTGCTCCTCGCGGTGCTCGCCCAGTCCCCGATCCGCGGGCTCCTCGGCACGCCGCTGATGCAGAGCTGGATGACGGTGTTCGTCGCGGTGACGGTCCAGGCGCTGCCCTTCCTCGTCCTCGGCGTGCTGCTGTCGGCGGCGATCGCGGTGTTCGTACCGCCGGCCTTCTTCGCGCGCGCCCTCCCGCGCCGCCCCGCCCTGGCCGTCCCGGTCGCCGGGATCGCGGGCGCGGTGCTGCCCGGCTGTGAGTGCGCCTCGGTCCCGGTGGCGGGCGCCCTGGTGCGCAGAGGGGTCACCCCGGCCGCCGCCCTCGCCTTCCTCCTCTCCGCCCCCGCGATCAACCCGATCGTGCTGACCGCCACCGCCGTCGCCTTCCCGGGCCGGCCCGAGATGGTCCTGGCCCGCTTCCTGGCGAGCCTGCTGGTGGCGTGCGCGATGGGCTGGCTGTGGCAGCGGCTGGGCCGCACCGACTGGCTGCGCCCGCCGGCCCACGGCGCGCACGAGGGCGCGACGAAGGGGGAGGCGTTCTGGAACTCGGTACGGCACGACACCGTGCACGCGGGCGGCTTCCTGGTGCTCGGGGCGATGGCCGCGGCCACGCTGAAGGCGGCGACGCCCGCGGACTGGCTGCGCACGGCGGCCGGAAACCCGGTCTTCTCTGTGCTGGCCCTGGCCGTCCTCGCCGTCCTGCTGTCCATCTGCTCGGAGGCGGACGCGTTCGTCGCGGCCTCCCTCACCCAGTTCTCCCTGACGGCCAAGCTGGTGTTCCTGGTGGTGGGCCCCATGATCGACCTCAAGCTGTTCGCGATGCAGGCCGGCACCTTCGGCCGTACCTTCGCCCTCCGCTTCGCCCCGGCCACCTTCGCGCTGGCGATCACAGGGGCTGTCGTCACCGGGACGGTCCTGCTGTGAACCGCCACTCCCAGTCCGCCGTCATGTTCCTGCTCGGCGCCGCCCTGCTCCACGCGGGCAGCACCGACCTCTATCTCCGCTACGTCAAGGAGGGCCTGCGCCCGCTGCTGCTCGCCTCGGGCGTGGTCCTGATCGCGGCGGCGCTGGCGACGGTCTGGTACGAGCGCCGGCGTGCCGGGGCCGCCGCCACCGAGGCGCACGCACACCCCGAACCCCGCATCTCCTGGCTCCTGTTGCTCCCCCTCCTCGCCCTCATCCTCGTCGCTCCTCCCGCCCTCGGCTCCTACAGCGCCCTGCGCTCCGGTACGGCTCTGCAGAAGCCGTACGTCTACGGCGCGCTGCCCGCCGCCGACCCGGCCCCGCTCTCCGTGATCGACTACGCCTCCCGCGCGGCCTACGGCCACGGCCGCTCCCTGCACGGCCGCTCCGTCCGCGTCACCGGATTCCTGGCCCTGGACCACTCGGGCGCGCCGTACCTGGTCCGGATGGCCCTCAACTGCTGTGCCGCGGACGCCCAGCCGGTCAAGATCGCCCTCACCGGCGAACTGCCCCCGGTCCTGCGCCCGGACGCCTGGCTGGAGGTGACCGGCACCTACACCCCCCGCATGACCCACGACCCGGTCAACAACGGCCCCATCCCGTATCTGAAGGTCACCGCGGCGAGACCGGTACCGGTGCCGCACGACCCGTACGACGAGAGCTGGAACAACTGACGTCCGATCACGGCAGTGCCGGTCCTCCCTTCGTTGCCGGAGCCGGTACAAGACCGGCCGGCCAGGCGTTGCGACAATCCCGGGCATGAAGAGCAGGGTTGGTCAACTGGCGGTCTGCGCGCTGCTGCTGGTGTGCGCGGGGGTGGCCGCCTGGTTCGTGCCGGCGGTCACCGCGGAGGAGCGGGCCTGGCACGCGGCCCGGCCCTGCGCCTCCGGTGCGCGCGGGAACGACTGCCTGCGCACCCTCCCGGCCGTGATCGAGCGCACCGATCCGCACTCGCCCAAGCAGGGTGGCCGCCTGTACTTCGCCGGGGGCCGCCCGACGCCCCGGATGTGGGTGTCGTACGACGCCGCCGAGGCCTTCGAGGCCGGTGACCGGGTCCGGCTGACCGTGTGGCGGGGCCAGGTGATGAAGGTCGCCGGGGCTCGGTACGTCTGGCACGAGCATGTGGCCACCGGCGGCAGCCAGGCAGTGGTCGCGGCCCTGTGCGCGCTGGCCGCGGGCTGGCCGGGAGCCCGGCTGCTGCTGCGGGCGCGCGGGCACCGGCTGCCCGAGGGCGAGGCCCCGCCGTCCGCGCTGCCGTTCCTCGTCCCGCTCCTCGGCACGGCGGTGTGGCTCTTGCCGCTGTGCTACCGGCACCCCGTGTCCCTGTTCGGCTCGACGGCCACGATCGCCTGGTGGGCGGTGGGCGCGCTGGTCAGCGTGGCGCTGTCCGGCTGGGCGTGGCGGGCGACGCGGATCCGCACACCCGGTCGGTCCACGGCGCCCGAACTCCCCGCGGACGGCGAGGTGTTCCTGTCGGCGTGTTTTCTGGAGCACACCGACTACAACCCGCACGGCTTCGGTACCCACATCGTGCTCGGCGCCGGCGAGCCCGCGGTGACGCCCCAGGCGGGGCCGGGGCGGTTCGCCGCGAAGCGGATCCCGGTGGGACGGCTCACCGTTCAGGCCGTGCGGCGGCCGCGGGGGGAGGAGGGTGACCTCGTTCCGCGCAGCTGGCACATCGCCGAGCTCGACGACGCGGGCACGCCCGTACGACTCGCTGCCGCACCGGACGACCTCGCACGCATCCTGCGTGCGCTTTCAGCGGTGCGGGTCTGAGCCCCCCCGCGCCCCTCTCGGACGGCTATGCCTCCGTCTCCGTCGAGTTGAAGCGTTCCAGATCCCGCAACCACGCCTGCGCCGTCCCGTCCGACGGAGCCCGCCAGTCGCCGCGCGGTGACAGGGACCCGCCCGCCGAGACCTTCGGGCCGTTCGGCATGGCCGAGCGTTTGAACTGGGAGAAGGCGAAGAAGCGGCGGATGAAGACCTCCAGCCAGTGCCGGATCTGCGCCAGGTCGTAGGTGCCGCGCTCGGCCTCCGGGAAGCCGGGGGGCCAGGCGCCGTTCTCCCGGTCGTGCCAGGCGTGCCAGGCGAGGAAGGCGATCTTCGAGGGGCGGAATCCGTAGCGCAGCACGTGGAAGAGGGTGAAGTCGTGCAGCGCGTACGGGCCGATCTTCGACTCGGTGGACTGCATCTCCTCGCCGGGCACCAGCTCGGGGCTGATCTCGGTGTCGAGGATCGCGGTGAGGATCTCGCCGGTCTCCTCGTCGAACTGCTCGCTGCCGACGACCCAGCGGATGAGGTGCTGGATCAGCGTCTTCGGCACACCGGAGTTGACGTTGTAGTGGCTCATCTGGTCGCCGACGCCGTACGTCGACCAGCCGAGCGCCAGCTCGGAGAGGTCGCCGGTGCCGAGCACGATGCCGCCGCGCTGGTTGGCGAGGCGGAACAGGTAGTCGGTGCGCAGGCCTGCCTGGACGTTCTCGAAGGTGACGTCGTACACCGGCTCGCCGGAGGCGAAGGGGTGGCCGATCTCCTTCAGCATCAGCCGTGCGGTCGGCGTGATGTCCAGCTCGGCCGCGGTGACGCCCAGGGCTCGCATCAGCCGGTGGGCGTTGTCCTTGGTGTGGTCGCTGGTGGCGAAGCCGGGCAGGGTGAAGGCCAGGATGTCGCTGCGCGGGCGCCCGGCGCGGTCCATCGCCCGGGCGGCGACGATCAGCGCGTGCGTGGAGTCCAGGCCGCCGGAGACGCCGATGACGACCTTGGGGCCGCCGATCGACGCGAGCCGCTGCTGCAACCCCGCGACCTGGATGTTGTACGCCTCGTAGCAGTCCGTGGCGAGCCGTTCGGCGTCGGCCGGGACGAAGGGGAAGCGCTCCACGCGGCGGCGCAGGCCCAGGTCGGTGGTGGTGGGCGGGGCGAGTTCGAAGGACACGGTCCGGAAGTCGCCGGTGCGCGCGGCATGGGTGCGGCGGTTCTCGCCGAACGTGCCCGTCCGCTGCCGCTCCTGCCGCAGCAGGTCGAGGTCCACGTCGGCCACCGCGTACTGCTCGCCCAGCGGGAAGCGTTGGGTCTCGGCCAGCAGCGCTCCGTTCTCGTAGATCAGGGTCTGGCCGTCCCAGGACAGGTCGGTGGTCGACTCGCCGAGGCCGGCCGCCGCGTAGACGTACGCGGCGAGGCAGCGGGAGGACGCCGAGCGGCACAGCAGCTTGCGGTCCTCGGCCCGGCCGACCGTGATCGGACTGCCCGAGAGGTTGACCAGGACGGTCGCCCCGGCCAGCGCCGCCTCCGCGCTCGGCGGCACCGGCACCCACATGTCCTCGCAGATCTCCGCGTGCAGCACGAGCCCGGGCACGTCCGCCGCCGCGAAGAGCAGGTCCACCCCGAACGGCGCGTCGGCACCGCCCAGCCGGATCGTTCCGCCGCGCTCGCCGTCGCCCGCGGCGATCTGCCGGCGCTCGTAGAACTCCCGGTAGTTCGGCGGGTACGACTTCGGTACGACGCCGAGGATCCGGCCGCGGTGCACGATCACCGCGCAGTTGTAGATCACATCGCGGTGGCGCAGCGGGGCGCCGACGACCAGCACCGACAGCAGGTCCGCCGACCCGGCGACGATCGTGGCGAGAGCCGTCTCGACGTCGTCGAGCATGGCGTCCTGCAGCAGCAGGTCGTCGATCGCGTACCCGGACAGGCACAGCTCGGGGAACACGACGACGGCGACGCCCTCCTCGGCGCACCGGCGGGCGTGGCGCAGGACCGCCTCGGCGTTGGCGGGCGGGTCGGCGATGACGGTGTGGCCCGTGCACGCGGCGACGCGGGCGAAACCATGCTGATAGATCGACCAGAAGTTCAACGCGGCGTCCCTCACAGCCGAAGCGAATCTTGTACAGAAGGAAGCCTAGATCCCCGCCGTGCGCGGGTCCCGGCCAGTCCGGGGCAGCCCACGGCAACCGGCTGAAACCGCGCCAGCAGTCAGGAGAGCCCCGAGGCCCTGAGCACCGCCTGCACCGTCTCGTCGTCGATGCGGTGACCCAGGCGGTGAAGGACTTCCGCACCCCGGCGCAGCGTTCCGCGTTCCAGGGAGCGGTGGACGCCGGTGTCCAGTTCGTGCCAGAGCAGGGGGTTGGCCGCGAGGATGCGCGGGTCGAGTTCCAGGCGGTGGCCGTGGACGTCCCGCAGGACCAGGTGGGAGGAGACGCCGGCGTACTGCCGTACGGAGACCAGGGCGTCCGTACGGACCACGTGCCGGCGCCAGGGCGTGCGGACCGCGAGCCAGCCGGGGCCCGCGGTGACCCGCTGGGGGAGCAGGACGGTGCACACCGCGGCCGACAGGGTGACCCAGAGCAGGGCGCGCAGGGGGGTCAGGCTGCCCGCGTCCCAGTCGACCAGGAGGCACAGGGCGCAGAAAATCAGGGCGCAGGTGAGCGCCAGCCGGGCGCTGCCGCGCCAGTGGCGGTCGCCGGCCGAGCCTGGCGGTCCGCTCCGTCGCATGGGGCCGACGCTAGGTGGCTGTGCGGGGTGGGGCGCTGCTGCATACGGGGTCCTAGCGCCGTACGGGTGCATCTTGACGGAATCCTGACGCGGACGCCTCGGTCCCCGGCGGCTTCAGCCGGTGTGCACGCGGGGGCGCAGGGGCCGGTTCGGTTCCGCCTCGCGCAGGACCTCGCGGGTGACCGGGGCGACCTCGCCCTGGCCGAAGAGGAAGAAGCGCAGGAAGTTGGCGAAGGGGTTGCCCTCGGTCCACTCGAAGTAGATGTGCGGGGTGCAGCCGGTGGCGTCGCGGGCGTGCAGGAGCAGCGCGGCGAGGGCGTTGGGGATGGAGGAGGAGTCCAGGGTCAGGACGCGGTAGCGGTCGTGCAGGACCTCGCCGCGCACGGTCAGGCCGGCCTCGAACTCGGAGGGGTCGGTGACCGTGACCTCGACGAAGACGAAGTCCTCCGAGGACGGGATGTCGTTGTCGGCCCTGATCTGCTCGACCTTGTCGCGGTACTCGGCCTTGTCGCGCCGGCCGGGCTTGTTCGCGATGAAACGGATGCGGCGGTGCGACATGTCCCGGATGAACCGTTCCGCCATGTCGTCGAGCTCGATGTGCGTGACGCGCAGCTCGAAGGCGCGGGCCAGCCGGGAGAGGAAGGAGACGAGCATGATGCCGACGATGAAGCAGGCGCCGATCTTGACGCCGTCCGGGCGTTCGACGACGTTCGCCACGGTCACGTAGAGCAGGACCGCGGAGACGGTGCCGAAGCCGGCGGTCCAGCCGCGTTGGCCGGCCCGGTGGGAGGCGATGGTCACGGCGATCGCCGCGGAGGACATCAGGACCAGCACGCCGGTGGCGTAGGCGCCGCCCTGCTTGTCGACGTTGGCGTCGAAGATCCAGGTCACCAGGAAGGCGACCAGGGTGAAGACGATGACCATCGGGCGCACCGCGCGGGCCCACTGCGGGGCCATGCCGTAGCGGGGCAGGTAGCGCGGCATGAGGTTGAGCAGGCCGGCCATGGCCGAGGCGCCGGCGAACCACAGGATGGCGATGGTCGACAGGTCGTAGACCGTGCCGAAGGCGCCGCCGAGGTACTCGTGGGCGAGATAGGCGAGCGCGCGGCCGTTGGCCTTGCCGCCGGGCTTGAACTCGTCGGCCGGGATCAGCACCGTGGTGATGAAGCTGGTGGCGATCAGGAAGACGCTCATGATCAGCGCGGCCGTGGTGAGCAGCTTCCTGGTGTCGCGGATCCGGCCGGTCGGCTTCTCCTCGGTGTCCCCGGGATCGCCCTGGACGTGGGGCATGACGGCGACGCCGGTCTCGAAGCCGGACAGGCCGAGGGCGAGTTTGGGGAAGACCAGCAGGGACACACCGATCATGGCCAGGACGTTGCCGTGCTGGGTGGTCAGGGCGCTGGTCCAGTCGGTGACCAGGTGCTCGGCGGTGAGCACGTGCCACAGGCCGACCGCCACGACCACGGCGTTCAGGGCGAGATAGACCACCACCAGGGTGAACGCGACGCCGATCGCCTCCAGGAAGCCCTTGAGGAACACCGCGCCCAGCAGGGCCACCAGCAACAGCGTGATCAGCATCTGCAGGCCGTGCAGGGTGCTCGTCAGGTGCGGGTTCTCGATCAGGTGGGTGGAGGCGTCGGCGGCCGACAGGGTGATGGTGATCAGGAAGTCGGTGGCGGCGAAGCCCAGCAGTGTCAGGACGAACAGCTTGCCCTTCCAGAAGGACAGCAGCCGCTCCAGCATGGCGATGGACCCCTCGCCGTGCGGGCTCTCCTCAGCCACCCTGCGGTAGACGGGCAGGGCGCCCGCGAGGGTGACGACGACGAGGACCAGGGTGGCGACCGGGGAGAGCAGACCGGCCGCCAGGGCCGCGATGCCGGGCTGGTAGCCGAGGGTCGAGAAGTAGTCGACACCCGTCAGGCACATCACCCGGTACCAGCGCTGGCCCTTGTGCGGGGGCTCCGGCTCGGCGTGCGGGCCGGTGTGGCCCCCGGCCTTGCCCATGTCGGACAGGCCCTCCAGCATCCAGGCGCGCAGCCGGCCGGTATGCGGAGCGTGTTCGGACGTGGCCATCGGCGTGCTCCCGACGTGCGGCTCAGCGTGAGGTTCCGGCCATCACGCGACGGCGCCACCAGCGTAAGCAGACGGCGCCGCACAGGCCCATGGGCCGAGCCGCCGGGCTGTCGAGCCGGCGCGAGGACCGGCGCGGCGAGCGCTGGCCGGACACCGGGGTCGAGGCGTCCCCCTGCGCGGCGAGCGATTACGCCGTACGGGGGAGCCAGGACCGTCGGACGCCGTGGCGAGGGCTCTCCCTGAAGGGCGGGGGGCTGCATCGACTCGATCAGCTCGGCCGGGTTGGAGTCGAGGTCGACCATGTTGCCGGCCTCCTTGGCGACCGACGTACCGGTGTTCATCGCCACGCCGACGTCCGCCTGGGCGAGCGCGGGCGCGTCGTCGGTGCCGTCACCGGTCATCGCGACCAGCTTGCCGCCGGCCTGCTCCCGCTTGATGAGGGCCATCTTGTCCTCGGGGGTGGCCTCGGCCAGGTAGTCGTCGACGCCCGCCTCCTCGGCCATGGCGCGGGCGGCCGGCGGGGTCGAGGCCGCCTTCGCGTCACTGCGGAGTGGGGACTCCGCCGACCGCGCGGCGCCCTCGGCGCCCTCGGCCCGGGCGGCGTCCGACTGCGGATCCAGCCGGCGCCCGACAGCCCAACCGCCCAGGTGGCCAAGGAATTTGCGGCACCCATACGGCGTGGCCCCGCCCGGCGTCAAAGTCCCGTCAAACAGAGCTGAGGAGCCGTCAGGGACCCGTCAAGGCCGGCCGCGTGTGGCTGAATCCGGTCGCAGACTGATCGGCAACGGGGGACGGGCGACCGTCCGTGGCGTGACGTTGGAGGGACCGTGACTCTCACGGCCGGAACGGCGCAGGGTCCTGGGACCGAGGGGGCCGCCGCAGCACCACGACACGGGGAGGCTGCCCCCTCCGGGGGCAGCCCCGGACCGCGACGACGAGGGAGTTCGCGGACGGCCGGACCGGGTCCGGGGCTGCCCCCGGGGCGCCGGGCCGTGGCCGCGCGGGCCGCTCTGCGCCGTCGTTTGTGGGCCACCGTGCCCGCACGGCTGCGCCTTCTGCGCGCGGCCGCGGTCCTGCTCACCGCCGCCCTCGCCGTGCTGGTCCTGGTGGCCGGGCTCGCCGCGCTCGGCACCTGGAGCAGCGTGGTGGACCGCGACGCGCCCCGCACCACCAGCGCCGCCGACCTCAACCTGGCCCTGAACGACATGGACGCCCAGGCCGCCAACGTCCTGCTGTCGAGCGGCGACGCGGGTAAGGGGCGGCTGCAGACGCCGTACACCAAGGCCGTCGGCCTCTACGGCGGCGCCCGGCGCGAGATCGGGCACGACCTGCGTGCGCTCGCCGTCGCGGCGCAGGGCAGCCGGGCCGACGAGAAGACCGTGGAGACGCTGACCGACGACTTCGCCGAGTACCAGGAGCTGATCGGCCGCGCCCTGGAGAACGACGGCCACCGCGGCGGCAAGCCGGCCGCCCTCGCCGACTACCGGCGCGCCACCGACCTGCTGCGCACCCGACTCCTGCCCGCCGCCGGCAGCTTGGTGTCCTCGAACGACGCCGCCTTCGACGCCGAGTACTCCTCGGCCCGCTCCGCCCTCTCCGCGCAGCTCGCCGCCGTACTCGCCCTGGGCGTGCTGCTGCTGGCCGTGCTCGGCGCCCTGCAGTGGTACCTGGCCCGCAGCTTCCACCGCATACTCAACCCCGGCGTGCTGGCCGCCACGGTCTGCACGCTGACAGCCGTGATCCTCGGAGCGCACCTGCTGTCCGCCTCCTCCGGCCGCCTGCACGTGGCCCGGCGCGACGCCTTCGACTCCGTCGTCGCCCTCTCCCGCGCCCGCGCCATCGCCTACGACGCCAACGCCGACGAGAGCCGCTACCTGCTCGACCCGCAGCGCCGCACCCGGTACGGGGAATCGTTCCTGGCGAAGTCCCAGCAGTTGTACGGCCTCCGGGGCGCGACCCTGTCGACGTACGACACGCAGCTGGCCACCACCTGGCAGGCCTACCGGACCGACCACCACGACCTGCGCTTCACCGGCGAGTTCCGCCGCGAGCTGGACAACATCACCTTCCCCGGCGAGCGGGCCGCGGCGGAACGGACGGTGGACGCGTACGCCGTCTACCAGCACGACGACCGCAGGATCCGCGCGCTGACGGCCTCCGGCAAGGAGCGGGAAGCGGTCGAGTTCTGCATGGACTGGGCGCCGGGCACCTCCAACGCCCACTTCGGGGCGTGGATGACCGCCCTGGACAAGGTGGCGGGCATCAACCGGGCGCACTTCACGTCCTCGGTGGACGGGGGGCGTGGGGCGGTGAACGAGCTGTTGCCGTGGACAGCCGGACTCCTGACGGCGGCCGTCCTGCTGACACTGCTGGGCCTGCGCCCGAGGCTGGCGGAGTTCGGCTGAGCAACGGAGGCGGGAGCGCTCACGCATCAGTCAGCCGGGCCTCCTCGAGGTCCAACGCCCGCTGCAGCCGCCGCCGCGTAGTGTCGCTGATCGCATGCGCGTCGTACAGTCGCTGCAGTTCGCCGGTCTCCACGGCGATCAGGTCGCGCCGCAGCTGGCGGTAGACCCGGTCGGCGGACTCGGTGGCCACGCCCTCGGCGCCGTTGGTCCGGGCGAGGCGGTCGCGGGCGTCGTCGAGGCGGGCGTTCAGGCCGCGGCGCAGCCGGTCCAGGACGACGTCCGGTACGACCTCCAGTTCGGCGAGCTCCTCCAGGCGGGCGAGCCCGGCGTGGGCGAGCCGGGAGCGGGCCTCGGCCTCCTCGCGCGCGGTGTGGGCGGGCTCCAGGGCGATGCCGGAGGCGCGGACGACCGGGGCGAGGGTGAAACCCTGGACGACCAGGGTGACCACCACGACCGAGGTGGTCAGGACCAGGACCAGCGGCCGGTCGGTGAGCGGGCCGCCGTTCCTCATGACCTCGGGTATGGACAGCGCGGCGGCCAGCGGCATCACCCCGCGGGTGCCCGCCCAGGTCAGCACCACCGGCACCCGCCAGTTCAGGCGGCCGGCCCCGCCCTTGCGCTGCACCACCGCCGACAGGGGCGCCAGCCACAGCAGGCGTACGGCGACGAGGGTGGTGGCGACGGCGAGGGCGTACAGCGGCCAGGCACGGTCGCCGTCCGCCAGGGCCCGTACCTGGGAGGGCAGGGCCAGCCCTATCAGGCTGAAGACGACGCTCTCCAGAAGGAACACCACCGTGCCGTACACCGCGTGCAGCTGGAGCCGTATGCGGGCGTTGGTCAGCCGGTCGCCCCGGCCGCCCAGCACCACCCCGGCCACCACGCAGGACGTCACCCCGGAGGTGTGCGCGACCTCGGCCAGCAGATAGGCGGCGTACGGGGTGACCAGGGCGATCACCGTCTCCAGCACCGGGTCCTCGGTGCGGCGCCGGATCAGGGTGACCACACCGGCCACGGCCGCCCCGATCACCGTGCCGCCGCCCGCGAGCAGGAAGAACTCGCCGCTCGCCGAGCCCCAGTCGGCGGCGGCCGCGGCGACGGCGATGCCCGCCGCCACCCGGACGAGCACCAGGGAGGTCGCGTCGTTGAACAGGCTCTCCGCCTGGACGAGCACCTGGACCCGGGGCGGCAGGGCGAGCCGCCGGCCGAGCGCGGTCACCGCCACCGGGTCGGTGCTGGCCAGCACCGCGCCCAGCACGAACGCCATCTGCCAGGACAGGGGAGTGACCAGCACCGCCACGGCGGCGACGGCCGCCGCGGAGGCCAGCACCAGGCCGATGGCGAGGATCCCGACCGGTTTCCACACCGCCCGCAGCTCCCGCCAGGGCATGTCCTCGGCGCTCGCGTACAGCAGGGGCGGCAGGACGACCAGGCCGATGATCTGGGGGCTGATCTGGATCTGCGGGGTGCCCGGCAGCAGCGCCACCGCGAGACCGGCGACCACGAGCAGGGAGGGGGCGGGGATGCGCCAGCGGCGGGCGAAGGTGGCGACCACCGTGGCGAGGACCACGAGGGCGAGAACCGTACCGACGCTGCGCATGCCGTCCCCCTGGAATCGCGGAAGCCGCTCCGGCTCCCGGCCGACCAGACTTCCCGGCACACCTGTCCTCACCCTATCGGGCCAGGGCACGTCAAGACAGTGTCAAGGTCCACCGGACCGGCGCCAAGGAACCGCTAACACGCGCACCGGCCGCCCACCGAAGCGGCTTCCTTGGGAGCAGGAACCCTCCCGCGAAGGGGAGTTGGATGGTGAGCGGAGCGCGTCGGCGGCGATGAGTGACGTACGGCCCGGACGACTGAAGGTCTACCTCGGCGCGGCCCCGGGGGTCGGCAAGACCTACCGGATGCTCGACGAGGGGCGGCGCCGTGCCGCGCGGGGGGCGGACGTGGTGGTGGGGTTCGCGGAGTGCCACGGGCGTCCGCGCACCGAGGAGATGCTCGACGGCCTGGAGACCGTCCCGCGCCTGGCCTGCACTTATCGCGGCGGCGGCTTCGAGGAGATGGACCTGGCCGCGGTGCTGGCGCGCCGCCCGCAGCTGGCGATCGTGGACGAGTTCGCCCACAGCAACGTCCCCGGCGACGGCCGCAACGCCAAGCGCTGGCAGGACATCGAGGCCCTGCTCGACGCCGGCATCGACGTGATCAGTGCGCTGAACGTCCAGCACCTGGAGTCCCTCAACGACGTGGTCGAGAAGATCACCGGGGTGCCGCAGCACGAGACGGTGCCGGACGAGGTGGTACGGCGGGCCGGGCAGATCGAGCTGGTGGACATGCCGCCCGAGGGGCTGCGCCGGCGCATGGCGCACGGGAACATCTACACCCCGGAGAAGATCGACGCCGCGCTGGCCAACTACTTCCGGCCCGGCAACCTGACGGCCCTGCGGCAGCTGGCGCTGCTGTGGACGGCCGACCGGGTGGACGAGGCGCTGCAGGAGTACCGCTCGCAGCACGGGATCGGGCGGGTGTGGGAGACCCGGGAGCGGGTGGTGGTCGCGCTGACCGGCGGCCCGGAGGGCGACACGCTGGTACGGCGGGCCGCCCGCATCGCCGACCGGTCCGCCGGCGGCGATCTGCTGGCCGTGCACGTGGCCCGCAGCGACGGCCTCGCCGCCGGCGTCTCGCACGCCTCGCTGGCCCGGCAGCGCCGGCTCGTGGAGGACCTCGGCGGCAGCTACCACTCGGTCGTCGGCGACGACGTCGCGACCGCGCTGGTGGAGTTCGCCCGCGCCGAGAACGCCACCCAGCTGGTGCTCGGGACCAGCAGGCGGGGGCGGCTGGCCCGGTTCCTGACCGGGCCCGGCACGGGGGAGACCGTGACCGAGCTGTCCGGCGACATCGACGTGCACCGGGTCACGCATGAGCGTGCCGGGCGCGGCACCCTGCTCCCGTCCCGGCGCCGCACGCTCTCGACGGCCCGGCTGATCGCGGGCCCGGTGGCCGGACTGGTGCTGCCGGTCCTCCTCACCGCCGTCCTCGCCCAGCTGCGGGGCACGCTGAACCTGACCAGCGAGGCCCTGTTGTTCCTGCTCGCCGTGGTGGGCGTGGCCTGCATAGGCGGGGTCGCCTCCGCGGTGATCGCGTCGGTGACGGCGTCCCTGCTGCTCAACTACTGGTTCATCCCGCCCATCGGCGCCTTCACGCTGGGCGACCCGAACGCCCTGCTCGCCCTGGCGGTGTTCGCGGTCGTCGCGGCCACGGTCGCCGCCGTCGTCGACCGGTCCCTGCGCCTGTCGCGCCGCTCCGCCCGGGCGACGGCCGAGGCGGAGACCATGTCGTCCCTGGCCGGCAGCATCGTGCGCGGCGAAGCGACCATCCCGGCCCTGCTGGAGCGGACCCGGGAGACCTTCGGCATGGAGTCGGCGGACCTGGTGGACGAGCCGCCCGATGCGGCGGCCGGGATGACGGCCGTACCCGCCGGTCCCGGCGCCTTCCTGGTGCTGCGCGGCCGTACCCTCTCCTCCTCCGAGCGGCGGGTGCTCGCCGCGTTCGCCGCGCACGTGGGCTCCGCGGTGGAGCGGGCCCGGCTGGCCGAGGCGGCGGCCGAGGTGGAGCCGGTGAAGGCCGCCGACCGGCTGCGTACGGCGCTGCTGCGGGCCGTCGGCCACGACCTGCGCACGCCGCTGGCCGCCGGGTGGGCCGCCGTCACCTCCCTGCGCAGCCGGGACGTCGCCTTCTCCGACGAGGACCGCGACGAGCTCCTCGCCACCGCCGACGAGTCCATGGCCAAGCTCAACCGCCTGGTGGAGAACCTGCTCGACCTCAGCCGTCTGGAGGCCGGCGCGCTCACCCTGAACCTGCGCGCGACCTCCTTGGAGGAGGTGCTGCCCATGGCGCTGGCGGACGTGCCGGAGGTCGAGGTGGGGGACGTGGAGGACATCCCTGCGGTGCTGGCCGACCCGCCGCTGCTGGAGCGGGTGATCGCCAACCTGGTCGGCAACGCCGCCCGGCACACCCCGCCCGGGAAGAGGGCGCTGGTCACCGCGAGTGCCCTGGCGGGCCGGGTGGAGCTGCGGGTGGTGGACCGGGGGCCCGGGCTGCCCGCCGACGGGCGGGAGCGGCTCTTCGAGCCCTTCCAGCGGCTCGGCGACACCGACAACACCACGGGCCTGGGCCTGGGCCTCGCCCTGGCGCGCGGACTGACCGAGGCGATGAACGGCACCCTCGGCCCCGAGGACACCCCCGGCGGCGGCCTCACCATGGTGGTGTCACTGCCCTTCGCGGCACATCCGGCGGGCGCCGAACCGACCGGCCAGAGCGTGGGAGGCGGGTGACGGGAGCCGCCCCCGGTTCCTGGCAGCGCGGACGTGGCGGCTGCCCGGCCCGGTCCGGCCCCCGCACCGCTCACTCCAGGCCGGAGACCCGGAACACGGCATGGGCGGTCTCGCGGTCCACGCGCCGGGCGAGGCTGCCCAGGGCGGTCGTGCCGCACAGCAGCGAGCCGTCGGCGGCGGCCTTCCGCGCACCCTCGTCCAGGCGGAACCACAACTGCGGGTTGCGCACCAGGACGTGGGGGTCGATCTCGACGCGGCCGCCCATCGCGTCCCGCAGCACGAGCCGTGGGGAGACGCCGTCCAGGCAGCGGACCGACACCAGCAGATCCGTCCGCACCCGGTGCTCGCGCAGCAGCCGGCGCGAGGCCAGCCAGTTCCCGCCCGCGGACACCCGGGCGGGATACAGCACGACGAGGAGCAGCCCGGAGAGGGCGAGCCACAGCGCGGCGCGCCACAGGGCGATCCGGCCGGACCCCCAGTCGATCAGGAACAGCACGGTGAGCAGCACGCCGGCACAGCGGACGGCGCTCCACCGCTCCCGCGTCCAGTCCCGGTCGGTCGCAGCCTCACCCGGTGCGTCAGGGCGTCCCATGGCGTCGACGGTAGTGACCCGGGCAGGCGCGACGGCGGGCCTTGACACGGCTCTGACGGAGCTACCCGTCAAGATCGCGTCAAGGCGGGCCGGTTGGGCGCGAAGATGCCGCAAGGACCGGTCGGGCGCGGTGGGAAAGGGCCAGAACCTGGGTGAACCCGCGCGCACTTCAGTCCCCGCGCGCGGTCGCAGCACGACAGGAGCACGCGCCATGTCCGTCCTGACCACCGAGCCGGATGCCGTCCCCGCCGGCGAGGAGCCGCCCGATACCGGCGAACGCCACCGGCTGACCGCCGTCACGGGGCTCGCGGCGCTCTCCCTGGACGCGATGGCGTCGGTGGCGTACGGCCCCGAGGCGATCGTGCTGGTCCTGGCCGCGGCGGGCGCGCACGGGCTGGGCTTCACGCTGCCGGTGACGCTGGCCATCGCGGCCCTGCTGGCGGTGCTGGTGGCCTCCTACCGGCAGGTGATCGCGGCCTTCCCGGACGGCGGCGGCTCCTACGCCGTGGCGAAGACGCACCTGGGGGCGCGGACCAGCCTGGTGGCCGCCGCCTCGCTGGTGCTGGACTACGTCCTCAACGTCGCCGTCGCCGTCACGGCCGGCGTGGCGGCCCTGACCTCCGCCTTCCCCGCCCTGTACGACGACCGGCTGTGGCTGTGCCTGGCCGTGCTCGCGCTGATCACCGCGGTGAACCTGCGGGGGATCGTGGAGTCGGCGAAGGCGTTCATCGTGCCGACGGTCGTCTTCGTGGGCGCGATCTTCGTACTGATCGTGGCGGGCCTGCTGCGGTCGGCTCCGGCGAGTACGGCCACCGCGGCCGGGCACGCCCCGGTCGTCGCGGACAACGCCACGAGCGTCGGTGTCCTGCTCCTGCTCAAAGCCTTCGCTTCAGGGTGTTCCGCCCTGACCGGCGTCGAGGCCATCGCCAACGCCGTCCCCTCCTTCCGCGTCCCGCGGGCCCGCCGGGCCCAGCGCGCGGAGGTCGCCCTGGGCGCCGTACTCGGACTGATGCTGATCGGCCTGTCGGTGCTGATCGGCCGCTTCCACCTCCGGCCGGTCGAGGGCGTCACGGTCCTCGCCCAGCTCGCGGACGCCTCCCTCGGCCACAACTGGGCTTTCTACGTCATCCAGTTCGCGACGATGATCCTGCTGGCGCTGTCCGCGAACACCTCCTTCGGCGGGCTGCCGGTGCTGCTGAAGCTGCTCGCCCGCGACAACTACGCGCCGCACGTCTTCGCGCTGAAGGCCGACCGCCAGGTGCACCGGCACGGCGTTCTCGCGCTCGCCGTGGTCTCGGCCGCGCTGCTGGTCTTCTCCGGCGGCGACACCAACACCCTGGTGCCGATGTTCGCCATCGGTGTGTTCGTCGGCTTCACGATCGCCCAGATCGGCATGGTCCGGCACTGGCGCCTGGAGCGGGGCCCGGGGTGGCGCGGGAAGGTGCTGCTGAACGGCTTCGGGGCGGTGCTGACCGGGGTCGCGACGGTCGTGGTCACGGCGAGCAAGTTCACCGAGGGCGCCTGGCTGATCGTCGTCGCTCTGCCGTTGCTGGTGCTGGGCTTCACCAACGTGCACCGCGCCTACGGCCGGATCGGCGAGCGGCTCGGGCTCGGCCGCATACCCGAGGCCCCGCACCGCGAGCGCTCGCTGGTGGTCGTCCCCGTGGCCGGCCTGTCCCGGCTGACCTCGGAGGCCCTGACGGCGGCCGCCTCCCTCGGCGACGAGGTCCGTGCGGTGACCGTCTGCTACCCGGACCCCGAGGACCGGGCCCAGCTGCACGCCCTGGAGCGGTCCTGGGCCGAGTGGGACCCCGGTGTGCCCCTGGTGCGGCTGTCCTGCACGCGGCGCAGCCTGGGCCGCCCCATCGCCGCGTACGTCCGTGAGGTGGCCGCCGCCGAGCCCGGCACCCGGGTCACCGTGCTGATCCCGGAGGCGGAGCCGGAGCGGCTGTGGCAGCGGCTGCTGCAGAACCAGCGGGGCGCGGTTGTCGCGCACGCCGTGCGGCGGGAGACGGACGCGGTGATCTGCCGGCTGCGGTTCCGGCTGTGAGCCGGGTCACCGACCGTCACGGCGGGCTACCCACAGGTACGGATCAGGGTTCGTAAGAGACCCGTCAAAGCCGTGGGCGTGGCCGTAAGAGGGTCGTCAACGGGCGACCCGATCCGGCCAGACAGGCGCTTTCCTCTAATCGTCCGATTCACCGAACCTCACTCCAGGAGTTCGCGATGGCCGATCTGGCCTTCGTCGTCACCGTGCTCGCGGGTTTCGCGCTGGTGGCCCTTGTCGCCAAGGGGGTGACGAAGCTGTGACCGTCGAAAACGTCGTCGGCCTGGTCGTGGCCGTCGCCCTGCTGGGCTATCTCGTCCTCGCCCTGATCTTCCCGGAGAGGTTCTGACGGTGACATCAGCTGCTACCGCAGCGGGCGCCATGAGTCCCGTACTCGCCGGCCTGCTCCAGCTGCTCGCCCTGATAGGCGCGCTGGCGCTCGTCTACGTCCCGCTCGGCAACTACATGGCCCGGGTCTATTCCTCCGACAAGCACCTGCGGGTGGAGAAGTGGATCTACAAGGCCATCGGTGCCAACCCTGATGCCGAGATGACCTGGCCCGCGTATCTGCGCGGTGTCCTCGCCTTCTCGGCGGTCAGCGTCCTCTTCCTCTACCTGCTGCAGCGGCTCCAGGGCGTGCTGCCGGGCTCGCTGCACTTCTCCGCGGTCAACCCGGCGCAGTCGTTCAACACGGCCGTGTCCTTCGTGACCAACACCAACTGGCAGTCGTACTACGGCGAGCAGACCATGGGTCACGTCGTACAGACCGTCGGTCTGACCGTGCAGAACTTCGTCTCCGCCGCGGTGGGTATCGCGGTCGCGGTGGCGCTCGTGCGTGGTTTCGCCCGCTCGCGCACCGGTGAGCTGGGCAACTTCTGGTCCGACCTGGTGCGCGGCACGCTGCGCATCCTGGTGCCGGGCGCCGCGATCGCCGCGGTGATCCTCGTCGCCTGCGGCGCCATCCAGAACTTCTCCGGCATCCACGAGGTCGGTCAGTTCATGGGCGGCTCGCAGCAGTGGAACGGCGGCGCGGTCGCCTCGCAGGAGGCGATCAAGGAGTTCGGCACCAACGGTGGCGGTTACTTCAACGCCAACTCCGCCCACCCCTTCGAGAACCCCACCCCGTTCACCAACCTCTTCGAGATCTTCCTGCTCCTGGTGATCCCGTTCTCGCTGACCCGCACGTTCGGTGTGATGGTCGGGAACGTGAAGCAGGGTTACGCCATCCTCGCCACGATGGTCACCATCTGGTTCGGTTTCGTCGTCCTGATGATGTGGACGGAGTTCGCGCACCACGGCGCGGCGCTGCAGGCCGCGGGCGGGGCGATGGAGGGCAAGGAGGTCCGCTTCGGCGTCGGCTCCTCGTCGATCTTCGCCGTGTCGACGACGCTCACCTCCACCGGTGCGGTGGACTCCTTCCACTCCTCCTTCACCGGACTCGGCGGCGGCATCACCATGCTCGGCATGATGCTGGGCGAGATCGCGCCCGGCGGCACCGGCTCCGGCCTGTACGGCATGCTGATCATGGCGGTCATCGCGGTGTTCATCGCCGGCCTGATGGTCGGCCGTACACCCGAGTACCTGGGCAAGAAGATCGGCGGCCGCGAGATGAAGCTCGCCGCCTGCTACATCCTCATCACCCCCGCCCTGGTGCTGGTCTTCACGGCCGCCTCGATGGCCCTGTCGACCCCGCCGCACTCGATGCTCAACTCCGGTGCGCACGGGTTCTCCGAGGTGCTGTACGCGTTCACCTCCGCGTCGAACAACAACGGTTCGGCCTTCGCCGGTCTGAACGCGAACACCGACTGGTACAACACCATGACCGGGCTCGCGATGCTGCTGGGCCGCTTCCTGCCGATGGTGTTCGTGCTGGCGCTGGCCGGCTCGCTCGCCGAGCAGAAGCCGGTACCGGTGACCGCCGGCACCCTGCGCACCGAGAAGCCGCTGTTCACCGGCCTGCTCGTGGGCGCGATCCTGATCATCACCGGTCTGACGTACTTCCCGGCGCTGGCGCTGGGCCCGCTGGCCGAAGGGCTGGCGTCATGACGACCGACATCAAGAAGCAAGAGGACTCCATGTCCACTCCCACCCTTGCGCCCCACCAGGACGCGCCGACCGGACACAAACCCGACGAGGGCCGTGTAGGAGCGGGACTCTTCGAACCCAGGCAGCTGCTGAAGTCCCTGCCGGAGGCCTGCCGCAAGCTCGACCCGCGGGTGATGGTCAAGTCCCCCGTGATGTTCGTGGTGTGGATCGGCTCCGTGCTGACCACGGTCTTCTCCTTCCAGCACCCGGGCGACTGGTTCGGCTGGACCATCAGCGCCTGGCTGTGGCTGACGGTGATCTTCGCCAACCTGGCGGAGGCCGTGGCCGAGGGCCGCGGCAAGGCGCAGGCCGACACCCTGCGCAAGGCCAAGACCGACACCGTCGCCCGCCGCCTGGTGGGGGACACCGAGGAGCAGGTCCCCGGCACCGCGCTGACCATCGGTGACCTGGTGGTCTGCGAGGCCGGTGACGTCATCCCCGGTGACGGTGATGTCGTCGAGGGTGTCGCCTCGGTGGACGAGTCGGCGATCACCGGTGAGTCCGCTCCGGTGATCCGCGAGTCCGGCGGCGACCGCAGTGCCGTCACGGGCGGTACGAAGGTGCTGTCCGACCGGATCGTCATCAAGATCACGACGAAGCCCGGTGAGACCTTCATCGACCGGATGATCAACCTGGTCGAGGGCGCCGCCCGGCAGAAGACGCCCAACGAGATCGCGCTGAACATCCTGCTCGCCTCGCTCACCATCGTCTTCCTGCTCGCGGTGGCCACCCTGCCGCCGTTCGCCGACTTCGCCTTCAAGAACGTCGGCAGCCACGAGCACCTGACGATGGTGGTGCTGGTGGCCCTGCTGGTCTGCCTGATCCCGACCACGATCGGCGCCCTGCTGTCCGCGATCGGCATCGCGGGCATGGACCGGTTGGTGCAGCGCAACGTGCTCGCCATGTCCGGGCGTGCGGTCGAGGCCGCCGGTGACGTCTCCACCCTGCTGCTGGACAAGACCGGCACCATCACCCTCGGCAACCGCCAGGCCGCCGAGTTCGTGCCGGTCAAGGGCACCACCGAGGCGGAGGTCGCCGACGCGGCCCAGCTGTCCTCGCTGGCCGACGAGACCCCCGAGGGCCGCTCGATCGTCGTCCTCGCCAAGGAGAAGTACGGGCTGCGCGAGCGGCACCAGGGCGAGCTGGTCGGCGCCGAGTGGATCGAGTTCACCGCCCAGACCCGCATGTCGGGTGTGGACGTCGACGGCCGCAAGATCCGCAAGGGCGCCACCGCATCGGTCATCGCCTGGGTCGAGGAGCAGGGCGGCGCGGTCGCCGAGGACGCGGACGGCATGGCCAACCGCATCTCCGAGGCCGGCGGCACCCCGCTGCTGGTCGCCGTCCACGACGAGAAGGGCGCCCGGGTCCTGGGCGTCATCTACCTCAAGGACGTCGTCAAGGAGGGCATGCGGGAGCGGTTCGAGGAACTGCGCCGCATGGGCATCAAGACCGTCATGATCACGGGTGACAACCCGCTGACCGCGAAGGCGATCGCCGAGGAGGCGGGCGTCGACGACTTCCTCGCGGAGGCCACTCCCGAGGACAAGATGGCCCTCATCAAGCGGGAGCAGGCCGGCGGCAAGCTGGTCGCGATGACCGGCGACGGCACCAACGACGCCCCGGCGCTGGCCCAGGCGGACGTCGGCGTGGCGATGAACACCGGTACGTCGGCCGCCAAGGAGGCCGGCAACATGGTCGACCTCGACTCCAACCCGACCAAGCTGATCGAGATCGTGGAGATCGGCAAGCAGCTGCTGATCACCCGGGGTGCGCTGACGACGTTCTCCATCGCCAACGACGTCGCGAAGTACTTCGCGATCATCCCGGCGCTGTTCGCGGCGGTCTACCCGGGCCTGGACAAGCTGAACATCATGCACCTGTCCTCGCCGAACTCCGCGATCCTGTCCGCGGTCGTCTTCAACGCGCTGATCATCATCGCGCTGGTGCCGCTGTCCCTGAAGGGCGTGCGCTACCGGCCGATGAGCGCCGACAAGATGCTCCGCAGGAACCTCGGGATCTACGGCATCGGCGGCCTGATCGCGCCCTTCATCGGCATCAAGATCATCGACATGCTCATCTCCCTCATTCCCGGAATCGGCTGATCGCCATGAACAACTCCGTGACCAACACCGTCCGGTTGCTCGGGGCGGGCCTCAGGGCCCTCCTCGTGCTGACCCTGGTGACGGGCGTCATCTACCCGCTGGTCGTCACCGGCATCGCCCAGGGGCTGTTCGGCGACAAGGCGAACGGCTCCGAGATCAAGGCGGACGGCAAGGTGGTCGGCTCGTCGCTGATCGGGCAGTCGTACAACCTGCCACTGAAGAAGGGCCAGGAAACCCCGGATCCGGACCTGAAGTGGTTCCAGGGCCGCCCGGCCAACGGCCTCGGCGCGAACAGCGTCAACACGCAGTACAAGCTGATCCTGTCGGGTGCCACCAACCTGTCCGCCGACAGCAAGGTGCTGGTCAAGCAGATCGGGGACGCCAAGGCGGCCGTGATCAAGGACAACTCGGTCCCCGGCTACACCGTGAAGCCGTCCGACGTCCCCGCCGACGCCGTCACCTCCTCCGGTTCCGGACTGGACCCGGCCATCTCCCCGGAGTACGCCGAACTCCAGGTGCACCGGGTCGCCGCGAAGAACGGCCTGCCCGTCGCCGCGGTGGAGAAGCTGGTCGAGGAGCACACCACCGGCCGCACCCTCGGCTTCATCGGCGAGCCGCAGGTGAACGTCCTGGAGCTCAACATCGCGCTCAAGGACCTCGTGGCGAAGAAGTGACCGCCTTACGCGATTCGCGACGGGAGTCGGCGCCTGAGGGCGCCGGCTCCCGCAGGCATGACAGGAGACACACACCCATGACCAGGGTGCTCGTGGTGGAGGACGACCCGCAGCTGGTACGGGCCCTCGTCATCAACTTGCAGGCACGTCACTACGGCGTGGACGCCGCCCCCGACGGTGCCACGGCCCTCCGGCTCGCCGCCTCGCGTCAGCCCGACGTGGTGCTGCTGGACCTGGGCCTGCCCGACACGGACGGCGTCGACATCATCAAGGGCCTGCGGGGCTGGAGCCGCGTTCCGATCCTGGTCCTGTCCGCCCGGCAGGCCTCCGACGAGAAGGTGGCCGCGCTCGACGCCGGCGCCGACGACTACATCACCAAGCCGTTCAGCATGGACGAGCTGCTCGCCCGGCTGCGGGCCGCCGTCCGCCGTACCGGGGACACCCCGCTGGTCCCCGAGACCACACTGGTCGAGACCGAGCACTTCACCCTGGACCTGCTCGCCAAGAAGGCCGTACGGAACGGGCGGGACGTACGGTTGACCCCGACCGAGTGGCACCTGCTGGAGATCCTGGTCACCAACCCGGGCCGGCTGATCACCCAGAAACAGCTGCTCCAGGAGGTCTGGGGCGTCTCGCAGAGCAACAAGACCAACTATCTGCGGGTCTACATGGCCCAGCTGCGCCGCAAGCTGGAGTCGGACCCCTCCCAGCCCCGCTATCTGATCACCGAGCCCGGCATGGGCTACCGCTTCGAGGGATGACATGGCACGTGGCAGGCTCCGGATCTACCTCGGCGCGGCACCCGGCGTCGGCAAGACCTACGCGATGCTGTCGGAGGCACACCGCCGTATCGAGCGGGGCACCGACTGCGTGGTCGCCTTCGTGGAACACCATCACCGGCCGCGTACCGAGGTGATGCTGCACGGCCTGGAACAGGTGCCGCGCCGGGAACTCACCTACCGGGGCAGCGTCTTCACCGAGATGGACGTGGACGCCGTCCTCGCGCGCCGCCCCCAGGTGGCGCTCGTGGACGAACTGCCCCACACCAACATTCCCGGCTCGCGCAACGCCAAGCGCTGGCAGGACGTGGAGGAACTGCTCGCCGCCGGGATCGACGTGATCTCGACCGTGAACATCCAGCACCTGGAGTCGCTCGGCGACGTGGTCGAGTCGATCACGGGCGTGCGGCAGCAGGAGACCGTCCCGGACGAGGTCGTACGCCGCGCGGACCAGATAGAGCTGGTCGACATGTCCCCGCAGGCCCTGCGCCGCCGGATGGCGCACGGCAACATCTACAAGCCGGACAAGGTCGACGCGGCCCTGTCCAACTACTTCCGCCCCGGCAACCTGACCGCCCTGCGCGAGCTGGCGCTGCTGTGGGTGGCGGACCGGGTCGACGAGTACCTGAACGAGTACCGGCGCGAGCACCGGGTGTCGGCCATCTGGGGCTCGCGGGAGCGGATCGTGGTCGGCCTGACCGGCGGACCCGAGGGCCGGACCCTGATACGGCGTGCCGCGCGCCTGGCGGAGAAGGGCGCCGGCGGCGAGGTGCTGGCCGTCTACATCTCCCGCAGCGACGGCCTGACCTCGGCCTCCCCGAAGGAACTCGCCGACCAGCGCACCCTCGTGGAGGACCTCGGGGGCACCTTCCATCACGTCGTCGGCGACGACATACCGGCCGCCCTGCTGGACTTCGCGCGGGGCGTGAACGCCACCCAGATCGTCCTGGGCGTCTCCCGCCGCAGGAGCTGGCAGTACGTCTTCGGGCCGGGCGTCGGCGCCACGGTCGCCCGCGAGTCCGGTCCCGACCTCGACGTCCACCTCATCACGCACGACGAGGCGGGCAAGGGCCGCGGACTGCCGGTGGCGCGCGGCGCCCGCCTCGGCCGCTCCCGGGTCATCTGGGGCTGGGCCGTGGGCGTGCTGGGCCCCGCCCTGCTCACCTGGCTCCTCACCAGCACCACCCCGGACGTCGGCCTCGCCAACGACATGCTGCTGTTCCTCACCCTGACGGTGGCGGCGGCCCTGCTCGGCGGGCTCTTCCCGGCGCTGGCCTCCGCGGTGGTCGGCTCCCTGCTGCTCAACTGGTACTTCACCCCGCCCGTCCACACCCTGACGATCGCCGACCCGAAGAACATCGTCGCCATCGCGATCTTCGTCGGGGTCGCCGTGTCCGTGGCCTCGGTGGTGGACCTCGCCGCCCGGCGCACCCACCAGGCCGCCCGGCTGCGCGCCGAGTCGGAGATCCTCTCCTTCCTCGCGGGCAACGTCCTGCGCGGCGAGACCACTCTGGAAGCGCTGCTGGAACGCGTCCGCGAGACCTTCGGCATGGAGTCGGTGGCCCTGCTGGAGCGCACCGGCGAGACCGCTCCCTGGACCTGCGCCGGCAGCGTGGGACCGAGGCCGGCCGAGATCCCGGAGGACGCGGACGTCGACGTCCCCGTCGGCGACCACATGGCGCTGTCCCTGCGCGGCCGGGTGCTGCCCGCCGCCGACCGCCGGGTGCTGGCCGCGTTCGCCGCGCAGGCCGCCGTCGTGCTGGACCGGCAGCGGCTGCAGAGCGAGGCCGACCGGGCGAAGGAACTGGCCGAGGGCAACCGCATCCGCACCGCCCTGCTGGCCGCCGTGAGCCACGACCTGCGCACCCCGCTGGCCGGCATCAAGGCCGCGGTGACCTCGCTCAGGTCGGACGACGTCGAGTGGTCCGCGCAGGACCGGGCGGAACTGCTGCAGGCCATCGAGGAGGGCGCGGACAGGCTCGACCACCTGGTCGGCAACCTGCTCGACATGTCCCGCCTGCAGACCGGCACGGTGGTGCCCATCATCCGCGAGACCGACCTCGACGAGGTCGTGCCCATGGCGCTCGGCGGGGTGCCCGAGGACAGCGTGGAACTGGACATCCCCGAGTCGCTGCCGATGGTGTACGTCGACCGGGGCCTGCTGGAGCGGGCGGTCGCGAACGTCGTGGAGAACGCCGTCAAGTACAGCCCGCCGAGGGAGCGGGTCCTGGTCTCCGCGAGCGCCCTCGCCGACCGGGTCGAGGTGCGGGTCGTGGACCGCGGGCCGGGCGTTCCGGACGAGGCCAAGGACCGCATCTTCGAACCCTTCCAGCGGTACGGGGACGCTCCGCGCGGGGTCGGCGTCGGGCTCGGCCTCGCCGTCGCCCGGGGCTTCGCGGAGGCGGTCGGCGGGGCGCTGGCCGCCGAGGACACGCCGGGTGGGGGCCTCACCATGGTGCTCGCCGTGCCGACGGCGCCGGATCGCCTGCCTGCGGCCATGTCCTGACCTCAGGTTCGGGGGGGCTTGCCGTGTTCGTTCGGCTGCGGGTGCGCTGGTCGCGCCCACGCGGCGGAGCCGCATGTCGGCACAGCCGGCCGCAGCCCCCAGACGTTGCGCCGATGCACCGCCGCCAGTTCCGCCTGCAGCGGTGACGGCGGGACCGCGAGGACGGGACACGTGGCGTGGGCGAGGCAGTGGCGGCTGACCGACGGCCACAGTGCCCGGCGCAGCCGGCCCCGCTGTCCGGCGCCGACGACGAGCAGGTCGTCGTGCCGGCCGGCGGTCCGCACCAGCGCCGGTCCGGGGGCGCCCCGCACGACGAGCGCCTGCCCGGGCAGCCCGGTGTCCGTGCTGCCGAACACCTCGCGCAGGGCTGTGACGAGCCGCTCGCAGGCCAGCCGTTCCCACTCCTCGGCCATGGGGGTCGAGGACGGGAACCCGCGGGCGAGGGCGTCCCCCTCCGGCGGCTCCCACGCCAGCACCGGCCAGAGCTCGGCTCCCCGGCTCCTGGCCTCGTACGCGGCCCGGCCCAGGGCGGTCGCTCCGCCCAGTGAGCCGCTGACTCCCACCACGACCCGGGCGGCCGAAGGCGGGCGGTACTCGGACATCGGCTCCTCCTTGGAAATCCCCTCCATCACACCTCGCGCCGGAGCCCTCGAACAGGGCGTACGCCTGTTCCTGACACCCTTCTGACGGCCCTTCCCCGCTCGTTCACCTGCGGCGTCAGCATGCCGTCAAGGCCCGCCGGATCGCCGTCAGCGTCACGTCAGGGCTCGTCCCGGGACCCCCGGCACCGGGCATACCGTCGACACCGCGCCCCGGTCCGCCTCCCCGCGTCCGGGGCTTCCAGAACCTCGCTCACCGCCTTCCGGGAGGCACCCATGGCAGAACTCCGCTACGGCGAAGACCCCGAGCCCTCCGATCCGTTCCCGGCCGGACCCCTGTACGTCCCGGTCCGGCCGGGTCCCGCCGGGTGTGCGGCCCGGCTCTTCCGCACACCGCTCGGCGACCGTACGGCCGTCGGCTTCACCTCCGCGCGGCGGCTGGCCGCCACCCTCGGCGCCGACCAGGCCTGGATCCGCCTCGCCGAGCCGGCCCTGCGCGCCCTGACCGCCCCGCTGGGCGTCGCCCACCTCACGGTGGACCCCCGGTTCACCGCGCCCGCTCCCGGGCCGGTGTCCGCCCCGGCAACCGTTCTCGCAGTCTGAGAGGGGAGGACGACGATGACCACGGTCCACGAACCCGCCACCGCCGCCGACCTGTTGGTGTGGCCCGCCTCCACCGCCGAACCGGTCCGCGGCGACCTCACCGTGGGCGGTGTACCGCTCGCCGAGGTCGCCGGCCGCTTCGGCACCCCCGTCTACGTCCTGGACGAGGCCGAGGTCCGCGACCGCTGCCGTACCTACCGGGACGCCTTCCCGGACGCCGAAGTCCTGTACGCGGCGAAGGCGTTCCTGTGCCGGGCCATGGCCCACTGGACGGCCGAGGAGGGCCTCGGCCTGGACGTCTGCTCCGCCGGTGAGCTCGAACTCGCCGTCACGACCGGCTTTCCGCCCGAGCGGATCGTGCTGCACGGCAACGCCAAGTCCCCGCACGACCTGGACACCGCCCTGCGCCTCGGCGTGGGCCGGGTCGTCATCGACAGCCCCGCCGAGATCGCGCGGCTCGCCGCCGCCGTCGGGCCGGACGGCCACCAGAGGGTCATGGTCCGTGTCGTGCCCGGGATCAGCGCGGGCGGCCACGAGAAGATCCGCACCGGCACCGACGACCAGAAGTTCGGCCTGTCCATCGCCGACGGCCACGCCCAGCACGCCATCGCCCGCATACTCGACCAGCCACAGCTCGAACTCACCGGCCTGCACTGCCACCTGGGCTCGCAGATCACCAGTGTCAAGCCGTACCTCGTCGCCGTACGCCGCATGGTCGGGCTGATGGCCCGTCTGTACGAGCAGCACGGCCTGGTCCTGCCCGAACTCGACCTCGGCGGCGGCCACGGCATCGCCTACCGCCCCGGCGAGGCGGCTCTCGACCTCACCGCACTGGCCCGCAAGGTCCGCACCGAACTCGCCGACTCCTGCGCCACGGCCGGACTTCCCGTCCCGCGCCTGATCATCGAGCCCGGCCGGGCGATCGCGGGCCCCGCCGGGATCGCGCTGTACCGCGTGCTGTCCGTGGAGCACACGGGCGGCCACGCCTTCGTGGCGGTCGACGGCGGCATGGGCGACAACCCGCGGCCGGCCCTGTACGGCGTCCGGTACGCACCGCGCCTGATCGGCCGCCCCGGCTCGGCGGAGCGCGCCCGGGTCACCGTGGTGGGCCGGCACTGCGAGGCGGGGGACGTCCTGGCCGCCGACGTCGAACTGCCCGCCGACACCCGTCCCGGTGACCTGCTCGCCGTACCGGTGGCCGGTGCCTATCACCTGTCCATGGCCTCCGGCTACAACCTGGTCGGCCGCCCGCCCGTGGTCGCCGTACGCGACGGCCTCGCCCGCCTCCTGGTCCGCCGCGAGTCCCTGGAGGACATCCGCAACCGGGACGTGGGCCTGTAGCCGGCTGCCGCCGCACACCGGAGCGGCCCTGCCGGTGCCGGGCGGGCTGCCCGCTCCTCAGCACGGCACGTCGACGGTGACCGTCGCCCCGCCCCCCGAGTTCTCCGCCCGGACCGTACCCCCGTGAGCCACGGCCACCGCCTGCACGAACGCGAGCCCCAGACCCGAGCCCTCGCTCGTGCGACTGGCCTCCGCGCGGGCGAAGCGGTCGAAGGCGCGGGGCAGGAACCCGGGCGGGAAGCCCGGCCCCTCGTCGGTGACGGACAGCCGCAGCCGGCCCTCGTGGACGACGGCCGTGACCGCGACGGCCCCTTTGCCGTGCCGCAGTGCGTTGTCGACCAGGTTGCCGATGGCGGGCACCAGCCAGCGGGCGTCGACGTCGACGCTGGTGTCCGCCGCGTCGGCCGTCAGGCCCCGCCCGGCCCGTCCGGCGGTGCGCAGATGCGGGGCCACGGCGTTGTCGACCAGGTCGGCCAGTCCTACCGGCGCCCGCGTGATGTGGCCGGTGCTGCCGAGTTCCTCCAGGTCCAGCAGGGCGTTGGAGAGGTCGATCAGGCGCTGGACCTCCGCGTCCACGGAGCGCAGGGTCTGGTTGAGTTCCTCGGCGGAGCGGGGGCGGTGCAGTGCGACGTCGACCTCGGCCCGCAGCAGGGACAGCGGGGTGCGCAGCTCGTGGCTGGCGTCCGCGACGAAGCGGCGCTCGCGGACGGCGGACGCCTCCAGGCGGTCGAGCATGCGGTTGAGGGTGTGTCCGAGCCGGGTGATCTCGTCGTCGCGGTCGGCGGGCACGTCCAGGCGCAGGTTCGGCTCTCCGTCGGCGAGGGCGGCGGCCGCGGTGCGGTAGCGCTCGACGGGGCGCAGGGCGGCGCGTGCGGTGCGGTAGCCGACGTACGAGGCGGCGATCAGGGTCAGTCCGGAGGCGAGCGCGAGCTGGGCGAGGAGTTCCCGCAGGGCCTCGTCGCGATGGCCGCGGCGGACGGCTGCGACGACGACACGGGTCGCTCCGCCGGAGGCCCGGACCCGCTCGGCCCGCAGGCGTAGCGTGTCCGGGGTGATCGGCAGCAGGGAGCCGACGTCGCGGCGTACCGCGTGTCCGCGTACGGCGACCTCGAGTTCGGCGGGAGTGAGCAGCGACCGATGGCCCACCGCGGCACTGGGGGCGAGGACCCGGCCGCGGGTGTCGAGGACCTGGCAGAGGCTGCCGCTGGGGCCCGGGGGCAGCACGGTGCCGGCGCGGACGGCCCGGTCGAGGCTGTGCCGGTAGGTGGCCAGGTCGTCGTGGAGCTGGCGGTCGAGGGCGCTCTGCACCCGCCAGTAGACCAGCCCGGCCGTCCCGGTCAGCACGAGCGACATGGTGACGGCGACGGCCAGCACGAGCCGGGTGACGACGGGCAGCCGGCCGAACCGGGCACGCAGCCGGCCGGGCGGGGTCACGGGGCGGTCTCCAGGCGGTAGCCGCGCCCGCGCAGGGTCGTGATCGTCGTACGGCCGAAGGCCCGGTCGACCTTCGCGCGCACCTTGGAGACGTGCACGTCGATGGCGTTGCTGCGCAGGTCTGTCTCGCCGTCCCAGATCTCGTCGAGCAGCTGCAGCCGGGTCACCACGCACCCGGCGTTCTCCATCAGCACCCGCAGCACGTCGAACTCGCGCCGGGACAGGTCGAGTTGGGTGTCCGCCCGCCAGGCCCGCTGCTGCTCGGGGTCGAGGACCAGGTCGCCGACCTTCAGGCGGCCGGAGCAGTCGGGGCGGCGCCGGGAGATCGCCCGCAGCCGCGCCAGCAGCTCCTCCAGGGCGAACGGCTTGACCACGTAGTCGTCTGCGCCGGCGTCGAGACCGGCGACCCGCTCGTTGATCGCGCCCCGCGCGGTGAGGAGGACGACGGGCACGTCGACGCCCTCGCCGCGCAGGGTCCGGCACACCTCGAGCCCGTCCATCCCGGGCAGCATCACGTCCAGCAGGACCGCGTCCAGCCGGGGGTCACGGGCGGCGGCCAGGCCGGATGGGCCGTCGTAACGGCCCTCGGCGGTGTGTCCGGACTCGGTGAGGTAGCGGACGACGAGGTCGGTGAGGCGGGTCTCGTCGTCGACGACCAGGTAGTGCATGCCGGCCAGGCTAACCGCCCGCACCCCGGGCCTCGGGCGCCGGTGAGGCTTCATGGTGTGTTCATGTGACATCCCTACCGTCCTTCACGTCGCGGCGCTCCGCGGACCGCGACCGGTCCGCCGTCCGACGTGCCGGGACGGAAGGGACAGTCATGGACGCACTGGTGCTCGCCGCCAAGGGCATCACCACACACATCGCCCCCACGGACCTCCTCACGCGCGGCGGCCTCGATGTCGTCGCCCTGATGGTCCTGGTCGGCCTGCTCTACCGGCGCCGCCCCAGCGCCCCGGCGATGCCACTGGTCCTGGTCGCGCTGAACGTCGGCCTGTTCGCGGCGATGAGCACGATCAGCGCGGGCAAGTTCCCCGCCGGGGTCGGCTTCGGGCTGTTCGGCATCCTCTCCCTGGTCCGGCTGCGCAGCGCCGCCTTCACCCTGCGCGACGTCGCCTACACCTTCGTGTCCCTGGTCGTCGCCCTGTGCACCGGACTCCCGCAGCGCGACAGCTGGCTGGTGATCGCGCTGGACGCGGTGGTGCTGCTGGCGGTCCTGCTGGTGGACGACCCCCGCGCCTACCCGCCGCCGACCCACACGGTGAAGCTGACCCTGGACCGGATCTACGACGACCCCTCCCTGATCGCCCACGACGTCGCGTTCCGCTTCGGACAGGCGCCGCTGTCGGTCGAGGTCGACGAGGTCGACTACGTGCGCGAGACCACCCGGGTCTCCGCCCGCTACGCCGCGGTACCGGGCGAGACCGCCGCCGCCCAGGACGTCCTGCCGGGCGAACCCGGCCCCGCGCCGGACGCCGGGTCGCGCGAGCAGGTGACCGTCGTATGACCTCCTCGCTCGCGGCCGGCCTCGGCCTCACCGCGCTGCGCGGTGCCACGCTCGCCGAGGTCGACGCGGCGGCCGCGCTCCAGCACCGCACCGACCGCAAGTACCTGCTCCCCCTCGACCGCGCCCGCGACCTCGTCGCCCGGCTCGCCGACAGCCACCACGTCCTCGACCTGGCCGGCCGTCGTACGACCGGCTACCTCAGCACCTACTTCGACACCGAGCAGCTCGGCGCCTGGCGGGCCCATGTCCAGCGCCGCCGCCGGCGCTGGAAGGTCCGCACCCGCCTGTACGCGGAGGACGGGCTGTGCCGGGTGGAGGTGAAGACGAAGGACGGCCGCGGGGCCACCGTCAAGCACGCCCTGCGTGCCCCTGCCGAGCACTACGGCCGACTGGACGCCCGCGCCGCCGAGTTCGTGGACCGGGTGCTGCGCGAGGCGGACATCCCGGTCACCACCGCGGCGCTGTCCCCCGCCGCGGAGATCCACTATGTCCGCGCGGCCCTCGCCGACCTGGACCACGGCACCCGCGTCACCCTCGACGGCGGCCTCACCTGCCGGCACGGCGACCGCACCGCCGCCCTCGACCCGGGGCACGTCCTCGTGGAGACCAAGGGCGCCGCCCGGCCCGCCCCCGCCGACCGGCTCCTGCTGCGCCTGGGCGCCCGGCCGGTCTCCCTGAGCAAGTACATCGTCGGCCGGTCCCTGCTCACCCCCGGCCTGCCCGACAACGACGTCCGCCGGCTCGCCCGCACCCACTTCACCTCCGAGGCGAGGCCCGCCCCGCTCCTGGAAAGGACACCCGCCGCATGAACGTCCTGCGCGGCATCAAATGGCCGTACGCCGTCATCGCGCTGATCGCCGTGGCCGCCGCCTCCTTCGGTCTGCTGCGGCCGCAGCTGGCCGCCATCGGCTTCCCCGGGCTGAAACTCTCGGCGACCGACCGCATCAAGCAGAGCCCGCCCCCGGCGCTCTTCACCGACACCGCGATCGCGCCGATCGGGAAGTCGGCCGACGCGCAGCGCCAGAAGGCCGACGCCCTCTTCGCCCGGTGGAAGAAGGCACACGGCACCACCCGCGACGACAGGGCGTTCGCCGCCTGGGCCGCCCGGCAGGTCCCCGCGCCGCCCACGGCGAAGCAGCGCACCGCCGAACTCCACCAGGTCCAGGCCCTCGCCAGGGCCCGTACGGCCGCGGGGAGGAAGGCGGCCGCCTGGCTGGAGCTCAACGGCAAGAAGGACATCTGGAAGCTCTACCTCCACGACCAGACCGAACTCGTCCCCGCCGCGCGGGGCACCGCGGAGAAGGCCGAGCTCAAGGCGGCCCTGACGCTGGCCAAGACGATCAGTGACCAACTGGCGGCCAAGGACGAGCAGCCGGCCCCGTACGTCCTGGACCCGACCCTGCGCCCGGACAAGCACATCACGCCCGGCGCCAGGGGCCCGTACTCCTACCCCTCCCGGCACGCGGCGCGTTCGGCCGCGGCCGTCACCATCCTCAGCGCCCTCTGCCCGCACCGGGCCGGGGACTACGAGTGGATGCGGTCCCAGGTCCTCTACTCCCGCCTCTACATGGCCGGTCATGTCACCAGTGACCTGATGGCCGGAACCCTGCTCGGCGACCTGATCGGCGACTACGAACTCGCTGTCGGCGGGCACTGATCGTGGGGTGGTGCGCCCCGGCCGCG